>JAGQYK010000077.1 GCA_020436125.1 Cyclobacteriaceae bacterium | reverse complement strand
CCAATACGAATTTGAGGCCACCGGCACTTATGATGAGACCACAAAAAAGATAACACTCAATTATTCATTTTTCGATTTAAATAATAGTACAAATAACTTTGCTGATACAGCGGTAATTATTGCGGAGTAGTTGGCTTTGAAGTAAATATTTTATGCGAAGTGCTTTTATAAAATTTGTATTAATAGCAGCAAGCGTGGCTGGATATCACGGGGTAAAAGCACAAGATGATAAACGGAGCCTGTTAAAAATTGATAGTGTCTATCAAGTTGATAAAGGTAACGCTGATCAGCGTGTGGAAAATTACCTTAAGAATAACTCAAGAGGAAGAGTGACCACATTCAATAATGGATCTAGAATATTTTTAGTAGATGTGTCAAGTTCCGGGGTTCCCATTTACATCCAATCGGATAATGCTGGAGTAGCTGCATCCTTGGGTGTAGATGAGCTTAGAAATGGAGGGGCATTGGGTTTGAATTTGGAAGGGCAAGGAATAGAGGTGGGTATATGGGATGAAGGAAAGGTTAGGGCTGATCATATTGAATATGCGGGAAGAGTGACGCAGATTGATGCTCCTTCGGAATTCAATTTTCATGCGTCCCATGTACTAGGCACTATGATTGCTACCGGGGTTAATGCCAATGCAAAAGGGATGGCTCCGAAGGCAACTGCAATTGCATTTGATTTCTTTAATGATGTTAGTGAAATGACTGGTCGGGCTGCACCAGATCAATCATCAATTATCCTTTCCAACCATTCTTATGGCACGCTGTCGGGCTGGAGTAATAATAGTGGTGAATGGCAATGGTTTGGAGATGCAAGTATTAGCACCACCCGAGATTGGAAATTTGGATTTTATAATTCTACTAGTGGTTTTTATGATGATATTGCTTACAGTGCGCCTTATTATTTGATTGTAAAGTCAGCTGGGAATGATAATTCGGATGTAGGGGATGGCTCTAAACCACCAGACTGTGATCCATTTGATTGTATTCCCACAAATGGAGTAGCCAAGAATATTCTTACAGTGGGAGCCGTAAAGAAACTGGTTGGACCGTACACTAATGCCTCCGATGTTGAGATTACAAGCTTTAGCAGCTTTGGTCCAACCGATGATGGGAGGATTAAGCCTGATATTGTGGCTCCAGGACAGTCAGTTTTTTCCACATCGTCTAATAGTGCCAGTGCCTATGAAACCTTAAGTGGTACATCAATGTCTTCTCCAGCGGCTACAGGAACTTTAGTCTTGTTGCAAGAATTGCACAAAAATCTCAATGCAGGTAATCTAATGAAGTCTGCAACTCTAAAGGGATTGGCAATTCACACTGCCAGAGAGGCTGGACCGAATACTGGGCCAGACTATATGTTTGGATGGGGGTTACTGGATGCAGAAAATGCGGCAAAAACTTTAATTGAAAAGGATGATCAAAATATCTTTATAGAAGAGCTGTCATTGAACAATGGGGAGGTCTTTGAACTGACATTGGAACCTAAAGAAAACACTAAAATTACAGCCACATTAGTGTGGACCGACCCCGCAGGTCAGGTATTAACTCCCTCTCTCAACCCTACCACTAGAATGCTGAAGAATGACCTTGATATCACACTCGTTGATGACGGAGGAATCAAGCAATTTCCATGGAAATTAGATCCGGCCAATCCTGCAATGGCCGCAACAAAAGGAGATAATATTCTGGATAATGTTGAAAAGCTGGAGTTTGAAAATCCTGAACCTAGAAATTATAAACTTAAAGTAAGTCATAAGAATGCACTTGTAAATGGAAAACAGGATTTTTCCTTGATCGTTACCTATAGTTCAGTCATTGATCCTCGAATTTCTTATTATTGGATTGGAAATACAGGTAACTGGGATGATGGGACCAAATGGTCTTTGGAAAGTGGAGGTGCACCTGCTAATGTGGTGCCATCTGCAGGAGATAAAGTGGTGTTTGATGAAAATTCTTTTTTATTGGATGGAGAGACGGTTACGCTTACTCAGAATCAGCAATGTTATTCTATTCGCTGGTTTGCCAATGAAAACACCAGCCTTGATTTTGATGGGCACCAACTGACAATAGGTGATGCTGTCAATCTTTTATCTGAACATATTTCTACCTCTTCGTCTGGAACTATTCTTTTTGAAGGGAATACCGAAACAGACGCTAAGATTAACTTGAACAATAATAACCTGGATGATTTGACCTTAAAGTTTTCTGGTGCGGGTTCAAATTGGTTATTGTCAGGAGATTTTGAGGTTAATGAAGTTCAACTGGAAGAAGGACATCTTTCAATTAATGAAAATCAGATAAAAATTAACGATCTGAATTCAGTGGGGGATCAGCCAAAAACATTGACCTTAGTAAATACCAGTATTTCGGGTATTAATTCCTTAGCGATCGACATATCGGGTCTTCTTCTTGAAAGTGAAAATGCTGGGATTGTAGTTCCTGTTTCATCGTCTTATAATTTAAATCTTGGCACGAATACTTTTAATGGTACAATAGAACTGACAGGAGGGGAGATAAATGTAGAAGGTGCAGGAGTTATTGGAAATGTAGAAGGGTTTGGGATTTTGACTGTAAACGGTAGTCATACCTGGAGTAATATTGATTTAGATGAGAGTTCCTCCTTAATAATGGAGGAAGGAACTACTCAAGTGATAAGTAATGCTTTTAAGTTGTCGGCTACTTCGGATAATCGAATAGCTTTATCTTCTTCTGGTATTGGATTGGCAACCCTTGAATTTACAGATCATGTTAAAATTTGTTTGGACCATTTGGATATTGAAAACATTTCCATCACAGGAGAGGCTATTTTAAATGCTGGAATGAATAGTACTGTTATTAATTCACTTAACTGGCTACAAGACACTTGTGATAATATTTTATTTCCGGATTTCGATTTTGAATATAATTGTGAAAATGCTGCCGTGATTTTTACAGACAAGAGCTCTGGTCCAATTACCGCTCGTAATTGGGATTTTGGGGATGCGCAATCAACGCAAAACATATCAAGTTCAGTCAACCCAATTCATCTATTTGAAGGACCCGGTCAATTTCAGGTTTCATTAGCGGTTACTGATGGTACCAGTACGGTATTTTATACCAGGCCAGTGGATTTAAATCCTTCAGAATTGTCTGAAAACAAGATTGAATTAAGTAATGGAAAGCTAATAAGTTTCCTCCCCGCCAACAAATATCAGTGGGTATTAGACGGAGAGTTGCTGGAGGATACTAACTTGAGATCAATTGGACTTTCGACTGGATTAGGAGTATATTCGGTACTTACATTTGATGGTAACTGCAACAGGCAATCAATTCCTTTTTTGGTTACAGGGCTTAAGGAAGAGGAAAATCAAAATTCGGTTCAAGTTTACCCTAACCCATCGAATGATAAATTGTATGTTAAAGGTGAAAATGTTAAACGACTAAGATTGGTGAATCAGCTCGGCCAGGATATGCCTTCGGAGTTTGTGTTTGATCAAGACGAGTGGAGCTTAGATGTTTCAAATTTCCCTGAAGGCATTTATTTATTGCTAGTGCAATCAGGTAATAAGATGATCAATCGGAGGGTGTTAATAAAATAACGCGGTAAAAGCATTATGCTTTTCATATCAAATAAATACCTGTACTTACTTGTCCTTCTACTTTGCGGAGGTATTGGATTTTCACAGCCAGGAATTTCACTACGGGCTTTAAAGCAAAAAACTCAATCGGATTTTAATGTTCGTGCTGCAAGGATTAGTGAGTTTGCAAGAAAAACATCTACACCTATTTTTTTAAATACTACTGAGGGAAGGCATTTACTGATGGTCGATGTGGTGGATGGGATCCCAATTTATATTTCTACGCTTAATAGTGAAGCTGCAATAACAACGGGTGTTGCTCAAATCCAAAGTGGGGGTATGACTGGGTTAGATTTGGAAGGAGAAGGAATGCTAATTGGTGTTTGGGATGAAGGCAGCGTTAAGGATCATATTGAGTTGGGGGCTAGAGTAATATCAAAAGAAGTTGATAATGAAGTGACGCATGCTACGCATGTAACGGGGACAATAATAGCGTCAGGTGTTAATCCCAGCGCGAAAGGCATGGCTCCCAAAGCTTCTGTAACCAATTGGTATTTTAATAATGATTTGGCGGAAATGACGGCATTGGCTAAGCCTGATGAACATTCTTTACTTTTATCAAATCACTCGTATGGCACAGTTACGGGATGGACTAAAATAAATGGTCAATGGAGTTGGTCGGGTAACTCTTCGATTAGTGCAGACGAGGATTATAGGTTTGGGTTTTATGGCGATAAGGCAGCTGCATTAGATGAATTGGCCAACCTTGCACCTTATTACACTATAGTATGGGCTGCGGGAAATGACAGGGGAGAGCCTGGGGATGGTTCAAGACCTCCTGATTGCAATGGAGGGACTGGGTACGATTGCATTATTCCGGAATCAGTGGCTAAGAACATTATAACTGTTGGGGCGATTAATAAGGTGTTGACTTATACTAATCCAGCAAGTGTGGTGATGAGTTCTTTTAGTAGTTGGGGGCCAACAGATGATGGCAGAATAAAGCCAGACTTAGTAGGGGCTGGGGTGAATTTATTTTCATTGAGCGCTGATGGAGATAATACTTATTCTTATAGCAGCGGTACTTCTATGGCTACTCCAAATGTCACAGGGTCATTGGCCTTGTTGCAGGAGCTATATGCAAAACTTCATGGTGGAAAAGTAATGAAATCTTCAACCCTAAAAGCACTGGCAATCCATACAGCGAAGGAAGCGGGTGCTATGCCTGGGCCAGATTATCAATTTGGGTGGGGTGTTCTCAATGTCGAGGCTGCGGCTAAATTGTTGGTAAGTGAGGATGGCATCAATACTATTGTTAGTGAAGAAAAATTGGTGAATGGTGCTGTATACGAGCAAATATTGACCCCGCGTGCTAGTCAGAAAATTACTGTGACCATTGCTTGGAATGATCCGGTAGCACAACCGGTAAATCCTTCATTGGATCCAATTAGTTTGATGTTGGTGAATGATCTTGATGTTAAGTTGATTGCAGAGGATGGTGTAACAACGCATCCCTGGTTATTGAATCCTTCTGTTCCTTCAGCACAAGCGATTAAAGGCGATAACTATAGAGATAACGTAGAGAAGTTAGAATACAATTTACCTGAAGCCAAGCCGTATCGTTTAGTCGTGAGCCACAAAGGTCAACTCGTAAATGGAAGTCAGGATTTTTCTCTTGTCATTAAATACCAATCCTCTGAGGCTATGGGTAGTACGCTTTACTGGGTAGGAGATTCCGGTGACTGGAGTGACGGGGCACATTGGTCTTTTTCGAGTGGGGGAACACCAGCCATGATAGTTCCGGGAGCACTGGATCGGATAATAATTGATGAAAATTCATTTGATGGAATAGGTACAGATCAAATAGAGTTGAACCAAAACCAATCAGTTGGAACAATGAAATGGTTGAGAAGTAAGTCAGCAAGTCTCGCCATGCAAGGAAATTCATTAACAGTTATTAAAGATCTAGTGTTGGCAAATGAATCTTTTGGGACTGTTGGTGAGGGTTCTATTATTTGTTCTGCCTCTAATGGACCGGGTACTTTGTATTTCAATGAGAGTGAGTTAGGTAATGTGAAATTGAGCATAACAAGTGGTAATTGGCAAATGAGAGGAACGCTTAATGCAGACCACCTGGAATTATTGGGCGGAGAATTAACCATAAGTAATTCAGCGCTTACGCTGAATAAACTGATGGCGGTGAGCCCATCGCTTAAAGTGCTTGTGATTAATGACACTGAAATAAAACTGAAAGAGCAGAGTACTTTCAATGCAAACCAATTGACATTCGAATCCAGTGGATCTAAATTGAAATTTGATAATGCTACTGTGGATTTAAGTTGGGATGGCATTTCGTTTGATGGAGCTTTTGAAATTGCTCAGTCGGAAGTGAATGTCAATGGAGATATCGAAGTCGCAGACTTGAGTATTTATCATGGATCAAGCTTGTTGCTCAACGCTGGGTCAAGATTTCATGCGGATACAATATCATGGTTGAAAGGCGAAGAAAATAGTTTAGTAACACTTTCGAGTTCAGCAAAATCCTCTCTGTCTACCAGTTCTCATTTCCTGCTGTGTACCGATTATTTAAATATTTCTAATGTGGACTTTTTAGGGTCTTCCAGAATATATGGTGGCCTAAACTCATCGATAGTAAACTCGTCAAATTGGCTGGCACAAACATGCGAGTCTGCTTTATTTGCTGATTTTGATACGAAGTACCTCTGTCAGGATGGTTTTACAGAGTTCAGCAATATGAGTATTGGTGAAGTTGATGCGTTTGAATGGATTTTTGAGAATCAAGATGGAGCAGTAATAGGATCAAGTGTTTTTGAAAACCCATTTCAGTCTTTTGACGAAGCAGGCATTTATACCGTCTCACTTACTAGTTAGTGATAAATTAACTTCACATACTTTTGAAAGGCAAATTATGATTTTACCAACATCAACCGGAAAGAATGCTATTGCGGTTAGCTCGGACAATCTTGTGAGTCTTGCTACCTCTTCTTCCTATCAATGGTTTTTAAATGAGCAGAAGATAGATGGTGCTGTTGGAAGAACGTACGCGTATAATGGCAACGAAGGAGTATATAGAGTGGTTACATATGAGGGTACTTGTAATCGATCATCAGGTCTAGTGACAATAACTGGCATGGAAGAGAATGCAACTCAGCTAAAAATTTATCCTAACCCGGTTGATGATGACTTGTTTATAGAATTTAATTCTTCTTACCCAGCACAGGCTACTATGACTGATTTATTAGGTAGAACTATAATCACCACCGTTTTTGATGGTTCAATAAATATTCCTGTTGTCCATTTAACCAATGGAATCTACTTGTTGAAAGTAATAGCAGGAGGAAGAGAAATAGTTAAAAAAATAGTGGTTAGTCACTAATACCCTTTATTCGGAATTAAATAATTTTTTACGTAGTCGGAAACCCCTTCTTCAAGTGTTGAAAATGGTTTGTTATACCCAATACTCTTTAATTTTTTCATATTGGCTTCAGTGAAGTACTGGTACTTATCGCGAATGTCTTCCGGGGTATCGATGAATTCAATGGTCTCCGTTTTATTCATTGCTCTAAATACGTTGCGGGTTAAGTCCAGAAATGTTCTGGCTTTTCCTGATCCTAAATTGTAAATACCAGAATTCTTTCTGTGGTGCATTAGGTAATAACACACGTCCACTACGTCCTTTACATAAACGAAATCCCTCATTTGTTCTCCGTCTTTAAATTTCGGATTATGGGATTTAAATAATTTCATCTTGTCTGTGGCATTGATTTGCTTAAAAGCATGAAGAATAACAGAGGCCATTCTGCCTTTATGATATTCGTTGGGACCATATACGTTGAAAAATTTGAGTCCAGCCCAATAGAAAGGTTTGTCTTTTTGTGATAAGGCCCAAATATCAAACTCATGTTTGGATTCACCGTAAGGGTTTAAAGGCTTTAATTTTTGAATGGTAGATTCGTTGTCATCGTAGCCTTCTTCTCCTAGTCCGTAGGTAGCTGCAGAGGAAGCATAAACCAATGGAATTTGGTAACTAACACATCGCTTCCAAATCTCTTTTGTATAATCTGTATTAAGCCTATGCAATAGGTCCATGTCGAATTCTGCGGTATCGGTGCGTGCTCCGATATGAAAGATAAATTCAACATTTTCATTGTTCTTGTCGAGCCATATCATAAACTCGTCACGGTCCACTTTTTCGGCTAGTTGGGCGCCTTCAAGGTTTTTGTTCTTTGTTTCATCCTCAAACTTATCTACGGCCACAATGGCGTTGAAATTCTCAGAATTCAGTTTCTTGATTAGGCAACTCCCAATAAAGCCTGCGGCTCCTGTAACAATGATCATTTGAGTAAAATATTTTGAGGCAAGTTAATGTATATTTGCGCCAGAATAAAGATATGGTCTACGTTAGTCGAAAAGAGCATTTCAACGCAGCGCATAAGCTGTACAACCCAGCCTGGTCGAAGGAAAAAAACATCGAAGTTTTTGGCCCTTGCGCCAATGAAAACTGGCATGGCCATAATTTTGATTTAATTGTAACGGTGAAAGGTAAGCCGGATCCTGAAACTGGTTTTGTGATCGACCTTAAGAAATTGAGTACACTGATCAGGAAGGAAGTGATCGATAAGCTAGATCATAAGAACCTAAATATGGATGTGGATTTCATGAAAGATAAGTTGGCTAGCTGTGAAACGCTAATTGTCGAGATATGGAAAATTTTAGCACCCAAAATTCAGGGTATTAGTAAATTGGGTTCGCTCCATTCTTTACGACTTTACGAAACCCCGAGAAATTATGTGGAGTACTATGGCGAATAATAAACAATTATCGTGAAGTACTATCTGATCGCAGGTGAACGCTCCGGAGATCTTCACGGAAGTAACCTGATGAAGGAATTAAAGAAGCAGGATCCTGATGTACACTTCCGAGGCTTTGGCGGAGACTACATGAAAGCAGTCGGCCTTGATGTTGTAGTGCATTACCACGACATGGCTTTTATGGGTTTGATCGCGCTCTTCGCCAATTTGCGAACCCTCCTTGGTAGGCTCAAACAATGTAAGAATGATATTTTGGATTATCAGCCCGATGTAGTCATCCTTATCGACTACGGTGCTTTCAATAAAAGAATAGCTAAGTTTTGTAAGGCCAATGGTGTAAAAAACTATTACTATATATCTCCGAAGGTTTGGGCGTGGTATCAGTCCAGAGCCAAGGAGTTGAAATCCAATGTGGATAGGATGTTTTGTATTCTTCCTTTTGAAAAAGAGTTTTTCAAAAAGTTTGATTGGGAAGTCGACTACGTGGGTAATCCCGTATTGGATGCTGTTAAGGCGTTTCAGCCTGATCCTGATTTTTTAAATAAACATCATCTGGCTGATAAAAAACAATTGGTAGCGCTGCTACCAGGAAGCCGAAAAAGTGAATTGGTAAAAATTATCCCATTAATGGTAAAGGTAATTGATGCTAATCCTGATTATAATTTTGTGGTAGCTGCGGTGAAATCAATGCCGGAGATTTTATATGAACCAATTTCAAAGTATTCAAACGTCCATTTAGTTTTTGATGCTACATATGATTTGCTCTCGCATGCACATGCTGCCATAGTAACTTCGGGCACCGCCACATTGGAGACAGGACTTTTTAAAGTTCCTCAAGTGGTGGTATACAAAGCCAACAGACTGGAGTTTTTTCTGGCTAAGTGGATGATAAAAGTAGAGTTTGTTTCTTTGGTTAACCTGATTGTAGGTAAGGAAGCTATCCGAGAATTAATTCAAAAAGAGGCAACCATCCAAAATACAATTATAGAATTGAGGAGATTGCTGGAAGATTCTTTTCATCGCGATAAGATCATGAAAGATTATGATCAATTACTGAAAATATTGGATACTGGCTCTGCTTCTACAAATGCAGCCAGGTTAATGGTCAATTATCTTCGTAGCGAGGACTAAGCTTAAGCTACTTTCAATTTACTGTAATGTGATTTGTTGAATTTCTCTTCCGCGTAGGCCCGGTTGATCGAAAGCTTATCAGTTGTTTTTTCTGAAGGGAGATCAAACATGGCATCGTTGATGATGGCCTCACAAATGGAACGTAAACCGCGCGCCCCTAATTTAAATTCAATGGCTTTTTCAACAATGAAATCGAGGGCGCCATCTTTGAAATCGACTTCGATATCCTCCATTTCAAACAATTTCTGATATTGCTTTACAAGTGCGTTCTTAGGGGTCGTGAGAATTTTCCGTAACGCATCTTTATCCAAAGGATTCAAATACGACAATACCGGAAGGCGTCCTATTAACTCAGGAATCAAACCGAAACTCTTAAGATCAAGCGCTGAAACAAACTGCAATAAATTATCCTTATCAAACTCACCTGGCTTCATACTATCTGCACTCGCAGCAAAGCCGAGTGGTCTTGTATTAAGACGGCTTGCTATAAATCTTGAAATTCCTTCAAAAGCGCCACCACAGATAAATAAAATGTTATCTGTATTTACAGTGATCATTTTTTGATCAGGATGCTTCCTTCCTCCTTGTGGCGGAACATTGACAGCTGTTCCCTCCAATAATTTCAACAACGCCTGTTGTACGCCCTCACCACTCACATCACGTGTAATAGATGGGTTATCGGATTTTCTTGCGATTTTATCAATTTCGTCAATGTAGACAATGCCGCGCTCTGCAGCTTCTACATTATAATCAGCAGCTTGGAGTAGTCTTGTCAGAATGCTTTCAACATCTTCGCCCACGTAGCCAGCTTCTGTGAGAACGGTTGCATCCGCAATACAAAATGGAACTTGCAGTAACTTGGCCAGTGTCTTTGCCAAGTAGGTTTTACCAGTTCCCGTTTCGCCCACCATGATAATGTTCGATTTTTCAATCTGCACATCATTGTCGACTTTCTTTTGCATCAGGCGCTTATAGTGATTATAAACAGCAACCGACATTACCTTTTTGGCTTCATCCTGACCGATCACATATTCATCAAGAAACTTCTTGATTTCTCTTGGTTTGATCAGCTTAAAGTTGGGAAGGTTGCCCGCTTCAGTCTTGTTTTTCTTCTCCTCAAGTAATATTTGGCTAGCCTGTGTTACGCATTTATCACAAATGTGGGCGTGTATACCTGATATCATCAGATCAACATCCTTCTTATTCCTCCCGCAAAACGAACACGTAACTTCTGCCATTGTGATAGTAATAATGAACTACAAATGTACCAATTAAATAATAAAGTAGCTTTTTAGGCCTTGATGCCCTTTATTTCTTCTTTTCAAGGACTTCGTCAATTAAACCATACGCTTTTGCGTCCGCAGCACGCATCCAGTAATCACGATCAGAATCCTTCTCTATTTTTTCGTATTTCTGCCCGCTGTGTTTGGCCAAAATCGTGTATAAGTCCTTCTTCACTTCCAAAGTTTGGCGCAACGAGATTTCCATGTCAGTAGCCTGTCCTTGCATGCTACTCATTGGTTGGTGAATCATAATGCGTGAATGAGGAAGTCCGGATCTTTTCTTATCGGCTCCAGAGGCTAAAAGAACAGCTGCCATAGAGGCGGCAAGTCCTGTACACACGGTGGCAACATCTGGGTTGATGTAGTTCATCGTGTCATATATCCCAAGGCCGGCATATACTGATCCGCCCGGGCTGTTGATATACATGATAATGTCCTTTTTAGGGTCAGAAGATTCAAGAAACAATAGCTGAGCCGTGAGCAGATTGGCAATCTGATCATCTACTCCCATACCTAGAAAAATAATTCTATCAGAGATAAGACGAGTAAACACATCAATAGCTCTGAAATTACCAGGACGCTCTTCGATCACATACTGGGTCATGTTATCAATTTTTTGAGCGTAATCGTCAACCGTATTACCACTCATGCCCATATGATGCACTGCGTATTTCCTAAACTCGTTGTTTTTATTCATGGTCAAATATGTTTTATATCCTTTAGTCGAAAATAGGGGTTGCTTTATTCTGTTAGCAGTCTCAATGTTAACAAGAATTTTGCAATAAAAAAGCCCGGTTAAGGGCTTATACGATTAAACTCAACTGAACGTTGAAAGGTTCAGAAAAACTTAATGATTGTGCTTTTCTACAATCTTTTTGAACTCATCCAAAGAAACTGGCTTTTCTGAAATAGTTGCCGTCTCCTTTATGGTTTTTAGGATTTTTTCTTGCCGGAGTTCATCGTAAAGTTTCATGAAGTTTTTCCCTTCCTGATCTGACAGGTAGTTGTCAGCAATGTCATCTAGCTTGTCTCCTAGCTGTGCGGCAAAAGCCTGCCCACCAAATTGTTCCATAATCATTGCCTTGGCCTTTGCTTTTACTTCATCAGCCTCAACTACAACTTTCAGGTCTTCCGCAATTTTGTTTTTAATCAAATCCCATTTTAAGGATTCTTTGTACTGCCCGAATTCTTTTTCAAGTATTTCGTCTGTGATTTGGTCTCCACCAGAGTTTTTCAGCCAAATTTTCAAAAAATCATCTGGCATATTGATTTTGGTATTATCAACAAAGTGATGCTGAATTTCATGATCTAATAAATGAGCAGTCTCCCTGTCGTAATTACCCTGAATGGTGTCTTTTACTTTATTTAGAAATTCTTCTTCAGATTTTACAGTGTCTTTTCCGAAAACCTTATCAAATAACTCTTGATTGATTTCTGCGGGAGCGACACGACTGATGGAAGTAATCTGGAAATTATACTTTCCGTTTTTTGTTTTGGCCTCTTCAGGGGAAACACCCAGGAAAATTCCTATTTCTTCATCAGTTTCAAACACTTTTCGGATGTCCATTTCAATGGAGTCCTCTTTTTTCTTACCCACAAAATCTTTTACTACTTTTTTGTTCAACTTAGGGAGTTCCAAATGAGCACTTACCGGAGTTTCACTTCCGGCTTCAAGCACTTGCCCATGAAGGTTATCCCCCTCTTCACTCACTTCAGGGTGGGTAACCTCACCAAATCTCTTTTTGAGGTCAGCAATGGTGTCGTCAATAACCTTTTTATCTACTTCTATGGGATAAGATTTTAATTTAACCTTTGGTGAAAGCTCATAAGTAAAGTCATCCACCAGGCCAATTTGAAACTCAAATTCAAATTCATCCTGAATGTCCCAGTTAATTTGGTTTGCTTTTTCCTGGTTAGGTAACGGTTCTCCTAAAATTCTCAGGTTGTTGCTTTTGATGTAGTCAGAAACGGAATGGGAAAGTAGGTGATTGACTTCGTCAACGAGAATGGACTTGCCAAACATTTTTTTGATTACACCGTGAGGTACTTTGCCCTGACGAAAGCCCTTAATATTAGCTTTGCGAGCATAGTCCTTAATTTTTTCTTCCACTTTCGGTTGATAATCACTTTGTGATAACTTAATTTTAATAAGACCGTCTGTGGTGCTTTTTTTGTCTAACGTAATGTCCAAGGTATTCCAGTTTTTTGTGATTCAACTAAAATTATGAACCCTCGATACCAGTTACATATGCCTGGAACCGAGGGTTCTTTTATCGTGCGGGTGGAGGGACTCGAACCCCCATGGATCGCTCCGCCAGATCCTAAGTCTGGTATGTCTACCAATTTCACCACACCCGCATTTGCCGTCCAGCCTTTTTATTCAGTTTTAAACCGAATTATCCTCCCAAGGATGGGTCAGTCGTCAAAAAAGGAGTGCAAATTTATAGATATTTTATTACGATTAATGATATTTTTTCAAAATTCCAGTGAATTGGTTACCCCATTTTCACGTTCTATGAAAAAAGGCAATAGAAATAAGTGTGTGAACGATAAATAGACTCAAGTGGTAATTGACGCGGCAGAGGAGAAAAAGGAAATAATTAATCGATATCGCAGGTTGCTCCGCAAGGCTAAGCCTATCCTGGAACCAGGAGATGCCAAGCTGATTAAGCGAGCTTTTACTATTTCCCTGGAGGCGCATAAGGATATGCGGAGGAAATCTGGCGAGCCTTATATATTCCACCCATTGGCTGTAGCTGAGATTTGCGTGGAGGAGATTGGCTTAGGAACTACTTCCATTATTGCAGCTCTTTTGCACGATGTGGTGGAGGATACCGACACGGAGCTGGAAGACATCGAGCGGATGTTTGGAAAGAAAATAGCCAGAATCACCGATGGATTAACAAAAATAAGTGGCGTTTTTGAATATGGCACCTCGGCACAGGCTGAGAATTTTAGAAAGATGCTGTTCACGCTCTCTGAAGATGTCCGAGTAATATTGATCAAACTGGCCGATCGCCTTCACAACATGCGCACCTTGGTGAGCATGCCCCGCAACAAGCAGTTGAAAATTGCCTCAGAGACAATTTACCTTTATGCCCCGCTGGCACACCGACTGGGGTTAAATGCGATTAAGAGTGAGTTGGAGGACCTTTATCTCAAGTTTACAGACGAAAGCGTCTATGAGGAGATTGCATCGAGAATAGATAATACCAAAGCTTCCAGAAATAAGTTTATAAAACTTTTTATCACCCCAGTAAAGGAAGAGCTCGATAAACTAAGCATTAGCTACGAGATAAAAAGCCGGCCGAAATCTATTTACTCGATTTGGAATAAAATGCGAAAGCAAAATATTCCTTTCGATGAAGTATATGACTTGTTTGCGGTGCGACTTATTTTAGATACCCCCGAAGACCAAGAAAAGTCTTACTGCTGGCAGGCTTATTCTATTGTTACAGATTACTATACACCCAACCCCGATAGGTTAAGAGATTGGATAAGTACCCCCAAAACCAATGGTTATGAATCGTTACATACCACGGTAATGGCCAAAAATGGTCAGTGGGTAGAGGTGCAAATCAGAACCAGACGCATGGACGAGATTGCAGAGAAAGGATATGCTGCACATTGGAAGTATAAAGACAATGCGGGTACTCATGAATCCAATCTTGAAAAATGGCTGGTACACGTTCGGGAATTGTTAGAGCGTCAGGATTTGTCCGCTCTGGAATTTGTAGACGATTTTAGGGGCAACCTTTTCAATGAAGAAATCTTCGTATTTACCCCCAAGGGAGAATTAAAAACCCTGCCCAATGGTGCTACTGCTCTTGATTTTGCTTTTGATATCCATACCGATGTGGGGGCGAAGTGTATTGGTGCCAAGGTGAATCAGAAGCTGGTTCCCATCAATCAGGCCTTAAAAAATGGAGATCAGATTGAGATATTGACCTCAGCCAAACAAAAACCAAATGAAGATTGGCTTCGGTTTGTGGTCACCTCCAAGGCCAAGTCTAAAATCAAGGATGTTTTAAAAGAGGATAAAAAAATAATTGCTGAAGAAGGAAAAGAAATCCTTTTGCGAAAGCTCAAGCAAATTAAAATTGTCCCCAATAATCAGATGTTTGAGCGAATGAGAGCTTACTTTAAGGTAAACTCTCAGTTCGACCTACAATTCAAGGTGGGCAAAGGACTGATTACGGTGAATGACCTCAAGCGCTTTAAGGAATTTAAGCCACCATCGCATGTCAAGTCCAAGCCTCAAATTAATGATGTAAAAGGAATAGAACAGGAAATTTCAAAAGCCAAAGGACGTTACGATGATATTCTTTTGATAGGCGAAGATATGGATGTGGTGGAGTACAAGCTCGCAAAGTGCTGTTCACCTATCCCGGGAGATGAGGTTTTTGGTTTCGTTACAGTCAATGAAGGAATAAAAATTCATCGTGCAAATTGTCCTAATGCGACCGAGCTTCTGGCCAGTCATGGTAATAGAGTGATAAAGGCAAAATGGACTTCACAACATGAGGTGGCATTCCTCACCGGCCTGAAAATCATTGGCACGGATAGGGTGGGGCTCATTAATGATGTGTCGAAAATAATATCAGAAGAATTGAAGGTAAACATGAGTTCAATTTCCTTTAGAACGGACAATGGCATTTTTACCGGGGAGATTATGCTTTATGTGAATGACACTCGGCATCTGGATCTATTGATCAAAAAACTGGAAAAAGTGGAGGGAGTGGTCACCACCAACCGCTTTGATTCTAAGAATATCGAAAATTCTAATCTGGAAAAGGTTTAATAACGGCTTGACTGTACAGTGGGCACTGCTGGATAGCTGCTTTGGCCACGTTATTCATTACAACTCTTATATTTGCTGGTCGAAACGAGAGTATGCCTATTAATCAAAAAGTTTACGAAGAAGTTCAAAAGATTTTCACAGCTTACCTTGAAAATAAGGAGCTGAGGAAGACGCCTGAACGCTTTGCTATACTGGAGGAAATCTATTCTCAGGATGGACACTTTGATGTAGAGTCTCTTTACATCAATATGAAAAATAAAAACTATCAGGTTAGTAGAGCCACAGTATACAATACTTTGGATTTATTGGTAGAATGTGATCTGGTTAGTAAACATCAGTTTGGTAAAAATCTGGCTCAATATGAAAAGTCATTTGGTTACAAGCAGCACGATCATTTGATTTGCACTGATTGCCATAAAGTGACTGAGTTTTGTGATCCCAGGATCCAAAATATTCAAAACACAGTTGAGGAGTTGCTTCACTTTAATGTAATGCATCATTCTTTGATACTGTATGCAACTTGTACCAAGAAAAATTGTGAAAATAGAAAAGTATGAACTTTAGACAGGAAATAAGCGCCAACACTCTCATTTTGAGGATAGCTGGGGATCTTATAGGAGAAGATAATGGCACGCAACTCATTGAGGCAGTAAATGACGCAGTAAGTCATAAGGTGGTCACCTGTATCGTTGATATTTCAGAGTTACGATATATCAATAGCAGTGGAATTGGAGTGCTTATTACCATTCTCACTAAATTCAGAAACAAGGGAGGAGAGGTCTACTTAATGAACCCCTCTGACAATGTGAAAAAGTTGTTAGCCATAACAAAATTGAATGCCATTTTTCAGGTAGTGAAAACTGAAGAGGAGGCTATAGAATTATCCAAAAAGTAATCAGCATAAAATGAAAGTAGATGTGTTACTGGGTCTCCAGTGGGGAGATGAAGGTAAAGGTAAAATTGTTGATGTTCTAGCTCCAAAGTATGATGTGATCGCTCGCTTTCAGGGTGGCCCCAATGCTGGGCACACACTTGAATTTGATGGTATTAAACATGTTCTTCATCAGATTCCTTCGGGCATATTCAGGTCTAATACTAAAAACGTTGTTGGAAATGGTGTGGTGTTAGACCCAGTTGTTTTCAAAACAGAGATTGAAAAGCTTGCTAAATTTAATCTGGATGTAACTAAGAATCTTTTCATTTCAAAAAAAGCAACTATCATTCTGCCTAGTCATAGGTTGCTTGATCAGGCATACGAAAAAGAAAAGGGAGAAAATAAAATTGGAAGTACCCTTAAAGGTATTGGGCC
>JAGQYK010000076.1 GCA_020436125.1 Cyclobacteriaceae bacterium | reverse complement strand
CTTGGGGGAAGTGGTTCCCGGTGAGGGACTGTTTGGCTTGAAACGGGCGTTGCAAAAATCCGGAGTGCAAAGCCTGGTCACCTCATTGTGGAAAGTAGACGATGAAGCCACCATGCAGTTCATGACCTTGTTTTACAATCAGCTGATGGAAACACAATCCTTATCGGGATCATTTGATTCTGCCATGCGTACACTAAAAGAAAACTATCCAGATCCCTACTACTGGGGTGCGTTTGTGCTCACCAACAACCGATAAATCTAGCTTCAAAACAATCCATTCTCATTGGGGGAATCCTTGTCGATAACCTGACCCAAATCCCATAACTCCACAATTTTGTCATTGTCAAATTGAAAGATGTGGACTACGGCTATTTCCATATCGGTCTTCACAACATGCGAATGGGTGATCACCGTATCACCCTCCTCAAAGATATTCTTTATGGTAATCGACTTGTTGGGACTGGTATCGTGTGCCTCTTGCATGGCTACCATTAATGATTCCCGGTCTCCTTTGAAGTATTGGTTGTGATGGATGAAATGATCAGCCGTGTATTGGTCATAGGCTTCCTTTACCTCACCCATTCCTGCCATTTGAAGAAAGGAAGTAGCGATTTCTTTATGGGTCATGATCTTATTTTTTGTAAGTAAGCAAAAGTGTACCGCTTTTGAAAACCCTTGAGTGGACGAGTTGCAGATTAAGTTGATGGGTAAGTCCTTTGAAAATGGGTGTACCCTCGCCAATAGCGACTGGATCAATCATGAATTGAAATTGATCAACAAACCCGGCATTGGCAAGTTGTGTAAGGATGGAGCCGCTCCCGAGTAGTGTAATATTCGTTTTCTTTTTTAGCTGGGCGATTTCGTCCAGCCAATTCTTATTCAGTACTTCTGTGTTTTTCCATTGAGGTGATTGAAGGGAAGAGGAGATAACTAACTTTTTGGCTTTGTTCATGCCCTTTGCCACTTTCGGAAACATTTCTGAGGCCATAGGAGTGGGCCAAAAGCTGGCCATCATTTCATAGGTTGTTCTGCCAAAGAGCAGTGTACTATCAGATGCAAGACTTTCTTCAGAGTATTTTTCTCCTTCTTTGTCGTGGTGGTGCCAACTGGTATCTTGAGATAGTCCTTTGTAATAACCATCAAGGGTGATGAATGTAAATGAGGATAATGTTGCCATATGTTTTTTTACCCAAGTTCTATTTTCGAATTCATATTTTGAAGGGTGATTGCGACATAATAACAGGCTGTTTATGACACTGACTAATCCTGTTACCGAATATTAAATTAACATTACCTCTTCTACTTTTTGTGATGCAATTTGCTATCACTGGGTGCTTCCAGCCGATCATTCATTCCATATTCCCGTATGACATTCACCACTCTCAATTTGTAGTCACTGAAAACTTCAATCCTACCTTTGCTTTGTGCCCAACGATGATCCTCTGTGTTTCGCCATGCTCGTACCGCATCTTCATCCCTCCAATAGGAAAGTGATAGTATTTTCCCTGGAGTGTTTAGGCTGCTGAATCTTTCGATGGAAATGAAACCCTCAATTTGATTAAGTTTCGGTAATAACTGTTGGGCTATATCAAGGTATTCTTCCATGTGATTTTCAGCGGGTATGACTTCAAAAATCACCGCCACTGTAGCTTTTTCGTTAGGCTGATTTGTATCCATATAAGTAACTCTAGATTTTAATTAAACCTGTCAATTGAAAATTGATAAGTTGTATACCACCTTAATCTTTAGCTTTATTAACATCCATACAATCACTAGGCTGACGCAACCTTTTCAGCATTATCTGTACATCAAACAAGCAGTCCATAGTGTCGTGGGTTAATTTGACTTATGATAAATCCATGATATAGGTAAGCCCACAGCACAAACCAAAATAAACATTTCTACAAGTGAGGAACCTATTGATTGAGGCAAGGGTGGAGTGTTGCTCAATGGTATGATGATCAGGTTCATTATACTCCAAATCACTATAGCGTAAATTACTCCAGCGATATACGTGTTCACCCAGAAATACCTCATCCTTGGGTAATACAAAAAAAAGAGGGTGGTCCAGGTTGCTGCAATGATGTAATGGAGAACTATTCCCAAGACTGGATATAGGATGGGGTCGGTAAATGCCTCCCTGCCAAATAAACCACTGGCAATAAACCGGAACACCTGAAATGGGTTTTGACCTCCTCGAAGTTTAAACTGCAGAACGGCTGCCAGGCCATCTAGCGTACCAACGAGAGCGGAGGTTAGCGCAATAATTTTTATTCTCCTCATTATCTAGAACGCTAGGTACTATTATTCTATTGATGCCAACACTAAAATGGATTACTAAATTATACTTTCATTTTTCATTCTCTTCAAACCATTTTACAATGGATGGCATGTTGCGTTCAAAGCCTCCAGGTATGAAAAAATTAAGGACACCCGTTTTTTGATTGGTGCGATTGGCGAAGTCGTGCATCGTGTTGGCAGGGATGCGGATGAATGTACCCTTCTCTGCGTCAATCCATTTTTCCCCAACCAAAAAAGAAGTAGTTCCTTCCAACACATAAAATACCTCATCATTTTCCTCATGCAAGTGAGCGCCAGGTCCATCCGAATTGGGTTGCAGCCACCGCCTATGTATGTGGTCGTGTGCCACCTTTCATAAGTCAATACTAAAATAGCGCCTTTTGTGTTTCCTTCCAACACCGGAAAAACTTAGCGAAGAACTTATTGAAATCTTAGATGCCGAGTCTGCTCGAGGCCAAATGAAAGAACCTCTGGCAAGAGCTTCCACCCTATCCTATCTTGAAAAACACAAAAGGCGCGGTAAGACGCACGCCCTCTCAGATACGCAGTGAAGCACATGACACATACATGATGTTGTAGCGCGTTTTTATTCACTTTCAAGTTCGTTCAATAGTTGTTCGAGTTCTATCCTATCATCAGTATCCAGTAGCAAATTAAATGTTCTATGAATTGGTTTTTTGATTTCCATCTGCCAAATCATTCGGCCATGAATTTCGTCCAAGTTTCTCATTGTTAATTCATATTCGATTCCGGCTAACTTAAATGACTCACTGTTAGAATAACTAAGAGTCTTCTTTGCCTTATCAATTGTTAAGGATGATATTTTGAGTTTAGGTGTTGAAAACTTAGAAATTAGAAGAATAAAAAAGACAAAAGCAGAAACATAGGCTATTGGATAAAATGAATCAGGCAAATGGAAGTTATCAATTAAGTTAGCCGAACTATGGGGAGGAATAAATGGAAAACAGATACTAAGAATGAATAAAAAAAGGTAGAGATATCTGGCGTACTTCTTTATCAGATATTGTCTCCAATTTATAGTTTCTATTTCCATTTTAGTCTAATGCGCTACAACATTCGGATATTGAATAGTTTGTATTTGTTTCTTCTTCGTCTGCTTTGAATATGGCTGTCATTGGACCCATGTTGTACTTTCTACCTTCGTTGGGTTTTAATACAATGGACTGCTTGTGTTTACCTGAATTCATTCTTCGTTTTTGTTAGGCTTGACTAATTGAACCAATTTCTGTGGGCTACTTCACAATAAGCATTGGTCAATGCATCTGTAAATAGCATTTTGTTCACCTTGCTCATTCTATTTGTGTCCACCCTGGTGTAGTCGAAAATACATCCTGGTCCCAATTGTTGTAGAAAGCTTGATGCTTCTGGTGATGTGTTTTTTTTCGTCATCCCTCTGATTATGTTAAAATAGTTATGTTGTTTTTTTCTTCTTTGACCAAATGTAGGATTTCTTCAATCTCAATTTTGCCGTTTTCGGATTCTACTCTAAGTATTTTATCACAGTCCTCAAGATCGAAATTTACTTTAAGTTCAGGCCATAGGGCAGTTAGTTGCTTTAAAATTCTATTGGCCATCTGCTCGCTGGTGATGTTGGTTTTAAAAACTTCAACAACCCGATGTGACTCTATTGGGTGAACTTCGTTTTTGCTTGCTAAAGTGTTATTGTTTTTAGTCACGATATTCAAATTTGGTAAATAACCTTTAAAAGAATAGGTACTTTATTTATTGATAGAAGTAATCCACCAGGTATTGCCAAAAGGATCCATTACTCCGCATGTTCTACCATAATCCTGATCGGTCAATTCCATCTTGGAGGTAGCGCCATGATCAAGTGCCTTATGATAGGTCTCATTAGCGTTAGGCACATAGACAAACAGATTGGCATTTTGAGGTGCCCAATCCTGATTGGAATCTGCAAACATGATGGTGCTGTTGCCCATGGTCAACTCCGAGTGCATGATTGTTTTTTTGTCATCTCTCAGCTTGTTGAGCTTCACCTTTGCATGGAATACTTCTTTTGCAAAATCACTGAATTTGGCGGCTTCTTTTAATATCAGATAAGGCATAATGGTTTGGTGTCCTTCTGGTAGTTGCATGGCTTTAAGTTTATGTTCTACAATAGAACAAACCTATAGATGAGATACAAATTTAAATTGGATAAATCCGACATTAATCCCGCCACACAGTAGCAGGAGATTTTCCGGAGAAGAATTCTCTCGGCCCAATACCTGAAAATTGTTTGAAGTCATTGATAAAGTGCGACTGATCGTAATAACCGCAGTCCAACGCAATATCTGTGAGACTCATTTCCTGACGCCCGTAAAATTGCATGGCGCGATGAAATCTGGTAATGCGAATGAACTGCTTGGGGTTAAATCCCGTAAACCGCAGGAACTGCCGTTCCAGTTGGCGTTCGCTTACAAAATAGTCCGATGATAGTTGTCCTACTTTTGGAGCTACCGGAGTTTTCATGATGTGTTTTAACGCTTCAAAAACCGGAAGCTGAACCGTTTGGTTTTTGGATAGTCTTTTCTCGATAAAAGACTCGATAATGGCGATGCGCTTTTGATTAGTTGTACCATTCATAACCTCATCTTCCAGATCAACTGCAAATGTTCGTCCCAAAGCGTCCAATTCGACCATCTGGTTGGTCACTGCGTTGGCCGGGATGCCAAACAATAAAGGGATGGCGTGGGGATAGAGGTAAATGCCGAAAATTCCAAAGCCGCTATTGATCTCAAACTTTCTTATTTGTCTTGTCGGGGCACTGATGCCAGAAATGAAGGATAATTCTCGTTTGCCATTTTCCAACACCTCATTAAATCGTCCTTTAAAATGAAAGATGAGTTCAGGGCATACGTCTGCCATCGCATGATGCGTGTAAGGTTGTTCGCTTTCCAGAAACCAGTAGAAGCGGACATAGTCCTTTAGCTTTATTGAGGGTTGTATCGTTCGGTAGATCAAAATCGAGAATATCTGACGGAAATTTATTAAATATTAAGTAATCGCATACTCTTTTTACATATGTTAATAATATCAATTTGGCTTATTCCAATATTTCAATGTTGACACAATTTTCCTTCACCGATGCGATTAGTGCTTCGGTATTCACTTGTTCTGTTCCTGATTTTACCCTAAGAATTTTATCACAATCTTCCAGGTCAAAATTGCACTGGTAGGAGGGAAACGTGATTTCCAGCCGCTTAATAATTTGTGAAGCAGATTCTGGATCATTCACATTGGTTTTAAAAATTTCAACGACCGTATTCCCAGCCTCAATGTACTTATTCATTTACTTATTAGTTGTTAACAGTGTGATGCCAGTAGAATCATTAATTGTTGTCATAATGAGGCATATAAACTATTTCCCATTGATGTCCGTCTGGGTCTGTTATGCTTGCTGAATAGCCCCATGGCTCGTCCTGTGTCTGTCCGATTTGAGTGGCACCCGCTTTCAAGGCAGATTGCAAAATCTCTTCCACTTGTTGTTTGCTCTGGGCATTATGACTAAGCATAAAACCAGCCGATTTTTCCTTTTGGTTTGGATTAGCAGTTAGCGGCAAAAAATCCTGTCTCCGATAAAGTACTAGACTAAACTTGTCGTCAAGATCAAACAAACAATGCTCTTCGTTACCGTCTTGAATACCTTTTGTAGGAAAGCCAAAACCGTTTTTATAAAAGTCAACTGACTTTTTAAGGTCTGTCACTGCTATCGTGATGAAACTAATTTTTGATCTCATATATATTAGATAAGTTTTTAGTGGCTTGTAGCATTTATCCACTCGTTTACAATAGTTGTTAATTCAGCTTCTCCATTTTCAATGTCTTGCAAACTTTTAAAAGTTACGATGGCTCTGTCATTCTCTTTCCAGACTAACATTTTACTCTTATATGCTATTAATTTACCTTTTGGTTGTTCCTGCTTTTTTGCTCCTCTGTGAAAGATCAATTGTACTCTTTGAGTTGGTGGTTGAACTCTCATAGTAACTCTGTCTTCGTTGTCAAAGCAATAGTTAGGTCCGTTCCATTTTATATTCTCGGTCAAGTTTTTATTAGCTTTTAGTATATAATTTCGTAAAAGATCAATTTCCTCTCTAAAGGGGTGGTTTAGTTCGTCTAAAAAGTGAGTTACCTTTATATTTAAATTTGTTAACAGTTTTGCCATATCTTATTGTCACAACTTAAATGATAGTTTTTTGTCAGCCAGTATTTTTTTTAGTTTGGGTATAGTGCTTGGTCCCATACCGTGAAGTTTGAGAATTTCTTTTTCATTCCATTTGGCCAAATCTTCAACTGTCTTAATATGCTCTCTTTCCAAAGCTCGCCTGGCTGGGGCACTGATCAAAGCCATAAAACCGTCTTTTGGTTTACGTTCCGCCTCGCAAACTGGACAGGTGGGGCAGTCGCTGCTTTTGTAGAACTGATGTCCTTTTCTACAGGTCTTTAATGTTCCTTTAGGCGCCATATTTTCTTACTGTTGCTTAGTCATCATATGCCTGCATTGAGCAGTTCATCCAGGTTTTCAAAAATGCTAACTATCCCACCTTCCATTCCGCTTTTGATCATCATATCCCTGTCTTCTACGGAGCGACACACATCCTGAACAATGAGTTTTGTTCTATCTTCTTTCAATGCCGTAAATTCATATATTTCCAATATCGCTCGACCCAGAATTGGAAGTTCTTCCAGTTCTGATGTGATGACGATTCTATTAGGAGCACTCATTTCATGTACTACACCTCTAAAGGTGCAAAGCGTTTTACCTTCTTCATCCGTATGGCGATATCGGTAAGCTTTACCCTCTTCATATTCTTTTAGCAGGAAGTGCATGTTTATTCCTTTTGGAGCAAAGAACTTTAACAAAATATTGGGGTCGCTAAATGCTTTATAGACTAGCTCTATGGGAGCATCAAACTCTCGATGGATGAAGAGCTCTTGTTTACCTGGTTCAGCGATGATTTCAGTTTTCATGGGTTATTAAATCTTGTATGGTGAAAGCTGGTTTACTATAATTCCTTATTAAGGAAGGGTTCAACGATATAACTCAATTCAGTTACTCCGGAAGCAAATTGTCGGGTAGTCAATAACTGTAGTTTTATTTTGTCTTTGATGTTTTTAAATAATGGAATGCCATGCCCAAGAATAATGGGATTAACAAATAGCCAGTAGCCGTCAATCAAGTTTTGTTGCATCAGGGAATGCGTTGCTGTCGGGCTGCCAAAAAGCAAGATATCTCCACCTGCCTGCAGTTTAATTTTATTTATTCTTTCAGGGAGGTTGTCACTAATGATTGTGGTGTTGGTCAAACCTGCCTCATTCATTGTTCTTGATAAAACCACTTTATGGACTTTGCTATACCACTTTGAATGTTCAATGTCGTGTTGGGTTGCGTTTGGTTTGTCTGCTGCAGTAGGCCAGTAGCTTTCCATCATCTGATAGGTTACCCTTCCATATAAGGCAGCGACACCTTCGCTTATGCGTTTACCCACATGATTAAAAATCTCTTCATCAACTTTAATCCAGTCCATCTCTCCATTCGGTCCTGCAACAAAACCATCAAGTGAGAGGTGCATAAATGAAATTATCTTTCTCATAGCTCTTCTATTTTAAAATTAAAGGACATTAGGATAAGGCTCATAGCTGGTGTTGTGTTAGATGTTGGGCAAGTCTTTCCAAATTTTGCTTAAGTCCTACATCTGCTTTGAAGGCCCTGACGGTTTCCTCCATAGTTGGGATAGTATCAAAGACATTTTGCCAGATCACTTTGGTTTTTTCTCCTTCGGGATAGAGTTGCACGATGATGGTAAATTTTGGATGCTGTCTGTGCTCCATTACGAGTTTCTCAAAAGGCTTCACTTCCAGGTAATGATAGAAATTGACAAAGTCGGTGCCATCTGGACCATGCATTGTGAAGTCCCATGTTCCTCCCTCGCGAACGTCCATATTTCTAATGGTATTGGTAAACCCCTCCGGACCCCACCAGTCTT
The DNA here is from genome assembly GCA_020436125.1 of Cyclobacteriaceae bacterium. Taxonomy (GTDB): domain Bacteria; phylum Bacteroidota; class Bacteroidia; order Cytophagales; family Cyclobacteriaceae; genus ELB16-189. The sequence continues at coordinate 8,849 of JAGQYK010000076.1, read as the reverse complement.
TGATGTATTCCGAAGTAGTTAACACTTTCCATAGCAATTCAATAGGAGCGTCAAACACCCTTGTCATGCTGATAGATCTCTTGCTGATGTCTTGCATTATTTTTCGCTGTAACAAAATGAAGTCAGGTCTTTCGACCTGACGAACAATTACTTATTTCTTTTCGCTGCAATTGAACATCCACTGCACTCCGAATTTGTCTGTGCAACTTCCGTAATAGTCACCCCAGAACATATCTTGTAAATCCATCGTTACCTGTCCACCAGCCGAAAGGGCATCGAAGAGTTGTTTGGTCTCCTTACGGGTATCGGGCATAAGATTGATATAGACATTGTTTCCTTTGTTCAGTTTGAATCCCATACTTTCTGGTGCATCCGTGCCCATGAGGGTGTGACTATTCAGGATTTTTAGCTCTACATGCATCACAAGGTTTTTATCTTCTTCCGCCATGGGAGGCATACCTTCCTGAGGGGGAACATCACACATACGCATGATGCCCTGACCGAAGAACTCTCCTCCGAAAACGGATTTATAAAAGTTAAAAGCTTCTTCCGTGTTGCGCTCGAAGTTTAAATAGGTGCTTACGCTTGACATAAAAATTTAGTTTAGTAATTAAAATAATTCTATAAAAATCCACTTTTGTTAGCAATTCCCAGGGGTGTTATGCAGACAATTATAAGTGGTGATTGCGACAGTATCGAAATGGGTTGGTTTCAAAATTGATTTATCAATAAGCTTTTATAATGATCTTTATTGCGATAAGCCAGAAAAAGGCTGGTGAGCAATACAAACAAGGCAATTGGTAAACCTTCTGGAGCAAGAAAGGTATGAACCGACACGATGTTGACTACGATAGGAAAAATAATGACTACCGCCAATGGAACAAAACGGCCAACGATAAAGGCAATGCCACAAATCAATTCAGTGGCTTTTATCAGGGGTACCAGATACCCCGAAGCATTGAGACCATCATTAAAGGTCTTCATATCGCCTGTCAACTCTGGTTGTGGAAACCAATTAAAGAAATAGGCCAATGATCCGAAAACAAATAGAATTCCTAGTAAAGTGCGTGCAATTGTGGTTACGATCTTCATGTTATGATAGTTTAGGCGTTGAGTTTAATCAATAGGTCATCGAGTCTTTCCATAGTGGAAGTGAGTCCTTCTTTCATACCCATTTGAATAACGGACTCCAAATCAGCCAGTGAATCGTAAGTCACTAAAGTTTCCACCAACGCATTATTCCCTTTGTCTGAAAATACAACGTGCCACTGTGCCCTTGGCAGGTCGGTGTTCATATTGCCTTCACTATCGCAAAAAGCATCTAGTCCATCGTAGTAATCAATGGGTTTAATTTTGGTGTATCCCATCCATCCCCAATACTCTTTTCCATCAGACTCTACCATGGCATAATGCCAATGCCCCCCTTCACTAAAATCCATGGACTTGGTTTTGGTGGTGAGGGGACTGGGAGCGAACCACTGATCCAGTAATTCACTTTTGGTATAGCAGTCCCACACCAACTGACGATTGCCGGCAAATTCTCTTTTAACAATAATGGTATTCTTCTTCTTGTCTACAATGAAGTCGAAAAGTAGATTGTTTTTCATCTCTTTACTTTTTTATGGTTATTTATCTTTCTTTTGGATTTTGGCCAATAGTTTATCAAGGTTGTTGAAGCGGTCTTCCCACATCTTTCTGAACTGCTCTAACCAGATGTCGATTTCTTTCATTTTGTCAACTTTTAGTTCGTAGAATATCTCTCTTCCTTTTTGGTTGGATTCAATGAGGTCACATTCATTCAGAATCTGCATGTGCTTGGATATGGTAGGGCGGGCCACATCAAAATTGCTGGCGATGGCCCCGGCCGACATGGTCTGTGCCGCGAGCAACACCAGAATGGCTCTGCGGGTAGGATCGGCAATGGCTTGAAAAGGATCTCTTCTTAGTTTCATATTTCTTATAGGGTTATTCAACCAATCAATGATAGTTTGTAATATGTAGCTATTTGACTACAAGTATATGTGTAGCTATTTAACTACGCAAATGAAATGGAAATAAAATTTGAAAGGTATTTGTAATGGATTGATTTACAGTTGGTTTTGAGTATCGTCAGCTCGGAAGACCTGACAGCACTTTGAAGATTATTTCACGAAAGCACTGGTTGAATCATTCAGCCAACGCCTAAAACTCGAAGCAGAGGGTCGGCTTACAGTTGCAGCAGAAGGAATGTTGTTTTCAGCAATAAGCTGCAGTTCAATTTTTCCATAGGAACCTGATTTGATAGACTGAATCACATCCGGGGTAAGGATGAATTGCCTGTTGGCCCTGCAAAATCCATTAGAGGGGAGCAATGCCTCGAGTGCCTCCAGAGAAAGGTTGGAGACTAGTTTTTTGAAGTCACGGTTTACAATATAAACAATGGTATGCTCTCGATAGATCATCAGTATTTGATCTGGTGTAACCAACATCTTATGCATTCCATGCGATGCCTCAATGATTACTTTGGATTGGTTATCCTTGCGGAATTGCCTCAGCTCCTCTTGTTTGTTGAAGAGCTGTTCGTTCACTTCATCCAACTGTGCTTTGTATTTCCAGAGGTAATCGATGGCCAATACCGGAAAGGTGAAGAAAAGCGTTAATAGTAAAACGATAAAGTTCTCATCACTTTGGTTGGCTCCACCATAAAAGTAGATGTTGACTAGGTTGCCAATGACGAGAATGATAAATGTGATGTAGATAAAAATGATAGGGTAGGTGAATAGAGATAGGGGAAGCCGCGCGATTAGTTGCCTTGATGCGTGTAACTTCTCTCGTATCCATCTTGAACCCCCAAGTATAATGAAAGAGAAGATGATGGCCATCATAATCTCTTGTGGGTCAAAGCTTGAACGAGCTCCATAGCGAAGGTCAAAGACTTTGTTCACCACATAGTTGAGCGCAATCCCTAACAGGACGATACTTATCCATCTCCAGTACGTTCTCAACATGACTACGTGGTTTTACTTAAAATTAATGGAATTGTCTTTAGGTGTATTTTCTTCCGTTAAGGAATTGGCCTATCCCTGTTGAACGAACCCAATAGTGATAGGTTATCAGACATACAGCAGTAGTACCTGTCAGGGTAATTAAAAACTTAAAAATAGCGGATAGCACCCAACCTGCCATTAGACCAGGGATAAAAACGGTGAGTGGCAAATGAACGAGGAATACCCAATAAGAAGCATCCGAAATGTATCGCATGCGTGCGGAATAGTGGCTGGCATAGCGAATGAACAAACCGGTAATGCCAAATACAAACATCCAGGTTATCATAGCGTGGATGACACCGATCGACACATCATCAATAAAAGAAGACCAGACAAATCGAATGGTGAAAGCGGTGACTGCAATTGTTGTCAATAGCCAATCGTTTTTCATCAAAGAATTCAATGGATATTTAGAAGTATAGAGCACCCACCCTGTGAGATAGAAAAGTAAGAAAAATATAAAGTCTCCAACATCTGGTACAAAAGACAGGGGAGTAGGCACACCATAATCCCATATATACAGCATCACGATAAACAGCGCAATACCAAAGCAAAGAATGGCTAATAGTTTTCTGTCCATCAACCATCGGAAGGTGGAGTTGATTTTTTGGCGAAAGCCAGGTGTCTTTTTTAAAAGTAAAGCCAACCCAAATGTAAATAGAGTAAGAAGGATGAGGTAATACAGAAACCACAAGTGATAGGTAATCAACGGCAATAAGGTGAGTTTTGTAGCGATTTCTGATAAGGTGACATCAAAGGCAACAGATGTGAATTTGAGTGCAAGAATTATAATTGGATGGAGAACAAAGAGAAAGACAAAGAAGGGCATTGCAATTCTTTTCATTCGGTTAGTAATCATGGGTTGGGAACCACGCTCATAAAACAGCAAAGCAGCAAAGAAACCTGCCACCATAAAAAAAATGGGCATCCTGAATACGTGAATCAACGAGTTCAGGTAATTGAGAAAGATATGAGTGGACATTGGATCTCTGGGCCAAATGTCATTGTCTCCGATATTGTACGATTCCGATGAATGAAGTACCAATCCCAGCAGCATCATGATGGCGCGCAATGAATCAAGGGAATGAAGACGAGAAGTTTTAATCATGGTACATACGAGTGGTTGTAGCAAAAAACGAAGATTTATAGGTTGGGTATTGGTTTACACATTACTTATGTGTGAGTTGGTATGAAAAAAGTGTTGAATTGCTATTCGAGACGGAAATGAAAAGTCGCCAGACCTCTGCTTTAAGCGCAAAGATCTGACGACTTTGAGTGAATAGATTTATTTGTTTACGAGGTTTTCATGGAGCTGATTGTCGCGCGTATTTTTCTGCACAGTGATGGCGCCAAAGAGGGCCAAGATATAAGAGAAGGCATAAAAGCCTTTTTCACTGCGCAAAAGTGTAGCGTTCCACAGTCCCACGACTAAAAGAACAATCGAAAGAATGGTACTGAACCAACTGAGTCCATAATAGGTGTCAGTTGCGGGAATTCCCTCCAGTCGGTCACGCACTGCCTTTTGCAGTGAGATGACGGCAAAGAGTCCAAACATCAGTACGGTAAAGTAATATCCCTTTTCATTGAGTTGCATATCGGCATTCCAAAGTCCGATGATGAATCCAATCATTCCAGTTCCTACAGCAATCCAGGAAGCGGCAATAAAAGCTGCTGATGGTTTTTGTTGCATAATGAATTTGTTTAGTGATACTAGTTTTAATTCCATCTTATAAACGAATAGGAGGGGCGCATAGCTGAATAATGGGTAAGAGATTTAGAAAAAGGCTGAAATTGATTTAAAAACAATGATATATTTTAGTGATGTCATGTAGGAGGCTGCCAGTTCTTAGGCCTATTTATGATAACTATCTACTGATTTACTACCTTCATCTTTTATGATTATCCATCTCATTGACGGAACGTACGAACTCTTCCGCCATTTCTATGGCCTGAGAACATTCAACAAGGGGAAGGACAAACCTTACGGTGCTGTCTCGGGCGTATTGAACGGCATCTTGAAAATGATTGAAGACGATGCCACACATATAGGAGTGGCCACGGACCATGTGATCGAATCTTTTCGCAACCAACTTTGGGCAGACTATAAGACGGGATATGGCATCGAGCGGGTGCTTCGGTCACAGTTCGGTCCTTTAGAGAAGGGATTGGAAACGATGGGCGTTGCGGTGTGGCCTATGGTGGAACTGGAAGCTGACGATGGCCTTGCCTCTGCTGCGTACCTCGCAGCCAAAAGCAAACGTGTAGATAAGGTTTGTATTTGGACACCGGATAAGGATTTAGCGCAATGTGTGAAGGGTGACCGTGTGGTTCAGATCGATCGCAGAGCGAATGTAATTCGCAACGAAGAAGGGGTGAAGAAGAAGTTTGGTGTTTCTCCTGCTTTGATTCCAGATTGGTTGGCTTTGGTGGGAGATGATGCCGATGGCTATCCGGGTATCGCGGGGATTGGTAAGATCGGAGCCGCGAACTTGCTCAACGAGTATGGAACCATCGAGGACTTTCCTGACAAGGTGCTGGGAAAGAAGAGGAAACAAGCGTTGTTGTTTAAGCGACTAGCGACTTTGCGTACAGATGCCAAGCTCTTTAAAAATATGTCCGAGTTACATTGGCGCGGGCCCACTCCGGCCTTTACTGCTTTTTGCAAAAAGATTGGGGATGAGAAATTGTTGGATCGGGCCAAGGCGGCTATGAAGTAAAATCCTAACCAGACTTATATACGGTTGAGGGATTTGCATGCCATAATTTTCTTAACCCCCACCTTCATCATAAGGAATATCTTCATCAGGATCTTTATCAAAAGGCCCTACACCGGGTGGGTTGAATAAGCCCCAGCGATCGATTATGTAATCCCATTGATCAAAACCAGCGACCCAATCGATAAACAATAACCGGTATTCTTCAATTAAATCTCTTACAATTTGAAAATAGTGTACTTCTTTAAATCCGAACATTTCCAGGCTATGATTCTGAACCATAAGGTCTCTTGCAGCTTTTCGAATGATAGCGGCTGCTTCCATTTTCAAGTCATAGAGCCCGGCACTTGATGCTCCTGCTACCTTTACGCTCAATAGAGCAGCATCAGCAATCATTTGTCCTTTAATACTTTGTAACATTTCATTGTCCTCTGGAATAAGTTTGGTAATCTGATGCACTACATCAAATATTTCCTTTCCCTTTTTGTAGATAGGGAGTTCCTTAGGGACTATAAATTCTTCTTCTTTCATATAGGATCCATCATCGTTTTGTCGAGCAGGTAAGGTACCCTTACTTCGCCCTCTTAGCTTTTTCCCACACCACAGATTGTTTTCCTCGGATGAGTCTGACTAAACCCTGGAATACAGATAAGTTCATAAAGACAAAGTAGTAGGGGATGAAAGCAATTTTTATCGTGATGTTTTTACTCCGTAACAGGTATCCAACAAAGGCCAGTGCATAGAACAGAAGTTGGAGGAGTAAAACAATTGTGAAGATGGGATGGTTAGAAAGTGCCAGAAAAATATTGGAGATCAAAATGACAACCAGACTTAGTGGAGCTAAAGTCCACCGCAGCATGCGATGAGAAACATATTGAAAGCTTAACAGACCATATTTAAAAAAATTGAGGAGCGGAATAAAATGCCAAATTTCTATCAACCCACCAGCAGATATTCTTACTTTTCTCTTACTCTCTTCTTCAATGGATTCAGATGCAGTTTCAACGGCATAGGCTTCCGGTTCGTATACCACCTTGTAGCCCTTTTTGGCAATATTCATGGAAAGCCGGAAGTCTTCTATGAGCACCCCTTTGGGTACTTCCTCATATAGCTCGGTTCGGATGGAGAACAATTCCCCGGCAGCCCCCACCACGGTATTCAATTCTGAGTCCCACTGCTTGAGTTTGGATTCATATTTCCAATAAGCGCTTTCTCCTGATCCTGCAGCATTACCCTCTTCTTCCCATTTCACCCTTTTTTCTCCGGCTACGGCCCCAACCCGTTCATCTTTGTAATGCCTGGCGATGTATTGAAGGGATTTTTTGTTCAATAGGGTGTTGGCATCACAGTAGATGGTGATAGGTGTCGTCACATGATTCATTACCCGGTTGACTGCAGCATTTTTCCCACGCCTCTCAGGCTCGTGAAATAGCTTTATTTCAGGGTATTGCTTAATAATTTCTTCACTATTATCTGTTGATCCATCGGTTACGAAGAGGTACTTTACCTTATCTATAGGGTAATCGAGTTGAAGGGTGTTTTCTATCTTTTCTTTGAGGATGTCGGCTTCATTAAAGCAAGCTACGATTAGGGTAATTTCAGGCATTTCTTCCAATTGATATTGATTGGGAGGGTTTGCCCCACTTAATCGTTTGAGTTTAACGAGCAAACCAAGAATAACGGGATAACCAAGGTAAGTGTAGAAAGAGACGGCAAGGCCGATAAAAAATGATAATGCCATTAGGTTTGCAAAAAATGTGAATTCAGGCCTGTTTTGAAAGTAACCTGACTCCAAATTTCGTAAATTTCGATGTTTTTTCTGTCTGTTTAAGTTGATATGATGTTGAGGGCTGGCTTTAATAACTCCTTACTTAAGGTTCTGGGAATTTTATTCCTATGCGCTACTGGTTTGCCCGTTTTTGGTCAAACAGCCCCTGTGTTTTCCAGTGCTTCATCGGATGCTTCCGAATATAATAGTATTTATTCCTTTACGGTTATAACAGATGATACCCCAGACAATAACACTATTGCATTAAGTATTACTTCCGGGGCGCTACCAACAGGGCTTACCTTTACAGACAATACAGATGGCACAGCCACTATCTCTGGGACAGTGGCTCAAACCGGAATTTTTAATTTTGATATTACAGCTCAGGAAACGGATGGTGCTTTACAAAGTACTGTTCAGAATTTTACCCTGACGATTAATAAGGCTGACCCTGTTATCACCTGGGCGAACCCGGCAGCAATCACCTATGGTACTACCCTGAGCGCTACGCAACTGAATGCTGTTGCGGATGTTCCTGGAACGTTTACGTATACACCAGCCAGTGGAACATTATTGAATGCCGGAGCCAATCAAGTATTGAGTGCAGATTTTGTTCCGACAGATAATACTAATTATAATGATGTATTGGGTACAACTGTTTTGTTGACGGTAAACGAAGCCGCTTTATCTATTACTGCCAGTAATCAATCCAAAACTTATGGTAATGCCTTCACCTTTACCGGAACAGAGTTTACTTCTACCGGACTTCAAAATAGCGAGACGATAGGAAACGTAACGTTAACCAGCGCAGGATCACCCGCTACTGCTTCAGTTGGAGGCGGTCCCTATACGATTACTGCCAGCAATGCTACTGGAGGCACATTCAACGCAGCGAACTATACTATCTCTTACAACACTGGAACGATGAGTGTGGGAACTGCAGCCTTGTCGATCACGGCTAGTAATCAATCCAAGACTTACGGTAATGCCTTCACTTTTACAGGAACAGAGTTTACTTCTACCGGACTTCAAAACAGCGAAACGATAGGAAGTGTAAGCTTAACCAGCGCAGGCTCACTCGCTACTGCATCGGTAGGAGGCAGTCCTTATACGATTACCGCCAGCAATGCTACGGGTGGCACGTTCAATGCAGCTAACTACACGATCACTTACAACACCGGGTCGATGAATGTCAATGCTGCGCCTTTGTCGATCACTGCCAGTAATCAGTCAAAGACGTATGGTAATGCCTTCACTTTTACAGGAACTGAGTTTACCTCAACTGGATTGCAAAACAGTGAGACGATAGGAAGTGTAACGTTGACCAGCACAGGCTCACCA
>JAGQYK010000075.1 GCA_020436125.1 Cyclobacteriaceae bacterium | reverse complement strand
ATTTGATAAAGATTTTCGTCAGGATTGTAATTGAACTTAGCTCCTAAGTTTTGGAAACCGAGAAAATGGGTATCAAGTCTTCTGCGTCCTATTTTATCCCCACCGGGCTTGGGTATACTGGCTTTTCCGTATCGGGCCAGAATTGGGCCTAATAACATGATGGAGCCCCGAAGTGCAGCAGCCTTCTTTTTATATTCTTCAGTTTTTAAAAAATCGACTTGGACAGATTGGGCAGTAAATCGATACGTATCCTCAGATAATTTTTCTACAGAGGGTCCCAGGTCTTTGATCAGGTCAATAAGCTTATTGACGTCAAGAATGTTGGGGATATTGGAAATGGTAACTGGCTCCTGTGTGAGGAGGGTAGCACAAATTACCTGAAGTGCTTCATTTTTTGCGCCCTGAGGAATGATCTCTCCTTTTAGCGAGTGGCCACCGCGAATCCTGAATGAACTCATTGGTCTCTTCTACGATGGTGCTTTTTACCGTGTCCTCCTCTCCGGTCATTGCGCTGGCGGTCGTTCTGGTTGCGCGGTTTCTTCTTTTCACGGTACAATTTTTCGAACAGGTTCTCTTCTCTCACTTTATCCAGGCTCAGGGTTAATTTTCCGTCCGACATTTTTTCAATGTCTTTTATGATTACGGAGTCATCAATGGTTTCCTTATTCCAATTACCGTGGAAGGTTTTCATGAGTTTACCGAGATAGATGACGGCATCTTCTCTCTCTTTGGCGTCTTCCTTAGCCAACGCTTCAACAATTAGTTTCTCGATATTCTTGCCGTAGTGTCTGTAGCGCACCCTGCTTTGCGGGTAAGTCATCGGCTGAGGTTTCTTGAAAACAGTCTCAGGGTCAGGTACAGGGTAGGGGTTGTTGATGTCAAAATTGAAATCAGCAATGATGTACAAGTCATCCCAAATGCGCTGAGGGTTTTCGAATGCTTCTTTTACGGAAGGGGCTAGCTGCTTGATCAATTCAATCAATGTGGTAGCCATCTCTGTCCGTTTGTCTTTATCGGGTATAGTCCGGATGTAGTTGACAAGTTTCTGTACGTTGCGACCGTACTCTTTCAGTTTAATCTGCTCGCGTTGGGTATTGTATTCTGCAATCATGCTTATAGAAATCTATTCGATTATTAAAACTAATCTTATTTATTGATGTTTCTCGATTGTCACTCAATGAACCGTATTGTAGGCATACGTTGCTCATTCAGGGGAGGCTCAAAAAGGAATGCTAGCAGTAGATACTAATTCTCATGAATCTTGAGCTTGGCAAAGCTAAGTAATAATGTCTTTTCACCAAAATCGGTGAAGGTGATCTTTGCCTTGCGATTGGCCCCCGATTCATCCATAGCGGTCACCACACCAAACCCAAATTTGGGGTGTTCCACCTTCATGCCTGCCTGAAGATGGGACGTATCACTGGGAGCAAAGTCAGGTGATGGCTTATAGGATGACTTGACCACGGGTTGAGATCGCACGGTCTTTTTTAGTCCGCTAACAAAGCTTTTGGCGTAGTTGGGGTTAGGGGCTGATTCCAGGCCGCCCACACGCGCACTTACTTTTATGTATTTGGCATCGATATCATCCAGGAAGCGACTGGGTTCACAGTTCTTTAACCGCCCAAACCGATACCTCGTAAGGGCATAGGAAAGAAAGAGTTTTTTCTGAGAACGGGTGATGGCCACATAAAACAGCCTCCTTTCTTCCTCCAGTTCAGATCGAGTGGTGAGCATCATTTGGGAGGGAAACAAGTCCTCTTCCATACCCACGATGTAGACATACTTAAACTCTAGTCCTTTGGCCATGTGAATGGTCATTAAGGTGACTTTCTCAGGGTCGTTGTCCTTATCATCATCTTGACTGGTTACTAAGGATACCTCTTGTAAGAATGCCGCCAGACTTTTGTCTTCTTTTTCCGGGTCGTCTACATATTCCTTAATGGCATTAAGGAGTTCCTGAACGTTCTCATATCGGTTGAGCCCTTCAACTGTTTTGTCTTCATACAACTCACGGAGCAAACCAGAAGATTTGGCAATTTCAGAAGCAGCTTCGTAAGCATCCTTGGTTTCTACTTCTATCATGAACCGCTTGATCAGGTTCACAAAGTTTTCAATGGTATTAACGGCTCTTCCGCCTAAAAAACTGGTCGCATTCTGAAGTACTTCCCAAATGGAAATAGCATGGTCATTGGCGCCTACAATAATTTTGTCTACGGTAGATCCACCAATTCCTCTTTTGGGTAGATTAATAATTCTTCTGAAGGAAGCTTCGTCTTGCTGATTGATGGTGTAGCGGAGGTAAGCCAACAGATCTTTGATCTCTTTGCGTTGATAAAACGAAAGGCCACCAATGATTTTGTATTTGATATTCATGCGCCTCAATGACTCCTCGAGGGCGCGCGATTGGCTGTTGGTTCTATAGAGGATTACAAAGTCACTAAACTTCAACTGGTGCTGCATCTTTTCTTCAAAGATGGAGGTCGCTACCAGCTTTCCTTCCTCATTATCTGACACTGCTTTTATCAGGCCAATTAAATTCCCCTCTTCATTGGAAGTCCATACATTCTTGGGTAGTTGCGCCTTATTTTTGGCAATAACAGAGTTGGCAGCATCTACAATAGTTTTTGTAGAGCGATAGTTCTGTTCTAGCTTAATAATTTTTAAGTCTGGATAGTCTTTCTCAAAGTTGAGAATATTCGAGATATCCGCTCCGCGAAAAGCATAGATGCTCTGGGCATCATCACCTACTACGCAAATGTTTTGAGTAACGGCCGCCAGTTTTCTAATAATGTGGTATTGGCAAAGGTTGGTATCCTGAAACTCGTCCACCAAAAAATACCGAAGTCTATGCTGGTATTTATTCAATACCTCCAGATGTTCTTTGAAAAGCCGGTCAGTATTAAATAGAAGATCGTCAAAATCCATGGCTCCGGATTTGAAACACCTTTGTCCGTAGTTGCGGTAGATGTTACCCATCTCAGGTCTCATGTTGGAGGCATCATCGGCTAGCAATACCGGATTGTTAACGTAATCCTGCCAGGAGATCAGTCTGTTCTTAGCGGCACTTATTCGGTTGTAAACTACGTTGGCTTTGTACTGAGTCTCATCCAGTCCCATTTCTTTGACGATCGACCGGATCAACGACTTGGAGTCATCAGTGTCGTAAATAGTAAAACTATTCGGATAGCCGAGGTGGTGGGCCTCAGACCTGAGTATGCGGGCAAATACGGAGTGAAAAGTACCCATCCAGATGTTTCTGGCGTCTGTCCCTATTACACCTTCAATACGATGGCGCATCTCCTTAGCGGCCTTATTGGTGAAGGTAAGGGCCATGATACTGAATGGATCCACCCCTTTGGAATCAATAAGATGAGCGATGCGGTAAGTGAGCACCCGGGTCTTTCCTGAGCCTGCCCCCGCAATGATCATGCACGGTCCTTCTGTATTAATTGTTGCCTCTAATTGGGGCTCGTTGAGCGTCTTTAAGTAATCCATTCCACTAATCAATCTGCAATATAGACCCGATAGGGCTGGGTGTGCAAATTGAATTCAACTTAACTGATAACATAGAACAGGCATTTTTGTAGTGAGGTTCAACGAATGATTAACCTCGTGTTTCTGATCTTACTGGTTAGCTTATACTTAGGTGTTTTACAGATTTCAAGAATAAAAATTTCTTCTTTTTTCTATTTTATCAAAACGGTATAACTTTGATGAAACCCAATGAATTGAAGGATAAGACACTTCCGGAATTGCTGAAAGTCTCCGATGATGGGTTCGCCATTACCACCGCAGAACCATGGGTCAAACATAAAATCGACTTGGTTCGCCAATACTTGCATGCCTTTGTAACAGCACTCGCCAGCCAAGTGGATGAGGTTATTTTTGTGGACCTGTTTGCACGAAATGGTTTGTGTTGCTTGGGGGCCAGAAAAGATATTTTTCCCGGTATTCCTCTTATGGTGCTTCAACAGAACCTGCCTATCTCCAAGTATGTGTTGTGTGAAAGCGATGAAGATCAGGCGCGTGTATTGAAGATCAGAACGAACAAGTATTTTAAAGAAAAGAATATCGTACTGCTCACCGGAAAACAGGAAGAGTTAATCGATAAGATTAAAATGTATGTGTCGCAACCGCGCAAGGACCACAAGGTGGCCACCATTTGCGTGGCTGATGCATTTGGGCTCGAACCCGGGTTTGAAACCATTAGACAATTGAACGATTATGACTTCACATTTTTGATACCTTTCACGTTTCATTTGGGAAGAAAAATTGATCATAGATTTTACTTGAAACGAGAGAAGGAGAAGTTAGAACACCTGCTGGGTGGAGATTTGGGAAATGATCTTTCAGAAAAGAGTATTGGGAGTAATAGTGTTTTTTACAAGCAACTGATTCAAAAGTGGGAACGCAAAGTGGAAGGGCTGGGAATGAATACAGCAGTCTCAAACCATAAATTAGACTCTGGGTTGATGGAAATGCCCACTTACGGCATGTGTCTGTTTGCCAAAAAGTATTCCGCCAAAGCTATTCAATTGGATGCCTTGGCGGGTAGTAATATTCAATTCGCATTGTTTAATCAGAATTAAAATGATCAAGGTAGGTGAGGTTTTAGTGTCGGACGACATCAAGGAGGTTGAGTTTGTATGTAACCTGGAGAAGTGTAAAGGTGCCTGCTGCGTGGAAGGTGATCTGGGGGCTCCATTGGATGACGATGAACTTCCAATTATGGAGTCAATACAGGAAGAGATTAGACCATACATCACCAAAGAAGGGCTTAAATCCATAAAGCGGCACGGGCCTTATTTGTTGGATGAAGATGGCGATTATTCAACTCCTACCATCAATGGTAAAGAATGTGCTTACGCGAGTTATGATGAGAAGGGAATTCTTAAATGCGGAATTGAACAGGCCTACTTAGATGGTAAAACAAAATTCCGGAAACCCATTTCTTGCCATCTCTATCCTATTCGGGTGATAAAGAAAAAAGATTTTGAGGCCATCAATTACCACAAGTGGAGTGTGTGCTCTGCAGCTTGTACTTTAGGACAATCGTTGGGAGTGCCGGTTTATAAATTTTTAAAAGAACCGCTTATTCGAAGATATGGTGAGGCCTGGTATAAGGAGTTGGTAAAGCATATCGAAAGTGAGAAGCCTCAGAAAAAGAAGCAAAAAAAAAGGTGACCTGATTCAGATCACCTTTTATAGAATTTATAAAGACTATTCAGCGACTACATTGACTGCAATCTCGTGTTTCACTTCTTTGTGAAGGTCAAGGGTTACAGTATAGCTGCCTATTTGCTTGGGTGCATCTTTCATGATCACCTTCTTGCGATCGATATCAAAACCTTTCGATTTCAACATGTCAGCAATTTGGTTCACAGTGATGGCTCCAAAAATCTTTCCGCTTTCACCAGCTTTAGTACCAATCTCTATGGTCAACTCACCAATTCGCTCAGCAAGCGCCTTAGCGTCTTGGATCAATTTTTCAGCTTTGTGAGCCGCCTGACGAATGTTCTCTTCGATCATTCTTTTGTTAGACTCATTGGCAATAATAGCTGACCCATTAGGGATCAAATAGTTTCTACCGTATCCGGACTTTACCTTAACGATATCGTTTTTGTAGCCTAGTCCTTGAATGTCCTGTTTAAGAATTATTTCCATTGTATTTCAAGTTTCGGTTATTTTAATGAATCTCCAACGTAGGGTAAAAAGGCCATGTGACGGGCTCTCTTTACAGCCTGAGATACTCTCTTCTGGAATTTCCAGCTTGTACCCGTTAATCTGCGTGGCAATAACTTGCCTTGCTCATTAACAAATTTCATAAGAAAGTCAGGGTCTTTATAATCGATATACTTGATACCGTTCTTCTTAAAGCGGCAGTATTTAGGTTTAATTTCTGCCCGCTTAATGGGTTCGTTCATTAATGTCATGCTGGTAGCTCCTCCTTGGCTGCGCGTTTTTCTTTGTTTTTCTTAAATTCTCCTTTGCGTCTGCGAGCATTGTAAGCAATCGCATGTTTGTCTAGCGCAGTAGTTAAAAAGCGCATTACTGATTCGTCCCTTCTGTACTCTGTTTCCAAAGTGTGAATCAATTGGGTATCTGCCGTAAATTCGACAAGGTTGTAAAAGCCGGTAGACTTGTTCTGGATTGGATAGGCCAGTTTTTTAAGTCCCCACTGCTCAACATTGATCACCTCTGCTTTCGCATCGGTCAACACCTTAACGAACTTATCGACAGTATCCTTTGCCTGATCAACAGACAAAACGGGATTCAAAATGAATACTGTCTCGTAATTTTTCATTGTTATTGATAAGTTTTTAAAAATGAGGTGCAAAGATAGGAAAACCACCTCTTTTAGCAAAAGCGATGAAGAATCATTTAAATACACTAAAAAGGCCTTTTTGAGCCTAATCAGGTCGTTTTTTAAACTAAAATGACGCTTTACTTCACCGTAAACGAAACCTGACCCATTTTGTAGCCATCGGTGTAGATATCTACTGTGTAGGTTCCGGAAGCATATTCAGAGCCCTTTTCATAAATAAAGCTCAATTGCTGGCGGGTATTGTCAAATAAAATCTCCTGTGCCACCGTGTAAAATTCTTCCTTTCCATCAAGCATAAATGTGCCTGACCCCTTGGCCACATCGAAAATAACCTGCCCGTTTTCATCTGTCACCTTGATCATTATCTTTTTTCCTTCCACAGGCGCTACTTTGTTTTCGGCAATGTTGAAATCTACTTTCAAGGTCTCTAACTGCTTACTTCTAAAGGGTGAGGTACGCTCTTTCCCTCTGCTATTAACAGATACCACCGACACGTTTTCCGCCTTAAGTTGCGAAGCGATGGCTACTTTATTAGCCAGCACATCTGTGTTTTTTGCCAACCGATTAATGGAGTCACTCAATTGGTTTTGAGTGGTTTTTAAATTCCTGTTTTCAGAGAATAACTCTTTGTTGAGCGATTTTAGCTTTTCCAGTTCCTCATCCTTCAATTTCAGGAGTTGCTCGTAGCCATCTACTCGATCTTTGAGTTCCTTAATGTTCCTGCTTGTTCTGCTGCGCGTTCTTTTAAGTTCCGCGTCTACCTCTGCCTTGGCTTTTTCCAATTCAGTAATATCCCCTCCGAGTTTTTCCAGATCGATTATTTTTTGGTCCAGTTCAATCTGTATGTCCTTCAGCTGCTGCATGGTAGTCGCCAGGTCTTCCTCCGTGGTGGCCAGTTGCTGGTTCATTTCCGCCTTATCCTGATAATCCAGATAAATCTTTATACTCTGAATGATAACAATGATGGAGAGCAGCGCAATGATGATGGCTGTTCTGTTGTTGGGTTTCTTGGTTTCCTCTGGTTTCGGTGTTACCTCACTCATAAGCTCTTATCGGTTTCGGGGTGTAAAAATAGAGGTTATTTCCCGGACTATCAGAGTGATAACACAAAATGTTGCTTGTTGAGAGCCGGGTCAAAGAATAAAATACCACATCGAAAAAGATCGATACTACCGTATACCAGCTTGTGTTGGTAGAGTTCCTTCCACGCTTTTTCCATCTCTTCCGACCAGTGAATGTCATCCACAACTAGAATGGATTTATCGTTGAATCGCCTTACCAAAAGGTTGAAATAACGCATGGTGGGTTCATAGCGGTGGTTGGCATCCAACAGTGCGAAGTTTATTTTCTCTGTATTTTGTAGAAACTCGGTAAGGGTGTTGTCGAGATTACCCTCTATTAATTGGATGTTTTGTTTTTCGAAGAGTTCAAAATGCGTGAGGGCGATATGGGCTAAAGTTTTACTTCCTTCAAAGGTGTACACCTTGGCGTCATTCTTGGATGCCAGATACAGTGTGTTTAACCCCATAGAGGTACCCAACTCCACAATGTACTTGGCGTCATTATAGCGAATGATATGCTCGTACAACATCGAAATGGCGGCAGGACTCAGGCTGTTTTTTGCAATGTTGGCAATGGTTTTTTTACCACCGGAATGACGTTTTGATCCGGCTCCAAGATCTTCAATCTCCACTTCAGCGCTGTTGCTTAATAGGGAGTTCCGTAGGGTTTCAATTTTACTATTGACGGTGGCCTTTCTGCTTTTTTTAATTACGTTTTTATAAAAATCAAAAAAGAAAGGGGAGTGAAGGGAGTGTTCGTCCACCCGGTGAAGCCAATGGGATAAAAAAGATCTGATGGGTTGTAATTTCAAAATAGATCAGAGAGTTGTCTTGCCAGGACAACAAGTTAGTTGAGTCGCAAAGGAGCGACCATATGAAATTCCGGGACGGTTACTTCAAATCGGGTTCCGTCAACAATGCGTTCCATGAGGTAGGTACCTACCATTTTCCCAATCCCTGATTTGAGATTGCAACCCGAAACGTAATTATGGGTTTCGTTGGGTTCCAATACAGGTTGCTGTCCTACTACACCCTCACCGTCTACTTCTCTGGAACTAAACCCTGCATCAAAAATCTGCCAATGCCTTCTTAACAGTTGAATGGTAAACTCACTCTGGTTTTCTATGGTAATTTTATAAGTGAATACATAGTGGTATTGACTAGGGCTGGAGTAGGAGGGTTGATACTCCGTTTCCACACTTACTTTAATACCTTGTGTGATTTCTGTTACCATTCGGTCAAAAATATCAATTTTTTCTATTTTACTACCTTATACAAAAGCCCATTAACCAAAAAATAGTTGCATGAGTGTGGATGTTAATATAGCTCCTTCATGGAAGAAACGACTCCATGAAGAGTTTGAAAAGCCTTATTTTCAGGAACTTACAGATTTTGTAAAGCAAGAATACAGCCGGCACACGGTATTTCCACCGGGTAAGGAAATATTCAGGGCGTTCGATAAGTGTGGTTTTGAAGGGGTTAAAGTGGTGATCATAGGGCAGGATCCCTACCACGGGCCGGGGCAGGCCAATGGATTGTGTTTTTCGGTGAGAGAGGGGGTGAGAACTCCTCCTTCGCTTGTCAATATTTATAAAGAAATTAAAAATGACCTTGGGAAGCCGATACCTTCTTCTGGTGAATTGGAACGATGGGCCATGCAAGGAGTACTATTGCTTAATGCTACGCTGACGGTGCGAGCCTCTTCACCGGGATCCCATCAGAAAAAAGGATGGGAGGATTTTACAGATGCAGTCATTAAGAAAGTATCGGATGAAAAGGAGCATGTGGTATTTATCCTTTGGGGGGCCTATGCACAAAAGAAGGGTGAAATAATTGATAGAAA
Organism: Cyclobacteriaceae bacterium; assembly: GCA_020436125.1. Classification (GTDB taxonomy): domain Bacteria; phylum Bacteroidota; class Bacteroidia; order Cytophagales; family Cyclobacteriaceae; genus ELB16-189. Next base: position 8,303 of record JAGQYK010000075.1, on the reverse strand, counting down.
AAAACACCATGTGATCATGTCCCCACATCCTTCTCCCTTCTCGGCAGATAGAGGTTTTTTTGGAAGCAAACCCTTCAGTAAAACCAATGCCTATTTGAAAAGTAAGGGGTTGAAAGAGATTGATTGGTAAAACACTCACTTTATCTTGCCATCGGTCACCCTCTCCCTTGGGAGAGAGAATTTTTAAAGTCCAGCTACCCGAAATTGATTAAACTTATTAGATACTGGAGGCTAGTGACCAGAATCCAGCACCCAGCTACTAGTTAATCACTTTAAAGAATCTGCTCCAGCGAATTCTGTCAAAGAACCCACCGTATTTATCTATCGATAACCAGATAAAAAATGCTTTGCCTACGATGTGATCTTCAGGAACAAAACCCCAAAACCGGGAATCCAATGAGTTGTGTCGATTGTCACCCATCATGAAGTAGTAGTTTTGCTTAAAGGTATACTCTGTTAACACTTTGCCATCGATGGTCAATGTACTGTCAGTGAGTACCACGTTATCATTAAAGTCATACAGCTTGATCGTGTTGCCGTAGAAGGCAAGGGTACTATCATTAATACTGATGGTCATTCCTTCTTTTGGAATAGTGAGCGGCCCATAATCGTCTGCATTCCATTGGCTGTATTTTGAGGTGGGGAATATTCTTGGATCTGCACCACTGCTCATACGATAATCTTTGGCTACTGAAAGAACGTAGGACAATTGGCTTATTTCTTCCGCCTTTTGGTTGGTAAGAAACATTTGATACACGGCTTTGCCTTCTTCTGGTCTTCCCAGGAAGGTGTAGTCTTCAGGATCAATACCCAGATGATCTAAATTTCTATCGCTGATGGCATCCTTTGAGGTCACCAGGTAACTGTATTCCATTTCTGGTGGATTGGGCAATGGCTCACCATTTACGATCACCTGCTGGTTCACAATCTTTAATACATCTCCGGGTGTGGCCACACATCGTTTGATGTAGTTCGTTTTCAGGTCTACAGGATAATCCTTGCCCTCATTGAGCTCTTTTGGGGGCACATTAAAGACAACAACATCGCTGCGCTTTACTTTGCTAATCCCAGGAAGCCGGTATTGGGGTAACTGAACCCAATCAGTATAGGAGGGTAAATCAGTAAACCAGATTTTTTGGTGAGTCAATGGTACCTGCAAAGGCGTCTTTGGCGTGCGGGTACCGTAATGAAATTTGCTAACGAATAAGAAGTCACCAACAAGAAGAGAGTTCTCCATAGATGGTGTAGGGATCGTATAAGCTTCCATGAGCAACCAGCGAATCAAGGTAGCGGCTACCACGGCAAAAGCGATTGCCTCTGTCCACTCAGATACAGCTGATTTTTTCTCTTCTTTCAGTTCATCCAACTTACCCAAATAGGTGACACTTTTCTGAAATCCAATATAAGGGATGTAAAACGGACCTATGAATAGGATAAGAAACTGGCTCATGAGCGAGTTCTTACCAAAGCAGCGAAGCAGATCGAAGATCAGAACATAAAAGGTGAAAATGTTGAGAATTGGTATGAAGAGGTAGAATACCCAAAAGGTAGGTTTGCCCACAATCTTAATCAACCAGTATTCACTGTAAATGGGGATCAGAGATTTCCACCCCTCCACATTGGCTTTTTCAAACAACTTCCAGTATCCGATGGTAACGCCTATTCTAAAGATAAGCAGTATGATGAGTATAGCAGTCACAGCGTTTTAGATGGTTAAAGCTTGCAAAGAAAAGTATTTTTTATTGTTATTGTTAGAGTTTTAAGAAATCACCCATGTGGAGTACACCCTTTTTGTCGCGAATCCATTCCGCCACCAATAGGGCTCCCATCGCAAATCCATCCCTGGAGTGCGCAGTATGCTTAATTTCTATATCGTCTATGGCACTTGTATATTTCACCGTATGGGTACCGGGGGCAGGATCTTCCCTGAAGGAATGGATAGCCAGCTCGCTTTGATTTGAATTGTCTCCCTTTACCCAATTCTTCTTTCGGTCAATTTCTTTTAGAATTCCTTCTGCTAAAGTAATGGCGGTGCCACTCGGAGCATCTTTCTTTTGGGTATGATGGATTTCATCAATAGCCACATCGTAGGTTTCGTACGGGTTCATCATCGAGGCAAGAATTTCATTTAACCTAAAGAAAAGGTTAACGCCCAAACTAAAATTGGAAGCATATAAAAACGTGCCGTTGTGATCCTTGCAATACGTTGTTATCTCATTTTTCCTTTCGAGCCACCCTGTAGTACCACACACCACCGGCACCTCTGCATCGAAGCAGGCTTTCAGATTCTCGATAACGGCATCAGGCTGAGAGAACTCAATGGCCACATCAGCTTCTTTAATTTTTAATATTTCCGCTGGGTGATTGGCATCCACCTTGGCAACGATACTATGGTTCCGTTGCAAAGCAAAACCTTCTATGGCTTTTCCCATTTTGCCATATCCTATTAAAGCAATTTTCATCTCGTCAAAATTTGAATTTCAGTGCAAGTCCGGCACTCTGTCCGTTCAGTGGGTTGTTATCAATCATGGGCTCCAATCTCACTTGCAGTTGCGGATTGAGATCAAACTCTTTGAGGTGAGCGTCAACATGCGCATCTACCAATTGAAGGATGTACCAGAATCCAGTGAGAATAGTGAAAAAGTCTCTTTCCCTTTTAGAATCATCAACGATCTTTCTCAACTGCGTTTCATTAAAGCCTTGGGGAGAAGGTGTGCCATCATCGAGTAAATTAAACAACTGTCCCTTATAGGTTACGTATCGGTCCTGATAAAAGGAAATAAAGAATACACCTGTTGCAAACCCTCCATAAACCAAGGGTACTTTCCAATATTTTTTATTGTAAATCTGGCCGGTGCCAGGAAATATAGCAGAGTAAAGCAAGGCTTTTCTGGGGTTAAACCGGGCCGCGTAGGTCTCTAGGGTAATAACCTTCTTGCCACTTTCAAGCCTTAAGGTGTCAGAAGAGGGAGTTGAGAATAAACTATCCTGGCTGATCTGACCAAACCCTGAAAGTGAACTGAATACTAAGAATACAAAGAAAATGGAACGCATACGCATTATTCATTTCCTGCTTTACATTTTGAAGATTTCTAAAAGCCTGTTTAGGTCTTCAACGGAGTAAAACGGAATTTTTATTTCTCCTTTTTTGCCATCGCTTTTTACATTCACTTTCGTGCCAAAGTGCGTAGAAAGGGAAGATTGGAGTTGTTTTATTTCACGCGATGCTGCTGAAGCACCAGACGTTGAAGGTGTGGAGGAGGTTTCTTTAGAAGAAGACATCATCTGTCTTACCAGTTCCTCCACCTTGCGAACTGATAAATCTTCAGCGATCGTTTTCTTAAAGATATAGAGCTGCGTGTCGGTATTATCTACGTTAATGATGGCCCTGGCATGCCCCATAGATATTTTATTGTCGCGTAACGCAATTTGAATATCAGGTGGCAATTTCAACAGGCGAAGGTAGTTGGTTACGGTAGAGCGATTTTTACCCACGCGATCACCAAGTTCCTCCTGCTTGAGATTAATCTCTGAAATCAACCGCTGATAACTTACCGCAATCTCTATAGGGTTGAGGTTTTCTCTTTGAATATTTTCAATTAATGCCATCTCCAGCATTTGCTGATCATCAGCTGATCGAACGTAGGCAGGTACGGCTTTTAATCCGGCCAGTTTGGAAGCTTGAAACCTTCTCTCTCCGGAAATTAATTGATATTCATTATTGGAAAGTTTGCGAACGGTGATCGGTTGAATGATGCCGTGAACTTTGATGGACTCTGATAATTCCTTTAATGCGGTTTCATCAAAATGCTTGCGGGGCTGAAATGGATTAACCTGAATTTCAGAAAGCAAGATTTCATTGACACCGGACGTGGAGGGGGGTGGTGCTGAACCTTCGTCTAATTTTTCTGTCTCTGGTGTATCGCTGAGTAGCGCGCTAAGTCCTCTTCCTAATGCATTTCTCTTCTTGCTCATTTTGATAAACCGTTTTTGTTGAGAATTTCATGCGCCAGATTCAAGTAACTGACAGCGCCCTTACTTTCTGCATCATGTACAATAACAGGAAGACCAAAGCTGGGGCTTTCGCTTAATTTAACATTACGGGGGATAATGGTATTGAACGCAATATTTTTAAAATGGGTTTTCACTTCCTGCACCACTTGATTGCCCAAGGTGGTACGTGAATCGTACAAAGTGAGGAGAATGCCCTCTATTTCTAATTTCGGATTCAGTCTGGTTTGAATGATCTTAATGGTATTTAATAATTTACCCAATCCCTCCAGGGCAAAGTACTCACATTGAACGGGAATGATTACCGAATCCGCAGCAGTAAGTGAATTGATGGTAATTAAACCAAGGCTGGGGGAGCAGTCAATAATAATAAAATCATAATCATTCCTCACAGCCTCCAGGGTATCGCGCATGCGCTCTTCTCTGCGTTCTATATTAACCATTTCCACCTCTGCACCAACCAGATCAATATGGGAGGGAAGGATGTGCAGGTATTTCAAATCATTTTGAACAATGGCAGTGCGCGGATCTACACCATCTACCATACATTCATAAATTCCCGTTTTTATTTCCTTTGGGTTAAGCCCAAGTCCTGAAGTGGAGTTGGCCTGGGGATCACCATCAACAAGCAAAGTTTTATATTCAAGCACAGCAAGACTGGCAGCCAGATTGATGGCTGAGGTAGTCTTGCCTACTCCTCCTTTTTGGTTGGCTATGGCGATAATTTTTCCCATTCGTACAAGTGACCGTATTCGTGAATAAAAAAGCCCCAATCCTGCATCTAGGCGAGATCGGGGCTACAAATATAAGGTTATCCACGTATGTTAGCGGATCAGCTTTAAATAAACTTTAAACACCGTGAGGTGCTATTTTTTTCCTTTTTTTCTGGCCTCTTCACTGGCCTTCATAGCCTCTTGCAGCTTGGTCATGAACTTCGATTTTTTACCATCGCCCGACATGATTTTTTTCTTGTGCTCCTCCATTACGGCTTTGATTTTATCCTCATCCACAAATCTTTTGATGATGGCTTGCTGAGCAAAGGTGACCAGGTTAGAAACGAAGTAATAGAAACTCAATCCTGCTGCAAAGGAGTTGAGGACAAACATAAAAATAAGAGGCATAAACAATGACATGGTCTTCATCGGCCCAGTAGCGGCTGTCATTTGGTTGTTCTGCCAGGTATAAATCATAGTAGATGCTGTCATCAATAGCACAAATAAACTCACATGCGACCCGTAGAAGGGGATGGTAAACGGCAAATTGATAATAGAGTCATAAGTGGATAAGTCTTCTGCCCAGAGGAAACTAGATTGCCGCAATTCAATACTGACTGGGAAAAAATAAAACATGGCAAAGAGGATGGGCATTTGCAGCACCAGCGGAATACAACCACTAAAAGGATTGACGCCCGCTTGCTGGTACAGCTTCATTTGCTCCTGTTGAATCTTGGTCATGTCATCCCCAAATTTTTCCTTAAGCAAATCTTGTTCTGGTTTCAGCAGTTTCATTTTTGCCATGCCCAGATACGACTTGTAAGACAACGGAGATAAGATCAGTTTTACAATCAGCACAAGAATGATAATGATAAGACCATAATTGCTGATGTAGTTTTCTAGGAATTTAAAAATGGGGATAATCAAAAATTGATTGACCCAACGGATAGGGGGCCAGCCGATGTTTAGATTTTTTGAGAAATCCTCCGTTACATTTCCAAGGAGAGAATATTTGTTCGGGCCAAAGAAATATTTAAAGTGGGCTCCGCCACTGGTTACATCTTGCCGGGGCACAAACAGTTTCATGGTAGCATTCTTAACCATGGAGGTATCTGTAGGGATAGAGGTGGTTACTTCCCCTCCTGAGAAAGACTTATTGGCAATAATGGCACTGATGAAAAATTTCTGTTTGATGGACACCCATTTGATGGGATCAACGAGGGCTTCAATTTCAGTGCTGGTAGAAGTTTCAGAAATATTATCAAACCCATTATTGACAGTGAAGTAGTTGATGGTTGTTTTATTTCTGCTGGCATTAATATCTTTTTCCCTTACCTCAATTTTGTCGTTCCACTTAAAAGTAAGCAGGTCACCAGTTAAACTCGTAAGTCCTGATACCTCTAGTTGATAACCAATTTCGTAACCAGACGAAGGGATAGCATAAGTGTGCCTTACAAATGAACCTGGGCCTACAGAAGCGCTATAAATAACGAGTGTTGAATCTCCTTTCTTTCTTGTTTCGACTTCATAATAAAGTTGGAATAAGTCGACTTCGCGACCTTCATATAAAGCCAAAAGCGAAAAGGTATTGGACTGAGGAGTAATCAGGTAGAGCGGCTGCTGATAGTAAGTCTTAAAATTTTTGAGTCGTACCTCGCTGAATATTCCACCTCTGCTGGACAGTGTTACAGATAACTCATCGTTTTCAACGGTGGTGGTGGTTTCAGTGCCATTCATAAAATGAGATAAACCACCATATTGAAGTTGCAGGAGACTATCATTAGGCACGATGGCTTCTTCCGCTACGCCATCAACAGTAGGCATTGCACGGGAAGTAGAATCAACAGCAGTAACCTGGCTGGTGGCTTCCGAAGGGGGTGGTGGAGTGGGGGAGAAATAATTAAAATATAAGAGTAATAGTACTGCAATTAATGTCAGGCCTATGGCAGAATTTCTATCCATGATTTATGATCTAAAACTTATGAGTTCTTATGATTAATTGAAGCTTCAACAAACTTGACAAACAAGGGATGGGGATTAAGCACAGTACTTTTGAGTTCAGGATGGTACTGCACACCAATAAACCACGGATGGTCTTTTAATTCTACAATTTCTACCAAACCAAGATCCGGATTCATACCTACTGCCTTCAAACCTGCCTTCTCCATTTCCTCCAGGTACTTATTGTTAAACTCATACCGGTGGCGATGGCGCTCGTGTATGATACTTTCACCATAAATAGCGTACGCCTTCGATCCTTTTTTTAGTTTGCAGGCATAGGATCCCAAGCGCATGGTACCACCCTTATCAGTTATCTTTTTCTGCTCCTCCATCAAATCGATAACCGGATGTTTTGTTTTGGGGTCGAGCTCTGTGGTGCTGGCGTTAAGCTTTAAAACATGGCGGGCGAATTCAACAACAGCGCACTGCATTCCAAGGCATATTCCCAGAAAAGGTATTTTATTTTCACGTACGTATTTGATGGCTTCAATTTTTCCTTCCAGTCCGCGCTCGCCAAAGCCGGGAGCAACAAGGATACCATCCAGATCAGCAAGAATGGTACCTACGGTTTCACTCGAAATGTCTTCAGAGGAAATCCATTTTAGATTGACCTGACAATCATTATAAGCGCCAGCGTGAATGAAAGATTCTGCGATAGATTTATAGGCATCAGGAAGTGATACATATTTCCCCACCAATCCAATGTTTACTTCATCAACAGGGTTCTTGAGTTTCCCGAGAAAAGTTTTCCAGGATTCAAGGTCCGGCTCATTTTTGTGAGGCACCTTCAACTTCGCCAACACACGCTCGTCCAGCTTCTCTTTTTTCATCAAAAGTGGCACATCATAAATGGTTTCTGCGTCCTGAGCCTCAATGACAGAGTTGAGATGGACGTTACAGAAAAGTGCAATTTTCTTCCTGATCTCCGCTGGCAGAGGCATCTCACAACGACAAACCAGAATGTCGGGTTGAATCCCAGCCTCAAGTAATTGCTTGACAGAGTGTTGAGTAGGTTTTGTTTTTAATTCTTTGGCCGCTTTAAGGTAGGGAACAAGTGTAAGGTGGATAACAATGGCGTTGTTGGATCCGATATCCCACTTGACCTGGCGCACGGCCTCTACAAAAGGCAAAGACTCAATGTCTCCAATAGAACCACCTATCTCGGTGATCACGAAATCATATTTTCCACTTTCACCTAATAAATAGATGTTCCGCTTGATTTCATCAGTAATGTGAGGAACCACCTGAACGGTTTTGCCGAGGTATTCGCCCTTTCTTTCTTTAGTGATGACATTATTGTAGATCCTGCCAGTGGTAATGTTGTTGGACTGTGAGGTAGGAATGTTCAAAAAACGTTCATAATGCCCCAAATCCAGGTCGGTTTCAGCGCCATCATCAGTCACATAGCATTCACCATGTTCATAGGGATTGAGCGTTCCTGGGTCTATATTAATATAGGGATCAAATTTCTGAATAGTGACGGAAAAGCCCCTGGCTTGCAGGAGTTTACCCAAAGAGGCAGATATGATGCCTTTTCCAAGGGAAGAAGTTACACCACCAGTAACAAAAATGTATTTT
>JAGQYK010000074.1:12985-17659 GCA_020436125.1 Cyclobacteriaceae bacterium | reverse complement strand
CGATGGTGCTTATGGGTTATTAAAGTTTGAATCAGGTGTACACCGAGTACAACGTGTACCGGATACAGAGACTCAGGGTCGTGTGCATACTTCAGCGGCTTCGGTGGTCGTGTTACCTGAAGCTGAAGAAGTGGATGTGGAGATCAATCCGGCAGACATCGAGGTACAGACATCACGCTCGGGTGGTGCTGGTGGGCAGAATGTGAATAAGGTGGAGACCAAGGTACAAATGACACATAAACCTACTGGCATTGTAGTTACTTGTCAGATAGAAAGGTCACAATTGGGTAATCGAGAAAGAGCAATGCAGATGCTGCGAACCAAGCTGTATGAAATGGAAGTGGAGAAGCAAGCCAATCAAATTGGGGCCGCAAGAAAATCTCAGGTACGCAGTGGGGATCGTTCTGAAAAAATACGCACTTATAACTATCCACAAAGCAGGGTTACGGATCACCGGATAGGGTATACTCAATACAACTTACCTGCGGTAATGAATGGTGAGATTGATGAGTTTGTTGAGAAACTCAAAATTGCAGAGACCGCTGAGAAAATGACGGAAGCGAAATAACCTAGTTATCGTTATCCGCTTCGTCTGCTTTTCTTATTTGCTCGTCCAATATTTCGTCAATAATTTTCATTTGACGCTCGTCTATGGTTTGATCAACCTTAGCTTGCTTTTTCATGTAACGAAACATGGCATTCTTTTTAATTTCGTAGGCAATGAAGACGGTGTATGATTTTGTCTTTTCATTATAGTATTTCTCCTGCCCCATTTTCCTTAGGTCGGCAATTTGGGTATTCATAGTTTGGCGCACCAAGCTTTGAAATTTATCGGCTACGTCTGCCCCACTTTCATTCTCTCTTTGCCCAAGATACTGGTCTGCTACCTGTTTCATCGTGGTGTTTACCTGACCCGCTAACTGAGCTTTTGCAGCAATATCAGCTTTGCCAAGGGCAATATTGTCTTGAGAACTCTCTCCTTTGCCTGTGCCTCTAAACCATCTATTGTTAGATTCATAAGCATTTCCCCTGAAGGGTTCTCTTACCTTTTTGCCAAACGGGCTGGAAGAACAAGAAGCCAATGTGGCCATTGCACCAATTAATATGATAGGAATGTATTTCATGAGTTTAAGCGTTAAGATCCTGCTCTAAAAGTACGAAAAATTATGCCAGACTTGCAGGGATGATCAGCTGCCATCGAAATGCCCATTTCCATTTAAGTTGGTAATTCTTCACTCCGGCATCCTTTAATATGGATTGTATATCGGATCGGTGAAATGATCGCAATACGGAAACCGGGGCATCAAATTGAACCATGGACGATTTTGAAAACCATTTGGTGAGTAGGCGAATAGAATGGTAGGCCAACCAATGTCTGTGAAGATCATTAATAACTACTCCAATTTTGCTTTGTTTCACCACTGACTTTATGAGTTGTGCTAAATCCTGGTTATTGAAATGGTGGGTGAATAATGTGGCCACAATAATATCATAGTTAGTGGCCAGAAACTCTTCAGAGAATACGTTGAGCGCCTGATAATTTATTTCACTAAAACTTTCGGTATTTTTCTTAGCAAATTGAATGATGTTTGGGTTGGCATCAATGCCCGTCATCAACAAATCAAGTTTATTTTCTCTGCCCCAAATGGCTATTTCTTTCAAAATATCGCCACCACCACATCCAATGTCTGCAATCGTGACTTTGTTGTTAGTGTTAGTTTTTTCTGATAATAATCTCTTTATACCATTTATTGTTACGGCATTTCCTCCCAGCCATCTGTTGATAATTTCCAGTTCTCTTAAAGTCTGATCTACCACCTCACCGGAACATTGGAGATTGTCCATTATTTCAACTGTGTCTGCTCGCTGAGAAAACCTCGTTGTCATAATTAATGGTATTCAACGGATAGGATCAGGCTCTCAAGAGTAAGCCCTGGTCCGAATCCAAAACTTAAAATATTTTTCTTGTGGTCTTGCAAGGTCAATTGATTGTAAATTTCATGCAAAACAAACAACACGGTAGGTGAAGACATATTTCCATACTTTTTCATTACAGAATAGGAAAACCGATTGTCAGTTTTTTTCAGATCAAGTTCCCGTTCAACAGCTTCAAGAATTTTTTTGCCTCCTGGATGAATCGCATAATAGTCGATGTCAGTATCCTTCATATGATTTGCCGCTAAAAGAGAAGCGGTTAAGCTTTTTATACCTTGTTGTATTACCTCAGGCACATAGGTAGAAAGCTTCATCTCAAATCCAAAGTCTCCAATTGCCCACGCCATGTCCTTTTCTCCATTAGGCGCGATATCGCAAAATGACTTTCCCACTTTTAAATTTTTGTTTTTCCTTGCTGACGATTCTATCAACAGGGCACCAGAACCATCTGCAAAAAGTGCATTAGCTAACTTATTATCCTCTGTATTTTCTTTTTGAAAATGAATACTGCACAACTCTGTACACACAATCAAAACTTTTGCTGTGGAATCTTGGGAGCAAAAAGAATCAGCAACACGAATGGCATTGAACGCTGCATAACAGCCCATGAAATTAATACTGGTTCTTTGAATAGTTGAGCTGAGCCCGAGTTCCTCTACCAAAGCCAAATCTAAACCTGGAGCAAACATTCCTGTGCAGCTCACTACGATAAGATGAGTAATTTCCTTTCTGTTGAATTCAGGAAGGCTATCCAAGCAATTAATAGCAGCCGATTTACTCACACGAACAGCGTGCTGGCGATATAATTCCATCCTGGCCTTAGTAGAGGGAAATGGCTCGAAATTTTTTGAGTTGGGGAAAAAATCAAATTGTTCAGGGTTCCCATAATCTTGCAAAACTGTGTAACGGGTTTCAATACCTGTAGCACGATATAATACCTTGAGTTGTTCTGCTTCTTCATGACTAAGCTGCATGGCCTTTATCATAAAATCCGCAATCTGACTTTGCTTGAATTTATGAGGTGGATTTGAAGTGCCAATAGAGGTGATGTAGCTCATCTATCAATATAAACCAAAATAACCTAACTTAGTTGAAATAGTTTTCAAGTATGTTTTCATTAAGCACGTGGCTTCACCTTCGTTTTCCTTTTTCTTTTTTTTTGATGCCTGTGTATTTTTTTGCTTTGGGCCACTCTCCTAACTTCACGGAATCCAGAATTGTTTGGTCTTTTTTAATTATTCACCTTTTACTTTACCCTGCGAGCAATGGGTATAACAGCTATTTCGATAAGGATGAAAAGAGCATTGGTGGGCTAAAGAATCCACCCCCTGTGAAAGAAGGACTTTATTTCATCTCGTTACTCATGGACATTGTCGCCATTGCATTAGCATTAAAAATAAGTGTGTTCTTTGCTTCGATGTTGTTCATATATGGCCTTGCCTCAAAAGCTTACAGCCATCCTTCTATTAGGTTAAAGAAACGACCCATTTTGGGCTGGCTCGTTACAGGATTCTTTCAGGGCTTTTTTACTTTTTTGATGTGTTATGAAGGTATTAATGCTTTTGGAATATCTGGCGTATTAAAAACCGATATTTTGATTCCAGCAGCACTTACAAGTATTATGCTTTTGGGTAACTACCCTATGACTCAGATTTATCAACATGAGGAAGACAGTAAAAGAGGCGACAAAACGTTGAGCATTCTGCTAGGGATTAATGGAACATTTGTGTTTACAGCCATTGTATTCGCCTTCGCCACTTTAGGATTTGTATTCTACTTTGTCTTTTTCTTTAAAGTCAAATACGCACTCGTATTCCTTGCTTCACTGGCACCAGTTCTGCTTTATTTCTTTGTGTGGTTTATTCAAGCTCGTAATAATATCGAAGTGGTAAATTATTCAAGAACGATGTGGCTCAATTTTATTTCGGCTGTGTGCCTCAATGGATTTTTTATTTATTTTTTCCTCGATTTTAGTCAGGTTTTACAAGCTGTGAAAGCTGGCTTTTAGGTGGATTAGAATGGTTTTCCGTGAGATTTTGAGATAAGGTACCTTGCTAAAGGCTTAAGGTTTTGTGCCATCCCCACGGCCAGGTTGGAGGCGAAAGTAGAGCCAAAGAGATGTTGTAATTGCCTTCCTACTTGCAAACGTGAAGCAAACTGCTCTTGCCATTCTTTAGTGTAGGATGATTCAAACTCTTCCCTTGATGATGATTTATTCTTGCAAAATTGTAAAACATGGCCTGAAAGAATTTTGGACGAATGAATGGCCATTGCCATTCCATTGCCACACAAAGGAGCAATCATACCCGCGGCATCACCTGCCATGAGTACATGATTTTCAACTGGCCCTTTTGTCTCAAATGAAATTTCATTGATCGTTTCTGGTGAGTCGAAAACAAACTCCGCGTTTTTGAAAATATTTTTTAGGAATGGATTCTGAAATAGAATTTTTTCCTCCATGGCATTGATACTTCCAGCCTTTTTTAAATTATCTCTATGGCTCAGATAACATAGATTTGAAAGACCATTTTCAATATTACTTATACCACAGTAGCCATCTTTAAAATTATGTAAGGCAATAAGGTCATGAGCATGTTCAGTCCTTATGTGATATTTCACGCCTATGTAAGGAGACCTCTTTTTTATAAATCGTCTGCCCATATTTACATCCAGTCGGGATCGTTTTCCATATGATCCAATGACTACATCAGCTGAAAATGATTTATTATTTGAGGATAG
>JAGQYK010000074.1:5473-12886 GCA_020436125.1 Cyclobacteriaceae bacterium | reverse complement strand
GATTGCTCTTTGATACAACCAATTATCAAAACTGTATCGACTAATGCCAAATCCCCCCAGGTCTAATGGCAGTGTGGCTGATTTTCCATTGACGGAGGTGAGTTGAAACCTCTTGATTTGCGCTGGGTGAAATTCTTCTGGGAATAAATTCAGGGATTTTAGGAATGGAACGGTCTCGTTAGAAATGTACTCACCGCATACCCTATGAAATGGATAATGTTTTTTTTCAAACAGTTGAACCGGAATATTTTTTCGCACCAGTTGAATGGATGTTAATAATCCTGAGAGTCCTCCTCCAATTACAGTGACTTTTTTCAAATCAAATATTGGTTTTCAGCGTTAAAACAATGTTGTGGAAAATATGTTGATATTGATGCGATACTTTTCGCTTAATTCACGTTATAAACTTAACTCATATTGGTTACCGTGTAGCCAAGAGGAAGATAAAAAGGTGTCTAAAGTTGATTATGCAATCAGAGCTAAAAAGTAAGAGAGTTTTTCAAGACTTGAACGTGTTGTTGGTTGGAAACAATCCAATAGAGTTAAGCAAAGTTTTTGACAACATCAGAAGTGCGCCTGGGAGCCGTATTTTAACAGAGATCGCGTTTGATATAAAGACAATATTTGAACGACTTGTAAGGTTTCGCCCCAACTACATTCTTATCGATGATAACATTGGGAAAGTAGAATTGAAAAACGCTATAAAAATGTTGGGTAAGGATAGAAAGACAAAAGATATTCCTATTGCTATCCTGAAAAATTCTAATTACGAAGAAGTGTTCAGTGTAGGCGTGATGGATTATATTCTGAAGGAGAACATCAATGGGCAGTCTTTATACACGGCACTTACCAATTCTCTAAAATTTAGAAGAACCCAACTTTACCTTTATAAAGCGTTGAAGAAAAGGAAAGTGCAATTGAAAAGATTAGCCAGTAATCAAATTTGATTCTGCAGTCTGAACTCTACTTTTATTCTAGCGCCATCTCTGTTTACTTCCAGTGCGATCCGTTTTCCTTCTTTTGAATTAAAAAACCCGTTAATGTGGTTTAAGTCCATGTTCTGAACATCTGTTCCATTAATGGCCATAATCAAATCACCCTCTTTCAGCCCTGACAAATCACCCGGTGATCCACTTCTAATATGGGTTATTTCATAAGTTCTTAATCTTGCTCCTTTTGCCTTTATGATTAGGCCACCCATATCGTAGTTAAACTTTTTCTTGTAGGCAGCATTTTTTTTGATGTAAATTTCCTCCTCAGGGAAGTTGAAAATGACACTGAAGCGACTTAGAATCTCACCTCCAATTGCCCCATTTCTGCGAATGGATTCGCTCTTGAAAAAAGCATCGGAATAACTTTCCGGGTCAGGGAAGTTGGCAATGATATCATCGATTTTATAATCGCCTAATTCCAAAGCATCAATCCTTCCGATTCGCCCGGTAATCTCACCTCCCAGACCTCTTCCAATAATGCTCTTAAGATTTTTTTCTGGGATTTTAATGGCGGGATCAGACTCTGGCTCAAGTACCAATCCATGACTGGCTCCGGTGTCCATTAGCAGTTTTACACTAAGTTCAGTATTCGCATTGAGTTTTGCATTGGCCATTACAAAAGGTTTGGTATCCTCTATTACAATTTTCATGGTCTGATATCTTCTCTTTTTCTTGAAGTGTTCAGGAGAGAGAAGCACAATTCTTTTTTTGTGGTAGTCCATACGCACGATAAATCGACTGAAAAGCTCATAACCTAAAATGCCGTGTACTTCCGTTCCAAGATAATTGCGTAGCTCGAGGTAATCTTTTTCAAGTACTAACATGGAGTGGCCTTCGCCATGAACGCCTGGCAAATCCAACGTAACGTTATCGGTTACATACGCGTCCACTAGTTTTTCGCCACCAGGGCCAGAGATAAAAATCTCTTTTGAATAAGTAAGGCCTAAAATGTCGCTGTAAGTCTTTTGCGTTAGCACCGTAGTGCGTACCCCTGTATCAAGAATGAATTTGAGTGGAGCTTGATTATTAAGAACAACCGGTACCACAACCATGTTATTCATAATCTCGACCGGTATGATAACTTTTTTCTTGCCGTTTTCAACCCTGAATCCAGAGTGCTGTGAAAAGCAGATTGTGGTAATGATCAGAAAAAAATGAGACAGTATAAATCTAAGCATAGGCACCCCTAAGACTCTAAACTATATAAAAATTAAGAATTTAAACGGTGCGGGCGCCTAGTTTGGCTAGTAGAGTTTGGGGTATTTTTTCAACAATAAGCATATTCATATGACTTTGCTGAAGAAATCCTTCCTCTACCATGGTTTTCATTTGAAGGTGGAGGTGGTCAAAGAAGGAGTTGATGTTGAGTAGACCCACCGGTTGTGAGATAAGGCCAAGTTGCTTCCAGGTGAGTATTTCTGCAAGTTCGTCAAGGGTGCCCCAGCCACCGGGAAGAGCGATAAAAGCATTAGAAAGATCTGCCATCCGTTGCTTTCTTTCATGCATGGATTTCACTACTTCCAATTGAGTTAAGCCTTGATGCCCTAACTCTTTTTGCATCAAAAAATCAGGGATTACGCCAATCACTTTGCCTGAACCCGACAACACTTCATCAGCGACTATGCCCATGAGGCCAATATTTCCGCCTCCGTAAACTAAAGTACAATTGAATGCTAACAGCGCCCGACCTAAAGCACGGGCAGCCTCTTTATAGATAGGGCTATTGCCTGGGCTTGATCCGCAGAAAACACAGACATTCATATGGGGCGAAACTCCGTAGAGTGCCTCAATGCTTTACATCATGCTCATTATCACTTACCATCTTATTGGGGAAGATCCAAGGTGAAACGATGGCAAGTACAAAAAGGGCGATTACAACTGAAATTGCTGGCATATTATTCTTACTTTTCAAAAAGTAAAGTTAATGACATACTTGGAAATCCACAGAAGTGAGAGAAAAAAGTTAAGAGCGCAACCATTTCTTATTACAAAGAGTTAATACCACATTAGGTTGCCATGCGCCATGAATAAATATATTCACTGATGAAAAGATTTTTGATCGTTACGGGTACTCTGTTCTTGATCATTTTAGGTGTTCTTGCTTATATCCGCTTTTATTACACCAAAACCTTTAGTCCGGAGGCTACGGCCGAATATAGCCAGAATGGCATCCATCTTTCTGTATTTTACAACCGCCCCTCCAAAAAAGGGAGGGTGATATTCGGGGAGCTAGTCCCATATGAGACTGTCTGGAGGACTGGTGCAAATGAAGCAACAGTATTCAGAACGGATACTGATTTAAGTATAAAAGGTCAACCTTTAAAGGCAGGTACCTATTCACTTTGGACGATACCAGGGGAGCAAACCTGGAAGGTTATTTTCAATAGTGAAAGCGGTCAGTGGGGGGTGAACTTTAATGGGGAAGCAAACAAAGACCCTAAAAATGATGTGCTAACGGTGGAGGTGCCCGCCTTGACACACGATAAAGAATTTGAACAGTTTACGATTTCTGTTGAGCAAGTAGGTGAAGACCTCGAACTCATTTTAATGTGGGATAAGACGGTGGTGGTAGTGCCTATCAGTCTTCAATAAATACTATTCATTAACAATTACTTTTACCTTAGTTTTTCTGTTTTCTGCAACTCCTTCTGGAATGGCTTTGTTGGTAAAGCTGATATTCTGGGCAGTAGCTCCTTCTTTGATTAGATAATCAATGATACTTTTTGCTTGGGCCTCAGTTCTATTGTTGTGATACGTTCTCTTGATGGCAACGGAATCGACCATGACGGTTTTAAAAGCAATTTTTCTAATGGAATCAATTTGTGCCATAAAAGTAGTGTCATCGTCAAGAGCAACGATTGTAGAATCTGTTTTCGTCTGCACTTGCTTTAATGAGTCGCGTTCATTGATCACAATAAGCAAGGAATCCAATTTTACTGTATCAGGAACTTGTTTGGGAACAGTGTAGTGAACAGTGTCAATAATCACTTCGGTTAAATCAGTACTGGATTGAAGCGAGTCCGTCACATAACCCTGAAGCGTAACATCTAACACAAACTTCTTGTCGGGATTTCCCTTTACCATTCTGGTTAGCCTGCGCAAACTCTGAGTAGAGCTTGGGGATAAGCTGGCGGTAGTAGATTTAAATTCAATACCTAATTCTAATTCTGTCCCCTTGGTCAGAGGTTTTATCACCGCCTCCACTTTATCAGACATGGGGACCTGATCGGACGTAAAATCATAGGTCTTTGAGTAGAAAGTGTAATTATCCTTTTCCGGCTCAATGGAGAGGTTATAGATAGCCCCTTCCTTAAGGTAAAATGTAAATGTGCCATCCTTTTCCGGGCGGCCATTGTACACTCTATTTTGATCTTTTTGGTCAAAAACCGCAATGTAAGGTGAAGAAGGGTTTTCTAATCCAGCGACAACTCCTTCGATTTTTACCGTAGCTTTTGGCTTCAGGTCTGATGGAAATAATAATTCCACAATCTCACTTGTTCTGGGCCCTGGTTGGTCTTTAAGAAGGTACCTTCCCAGCGATGAGGCGCTTACATATTGATCGTCTTTGGCTGTATTAGCAAATGCAAGGGGCACTGGTTTAGACCAGGTGCCTTCTTCAAGTCTTGTAAGGTAGAGGTCCATTCCCCCTTTGTTTTGTGGAAGTTGGTTAGAAGAAAAAATTAGGGTTTCACCATCGCCAAGAATTCTTGGTGATTGAGAGTTCCCAGTATTAATGTAATCAGGTAACTCTACTGGTTCTTCCCATTTTCCGAGTCGCGATTTTTTGGAAACAAGTAGTTTGCATGCAGAGGCACTCTTTTGATCCATTTTTTCACAGCGCATAAAGTATAAGGCCGATTCGTCCGGGGCGATGGAAGGGCACGCCTCCTGACCAATGCTGTTGATAGGAAGGCCAAGGTTTACCGGTTCGGCCCAAAAGGCACCACGTAGCTGGCTCACTAAAATGTCAAACCCTCCAAGTCCTCCTGATTTTAAACTTGACAGGTACATTGTTTTTCCGTCCGGACTGAGGGCAAATCCCCGTAAAAAGGTAAGCCGGTTATTTACCGTTTTGGGCATCATCACGGGATCTTTCCAGTTTACCGCATCTTTTTTAGTGGTGTAAAAAAGGGTCAATTGGTTTTCGTCTGAATTATCCGAAACAAAAATGAGCGAATTGCCGTCAAGACTTATGTAGGGAGCGCTCACATTAATGGCAGGATGATTTATTGTTGCAGGAAGTTTTCTCAATTTTGCCTGACCAAAACAATGGGAGAACGCAAGCAATAGAAGCACAGGGTAGAGTAACTTATTCATACTCGTTAATTTGATCATTTAAAGTTAAAAGCAAATTCATTGCCATTCGGTCAAAATGTCTAAACTTTTAATGAAACTTTGAATTCGAGGTTGTATCTTAGTTTCTTGCATTAAAAATTTTAAAACCAACACAAAGAATGATTCAAGTAATACCTTCTATTGCCATAAGAAAGGGTAAGGTGGTGAAAATGAGGAAAGGTGACCCGGCCAGTGAGAAGGCTTATGATGAGAATCCCCTTGATCTTGCCAAGCGATTTCAAGATAGCGGAATAGAATTGCTGCATCTTGTGGATTTGGACGGGGCGGAAAAAGGTTCCCCAAAGAATTATCATGTACTCGAGGCAATGTGTGCCTATACTGATTTGAAAATTGATTTTACCGGAGGGGTGTCAACAGATGGTGACATCGGTAAGGCATTTGAATATGGAGCACATCAGATAACTGTAGCCAGTATTGCGGTGACTAACCCGCAGTTGTTTACCTCATGGCTAGTTTCATATGGTAGGGAAAAAGTAGCATTAGGTGCTGACGTTACAGATATCAAGACCAAACATATTGCTTTCAGAAGTTGGTTGAAAAAATCTGAGATCACTTTGTATGATCATATTCAGCAATTTTATGATGATGGACTTAAGTATGTAAAGTCAACAGATGTGTCGAGAGATGGTGTACTGGAAGGTCCTGCATTCTCCTACTATGAAGAAATAATTTCAAAATTTCCTGACCTTCAAATTTTAGCCAGCGGTGGAGTAAGGGGAATTGATGATATCAAACGATTGAATGACCTGGGGCTTTACGCAGTAATTTTTGGAAAAGCATTTTACGAAGGTGTTTTGAAACTTAAGGACCTGGAGCATTTTCTGGTAAAGAATGAAGGATAAATGCTCTTGTTCAACTTGCTATCCAGTTGGATAGTCCATACTGTCGATTCAATTTGGGGAGTAGTGTTCCGTCAGGTATTGCACAATACCTACAAGCAATTGTTGGTGGCTGAAAATTTCTAAGCCAACATTTTTACGCTCTTGTCCTCGTCAAGTGCTTTACGGATTTCTTCCATGGCTTCTTGTTTCAGCTCATAGTAGTCTCGGTTTTTGCGGGGCTTATTAAGGAGCCCTTTAATGTAAAGCAAAACCTGCTCTGCCTGAAGTCCGTTAAGCTCATCCAAGGACGCCTGGATGGCGATTTTGGGTAAACTTTTCATCTTTACGTAGTGGTTACTTCTGCTAATAACGTAAAACAATACGGTGTGGTTCAAGGTGTTACGCACCTATTAACCTAAAAACAACACTGAGGTAATGTTTAAATGGAAAGATGGCCACTCTTTTTTGAAATATTTACAAATTGGAGTGATTGGCTTAAAGTTCTACTTCAAGAAGAAAGGGAATAGGTAAGACTTATTAATTCTTTAGCAATGCCAACACCTTTTCTTCATTCACCGGCTTAGTCATGTAGTGATCTATACCCAGGCTTTTTGCTTTTTCTAAATCTTTTGGATTGATAGAGGAGGTAAGTATTACAATAAGTATTTTTTCTTTTTTTGGAAAGTCCAGCTTTTTAAAGGCATCAATAAATTGAAAGCCATCCATGATGGGCATATTGAGATCTAAAAAAATAATATCAGGAATCGATACATCGCCCAGAAAATAACTGTTGAGTAAATCAAGTGCTTCTTGCCCATTGAGTGCCGAGTGCACCTCCTTGGCAATACCTAATCTATTCAGTGTTGTCTCTGTTATGAAATTGCAGATCTTATCATCATCTACCAACAGAACATTTTTATTCATGAACTTGAATTATTCAGCAAAGATGATTCTTATTTTGATTATTTAGTAGACCGACCTCCAAAAGGAATGTCTATTTCTACTGTAGTTCCAGTTTCAATTTCCGAATCAATCGAAATTTTTCCACCCAATTTGTCTACGGTCTCTTTTACAATGTATAAACCCAGGCCGGCACCATTGCTTTTGTCTGAAGCGCGATAAAACATATCAAAGACTTTATCAACGTAGTTTGGAAAAATACCTACCCCATTGTCTTGAATAGAAATTGAGGTTTTGAAGGGGTAGGTGTGAACTGTAATACTGATTGTTTTATTTTTTTTATT
>JAGQYK010000074.1:1955-5374 GCA_020436125.1 Cyclobacteriaceae bacterium | reverse complement strand
GTTGATGAAAATTACATTTAAGCGATCAGGGTCACAGAAAATAATATTCCCGCCATCAATTATTATTTCCTTTTTAATTTCATGTGCCCCCTCGAGATAGTTCAATTTATCTAAACAGATTTGTAGGGTTTCCTGTAAATCTATTTTTTCAATTTTAACGTCCTGACGTGCATTTTTTGAATAGTCAACGATCTCTTTAAGCGTATGGTCTAACTTTTCTATGCTGGTGCTCATCATATCAAAATATTCCAATAGCCTGCTACAGTCCTTGTTTTGAACCTCTTTGCGTGAAATATTTATCAAACCTAATACAGACATCAATGGGGAGCGCAAATTGTGAGAGGTGCTGTAAACAAATCGGTCCAACTCCTGATTTACTTTAACTAGCATTTTATTTTGCTTGTGAAGTGTACGCTCAGCTAATTTTCTATTTTTTTCTGCTGCTTTTTGCTGCAATGCATTAATTATAGCAGAGGGAAGTCTGCTCAGGTTCCCTTTCAATACATAATTGTCAGCGCCATTTTTAAGACACGTTACGGCAAACTCTTCAGAAACCGTACCCGTGACTAAAATGAAAGGAACATTAAGGCCAATCCGCTGAGAGATTTCCAATGCCTCAACAGAATTGAATTGTGGCAAGGAGTGATCTGATAAAATTACATTTGGCTTGATATCTACTAAGCCATTTAAATATTCTTCCTTCTCATCCACTCTATATAGAGTAAATGAAAATTTCTCCTTAATCAATTCACGTCTTACTAATTCAACGTCTTCTTCAACGTCTTCAATAATTAAAATTTTCAAATGTTCTTTCATGCCCGCGAATTTTAGTTCCTACTGCCTTTTGCTTCCGATATGAAGCAAATTAATCTCAAAAAAAGTTATCGATAATGCGTAGCTACAAAATCGTATGCGTTTTCGAAACAAATTTTCCTTGCAAGGTTTTCTGGAGACTGGTTATCAAACCACTTTGGTCGCTCCCTTTTCATGCTATGAAGAATTTGAATTAAGTCGTCCTCTAATCTATTCATGTCCATCACTGTGGAATAGCTAGTCATAGGATTATTGGCGCCATCAAATCCAGTACCTATGCATAGGATGTTCCATATGCGCATAGGCTCCTGAAGGTTGTAATCAAAGGGAATGTGAATGAATTGCTCAAGGGTACGCGCCAATATTTTTTTAGCGCGCTTTCTTTCTATAAGTGGCAATGGAAGATTGAACAGCCATGATTTTTCATATAGACCCAGTAGTTGTTGGTCAAGCGAAATACCAATCAAACCTTCGCTATCATGGATCTCGATCACATCTTCGTCACAAAGATTAATGTTCCATGCTTTAAAACCTTGCACCCGGAAGTCATCATTCTCTTTTCCATCTTTAGCATTCTGAATCAAAGTATCTAATCCGTCAATTCCGGAGTAGCCCACCTGACTTGCAATTACAGGGATTTTGGAAATGGCGTTTTCAGGTTTGCGATTGAAAGGACGGATAATATTTTTATAGAAATCTTGACGCGAGGCGGCACTCATGTGTTTCACATCAATTAGAATGCGTTTGGACCCTGTACTTTTCAGATTATCATCCAAGCCCAGGAATTCATTGATTACACTATAGGTTGCATTTTTAAGTACACCCTTATCCATGTTCTTGTGTTGATCATAGATATACCTTGACAGGGTAGGTAGGCTATGTGCGTGCCCGCATAGGGTGTTGTTGAAGTGACCGGCAAACGTGATATAAAATGGTGTATGTGTCCATTGTTTTAGTGTGGCATCATCCAGACTTTCTTCACCTTTCAGTTGTCGAATGCGACTCTTTAATTTGCCGATGCTTACATCTTTGGGTTTGTCAGCTGGCGAAAGGAAATCATCTTCTGGATTGCCTAGCCCTAATGCATGAATGCCTTCAAGGGTGAGCACTATAATTACGTCATCATTATCAGGGCGCAAACGATATAATACATCCCCTCCATTTTGCGCAAGCTGATACACGCCTTCCCATTTTCTGCTGGGGCCATGAGGTACGAGTTGAAGTTGGGCAGTAGTTACTTTTTCTCCAGACTTACTGAGGTAAAATTTGTATTCCCTTATTAATTCCTCGAAGTAATCGTAATGTCCATTTTGAAGGTATTTTACCCGCTCCAATGGCAGCTTTATAAATCTATTTTGAATAAACACTAGTTCAGATTTTTTTACTTTCTCCATTCCGGGCTGTGTTTTCATCAGCCTGAAAAGCCATTCCATTGCAGCCTCTTCTCCTTCAGTATGGATGTGATTAAAATAATCCCCAATCATTTTTTTGCAAATGCGACCTTCGCTATGGCCGTAAAAAAATCCTTTTTCAATTGGATACAGTGCTGCAAACATTAGTTTGACTCTGGCCTGTGTGCTTTTAACCAGATCGCATTGGCTGTAATCCCTTGCTTGCTTTCCTCTTTTCTGATCTTCCAGATTGGATTGAGGGATTTGCCATGGATCCATGGGGGATTTATCAACTCCATCCAAAGCCATAACAGAGGAGTTGTATGCCACTTTACCGGGATAACAATTAATATCAGCGTACATCTTAAATCAGTTCAATACCTCCAGCCTAGGGGTCAATTCTCATGAAGTCATGAGTTGACCGAATATGACCATGGGAGTTAATTAGCTCAGTAAGGTTTTCAATATCGCCAAGGAGAATTTTGGCTTTCAATTTTTCGAGAATGGCGTTGTAGTCTCCATCGGGTAGTTGACCCATGATGACAACGGGGGTGTTGACATTAAATGAAAAATTACGAATACCCCTAACCATTTCTATACCTGTGATCACCGGCAAGTCGATAGCGCTGAGAATAAGACTAAAACTCTCTTTGCGTGCGGCCAGCAAACCGTCAAGTCCACTTTGAGCCATATGGACTAACCAGCCAGCACTTTCAAATTGCTTCTTAATATCATTCGCCACCGTAATTTGCCGGTGGACCACAAGTACCCTCAAGTATTCACTCATCTTCACCTAAACCTAGGATACAAGTTGGTTCCAATTATCCTATGTTTTTCTTACCGAAAAGCGGGGTAGCTGTCCCATTTTTGGAAAAGCTTGTTTTCAGGCTATTTTAAAGGATTTGTATCGGGGTGCTCTAGGGATATCTTTAGGAATTTCAGGATATCCTTAAAATGAAATCATATCAAAAGGCCGTTTTCATAAGCAAATTTGATCATTCCCACCGTGTTTCTAACCCCCAATTTGTGCTGAATATTCGCCTTATGAGAGTGGATGGTTTTCTCGGAAATGTTGAGCCTGATACTGATTTCTTTCAGGGAGTGCTCCTCGCAAATGAGCCCAAAGATTTCTTTTTCTCGCTCGCTCAATTCTGCCATTTTAGAAAAGAGCGGTTTTTCTGATCGCATCGAAATACTCTTGCGCATAACTGATGA
>JAGQYK010000074.1:0-1855 GCA_020436125.1 Cyclobacteriaceae bacterium | reverse complement strand
ATCAGGTCGTTGTGGTAAAAATCCTTTTCGTAGACCGAAAGTATGGCCCGTTCCAATTCATCTGGGTTGGAGTTTTTTAATAGGAAAGAATGCACGCCCATCTCCAGCATGTGCAGCATAAACTTTTCGCTGTCGTGTTGGGTGAGCACGATGATTTTAATATCCGGGTATTTAGGGATAATATGTTCTGCGGTCTCCACCCCGTTCATGATGGGCATCTCCAGGTCCAGCAGGATTACATCAGGCTTATTTTTATTCAGAATTTGTAATAACTCTTTGCCATGCTGCGCCTCCCACACCTGGTCTACCTTTTTGAAAGTTTTGAGCAAACGCACCATCGCCTTTCTAAAAAGATTGTGATCGTCTACTATACAAATATTAATGCGACTCATGAATAACTAAAGGTAAAACCACCGATACCACTGTACCACTGGGTTCATTTTTTTTAAAGGTCAACTCACCTCCCAGCAAAGCTACCCTATTCTCAAGGTTATAAAGACCCAAACCATGTCTTCCTGACACCTTATTTTTTATACTAGTCATATCAAAGCCCAAACCATCATCAGTGATGGTAAGGAGAAGGCTAGTGTCTGTCCATCGGAAATCAACACTAATGTGAGAGGCATGTGCGTGCTTAAGTGCATTGGTCGCTGATTCCTGTGCTACCCTGTATATTAGCAATTCCTGGTCTTTATCCAAAGGCAACCTTTTCCCTTCCTCATGGTAGGAGACCGTGGTGGTATCGCGGGAGGACAAACGCTCGCACATTTCCTGAGTAGATTGAAAGAGTCCGAAGTTGTCGAGTGTAGAAGGCATCAGGTCCCACGAAATTCTGCGCACCGATTCGTGGGTTTCGTCTACCAGTTGCATGAGTTCGTCACTGTTTCCGTTGGGCTGACTGTTGAGACTGACGCGCATGGTCATTAACATCATGCCTACGTCATCGTGCAGGTCTTTGGATACGCGCTTGCGTTCATTCTCCTGCGACTCCAAGGCAGCCTTGAGCATCTTTTTCTGGTAATCGATTTCCATGTTTTGCCTTTTGATCTCTTCCTGCACCATTTTCTTTTGGTGGAAGACTACAAAGAGGATAATAGCTACCGCCATCAGCAGCATCACGGCTGTGCCCGCTATAAACAGAAGAATTATTTGTGAATCACCATTCATGGATGGAAACAATTATCAGTCTACAAGATAAGGTGTAATTTTTAGAATAGGGAATCAGACATGATCTCTAAGTTTGAGTTGGGCTCATCTTTACATCAAGCCAAATGGCATAAAGGAAAAAGCCATAACTCCCGAATGTTAAATAATTACGAAATGACCAAAGGTCAATTAAGTCATCTTTAAGGATGGGGTAGAGGTAATGATTGGCAGCGTAAAGTATAACCGAGACGGACAAGGAAATGATAAGCCCTGTGCTAATCCAGAACATTGGAATGTTTAATACATTGGTGACCGGAGTTTTAATTAATTGATAAAAATGATAGAGGCACAGGCAAAGAAGGGCTCCTGAGTTGATGGCCAAAATAAAGATGCTTTTGCTTCGCGCTCCATCATAAATCCAAAATGAAATATCAAAAAGCAAGAGACAACTAACCAAAATGACGAATGACCATTTCAACGTAGGCTTTCGCATCGCCAGAAAGTAGATGAAGAAAAATAATATGAGCTGCTCTAAAGAATTTACAAGGCCGATGTGATTTAGATTTAATCCTCGATCCATTAGAATGCCACTAATAACTTCGTTTAAGAATATAACTATCCAATACAAAGAAAAAATTCGGATGGGTTGGGATAACTTTTTCCAATTGTAAAGCCCTAAAACACCTATCAGTAATCCCATGTATTTTAT
>JAGQYK010000073.1 GCA_020436125.1 Cyclobacteriaceae bacterium | reverse complement strand
ATCACGTAAAGAATCAATTGGGTTCGCAACCCCAGCCTTTCTGGCCTGATATCCGATGGTAAGAAATGCAATGACTACATTGATAAGTCCACCCACTATAAAATAGAAAGGGGATAATTCAATTTTATAAGCAAAGCCACTTAACCATTGCCCCATTGCATACCAACTTAGTGGAGCTGCAATAAGAAATGCAATAAGCAACAACTTCATAAAATCTTTGGAGAATAGAAGTACAATACCAGAAACAGAAGCTCCCAATACTTTTCTTACTCCTACCTCCTTGGTTTTTTGAACTACCATAAAGGAAATCAATCCAAATAGTCCAAGGCAACCAATACCGATCGATATACCAGCGAATATTTTAAAAATAGAAAAGAGCTGTTCCTCTCTACTGTAATTCTTTGCCATGGCATCATCAAGAAACTCATAAGTAAACAAGTAACCAGGATACGATTGCTCCCATACATTTTTTATGTGTTCAATCGTTTCTGGAACATGGCTACTTGAAATCTTAACACCGCCCTCAAAGTAGAGCTTAGGATATTGAAACATCACAATCGGTTTTATCGCTTCCCGAAGTGACTTGACATGAAAATCCTTTACAACTCCTACCACATTTCCCTTGATATCATTCATACCAAACAAAATCTCTTTGCCCAAAACCTCCTCTGCAGAATATCCCAACTCACGAGCAGCTGTTTCGTTAATTAAAAACTCTATTTCTTCAATATGCTGATTCTCTTTAAGGAACCACCTTCCTGTCGCAAGTTGAAGGTCAAAAGTTTTCAAATAATCGAAGTCTACCGTCTTTATTGCCACCTCAAAATCCCCTTCAACACCGGTGATCTTTATTTCTGAATTGATGTCATTCTCAGAGGTCGGTACGCCAACACCAAAAGAAACACTTTGCACATTGCTGTTAGATAATAATTGAGTTTTGAGTGTGTTGAGTACATTGGGATCATTATCATTCAATGAAAACGTTACAATCTGATCACTGTCAAACCCAAGTGGTTTATTTCTAAAGTAACTCATCTGGCTTGCCACCACGATTGTACCAATAATCAATACCTGACTAATCACAAACTGAAAGGTGACCAACCCTCTTCTAAGAAATAAGGAAGAACTGGTGTGGCTACTCACCCTCGCTTTCATAGCAGCTACCGGCTTATAGCCTGACAAAACCCACGCTGGATACAAACCTGATAGTAGAGAAACCAGCGCAATCCCGCTCACAAATACCCACACAGTAGCAGGACTACTTAGTGTAAGCATGGACATACCTGTATCCAAAAAGTTATTAAGGGAAGGAAGTACACGTTCGGCAATGCCCAGAGCAATCAATGCCGATAAAACCGTCAGCACAAATGCTTCCCCCATATACTGCCCTACCAACTGCATGCGTGAAGCTCCCATCACCTTCCTTACTCCTACTTCTTTTGCCTTCTTAATGGCTACCGCTGTGCTTAAGTTAATGAAATTGATACATGCGAGGAGCAAAATGAAAACTCCTACCAAACCTAATACCAACAGATAGGTAGTATCAATGGTATAGCCAGAATTGGATTGAGCAAATGCTTTATCAAAATGAATTTCACGGAGTGGTTGCAATTCGTATTTTGTTTTTTCCGCCCCCTCTTCTGAAAGGTATTTCTCTGGCAAAGCAGCCATTCTTTTCTCAAAATCAGTTTCAGAAATGTCATCTGGAAGTACGATATAATTAGTAAAGCCAAGTGTTACATTCCATGAATCATATTTAAAGCCACCAATAAACTCATCGTTAAAAGAATCAATAACTATTATCATGGAAAAAGTGAGATGAGAATTTTTTGGAGGATCTTGAATGATACCTACGATTTCAACATCGAGTGCTTCAGAAACACTTACGCTTTGTCCAATAGGTGACTCCTCACCAAATCGATTTCGAGCCATAGATTCGGTGATCACAGCTACGTTCGTGTTCTTAAATGACTGGAGCGGATTCCCTTGTATTGCCGGGAAATCAAAAACTTTGAAAAATGTGGAGTCAGCAAACATTACGTTAGACTCTAACCAAATATTTTCTCCCACTTTCAACTGGTGTTCTT
This sequence comes from Cyclobacteriaceae bacterium, assembly GCA_020436125.1. GTDB lineage: Bacteria > Bacteroidota > Bacteroidia > Cytophagales > Cyclobacteriaceae > ELB16-189. The sequence continues at coordinate 15,800 of JAGQYK010000073.1, read as the reverse complement.
CCGGAGGATAGATTTGAGTGACCGCCTCCAATTCAGGATAATCATTTATTATAGCCTCTCGCAATGGAAATGGTGTGGAAGAGGTTCGTTTTGTCAATGACCCACCTGACTCCTCTCTAATTACTCTGTAGATGCTGTCCTTTTTAGAATGAAACTCATCAAAATTAAGCTCATAGTCTATCAGCAAAAACAAGAGCAAACAAACACTAATCCCCAGACTAAGGCCCAGCAAATTGATGATGGTTGAGACTTTATTCCTAACCAGGTTTCTAAACGTTATTTTCAAGTAATTTTTTAGCATAATCAATTGAGGTTATTCATCCTTTAGTGAGTTCACCGGATTAGCCGATGCTGCCCTGAAGGATTTGATTCCGGTAGTAAGTAGAACAATCACGAATAAAATTCCGATGGATAATAAATACATACCAATCGTGATATCTACGCGAAAGGCAAAGTTGCTTAACCATCCATTCATAAAATAATACGACAAGGGCGCAGCTATAACGAAAGAGACTAATAGGAGAACCACAAACTCTTTTGTAAATAGTACAACAATTTGTGCCACGGTTGCTCCCAAGGTTTTTCTGATCCCCACCTCCTTGGTTCGTTTAGCTACCATAAAAGAGATCAAACCAAAAAGACCAATACAACCAATCAAGATAGCCACTCCGGAGAATAGCGTCAAAAGATTGGAGGTACGTCTTTCTTGTTCATAATATTTTGAAATAGTTTCATCTAAAAAAGTATACTCAAATACAAATGCCGGAAAATAGTCTTGCCAAATCTTTTCAATTTGCTTGATCGTTTCTTTCGTATTACGCGTGCTTAGCTTCACTCCTCCCTTAAAATAACCTTTCTTATCAGAGGCAATAACTAAGGGTAGGATTTCATCTTTTAACGATTCTGCATGAAAATTAGCAACCACACCAGACACCAAAGCTTTTCTACCCCAGACATTAAGCGGGATTCCGATTGCTTCCTCATTATCACTCAAACCAAGTCTCTTAACAAAAGCTTCATTGATCAAAAACCGATCAGCGGAATCAGATCGATTAAAATTTTCTCCAGCAAGAAGTTCAAGTTGGTAGGTTGCGACATAATCTTTATCTGCAAATTTGATGGCTACTTCATCCTCAATCAACTCTCCCTTTACTACCGCTTCAATGTCTCCTTCCCAGCTATTAGCGCCTGTTGATCCTGTATTACTTAATGCAACAGATTGAACTCCTGGCAGGGTAATCATCCTATCTTTCATTGTCAACACGTCTGCCTTTCTATTTTCAGGTATCTCAAATTCAACAACGGCCTCACTATTCAATCCAAGGGGTTGACTCATGAAATAATTCATCTGCTTTAACACCACGATGGTGCAAATAATCAAAGCTTGTGATATCATCAGTTGAACCACAATTAACGACCTTCTTAAAGTAAACCCATGAGATTGTCTTTCTTCCAACCTATTCTTTAATGCCTTAATGGGATTAAATGAAGCAAGCGAAAGTGCTGGATAAAGTCCGGCCACTATGGTTATCACAAATGGAAAACCCAATACCAGCATTAATGCAAAAGGATCAGTTAGGGGGCGAAACTCTAATTGAAAACCAAGGAGGGGCGTAAGCTTTATCAAAGCAAGTTCAACCACCCCCAATGAAACAATCATTGAAATAACAGCAATTAAAAAAGTTTCAGAAAGAAATTGCCCCAACAGAAGAGATCTAGTGCCTCCCAATGTTTTCCTAATCCCTACTTCCTTAGCTCTATTGAATATCAGGACTGTATTGAGATTGATAAAATTGATGCAGGCAGTTAGAAGCAATAGTCCTCCAATTAATGCCAGCGACCAAATCGTTGTCTTAGAAACAATTCTTCCGCTATATGAACTAAAGCGATCATCAAAATGAATATCAGTAAGTGCTTGTAAGAAATAAGTCCTGGCTTCTCCTTCAGGTCTTAATTTCTCAGTAAAATATTTTAGGTGCCAACCTTTCATTTTAGCTTCGAGTTCCTCCTTGTTAGCTCCATCTTTTAATTGAATAAAACAATTAATTGATGAAGATGAAGAATCCCAGTCATCCCATCCATGTTTATCAGCTCCTAACCTGTAGGATATAAAAGCGTGGAAAGGAAGCTCCGTATTGCTCGGAGCATCTTCCACTACTCCGCTTACAGTAAGATCATATTGATTGTTATAACGAATAACTTTACCTACAGCCGCTTTCTCTCCAAAGTATTTATCTGCTAGAGTTCTATTCAAAACGATTGTCTTTTCTGTATAAAGTGCATCCTCTCCACCCTCAACCCACTTATAATCAAACATTTTGAAAAAATCAGGATCAACAAATGCTACCGGTGTCTCCTTAAACCTTTCAACTGTGCCATCGTGTTGAGTGATCCCAAATACAGGATCACCTTCATTCGTATCGGTAATTGTTACATGTGCTATTTCAGGAAAATCGTTGCGCATCGCATCAATGAGCGGATAAGTAGCGCTTGATCTATATTCCTGATTGTCTATCCTCACTACTCGGTATATACTGTCCTTATTTTTATGATAGTCATCAAAGCTCAATTCAAACCTCACCACCAAAAAAAGAATAATGGCCGAAGAAATCCCCAATGAAAGTCCAGCCAGATTGATTAATGCATGACTCCTGTTCTTGAGAAGAGATCTTAACGAAGATTTGATCGTATTTCGCCACATAGTTTATTCGTTTTTTAAGGATTCAACTGGATTAACTAAAGCAGCTTTTATGGATTGGTAACTTATGGTGAGAAAGGCGACCAACAACACCAGGATACTGGATACTATAAATAAAGACGCGCTCATTGGAGTACGATAAGCATAAGTCGATAGCCACGCATCCATTCCATAGTAGGCAATTGGGAAAGCTAAAAGTGATGACAATAGGATAAGCCGGGTGAGATCCCTTGAAAACAGAACTACAATTTGAGGTAAAGTAGCACCTAACACTTTTCTAATGCTCATCTCTTTACTGCGCTGTTCGCTCATGTAAGCTGCTAGCCCCAGCAATCCCAGACAGGCTATGAATAGCGCAAGACCAGTAAAAACTGAAAACATAAAGCCGATCCTGGATTCTTCTTTAAATAAATTATTATAACTGTCGTCAAAAAATGAATACTCGAACATTATATCAGCATGCTTATTCCATAAGGTCTCAATTTGTGTAAGAGATTCCTTATAGTCACCTGGATTCAATCTAACATAGAGGTTGGGTTGGTTCTTGCTAAGTACAAATACCAATGGAGTAACTTCGTTTTTCAATGGCTGATAGTTAAAGTCTTTAATAACTCCGATTACATTCAGCGCCAGACTTGTGGTGTCAATTTCTAAATACACCTTCTTACCGAGAGGATCTCCTTCAAAAAGATAATTAGCGGCTACCTCATTGAGCATTATTCCTGTTGAATCCGAAGGGAAATCTCTGGAAAAATTTCTTCCCTCAATGAACTCTAATTTTAACGCTGTAGCATAATCATAATCAACGAGAGCTGTACTTATCAATTTTCTATTCTCCTTATCTTCTTCAGTGACTGCTGCTGTCCCATTATACGATGAAAAAGGCCTGTACTCTGAACTACCTCCAATTTGAACACCTGGTAACTGTCTTAACCCATTTGTAAAAGCTTCCTGGCTATCAAGACGATCAGCATTGCTCAACACTACAACATTTTCTTTATCAAAACCCAGTTTCTTAGACCTCATAAAGTCCAATTGTTTTTGAACCATTAGCGTGGAAATGATAAGTACAATAGAAATGGTGAATTGAAGCATTACTAGTCCATTCCTCAACTTGCTACTTTTAAAACCTGATCTGATATCCCCCTTCAATACCAAGGATGGCTTCAATCCTGCCATAAAAAATGAAGGATAACTACCAGCAAATAAACCTAGCAGTGCAACGAAAACTAACAGAAGGCCTATACCTGTTGGCTCCAATAACACCCCAAATGCTAGTTCCTTTCCTGTCAATGCAGCAAATGGTATTCTGGCCAACTCCACAAATCCCAATGCAATCAATGTTGACACGGCAACGACAATGGTAGACTCCAGCATAAACTGTCTTACCAGTTGGTTCGTACCAGAGCCCAATACCTTTCTCACACCCACTTCCTTTGCACGGTTGGCCGATCTTGCCGTGGTCAGGTTAATGAAATTGACACAAGCCAATAGCAATACCACCATAGCAACTATGGCGAATATGTAAAGGGTAATAATATCTCCATTTGGTTCAAACTCACCCTGCACATTAGAATGGAGATGAATGGACGTCAAAGACTGAGTACTAAAACTCAAGTTTATTCCCTGCTTAGGTAAATCTAAAAACCCCGGGTTTTGCTTTTCAATGAGTTCAGGGAATTTAGCAACTAGTGTGCTTACATTGGCTCCTTCATTAAGCAACAAGTACGTGCTGGTGTTCATACTATCCCAATCACGTTGCCTTCCTATTCTTGTCGACTCTATAGCACCAATGGCATTATAATGAAAGTGAGCATTCGAGGGGGTTTCTTCCACAATACCCGTTACCAGATAAAGGTCGTCCCCCATCAAAATTGATTTTCCAACTATGGAAGACCAATCGCTAGATTGAAAATACTTCTGAGCCAAAGTAGGTGTTAAAACTACCTGATATCTTTTTGCTATAGCTGTTGTTGGATCACCAGCAAGGAGTTTAAAGTCGAAAACCTTAAAGAAATCCGGATCAGCGAAATATATATTCTGTTCAAAAAAAGCAATGTCATCCACCTTCACCAATAAGTCAGTAGGTTGTGAGATGCGCACCGAATACTCCACCTCAGGCAGGTTGTCTTTAAGCGTGGCCCCCAGTGGCGGAAAAACTGCATTCCCATCGAAACTATTCGAACCCATCTCGAGATGGGAAATCAATCTATAAATACGGTCAGCCTTGGTATGAAAACGATCATAACTCAATTCATTAAGGATGTAAATGCCAATAAGCATAGAGACCGCAATACCTACCGCCAGACCAGCCACATTAAGAAGCGTATAAAATTTCTCTCTGAAGAAATTTCGGAAGGCTACTTTAATCAGATTGATAATCATACTTTTTCCTTTATTATCTCTCTCTTAGACTATAAACATGCCACGAATTTAACATACTAATAATCAGTCATTTAACCAAAATCACTGTTCACTCCTGGAAAATATGTGTAACAAAATCGATACACATTAATGTGTGATATTGTTACAATTAGCTACATTGACTCATCAGTGATTTGAAAGGCGATGACCAAAGGAAATATTCTTATCGTAGATGATGACCGGGATGTGCTGGAAACGGCCAAAATGTTCTTGAAACAGGAATTCTCAAATGTCGTTATTGAAGAGGATCCGGAAAATATACTACCCCTGCTGACTCAGCAGGATTTTGACGTCATCCTTCTGGATATGAATTTCAGCAAGGGAATTAACGATGGAGAGGAGGGCTTTCAATGGTTGGATCAAATCCTGAAATTGGATGCTCAAGCGGTTGTCATTTTGATTACTGCTTATGGTGAAGTAGATCTCGCAGTAAAAGCCATGAAAAGCGGAGCGACTGATTTTGTGCTGAAGCCCTGGAAGAATCAAAAGCTTTTAGGTACCATCATGGCCGCTATTCAACTGAGGCGATCTAAAATAGAGCTTGAAAAAGTAAAGCTAACACAGGAAAAGTTGAGTAGTGATCTTGACGTTGGCTTTACTGATTTCGTTGGTAATTCTACTGCCATACAACGTGTACATGAATTGATCGACCGCGTAGCGGGCACAGAGGCAGACGTGTTGATCTTGGGTGAGAATGGAACTGGTAAGGAGTTGGTAGCACGGGCCATTCATCGCCAATCTCTTCGAAAGGATAAAGTATTTATAAGTGTTGATCTGGGAGGAATCACCGAGTCACTTTTTGAAAGCGAGCTCTTCGGTCACGTAAAAGGTGCTTTTACTGATGCCAAACAGGATAAGCCAGGAAGGTTCGAAATCGCATCGGGAGGAACGCTCTTTCTTGATGAGATTGGCAATCTATCACTCCCCCTTCAATCCAAACTCTTAACTGTTTTGCAACAGCGAAAGATACAACGTGTTGGATCCAACAAAGAGATCAGTGTCGATTTTAGGTTAATATGTGCTACTAACATGCCATTGTATGACATGATCTATGAAAAAAAGTTTCGTCAGGATCTATTGTATAGAATCAATACAGTGGAAATCAGAGTGCCACCTCTGAGAGAAAGACAGGAGGATATGGATGTGCTTGTTCAGCATTTCCTGGACATGTATGGCAAAAAATATAAACGTCCGGGAATAAAGATCGATAAGGCTATTTTCACGAAATTGAAAAAGTATCCCTGGCCTGGTAATATCAGAGAACTACAACATGCGATTGAACGGGCGGTGATCCTAACCGATGAAAAAGTAATCCACTCAGCAGACTTGCTTATTAATAGTATTCCTGCCAAGTCGCAGGAGTCTACACAGCAGCTTACCATGGACGAAATGGAAAAATTATTTATCCTTGAATCATTGGATAAACATGAAGGAAATGTAAGTAAGACCGCGCGCTCTCTTGGGATGACACGCACCGCTTTGTATAGAAGAATGAAAAAATATAAGATTTAGCCCTTATGTTTTACAAGAAGTTTACATTCCTAATTATTGTCAGAATCATACTTCTGCTGTTCAATGTTATTGTGCTTTCTGTAATCTTCGGTGACACTCGTCTATTCTTCAATCAAATTATTCTGTTCGTTATTCTTATCATCCAAATCGCTGAACTCGTTCGATTTGTCAATCATACCAACAGGGAGCTGGCACGCTTATTTTTAGCTATTCGTCACTCTGACTTCTCCATTACATTCAGAGAGCCCCCCTTAGGCAATTCTTTCAAGGAACTTCAACACAGCATGATGGAAATCATACAGGCCTATAAGGATGTGAAAATTGAAAAAGAGGCACAGTATCATTTCCTACAAACACTAGTTAAACAACTTCAGTTTGGAATTATATCACTCAAAAACGAAAGTACCATCACCATTATTAATCCTATGGCAGAGCAGTTGGCCGGAATACCTGGAGCCAAAAACTGGAAATTAGTACAGCAGTTAAATCCAGAGTTCGCAGAACGCATAGATGGGTTAGGTGACAATGCCAGAAGCCTGATGCAGTTTACTGTTAATGGCGAGAAGAAAACTTTTTCCGTAGATATTCGCACTCCCATTATTCTAGATAAGCCTTACAAGCTAATTACATTTCAAGACATCAATTCTGAAATTGAGCAAAAGGAAATCGAAGCATGGCATAAATTGATTCGAATTTTAACTCATGAGATCATGAACTCGGTAACTCCGATTGCTTCGTTGACAGAGACCATGCAAACCGTACTCGAAGACAAAGAGGGAAACCAGAAACAAGTGAATGAGATTCAGGAGGAAACGATAAAAGACATTCGTTTTTCTTTAAAGACCATTCACAAGCGTAGCGAAGGACTTCTTAGCTTTGTCGATACCTATAGAAAGTTAACTAAGGTACCGCAGCCTACTATTGAGTCTGTTGCTGTAAAGGAAATGCTGGATGAAATTATCCAGTTGATGCAACAACATACTGACGGTATCAAATCCATCGAATTTACAGTAGATGTAGCTCCTCCCCATCTTATTGTTCAAGCTGACCCGAAACTGATAGAGCAAGTACTTATTAATTTAGTCACTAACAGCATCCAAGCCATCAATGGGAAGGATACAGGGTTGATTTCATTGAAAGGATATGAAAAAAATAATCGGATCTTTATAGAAGTCACTGACAATGGAAAAGGAATACCAGAAAAAGAACTCAGTGAAATTTTTGTTCCCTTCTTCTCTACCAAGAAAGAAGGATCTGGTATAGGACTAAGTCTATCAAAACAAATTATGAGTCTCCACGGAGGAACCATTAAGGTAAGTTCAGTAGCTGGACAAGGCACTTCATTCTTTTTAAGTTTCAAACGCAACCCATGAATCCGAAAATCAACTCAACCCGATTAAATAAAAGAATTGAGGAAATGGCTCAATTTGGCGCCCTCACTTCCGGTGGAGTAAAACGCTTAACACTCGCGCCTGAAGACAAGGCAGCCAGAGATTTATTCAGACAATGGATGGAAGAACTAGGCCTTGAAATCGCAATTGATGAAATCGGCAATATGTTCGGCATCCTAAAAGGGAAAAATGAAGATCAATGTATCGGAATTGGTTCTCACCTGGACAGTGTGCCTACCGGTGGGCGATATGATGGCCCTGTAGGGGTACTGGGTGCCCTGGAGGTGACGCAAACACTGATAGAAAATAATATTAAACTTAACAGCACATTGGTAGTAGCCAATTATACCAACGAAGAGGGCGTTCGTTTTTTCCCAGATATGATGGGCAGCCTTGCTCATGCCAACCCAAATGAAGTAAGCAACTACTTAAAAACTGAAGACAAAAACGGAATAACTGTTGACAACGCACTGAAAGAAATTGGCTACAAAGGTAAAATGAAGTGTGGAACAATAAACTACAATCATTTTATAGAAATCCACATCGAGCAAGGTCCTATTCTGGAGGAAAAGAAAATTGACATTGGGATAGTGCAGGGAGTCCAGGCCATTCACTGGCTAAAGCTTACACTACTAGGCAAAAGTGCCCATGCTGGAACTACGCCTTTATCTGCCAGAAAAGATACCTTTTATGCTTTAAGCAAGTTATCCTGTTTTGCAAGAGAGCTATGCAATGAAATAGACAACCAACTTATTACCATTGGATCCATTGATGTAAAACCAAACGCAATCAATGTGGTGCCAGAAGAAGTAGTGGCTACTCTGGATATGCGAAACCTTAGTGACGCTAATTTACAACAAGCTAAAAATCAGCTTGAAAAATTTATGGCTACTGATGATTCGTTCTCTCACATAACCGTACAAAAAGAAATATTAGTAAATGTTCCTGCTGTCACGTTCAACAAAGAGGTAGTTGATGCTATTGACAAAAGTTGCAAGCAATTGGACTATTCATCATACAAGATGCACAGCGGTGCCGGGCACGATGCACAAATCCTGGCCACCCGATATCCTGCTGCAATGATTTTTATTCCATCCAAGAATGGAGTAAGTCATGCGGTGGATGAATACAGTAGCCCTGAACAAATTGAAAAAGGTGCTAATGTTTTGCTACACACTGTGCTTCACCTTGATCAGTAACTATTCGTACTTTAAAGTTTGAGCGGGATTGAGGGTCGCAGCCTTAAGGGTTTGAAATCCAACTGATAGAAATGCTATACAAATCACCCCGAATCCAGCCCCTACAAAAAGAAGTGGATTAATTTCAATACGATAGGGAAACCCTTGCAACCAGACATCCATTAAATACCAGGCCAAAGGCCAGGCAATAATATTGGCAATCAGCACTAACTGAATAAACCCTTTGGATAAAAGCAAAACAATATTGGGCACGGTAGACCCTAATACTTTCCTTATGCCAATCTCTTTTGTTCTTTGAATAGTCATAAAGGAAGCTAGCCCAAACAAGCCAAGACAGGCGACAAAAATTGCAAGTAGTGTAAACAAGCCAAATACCTGACCAAACTGTCTGTCACTTTCATACTGTCTATTGAAAAATTGATCCAGAAAGAAATAGTCTATGGGGTTTCCCGGGAAAAAAGTATTCCAAGGCTCCTCTAATGAAGCCAAAATCTCTTGGGGATTTTCACTATCAATTTTAAAAGCATAGAATTGGGAAAACCGAGGTGTGTATAAAAAGAGTAAAGGAGTTACCGCCTCCTTCAAAGACATTTGGTGATAATCTTCCAGCACACCAACAATCTCCAAAGTATCTCCAGAATAGACGGCCATCTGGCCAATTGCAGCTTCTGGACTTTCAAAATCCAATGCATCAGACATTGCCCGGTTAAGTAGGATAGAATTCTCATCGTTGGTGAATCGCAGATCGTACCCCCTGCCTGCAGCAAGTTCCAGGTCAAAGGATTTAATATAATCCTGGTCGATACCCACTGTATAACCAGAAATGGATGACTCAGGTCCCCCTACCAATCTCCTGATCCCACTCGCCCAAAATATTTCATCTCCCGGCACATTGGTGGATGCTGTCATACTTTTTACTCCTGCTATCCTCAAAGCTTCTGCTTTAAAACTCTCCATCTTTTGTGCATAGGTAGAGTCGGTAGCTCCGGGACTTCTCACTACCAATGTTTGATTAATATCTATTCCCAAATCCTGATTGCGCATAAAACTCAATTGTTGATAAACAACCAACAATCCACTAATCAACACTACGGAAGCTACAAATTGAAATACTACAAGTGATTTTCTTAACAAGCTGCCGTGTGCAGTTCTCATCACCTTTCCTTTCAATACAGCCACTGGTTTGAAAGAAGAAAGAATAATAGCAGGATAAAACCCTGATAAAACCGCACCCACTAAAAACAGTACTCCGAGCAATGTCCAAAAATCCTTTTGTAACATGTACTCCATTGGGATACTGCGACCAGAAAGATCAGCAAAGAAAGGCCAAGCTATCCACACAATGACTAGTGCTAAAAAAGCCGCTAGTAAATTTACTAGCAGTGCTTCTGACAGAAATTGATAAACCAATTGATTTTTCACTGCGCCCATTACTTTTCTAACGCCTACTTCGTTGGCCCTATCAAATGATTTGGCTGTTGCCAGATTCACATAGTTAACCCAAGCAATGATCAGAATAAATAATGCTATAAAAGTTAGTGCATATACAGCGTCACCATCACCTCGCTCTTCCGGCTGCGATTCTTGTAATAAGTTGGCATAAAGGTGGATATCAAGGATGGGCTGTAATATAAACTCTTGCCTCCTGTTATATTTCTCCCAATCTTCACCTCTGGTTTTGTAAAGGAAGTCATTCCATTTTGCTTGAAGTGCATTGACGTTCGTTCCTGGTTCAAGGAGCACGTAAGTATTAAAATCGTACCACCCCCAAGAAGTTTCAGAGCCATTATCTGTTCTATCATTTAACGTTTGATAGGAAAACATGAAATCAAACTTAATATGAGAGTTATCTGGAATATCCTCGAAAACTCCAGTTACCTCAAATCTTGTGTCTCCATCCCATTGAATAGTTTTACCAATGGGATCATCATCGCCAAAATATTTTTTAGCAGCACGCTCCGATATTACTGTTTTTCCCGGACCAGAAAGTACCTCTTCTTTATTGCCCTGGATAAGTTCAAAGTCGAACACATCAAATACGGAGGAGTCGGTGATTTGCATCTTCTCCTCCAAAAAAGAAATTAATCCTCTATCAGGACTCTCGTAAGATATCACCCCGCTCACGGGAAAAAGCCTGGTGAATCGAAGTACCTCAGGGAAATTGTTTTTCAATGCAGGTCCAACGGCAGGAACTGCAGCTGCACATTCAAATCTCAATTTACCGCCTTGCCAATCATTATACTGAACTCTGTAAATATCCTCCGCCTTGCTATGGAAGGTATCATAGCTTTTTTCGTACTTCACATACTGAAGGATTAACATACAGGCAGCAATTCCCAGAGAGAGACCTATTACATTGAGAAAAGTAAAAGACTTGTGTTTGATGAAATTACGAAGTGCTGACTTTAGGTAACTTTTTATCATCGTGTGGTGGGTTATTATAGTGTTTACTCCATTGAGCTAAAATGGTTGCATTTACTTATTCGTATTTCAGCGTTTTGGCGGGTTGAGACCACGCTGTTTTGATGGCCTGATAGCTTATGGTAATGATGGCAACCATCAATGATGCAACTCCGGCCAATACAAATACTCGCCAACTGATTGCTACTTTATACTCAAATGACTGCAACCAACTCGTCATCATGAAATAGGTAATTGGAACTGAAATCAAGAGACTGATTCCTACTAAGTATAAATAATCTTTAGACAACAAAGCCAGAAGTGATTGTTCGGTAGCCCCCATTACTTTTCTAATACTAATCTCTTTTGTTCGGTTTTGCATGGCCAAAGAAGCTAATGCATATAAACCCAATCCACCAATTAGCATTGCCAAAGCTGTGGCGATAGAAATTATCTTTCCCAGGTTTTGATCAGTACGATATTGTGTAGCCATGGCATCATCTACAAAAGTAAATGCGAACTCCTCCCCATTGGTAAGTTTATCCCACACCTCCTTTATCTTATCAATGGTTGCATTCATGTTCCCAGGTTCCAGTCGCACCATCAACTTAGGGGTGGGATTATTATCTATGCTGATATTTTCGATTCCAGCTGCTATCACCTGCACATCCATTACCATCACTAGCGGCTCAACACTTGTATACAATGAGGCGTAATTAAAATCTTTAACTACCCCTATGATCTCATGGTCTTCAAAATTTTTTCCTGGCAACCGTTTTCCTAGTGGATCAACCATCCCATAACTTTTTACCAATGCCTCATTTACAATAACAGATCTGCGTTTGTCGGACAAGTTCTCTTCAGAAAAATTTCTACCCTCAATTATTTCCATTTTCATAGAGGGGAGATAGTTTGCATCCACAACATTTAGATTAAATGTTCGATACGAATCACTTTCATCTGTAAATCCCACTTGCGTCCATGCTCCATTTCCAAAATCATGTGATGCTGCAAACACTTCGGTCACTCCATTAATCTTACCTAACTCATTCTTAAAAGATTGAACATTTTCAAATCCTTTCCTGATCAGTTCCGTCAGACGAAAGTTTCCTGACACATTCATCTGTATCGCCATCAATTGCTTTTTGTTGAAACCCATATCTTTGTTCTGAAGATATTCCAATTGATCCCGCATTACCAGTGTACTTGAAATTAGAAATATAGCCAACACCAACTGCACACCCACCAGCACTTTTCTTAACCCTTGCTTGCTACTTCCTGTTGTGATGTTTCCTTTCAATATTGATACGGGCCGAAATCCAGAGAGCACAAACGCAGGATAGCTACCCGCAAACAATCCAATGATCAAAACGGTAATTATGGCAATCAATACCATAAACCCATTAGCTTCAATTACCAATTGCTTACCTGCCAGGTCATTGAACACCGGCAAACTCAAATAAGAAAGTAAAATCCCTACAACAAGAGAAATTATTGTTACGATTACGGCTTCACCAATGAATTGAAATATCAAGTGTTTTCGCTCAGCTCCTACTACCTTCCTTATGCCTACCTCCTTCGCTCGCTTAATGGATCGACCAACAGAAAGTGTTACGAAATTAATACAGGCTACAATAAGAATAAGTAAGGCAACAGCTGCCAAAATTCCTGCATACTTTGGATTGCTCACCGGTGCAATTCCGGCAGGATAATAGGTATTCAAATGAATGTCAGTGATTGGCTGTAAACCCACCTCATATCTAGCATCAAAATCTGAGCCCAATTGGGTTTTCATAAAGGGCTGCAATTTTCTTTCTAATTGATTTACATCTGCATCACTTTGTAGTAGCACATAAGTTTCAGGTGTAATGTTAAACCAACTAGAAGTCAGCGTACGTTCATTGTATAATTTTGGATAATTCAAATCTGATATAAGAATATCAAACTGAATACTTGAGTTGATTGGAAGATCTTGCACTACAGCTTTTACCGCAAAATCCTGAAAGTCGTCTCCCAGCTGAATCGAAATAATCTTGTTGATGGGATCAGCATTGCCAAAGTACTTTACAGCAACACTTTTTGTTATGACAACATTATTCGCACCTTCCAATGCAGCTCTAGTCTCTCCCTCTTCTACGTCAAAATCAAATACTTTGAAAAAGTCCTTCCCTCCGATAGTCACTTGTTCTGAGAACAGATTCTCCCCCACCTTAACCTGGGGACCAATATTATTTATCCTTACCTGATATTCTACCTCAGCAAAGTTGTCTTTCAAAGTAGGTCCCATTGGAAAAGGTGTAACCGTATAAAAAAAGACTTCATCCTTTCCATAGTCTTCTCGTGCCCAAACCCGGTAAATTCGATCAGCCTTTGTATGGAAAGCATCAAATGTCCATTCATCTTTGACAAAAAGAACTATCAGAATACAACAAGCAATTCCGATACCCAATCCAAGAATATTAATGATAGAATGAATTTTACTCCTAAGTAAGGATCTAAACGCAATTTTCAAGTAATTCTTAAACATATGCCTGTGGTAGTTTTTACAGCCAGCAAAATGATTAAAGATGCCACCTAATAAAAGAGACAAGAAGTCATTCTACAGGTAGATGTTGTGAACTGTAAATTACTTGTAGTGAATTTAATAATATCGGAATACCCCAATTATGGGTAGAGAAATAATGGGGACTTAATAACTTTTATCTTTTTGCTTAACTTGGCCGTAGAAAAAGTTAGTTTAGCTAGCCATTATGTACACCCTATTAATAATCCTGGTCAGCTTCCTTAGTCAACAGGAGGTGCCATTCAAAGCAGATGAAGAGTTCACTATTGAACTTGATCTATCCTTTAAACAAAGGCCACCCGCATCCAATTACACTTATAATTTTGATGAAACCAGTAGGGAGTACAAAAAACGAACGATGCCTGGCCCTACACCCTATGTGGTTTTATCTGTTGTTATTAATAAGATAAATGACAATGAAACACGGTTGAAAGTTTTTCAGGAAGACAATAAATTGGTGTTTAGCAAAAAGCTTAAGGAAAAAACAGAGTTTAGTCTCGATGCAGGGTATACCGATGATTTAGTAGATCAGCTTCCAGGACACTATCACGTTATCTATTTTTACAATGATAAAAGAAAAGAAGTAAGTCGCATTGTCATCAATTTCGACAAAGACGGAAATTACTCCGTTAATGGAAAACCAAGAGGAAAAATTTAAGTCATTCAATCTTCATCACCTTACAGGAGGTGAGGTATGGGTTTTCGAATGTAACCATCTCTCCTGCCTTTTTTCCTGGAATTAGGAATAGCCTCGCTGACAATGCCTTATCTGTATACTTAAGAGATAATGATGCAACATCAATTAACAAATTTTCTATGGTTGTTATTGATGTCTCTCCGGGCAAAGGAACTACATCCAATCCTGTACCCGATACAGAAGAATACAATAAAAGTTCTTGAACACTAAAGCGTCCTTCACTGGCTCGCTGCGCCAATACCTTGTCTTCAATAACAGGTAACATCAGTCCGGAATAACCACATCGTTTTACATCCAAACTCTTTAATACATCCGTAATCATGGCACATGCAAATAAAGTAGAAGCACTACCAAACGGCTGACCCGTCAATGTTTCAATTGCCTCACCTATACTTGCATCCAACCCTGGTGCGGTCGAAGTATCAATACCATCATACATCCATTTCTTAGATTTGGCGATAGCCATTCCTATGGTCTCAATGGGTTTCAATACTTTTTCAAGTTCCACTTTTAAATTTTCCTTTACTTTATCTTCAGGGCCTTTTTTAAATACATCGGTTAGGATATTGGGCGATTCAATTCCAATAGCAAAACTATTTTGCCCGTGATGATACGCTGCAGGAAAGAAGGGTATCCCTGGTTGACAGTTGGCTAAAGCCGCAAATCTAAAATTCCCCTCTCCGCCTTTAGTCTCACTTGCAATAGCGGAAATAGTGGAAGCTGCATGATGAACACTATTTCCCAATATTCCATTTTCTTTGTCTGCAATGGATATACTAAAATTTATTGTCTCCGTACGGTTGATCAACTTGACAGACCAATCAGGGATATCAAAACCTGGATAATCATCTTTTATAATTGGCCCAATTGAAAGAATCAAACCGTCCTTTTTAACCAGGTTATCCAACCGAATTAA
>JAGQYK010000072.1 GCA_020436125.1 Cyclobacteriaceae bacterium | reverse complement strand
CAGGCTGGTTCGGCATCTGAGATGGCAATTAGTTCTACGTAAGTTTTCCGATCTTGGAGGGAAACACAAAAGGCACTAATTTAGTTGTGACTTATGGAAGATGGCGCACAACCACATACATAGTGTTATGCGACACTTTATGAAACACCCTGCGTAGATGAATTATCAAACGTTTAAACCACATAAAGATTTAGAATCCTTAATCAAATTTTATTGGACTTTGGAAGTGCCTTTTGATCCAAAAAATCAAAAGCAAAAAATCGTACCTGATGGCTGTATAGAAATGACTTTCAATTTTGGGGACAAGATTAAAAGATACACTTCAGAAAATGACTTCATCCTTCATCCCAATGCAATGGTAATGGGACAGAGAACAAAATCATATTACATTTTACCCGTTGGTAATGTTGACACTTTCGCAATCTGCTTTTATCCTATTGGATTTATAAACTTCCTGAAAACACCTCTTGAAAACTTGGTGGACAAGGAAACGCCTATTGCAGAACTTTTTGGACAAGCAGAAGCCAAAGAATTAGAGCAGCAAATGCTCCATGCTATTGACATCCAACAAAGAATTAATATTATTGAAGCCTTTCTACTTAAAAAACTTAACCAAAAGAATACGATTAGTAATATCGTGAAATACACTGTTGATGCTCTTCTCAAAACAAACGGAACGACTCCAATAAATGTCATATTGAAGGATGATCTTTCAAAGAGAAGACAGCTTGAAAGGCACTTTAAAAAACAAATTGGTATAAGCCCAAAGCAATTGGGTAAGGCTATTCGACTGCAGGCAACTTTACAATTGCTGCTCAATAAAAAATCAGAAACCCTAACAGATATTGCTTACGAGAATGAATATTTCGACCAAAATCATTTCATAAAAGATTTTAAAGAACTTGTTGGAGTAACTCCAAAGGAACTTTCAGGCAATGAAAACATGACGCTATCTGCACTTTTCTACAAATAAACTTTGTAGTGTCGCATTTCTACTATTTTGACTTTTTTGCTTACCATTAATTTTGTGCTTGAATCAAAATCAGTACATCAATGGCAGTCAATGGAATAATTTTAGCTTCGTTGTTTTCGGCAGTTTGTTTTGTTTCATGCACTAATTCGGACAAGGTAAATTCTGAAACAATGCCGAAAGACAATATTACAAATTCAAAAGTAAAAGATATGAAGAGTTACATTTCAATGTTTGAAATTCCAGCAACAGATATTACACGAGCGATTAATTTTTATCAATCGTTATTGGATATTCAAATTGAAAAAATGGATATGGAAGGTATGCAAATGGGGATATTACCATATGAAGGACAAATAGTAACAGGTGTGATAATTAAGGCAGACGGATATAACCCATCAGCGGACGGTGTAACAATGTACCTAAATGCAGGAGAAAACCTCCAAGTAGTTCTTGACAGAGTAGAGAAAAATGGTGGGGAAATAATAGTTCCTAAAACAGCTCACGCAGACGAAAGTGGATACTTTGCTATATTCATTGATTCGGAAGGAAACAAGTTGGCTCTTAACTCACCGAACTAACACAGAAGGGAAAACAGCGAACGCATAACAACGCATAAAAGCAATAGCGGTTCGGGTGCAAACTCGAACCGTTTTGCGTTTAAATAAGTATATTGTAATCCATTGTCATCCGAAAAGTAAGTGTATTTTAATCCGCTACTGCTCTTATACTAAACGTTGATGGCAATGCACCAGACGACTGTAACAACCAAACAATGGAAAACACACTATTTGACTTTATATCAAAATACATTTCTCTGACAGAAGAGGAGAAGGACGCCATACTTTCGTTAGACTTATTTCGCTTCTTAAAAAAAGGGACGACTTTACTCGAAGCAGGACAAAAATCGAAAAATAGTTACTTTGTTTTAAAAGGCTGTATTCGGATTTATTATATCATAGACGGAGAAGAAAAAACAACAGCTTTCTACACAGAAATGGACGCCTTAACACCTCATTGTGTTATTAATAAAGCTCCTTCTGAATATTTCATTAGTTGTGTTGAAGATAGTATTCTTTTGATTTCCAATTCGGACATGGAAGCTGAGATAAACAGTAAATTTCCAAAGTTTGAACTCATGTGCAGGATATTATCCGAAGAACTGTTAGCAAAAGAACGAGTAGACTTTGACGCGTTTAAGACTTCTTCACCGGAACAACGATACATGAACTTACTACAAAAAAGACCGGATCTTATTCAGCGGGTGCCACAACACCAGTTGGCGAGCTTTTTAGGGATAAAGCCTCAATCATTAAGCAGACTCAGAGCAAGACTTCTTGAGAAAAAGAGCTAAATGTATTTTTTAACTTAAGTGAACGAGTTAGCGTATTTCGCCCATTTACTTTTGCAGGATTATTTTAAAAAATATGCAGAAGAAAATTTTATGGATGGGACTTGCCATTATGTTGGCAAGTAGTTTACAGGTGAATGCGCAAGAAGCCAAACAAGACATGGCTTACAAAAGGTGGTTCGTTGGGAGTACATTCTTGATGTTAGGAAATTTTATTCCAAATGACGAAAATCCTCCCGGTTATATACAAATCAATGCAGGATATAGGATTTCACCTAAAGATGTTATTCAATTTAGATTTAAAAGGTCTCAGTATGCCTGGCCATTAGGTATCCCTTTCGGACCGGATTTTGATGCACCCGGACTCAACTATCCCGGACATGCACGCATACTTGCTCCTCAAATTGGGTATCAGCGATTTTGGTGGAAAGGAGTCTATACATCTGTTTATGTATTGAATGCTTTTGAGAAATATATGGATGAGAATAAAAAGAAGATTGGAAATGGATTCACATTATATACAGACTTTTATTTAGGCTATCAATTTGAGTTTTTTAAAGGACGCTTCTTTTTTGAACCCGCTATTGGAATAAGTTATTGGCCTCTAAGAACTGGTGTTCCAGATTCTTTTAAGGCTGTAGAACAAAAGTGGAATAACTACTTTATTCAACCTGGGCTTGATTTTGGGTTTAAGTTTTAGCCTCCTCATCGAGAAGTAACCAGATACCTTTCAATATCATAAAACTAACCACCACCGTATTTCTTAACTTAAGTGAACGAGTTATGGTATCTCACCCATCTACTTTTGCAGTTCGTTTAACATAAAGAGAAATGCAAAAGAAGATTTTATTGATTGGTTTTGTCTTAATGGTGGCAAGTACGCTCCAACTCAAAGCACAATATGCTAAAGCAGACAACACTTACAAACGGTGGTTTGTTGGTAGCACCATATTTTTATTGGGTAATCTGGCTCCTACAAATCCCCCTGACTTCGTGCAACTTAATTTAGGCTATCGGATGACGGGAAAAGATGTAATTGCATTAGAGGCAAAAACCTGGAAATATGCCTGGCCAAATGGTATTCACCCATTTTTTAACAAAGCATACGGAAAGCCGGAAGAAAAATTTCCGGGATATGTTAGAGAGTATGGTGTATCAGTGGTTTACCAACGATTTTTGCAGAAAGGTTTATATGCCGAACTTAATGTAATGCCTACGCTGCAAAGATTTGTGAATGATAACGGTAATAAGGTGGGTAATGGATTTCAGATTTTCAATACTTATCGTGTTGGTTATCACATCAAACTTTTCAAGGACAGATTTTTCATTCAACCATCAATTGCCATTACCCACCGTGCTTATCACACAAAAATGCCTGATGGATTTAAACAGTTAGACGATAAATGGCCGAAATTTGTATTCGGAGAACCGGGATTTCATTTTGGGTTTAACTTTTAGTTTGATCATTTATGAATGCACCAAACGCACTGCAAGACATCAAAGTCAGTTTGAACCTGAAGCTGGCTACGCTATGGGCGAGTTTGCTGTTTCTCTATATCTATGTTGATTATTTCGCCTTATATATGCCAAGGAGATAAACGTTATTTTGACAGGCAAGATATTTGTTATTGATGCCGACTAAAGTAAATCGCAGGACAAATATCATTATTGCTGCTGTGTATATTCTCTACGCATTGTTTAATTTGGCAGGAGAGAATTGGATGCACATGGTGTTTGACGCTGTTGTAGAAGTCGTTCTTCTTTTATTCAGTATCCGTTATTCATGGATTTTGATATTAACTTATGTAGGGGGTAAACGACTATTTAGCTTGCATTGTAGCTAATTTGAAATCGGCTCTTTAAAAATGGTATGACCAAGAATAAGAATAAACTAATAATCAGGCTAGTATTGGTTCTAGGAACTATCGTTTCAATGTTCTTCGTGCCGTGGATTTTGGTTAAGGCGTGGATATTACCTTTACCTGATACGGTTCAAAAACAGTTAGATGAAGCCGTTGGCCATGGGTTTGACGGCATTATTGTCTACGTTGACAAAGTGGGCCATCAACCAGCATTTTATGCTGCTGGCTGGCACGATACCAAAAACAAAATACCCGCCACACCAAACGCATTATTTAAAATTGGCAGTATTAGTAAACTATACACTGCGGTTGCTATTACCAAATTGGTAAATGACGGACGTTTGTCGTTAGACAAAACTCTGGCTGATTATTGGCCAGCATTGAAGGGGAGAATTCAAAATGCTGAGGAAATTACCTTGAGGATGATGGTTCAGCACCGCAGTGGTATACCCAATTACACTGATACTCCGCATTATTGGTCCTCTCCAAAAGAAAACAATATAGAAAAGCTTGAATTAATTCTTGATTTACCTGCCAGTTTTGAACCCAATACAGATTATGAATATAGTAATACGAATTATTTGCTACTTTCCGCAATCATGGACAAGGTGCTAGGGTATAAGCACTTTCGTTTCATTCAGGAAGAAATCTTAGACCGGCTTAATCTTAAAAATACTTTCGGTTCTGTCCATGATGTTAATATTGATGATGTAATGAGTGGCTATCATGTTGGTTATCCCTTAGATTTAAAAACTGAAAATCAGGGCATGTTAGCAACAGCCCAGGATGTTGGTATATTCTTACGTGCATTAAATGACGGAACATTGTTTGATGAGGGAGAAGAAAAAATTTATAGCTCCATTTATGAGTATGAACACAAGGGATGGGTACCTGGTTATCAGAGTATCGCCAAATACCACAAAGACATTGATACAGTAGTTATTCAATTTACAAATACAACAGATCCGAAATTGTACAATTGGAATTTAGCGGATATTGTATATGGTCGTGTATTGAAAATAATAAGAAAGCAAAACTAGGCCAAAACATCGTGCACATAGACAATTTGCAATCGTTCAAGCCCGTCAACAGTTTTGTAAGGTCGCTGACTTCTCAACGTTGACAGGCTCTCAATCAGTAGGATAAATATGATTTTTACAGACAAATTGACTGCAAATCAATTCGTGAAGGCTTTTACTAGTGGGACAGTGCTTTCTGGCAGCAACCAACAAGCTAAAAAACCATTAATAATTGTCGCATTCAGCTACTAAATTTGTCGTATCCACACTGCATTAGAGCGAATGGGATTAGCAAGATTTGTATCTTATTGATACATGATGAATATGAGAAAAATAGTTATCCAGGAGTTTATTTCATTAGATGGAGTAATGCAGGCACCGGGCGGACCTAAAGAAGATAAATCGAACGATTTTAAATATGGAGGCTGGACTGCACCGTACTTTTACGAAGCTGATGAGGAGGCAAGTGCGTTTATGCAAAAAAATATGGATGCGACTGATCTACTTTTGGGCAGGGAAACGTATGATTTGTTTGCGGCCTACTGGCCTGAACATGCAGACATGTGGCCAGGCATCAATGATGTCACAAAATATGTTGTTTCTAAAAATTCAATAGAACTACCTTGGGTAAACTCTGAACTGATTACTGGTGATGTTGTAGCCTGCATCAAAGCACTTAAAGCTGGAAGCAACTCTATTTTAAAAGTTATTGGCAGCGGCAATTTTGCCCAAACACTGTTTAACCACGATTTGGTTGATGAACTATGGCTCATGATTTTTCCGGTAACACTCGGAAAGGGTAAGCGCCTGTTTGGTGAGGGTACTATTCCAGCAGCCTTCACACTAGCGGAAAGTTTGGTTACATCCAATGGTGTAATTTTCGCCAATTATAAGCGGGCAGGGGAAGTCAAGACAGGTACTATTGGTGCTTAACTAAGAAATTGAGGTTATGAGATTAGGCACGAAGCGGAACAAATCCATGAAGAATGCCCTAAAGCGTTGAACTATGAGAAAAGTAATTGCAGCGATAAACATGACGCTTGACGGGGTTTGTGACCATACAGCAGGTATCCCGGATGAAGATTTGCATCAACATTATGCCGAACTTTTGGAACATGCTGGAGTTATATTATATGGACGTACCACTTACCAACTCATGCAATTTTGGCAAACGCTGCTAATACAACCTTCGGGACAAAAATCAATGGACGACTTTGCTGTGGCAATTGACAAAATACCAAAAATTGTTTTCTCCACCACTTTGAAAAGTACCGAATGGGACAGTGCGAAACTGGCAACAAAGGAAATTGAAAAGGAAGTGTTAGAACTCCAACAGCAATCGGGCAAAGATATTTTAGTTGGCAGTCGGAGTTTAATTATCCAGCTTATCAACCTTAATTTGATTGATGAGTTTCAGATTTGTATTCACCCAATGATAGAAGGAAAAGGCCTGCCGTTATTTGACAAAATAAAAGACAGGACAATTTTTAAACTTTTAAAGACAAAAGTGTTTGATTCAGGTGCTATCGTGCTCTATTACGAGCCGAGAAGGCAATAAACGGCCATTTGTCAATAATGGGTAGAAGTAATGTTTGTTCTCAGCTCTTCAGAAATTATCATGGATTTTTACTAGAGATGCAGAATTATTATCAAGTGTTTGGAATCAAGTGAAAACGGGATGTGAAAAGGCTGATGACTTGATTTGAGAGACAAAAATAAATAGTTAATAACAACTTCCTTTATTCCTATATCTTTAAGGTCGGATAATGGTCCTATGAAAAGAATATGGGTGAAGTTAAGGAATAGCAAGGTGAGAGGCTTCATCAGGCGGCATGAAAAGTACCTGCCTATTCTTTTCTTTATCGGTGGGTTCATTTTTGATTCCTTCACACTCGGACGCATCGATCGGTTGTACGACATCGTGGTCTTATGCCTGCATATGACATCGCTCACCATTACGCTTTATCTCTATAACGTCATTCAGGATGCGAAATGGAAAAATTCCTTCCTGAGAAAGTACGAGGAGTATTTCCCTTTAGCGATCCAGTTCTTTTTTGGGGGGCTTTCGAGTGCCTATGTGATCTATTTTTCCCGCAGTGTTTCGCTATCCAAAACAGCTTCATTTTTTGTTATTCTCGTAGCGCTTTTGTTTGCCAATGAGTTGCTCAAAAGGCGAATAGCCAACAAGTATTTGCAGTTCAGTGTATACTACTTTCTGAGCTTTACCTTTTTCGCCTTTATGATACCGGTATTCATCAAGCAAATGAATACAATTATTTTTATCATCTCAGGTGGGGTCAGCTTATTAAGTACCCTCGTGCTCATTAATATCATTTATAGTATAAGCCCTTCCACGAGAAAGGAGATACACCTCGGTAGAATGATGGTAATGGTCGTGACCATCTACGCCTTCATTAATATTTTCTATTTTTTAAAACTGATCCCACCAGTACCCCTGGCACTCGACAATGGCATTGTGGCGCATAACATTCAATTGAAAAATAATAATTACATCGTTTCCTATGAGACTGATGAATGGTATGTTTTCTGGAGAAAGCATAGGCTGGAATACATTTGTAAGCCGGACGAGAATGTATATGCTTTCTCCACCATCTTTGCACCAACGGATATAAAGAAAAAGATTTTCCACCGTTGGAAGTGGTACAACGAAAATACTGGTGACTGGGAAATCGTGGAAGATATCGGATATGATATCACTGGAGGCAGAGATGGTGGTTACAGAGGATATACCTACAAGAGCAATGTAGCGCCAGGCACGTGGAAGGTGCAGGTAATTACGGAGGAAGAGTTGGTATTAGGGGTGATTGATTTTAAAGTGATCATTAGTTCATCTAAGCCACCGAAAAGGATAGTGCAACAGGTATTTTAAGCTTATAGGCACGTAAGAAAAATCCGCGCCAGAGTGGTGACACCAGGATGATGGTTAATTGAAAATCGTAATGAATGACTGTCTCCTCTAATATTTGTGTTATATCAGCACTATCTAGGTTGAATATCAAGCATATCCCGTAATACCGCTGCGCACGTGCCGGTAGGATCAGCTTCATAATTTTTGAGTGAAATGGATTCGTAGAGATCTGATTTTATTTCAATCCCCATTTCCCATCCTTTGATTGACCCGATGAATGAATCTGCCGCAACCGTTGTAGGTCTTACTTCCAGCTTCCATTCTCTGCCTTTTTTGTAGGCAGAGGCCACCAACTTTATTTGGGTATTGGCCTTCGCTGCTTGCTGAACTTCCTCAGCCGTTACTTTTTCAATCCCTTCAATCTCAATGTCTTTTATAGATCCACTAAAGTCGCTAAACGATTTCATGATGATGTACAACTTGTTGGCAGTATCCTGACCACTTATATCCAAAGAAGGGTCAGTTTCGGCTGCGCCAATGTTCTGCGCTTCTTTAATTGCTTTCTCTATGGATACGCCCTTTTCCAGTTCTTGTAAAACAAAGTTGGAAGTAGCATTAAAGATTCCATAAAGACTTTGGAGAGTAGCTAATTTCAAATCTCTGCTTAACACATTGATCACAGGGAGGCCACCACAAACGGTGGCACTATAACGAATTTTAGTTTTATGCTGTTCGGCTAAGGAGGTGAGTTCATCAAATGCCAGTACCAAAGGTGCTTTGTTGGCAAGTACGACATGCCATCCTTTGATGATAGCCCTTTTAATCAATTTAATTCCAGCATTATCATGCTCCAGGTTGACGGGAGAGCCCTCAATGAGCAAATCGGCTTCGATACAATCGGCAATGAACTCTGGAGCTTTTGGTAAGAACCCTGTGATCTCATTCACCTTGCCCTTGTTGTGTTTTAGATTGATCAGGTCTTCGTAAGCAAATCCTTTCTCACTGATGGCCATTCCGGAGGAATCGACAACACCCACAATTTTGAAACGAGTATTGTATTGTTCTGCTATCGCTTCACTTTTATCAATTAGGATTTTAAGCAGGCCCAGATTGACATTACCCAATCCCACAAGCACTGTTTTCACCACCTTGGCCATGATGTCAATTTAAGCGTTACCCATTTCTTTCAAAGCTTTCACAAATACATCCAGCTCCTTTGTTGTGGTGTAGATGTTAGGAGTGATCCTACAGCCGTGTACATTGGCTCCATCAATAGCTACTGTATAGATCTTATATTTTTTCATTAGGTTATCAGCAAGGTCATGCGGTTTCATTCCCTTGATGCCCACATTGGCAATACCACATGATAGCTTTGGATCTTCAGGCGTGTTGATCACAATGTTTCCCTGACCTCGCACCTGGTCAGACCAGTAACGTTGAAGGTATCTCAATCTTTCTTCTTTTTTGTCCCTTCCAATTTTCAGGTAATAGTCAATGGCATTGGAAATGGAAAGATCTGTATATACAGGATGTGTGCCAATATGATTGAGAGAAGCTATGTCGTTAGGCTCTGTTTCTCCTTCAGCCAGCAAAGGCCATACCTTATCTACTTTGCCTTTTTTTACAAATAAGAAACCTGCACCTAATGGCACACTCAGCCACTTGTGCAAGCTGGTTCCGTAGTAGTCGCAATCCAGGTCTTTGATCGAATAATTGATGTGTGCAAAAGCATGAGCGCCATCTACCATTACCAATACTCCCTTGCTGTGGGCCATGTCACAAATTTTACGGATAGGTAAAATGTGGCCTGTGATGTTAACCATGTGACACACCATGAGCAATTTGGTTTTATCCGTAATCGCACTGGCGTAGAGGTCTACAATTTCCTGATCGGATTTGGGATGGTTCGGGACGGAGACCATTTTGTTTACTACACCGTAGCGTTTGGCTACCAGTTTGAATTGATTCAACATGGCCCCATAATCCTGTTCTGCCATCACAGCTTCATCGCCTTCTTTCCAGTGCATACCGCTGATGACCATATCTAAAGATTCGGTGGTGTTGCGTGTGATGATCATTTCTTCCTTGTCACATCCGGCCAGCTCAGCCAGCTTAGCGGCCATGGCTTTCTTATTGTCCCATTGCACCGTGCGCATGTAGTAAGAGCCCTGATAGTTTACCTCACGCACATGGTTAATATAGTTTTCCAACGTTTCCTGAGGTAGGAAGCAGTAGTATCCATTTTCCAGGTTGATGTAATCTGGTTTCAATTTATAGCCACCTCTGATCTTGGCCCAGAAGTCTTCGTCTTTGGCTACTTCGTTAGCAGGTAAATGGGAAACATCTTGAAGTAATTTCTCCATTGCGCTAATGGAAGGGGATACACTAAGTCCCATGAGGGTAAGGTTTTTAAGAAATGATCGTTTGTCCATGGCTTTTCTATTTGAAAGAAAAGGTAAAGAGATCGGCTTGTAAAAGCAACTTTGATGGTTACAGCGTGGTATTCGGTGTTAATTTATTATAGAAGGGGAATTGCATAAATGTTAATGGTTTTTTTCCATTCAACCATTCCTTCTTTATTTTCGATGTTTACGGTTTTGGTACCTATATCGAAGTCATCGAAAAAGAATATTTGGTACCCATCCCGTTCGATCACCTCAAATAATTCCATCTTGGCATCGTCAGAGTTGCCAGCGAAACTTTCAGCCACAATTACAGGCTTATATTTTTGAATTAACCCTCTGATGGATTTAATAATTTCTTTGTCGTATCCCTCTGCATCAATTTTAATAAAAGAAAATCTATTGATCTGATTAGCGTATTCTCGTTCCAGAAATTTTGTGAGGTCTATTCCCTTGATTTTATCTGGGTGTACAAACTTTCCATGGATACCGTCCCGGGTAGAAGAAATGCCACCGTTTCCGAATGATGCTTCTGATGAAATAAAATAAAACTCTTCTTCCTCTTTAGAGATCGCATAGGGTTGAGGTACGATATTGGTTTTATCGCGGTTCAATTTTGCATTGGCCTCCAGAATTTTATATACATATGGGTTGGGATCAAAACCTAATGCGACTCCAGACTTCCCGGCTGCCAGTGCCATAGGTACGGTGGTGTCACCTATATTGGCTCCTACATCGATAACGAGATCACCCTCTTTGATAAACTGTCTAAAGAAATCTACACATTGTTGTGTCAAAGTATAATGGGGCACTAATGGGTTAGACCAATTGGCAAAATCGATTGCACCTTCTTTTTTAAGATTGACTTGATCCACAGTAGGTGGATATTCTTTGGTAACACGCCTGGCTAATTTTCTTTGATATGACTTCTTGAAATATTCGAGCATAATCTCTGTATTTAAAGCAGCCGAATTGTACCACCCTATTGGAAAGATACATTTTTTTTGTGACTCTTAAATTTCTGACTATACTGTTTTGGCAACTACCGGTTGAGGGATAATTGGATTTGCGGCTTCATCCTTTTTCTTTTCTACATCTTTGTTGATGTAATACATCATTCCGATGGAGATGAGCATGGTACTCATTACTACATAACCCAGTATATCATACCGTTGTAAGGGGCCATTGTCTACTTGTATTACTATCATACCTGCTATGGCGGATGCAATGCCCCCTGAAATTTGTTGTACGGAAGAATTGATGCTCATGAACGCTCCACGGTCTTGCGCATCGGGGATTCCACTGATGAGTGCTGACGCGGAGATCATGCGGGAGGAGATGCCTACGAACATAATTACGCTCATGGAAATGACCATCCAAAGGGGAGTGATACCAAAGTGCGTGTAAATGGACACAACAATAATACTGATAACAGAACCAGCAGCAAACACTTTATATTTTCCAAGTTGATCACTGAGCTTACCGATGATAGGACCGAATGTGATGGAGAAGACGCCTGTAACACCGTAGAGTATGGGCAGTTGTTCCATGGTTAGTCCAAGATTATGAATGCTAAAGGCACTACCAAAGGGCATCAGCATAAAGCCTCCTGTGGCCAACAGGGTGGTGGCCAGGAATGTGCGCGCATAAGTAGACTTAGCGAGTGTTTTTGTCAAATGCTGAAAGGCATTGCGGTCAGATTTGATCTTGAGATGTTCATCAATGGGTTTCATATAGAAAGCGATCACCACACCAACACCAATACCTACAAAGGAGATCATCCAAAAGGGAGCATGCCATCCATAAGCATTGGCCAACACCAATCCGATGGGTAGCCCCAATACTTGACTGGCTGCAAAGGACATTTGGACGAAACCCATTACTCTTCCTCTTACTTCTAATTTGAAGAGATCCGTAATGATGGCAAAACTGACAGAACCAATTACACCTCCAAAAATACCTGTTACGATGCGAGCAATTAAGAGGTAGTGATAATTTGGAGCCAATGCGCAGAAGATGGTGCCCAGCATAAATCCAGCATAAAAGAACAGCAGCAGCTTCTTGCGATCGAACCTGTCGGCAAAGCCGGCTGTGAGCAGGCCTGATGCTCCTGCGCTGAAAGCGTAAGCAGAGACTACCCATCCAAATTGCCCAGGTGTAATGCTTAGCTGCTCCATCAGTAAAGCACCTAATGGTGAAAGCACCATGAAGTCGAGTATAATAGTGAACTGTAGAAAAGAGAGAACAGCTACTATAAAAACCTGATAGTGTGTAAATACACCTTTATTTGCAGAATCGGATGACATCTATTTTATATAATATGTTTTAATAGTTCAATTCTTCACATTGATACCCTTCAGTATGGAGTACCGACAGAATTTCGAAAGGGTTGTCGGTGTTGGCTTCCACACGCAGTACTTTATCGATGTCGCTGATATCCACCGACCAATCCAATACATCTTGTAAATTATTCAGGCCTTTTTCGATCTTACTGATATCTTCTTTAGCATTCAGGTTGGTTTTGAATACCAATACGGTCCGAGTTAAAGTTGGATACGTTTGAGTTTTCATAGCTTTAATGGTTGGTAACGGTATCAGGGTTTTAGTGCTTTTAATACCAATTTCAGACTTTGATTCATTTCCTTATCGGTGAGTTGGAATTGTTCGTTTACATAGCTCTTGCCTTCAGAGTGGAATTTGATCAATTGGTATAAAGGAGCGAAAGCGATGGACCAGTATACTTCAAAGGGTAGCTTTACCAATTCTTTATTGGCCATCGCCTTGTGCGCAAATTGACTCATGGCTATTTTAAAATCAGGCGCTATCTTCTTTCCTATTTTGACATACAACTGCGAGTAGCGAAGCTGTTCAATAAACTGTACTTTAACAGGGTGACTCATAAAATAATCCGCTCGGTTTTTCCATTGCACTTTAAGTCCTTCAGCAAATGACATGTCTGGTGTAAAGTTTTTCAGGCTATGGGAAAGGACTTCTTCAAAGACTTCTGCTCCGATGGTGACGATAAGATCTTCTTTGTCTTTGTAATAAATATAAATGGTAGCAGGGGAGACCTTTGCCGCTTTGGCCAGGTTCTGGATACTAAAACCATCCAGTCCCTTTTTCACTATCATTTTGATGGAATGCTCTTTTATGAGTTGCTCTTTACCTTCGTCTCTGGTTCTCATGGCGCAAATATAAATGAATGTTCGTTCATTTATAATTAATAAACACTTTTTTACCAATTCCTGACTTTCCCTTCATTCCAGAATTGGCCTGTCTCTACCTTGGTATCTAATAGGTGAAGAATCTCAGTGGCTACGGCTTTAGGTGGCCGACTAGCATTATCGCCTCCCATATCTGATTGTACCCAACCGGGGTCAAGTGAAGAAACGGTTATGTTCTTCTCTTCGAGTCGCTTTGCCAATAACTTGGTGTACATGTTGAGGGCAGCTTTCGACATTTTGTAATGAGGTTGGTATGGGTCAAAATGGGGGTCACTGAAAGCACCCCAATTGGAAGTGATGTTAATAATATGTGCGTTGGTATTGAATTGAGGTAAAAGCGCCTCTGTTAAAGCGATAGTACCAAATAGATTGACTTCAAACGTTTTTCTTAGTTGCTGCATATTGATT
This sequence comes from Cyclobacteriaceae bacterium, assembly GCA_020436125.1. Lineage (GTDB taxonomy): Bacteria > Bacteroidota > Bacteroidia > Cytophagales > Cyclobacteriaceae > ELB16-189. Next base: position 4,086 of record JAGQYK010000072.1, on the reverse strand, counting down.
TCCGGTGTATGCCAATCTTCTACCAGAATGGCTGCGTTGTTGATCAGAAAATCAATTTTTCTATCGCCTATGTGCCTTACAAAATTGTTTATAGAGGTTCCATCGGACAGCTCCAGGGGTAAACATTTGAAATGTTGCGCTTTGATGTCAGATTGACCAGAAGTAGAAGTGCCTATAACCTCTGTGCTGCCATCCTGCAATAATAATTGGGCGGTGGCTAAACCTATTCCTCTGCTGCTGCCGGTAATGATTCCGTATTTAATCATGCTGTATTTATATTTATTTTCTCACTAAAGTATGCCTATACTATTTCTTTTTCTGGTCATCAGCCAAATGGCAAATGATAACTCACCGATAACGGCAAATCCCAGTAACCCCATCGATAGATAAGAAAGTAATAGGCTGTCAGGAAGTGTGAAGGTGGACACACTCTCGATGGTGTATCCGAAACTTCCCAGGAGTAATAATACGCCTAATACCTTAGGGACATACCCTGATCGATATACCATATAACCTAGCGCAGTAAGGTGCAATCCGAAGAATAATCCCCATATCAGCACACCATCCTGATGGGCATCGAGGAAAAGCAATGCCAACGATTGAGCATGCTCCATATCTTTTACATAATTAGCACCATTCAGAAGATGAAGTGGAATTAAATAGTTGATCAGATTGATGGCCATGATGAAGCTCATGGCTAAACGTGAGTACAAGGCCACCTTAGCTACGGTGTTGTTTACGGCCTTGAACATATGGTAAAGCATTACCGTCAACACCATTTCAATAATGATGATGAGGATATCTGAAAAGAGGGTAATCCGAAACAGTCCCTGATGGTTGAGTATACTTTGCGCATTGGCCAAAGCATCACCAGGTACGAATAGCACAGTAGGGGCATAGCCGATACTAAAGAAACCTAATAGTGCAATCAATAAATAAAGTACGCCAGCTATTCGGGTATAACTTTTTGAGGTTGGAAAATTCATTGTTGTCATGGCTATCTAGTTTAAGACTCCGACCGGCCGGCATTGCCGATCGGAGGATTAATAGTTATGGTTTTATGAAAAACAATCGGGTGATATAGATTCCATTGCTATCCGAAGCGCTACCTACACTCTCTACACCACTGGTGACAAAATTCAATTTCCAGCCTTGGGATAACATTTCATTGATCTTAGCGGTGATGAGTGCATCATTGGAAGCAATGTTTTGGAAGTTGATACCTACGCCACTGTAGAAATTTAACAATTTAGTTTCGGTTAACTTCTCAATTTTCACATTGGAGCGTTTGATCTCTTTCTGAGATGAACTTTTTCCATCTGTTCGCTCTGTTGTGAAATCGGAAGTATTGGCCCTTTGCTGGTGCTCAATAATCCTTGATCTCCCTATTCCCATCGGAACGATGGACTCCACTACAGTTACTACTTTCATTTGTTGTGCGTTCACCTGGGTGAATACAGTGAGCAGGATTACTGCTGCTATTACACTTTTCATTGTTTTCATTTTGTGTTTGTTTATAGTTTAATTTTAAATTGATTCATTCATGGAGAGCACTACATTGCCTCGCTTATGACCATTGTCCACGTAGGCGTGCGCTTCTGCTATTTGCTCCAGCGAAAACTCTTTGTCTACGATTGATTTGAGGTACCCCGCACAAATCATGGCTCGGATTTCATAGAGGAAATCTCGTAGGGCGGGTAAGGGCAAGATACCTGTAGCTGAAAACTTTGCTTTCTTCTTACCTACCAATGATGTCCACATCATTTGCAGTAATAAGGTCATGTTCAACACAGGGGAGATGTAAGCCCCGTTGGCAGTGAGTACTTTTTTAGCTTGTGAATAAGAACTCTTTCCAACGGTATCATAGATCACATCGTACCGTGTATTTGATTTTGTAAAATCCTCTTGTGTATAGTCGATCACATGATCTGCCCCAAGTGATTTCACTAACTCCACATTGTTGGTGCTGCACACTCCTGTTACTTTGGCTTCAAAATATTTAGCCAGCTGAATAGCAGCGGTACCTAAACTTCCCGATGCGCCATTGATCAGCACCTTCTGTCCGGGTTGAATAGCGGCCAGGTTCTTCAAAAAGTTGAGCGAGGTGAGCGGGCCATCACAAATGGAAGCGGCTTCAGCAAACGAGATGTTGGCTGGCTTGCTAATGATGATTCCTTTCTCAGCCACACATACATATTCCGCATTGGTACCCGCACCAAACACGGATTCTCCAAATACCGCATCTCCAATGGTAAAGTGAGTCACGTCTTTACCTACCGCTTCTACCACACCCGCAAAGCCAGTTCCTGGGATGGGATTGTTGGGTTTCAGCAATCCGATGAATAATCTTCCATAGAAGGGTGTGCCTCTCCGCATCATCGTATCTGCGGCAGTTACTGAAGAAGCGTGTATCCTCACCAATACTTCATTGGCTTTGGGCGTAGGTTTTGCGATCTCCTTGAGTTGGAATACCTCAGGTGATCCGTATTTTGTTGCTACAATTGCTTTCATGGTTGTCATAGTTTTAGTGCTTTTTTTATTGTTGATGACACAAAACTAGGGGGAGGATGACGCGTACGAGTTCGCCATTATAAAGGGGACGTCCGCAATTATAAATCCGAACGGATTAGGCGGAAAAACTACTTTTTTGAAGCTATAAGGCTATTTCTGTTCTTTTAGAAATTGCTTGGGAGTAAGGCCGGTCTCCTTCTTAAAGTAGGTATTGAATACCGTTTTAGAGTTGAACCCACATTCGTAGGCCATACCAATAAGTGTGAGATGGGCCTTTTTGGGATCTTTAGATAGTGCTTTGAAGGCTTCTACCCGGTAGTGATTGACAAACTCATTGAAGTTCTTTCCCATGTTTTCGTTGAGGAGCCACGACAATTGATTGGGATGGATGTCTATTTGTGCGGCCAATGATCGCAGTGATAATTCAGGATCGAGATAGGGTTGGTGCTCTTTGATGTGGGTGAGCAACCGATCGGTATAGTCGTCTGTTTCCTTTTTGCTGAGCAGTTCTTTCTTCTTTTTGGGCTCTTCTACGAAATCGCTTTGGAACAATATTTTTTGAGCTTCACCATATCGGGGATCATCTTTTATAGGATTCACCAAGGGATCAGCGAAGCGGAGCATGACCAGCGAATACTTATTTTTAATCGCATTGTCAATCCATTCAAACGCCTTGTCTTTTTGACCTAAGACGCCATATAACAAGAAAAGATAAGAGTTGGCGCTGAGTCCTTCTGGTGTATTGGCCCGTTCTGTTAATTGCTTAATGTATTGACTTGCTTTTGGCTCTTGCATTTTCATGGCATAGGCCATTGCTGTGAACCCCAGATTATCATCAGGCACCACCACCTCATCTGGAATGGAATTCAAAAATTCAATCACCTCATCATAGCGTCCGAGCTTTAGTAGGCACAATGGTTTGGTGGCATTGGCTGGAATGTTTTTGGGATTGGCGGCTAGGCATTGATTCAATTGCTCCAGTGCCTCTTCCACATTTCCCAGCATGTAATTGTGATAGCCCTGGAAGAAAAGTGTTTCCTGCGACAGCGGATTGATACTTAAGGCGATATCCAGGTGTTGTTGTGATTTTTCTTTTTGACCAGCGATCACGTACAGAAAAGACATAAACTGCTGGGCTTCTGCAAAGTTGGGATTCAATTCAATAGCCTTTGCCATTTGATGGAATGCTGTTTTATAATCGAATCCGATGAAGAAAGAAAGATTGGATTGTTGATAATAAACGCCCGGAAGTTGATCATTCAATTCCAGCGCTTGTCCAGTTAATTGAGTGGCCTTGCCCCAACCTTCTTCATAAGACATAAACCCTGTGGTGGCCAAAAAACTATAACAGTCTGCCATCCTCACATAGGAGTCGGCATGTTTGGGATCCAGGGCAATGGCCTTTTCAAAATAGGAGATGGCCTTCTTTGCATCGTCAGGGTTCCATTTGTTGAAATGGAATTTTCCTTTCAGGAAATAGGAGTAAGCGTCCAGGTTTTCAGTTTGTTTTTCAACCAGATGATCCTGAATCTCGAAGTGACCAAACTGCTCTCGCAATTTATCGGCAATGTGCAG
>JAGQYK010000071.1:12127-19039 GCA_020436125.1 Cyclobacteriaceae bacterium | reverse complement strand
AGATTGTGCTACTTGCCCGCGCTTTTTGTGTTTTGTAGTTCTTGTATTGGGAAGAAGGTGACTCCATTCTTCTCGATAAACAAAGCACTTGAGCTCGAAAGATTAACAAATAAGCCTATTTTGGTGGGGAATTGTGTAGAGTAAGTACTAAGCAGTTGAAATGCAATGAAGCTATATAAGAGACCAAGGTAAATCATGTCTATGGAAAAAAATAGAAACGAAAAAGTAAGATTACATACTCGAAACAAAAACCGGGAAAGATATGATTTAAGTGCTTTGACTCAGGTAACACCTGAATTAAAGGATCATGTAACTCTCAACAAGTACGGGGTGGAATCAGTTGATTTTTCAAACCCACTTGCTGTTAAACTTTTGAACACAGCCCTACTCAATCACTACTATGGAATAACGAGCTGGGACTTCCCAGATCAAAACTTATGTCCTCCCATACCGGGAAGGGCAGATTACATTCATCATATGGCTGATTTATTGGCTGAATACAATTTTGGGACAATCCCAACTGGTGATACAATCACCGGCCTTGATATTGGTCTGGGTGCCAGCTGCATTTACCCAATTATTGGCGTGACAGAATACGGTTGGACATTCATTGGATCTGATATTGATCCGAAGTCGATTGCTTCATCACAAAATATTGTCAATTCTAATAGACTATTAAAAGGTAAGATTGAATGTAGGTTGCAAAAAAACCGAAAAGACGTTTTTTACGGCATACTGGAGAAGGTTGATAAAATTGAGTTTACTGTATGTAATCCTCCTTTTCATGCTTCGGCCGAAGAGGCTCAAAAAGGAGCTCGAAGAAAAGTAATGAACCTGTCTGGTAAAAAAACAAAAACACCAGAACTCAATTTCGCTGGCATTAATAGCGAACTGGTATATGTGGGGGGTGAATATAAATTCATCCAGAATATGATTAGTGAAAGCGAAAAATTTGCTAAAAACTGTTTATGGTTTTCAACTTTAGTATCTAAACAATCTAATCTTAAAAGGATATATAATCTATTAGAAAATAATGAAGTTAAGCAGATAAAAACGATCCCGATGGGAACAGGTAATAAATCTAGCCGAATTGTAGCCTGGACATTCCATTCAAAAGAAGAGCGAAATGAGTGGAGAGAAACGAGATGGAAACGCAATTGAGAAAATCCTTTCACCTGTTTTCTTTTAATTTGGCATAACACTATTAGTCCAGTTTTCACCTCCTTTCTCATGCCATCTTCTGGTGGGGTACCTATGACCCTAAGGCATTGTACGAAGCCATTGGAGTGAAGCACTATAAATAATTAACATAACGTAATAAGCGATATTCCATAATACTTGCAAGGTGGGGCGCGATAGCTTAATTTGGTATGCTTTAATCTAAAATTGGCCATGACACAGACAATTAAGCCCCTAATTCAGGAAACTGATGTGGTTTTGATGGGAGCAGGAATCATGAGCGCAACACTTGGTTTGCTGCTAAAGGAGCTCAATCCTGATATCACCATACAGATTTTTGAACGCCTCGACCAGGCTGGGACGGAGAGTTCTGATGCCTGGAACAATGCAGGAACGGGCCATTCGGCTTTTTGTGAATTGAACTACACGCCACAAAAGGAAGATGGTTCTATTAATATCTCAAAGGCCGTAAAGATTGCAGAATCTTTCGAATTGTCGCGCGAATTTTGGGCGTATCTCGTTCAGAAAAATTATATCCAACCTTCTGAGTTTATTACACAAGTACCTCATGTGAGTTTGGTATGGGGAGAAGAGAATGTGGCTTACTTAAAAAAGAGACATAGTCTGATGCAACAAAGTCCGCTGTTTAAAGACATGGTCTATACAGAAGATCGTGACTTGATGGCTGAGTGGGCTCCTATTGCTATGCGAGGACGAAAGAGTACGCAATCAGTGGCAGCAACCTGTATGGATATTGGTACCGATGTGAATTTCGGTAACCTTACCCGCAGTATGATTGCACAATTAGAGGAAATGCCTGGTGTCACAGTTCATTATAATGTAGAAGCACTTGATCTCGATCCTGATGGAAAAGGAGGATGGGATGTGTTTGTTAAGAATTTGTTGAGCATGCAAAAAAGTCAATGCAATGCGAAGTTTGTGTTTATCGGTGCGGGAGGAGCAACACTACATTTGTTGAAGCGTGCGGAGATTGAGGAACGAAAAGGATATGGAGGTTTTCCAGTGAGTGGTTTATGGCTGCGATGTCTTAATGAAGATTTGATTGCCAAACACCACGCCAAGGTATATGGTAAAGCTTCAGTAGGTGCACCACCCATGTCGGTGCCCCATATTGATACTCGGATGATCAATGGCAAGAAACAATTATTGTTTGGGCCGTTTGCCGGATTCTCTACCAAGTTTTTAAAGAATGGTTCACTGATGGATTTACCCAATTCAATTGGGGTAGACAATGCCATCCCCATGATTTTCGCAGGGTTGAAAAACATGCCATTAACGAAATATTTGATTGAGCAGGTGAGGCAGACACCAGAAGAACGCCATGCCGCTTTGCGCGAATATGTTCCTTTTACCAAATTGACGGACTGGGAATTGTTGGAGGCGGGGCAGCGTGTTCAGGTGATTAAAAAGGATAAGAAAAAGGGAGGCGTACTGGAGTTTGGAACAGAGGTAGTAATATCGAAGGATGGCACAGTGGCAGCGTTATTGGGTGCATCTCCCGGTGCATCTACTGCGGCAGCTGTGATGCTAGATTTGATTACAAAATGTTTTGGAGCAGAAGGTAAAGTAGAAAAGTGGCAGGCTAAATTGAAAGAGATGGTACCATCCTTCGGAGTTTCTTTGTCTGAGAATGAAGGACAACTGGATGCCACTAGAAAGCGCACCGCGGAAATACTGGAATTGAAAAAGCCGTAACTACTTATCGAAATAAGGTTTCCAAAGTTTGTCTTCGGGTGCCTTTGTAGCAAGGCTCACAATGACGAAGAGCAGCACACTCAATATAAAACCAGGTAGCACAGGATAGATAGTAGGGTCACCATAAACTTTCCAAACCCCTGTCATTAATACTCCGCCTACCATGGAGGCAATAGCCCCGTGTTTGTTAGCGCGCTTCCATACAATACCTCCCACAACAGGAGTGAAAAAACCGGCAGCCATGATAGCGGTAAAGAGCACAACGATAAATTGTATTAGCTCACCTTTGGCAAAGCCTCCAAGAATTAGCAACAGCGGAATAACGCCAACGATTACAATTCCAATACGCGCCACCAACAGCCTTCTCTTTTCGGTGGCATTGGTATGAATAAGGTTTTGATAAATATCTTCGGATAAGGCAGAGCCAGCCACGAGTAATAATGAATCCACAGTGGACATCATAGCGGATGTAACCGCTGCCAACATAATGGTGCCGATAAAAGTAGGCAGTACAGCACGGGCAATAACTGGCATAGCCAGATCGCCTGTAGGCAGAATGGGAAACAACACCATGGCAGCCAGTCCTAAGATAAAGACAAGTAAATTAATTCCTGTTACTAAGATGATCGTAAGTAATATGCCTCTGCGAATAGTACGCATGTCTTTCATGGCATAAAGCCGAACTACTTTTTCAGGAGTAGCTACCGACCCCAGAAAGAAGGCAAGTCCCATAGTAATGAGTAATGAAGTTGAAAAACCACTCCAGCTAAATGTCAACGGTTTGATGGCATGCACTAATTCTATCATGTTACCAAATCCGCCAAAGTGACTGACTGCTAACGGCACAGAAACAATGGTACCCAATACCATAATCACCATTTGGAGAAAGTCGGTGTAGGCAACGGCCAACATGCCTCCTAAGACGGTATAGATCAAAAGGATGATGGTGAACACGACCATGCCAGTGGTGGTAGGAATTCCGAAAACGATATTAGCCACTAACCCTCCAGCAACAATTTGTGCCTGCACGTACACCACCGTAGCAATTAGAATGATCACCGCTCCAATGCCTCGCGTGGTTTTGCTGTCGTACCTTCTTTGCAAAAAGGCAGGCAGTGTAAGTTCCTTTACTTTGGTGAAACGGGGAGCGAGTACTGCAACCATAAACCAATAGGCGAGGGGAATAGAAATTAACACCCATGCAAATGACCAACCCACGGCATAGATTACTCCAATGGTTCCGATAAAAGTGCCAGCGCTGGTATGGGTAGCTGCCATGGTAGCACCACCAACACCCCAGCCCAATTTGCCACCTGCAATCCAGTAGTCCGACTCTGATGTGGTAGCCCGCATACTGTACCACCCGATGAGGAAAACCACAACGAAGTAAAGTGCGAATATAATGAGTTGACTATCCATTTAGTTTTTACGTTCAATCCAGCGCATCCACATTACATAACCGATAACGATCAAGCCCAGTATCAGAAACAGTCCCCAGAAAATAAAGTCTGTCATCAGGTAAGCATTTTGCGTTTTTTCCAACCTATTACGCCAAGGGCGGCAAGTACTATAAGAATAACTCCATCCAATATTTCTGTGGTCCCCATCTTAAATTCAGAAACAGGAGCAAGGTCTAGCTTAACCAATGAGGGAATCACTGGCAGGTGAATGGTATAAATTCTTTGCGGTCCATCTTGTACTCCCTCCAGTTCTATGGTAGGGAAGCTTTCTACTATTTTATAAAATGCGGGGATCGTGATGGTTGCGGTAAATAATTGTTCATCGGAGGAGCCAGATGAAACGGGTACAAAAACTAAAGGAGCCAGTATACGTGAATCCTCAACACTACTGATGTAGGTAATGTTTAAAGAAGTTAAAGTGGTTGTTGGAATGGAGGTCTCTAATAAACCATTTTCATTTTGTAATAAGGATAGGGAAACGGTGGAATCATTTACTTTTCCTTTAAGACCTTGGATGTCTGCATGCGCGAAGGCTAAAGATTGAAGGGTGATGAGCGAGTCATTCAGATGGCCACTGAATTGCAATTTTTCAGTGACCATTACCTTATTGGTTAAGTTGTCCATACTAATGGAGACTTCAAAATGTGTAATAGTAATCTGACCTTTTACTTGCAGGGAGCAAAGGAGAGTAATAACTATTAGTATTAAGTTTTTTACACCCACACTTCTCTCAATAAACGAAGTGTATTCTCACCCATTACTTTCGCGATGTCTTGGTCGGAATAGTTATGCTTTACCAGCCAGCGAATGATGTTATACGAACCTTCCGTTGGGTTCTCCAATCCATCTACAAATTCTACAGGATTGTATTCCATACCAGGCTTTCGTTTGCCTTTCGATTCTTTCAAAGAAAGTGCAGCGGTGTAGGCAGTGTGCAGTCCTACGTGATCACCATACAAAGTATCTGGTCCAAAAGTAACATGATCGATGCCCACCAAATCCTTGATATATTCAAAGTGTTCCATGACGGCATCAAGGTTATGGGTACGTTGATTAGGGGTGAGTGTGGTATGGGGTGCAGCTTCCATACCTATTACGCCTCCTTTATCTGCGCAAGCTTTCAACACCTCATCGGGCGCCATTCTGTTGGTATCCCAAAGTGCCTTTGCACCAATATGACTTAAGATAATAGGTTTGCTACTGTGCTTGATCGTGTCTAAGGCTGTCTGATCTCCAGTATGCGAACAATCAATTAGGAGCCCCACTTTGTTCATTCGCTCTACGGCTCTTTTTCCGAATTTGGTGAGTCCACCGTCTATGTCTTCCTTCAAGCCTGAACCTAGCGCATTGGATTCACTGTAGGTGATACCAATAGAGCGCAATCCAAAACCATACAGCAAATCGATTCGGTCCAATTCGTTTTCAATCATCATCGCACCTTCCATCACGGCTACCCAGGCTACTTTCCCTTCTTTGTGTGCTCTTAAGATGTCATCAACAGATTTGCAGTGGATGACAAAATCCTGATGACCAATGTCACAAAGTCGCATACCCAAGTCGTGGATGACTTCGCTCCACTTCCATCCCCCTTTGGAGTGGATCTGACAAATGCCATCCATAAGGTTGTCAAACACACAATCCCAGTGAGAATGCGCTAGTCCTTCGAATGCCGTAGCCATTCTACCCTCTTTCACATAGGCAGGCGTTTCCATGATGTCTTTTGGAAATGTGCCCAGATGCTCATGTACAGAAATCAATACGTTCTTTTCGATGATTGATTTGACACGCTGCTCCTCTTCATTGCTCAATGATACTTTCGTTGATTGGACTCTATTAATTTCAGGAGCGAGTTCGAAATATTTATAGTCTATATCTTTTTCAAGGTATTGAAATGACTGGTATCCTTTGTAATTTTTGGTAAGACTCATGATGGACGAATTTATAATTGAGAAATATATGTAATTCCTGGAAGGGTTACCAATATTAATTGAAGAGTGGGGAATACAAACGGTTGATCAAATTGTATTAACTTTAATAATACTTTTAACCTGACCTAATTCCCATGAACAACCTATTGACGCGCCTATTTGCTTTATTGTGCATTACTGCGTTGTCTGCCTGCATACAATCAACAGAAGCGCAGGATCAGATCATTACAAAACTCTTCCGGTTTGGTGAAATGGGAGCAGAGAAACCGGGAGCGATTTTACCAAATGGAAAGTGGGTAGATGTGTCTGGTTTTGGTGAAGATTATAACGAAGCATTTTTTGAGAATGACGGGGTGACCCGATTGCGAAAATGGGTAGCTGCTAATTTGGATAACTGCCCTGAAGTGTCAGGTGATGTTCGCTTGGCCACGTGTGTTGTGCGGCCTTCCAAGATTGTGGCCATTGGTCGCAATTATGTAGAGCATGCAAAAGAGACTGGGTCGGCTGTACCAGACGAGCCCATCATATTTTTGAAGGCGACATCTTCAATGATGGGGCCCAATGATGCTGTTGAAATCCCGAAGAATTCTGAAAAGACAGACTGGGAGGTGGAGCTGGCTGTAGTGATT
>JAGQYK010000071.1:0-12028 GCA_020436125.1 Cyclobacteriaceae bacterium | reverse complement strand
GCAAAACATGTGGATGTAGCAAATGCATTGGACTACGTAGCAGGTTATACCATTATGAATGACTACACAGAGCGGAGCTGGCAGAAGGAAGGAACAGGACAGTGGACAAAAGGAAAGAGTCCTGATACTTTTGGGCCGCTGGGGCCCTACCTGGTAACACCGGAAGCAGTTCCTGATCCTCAGCAGTTGCGTCTCTGGTTAAAAATTGATGGTGAGACCATGCAAGATGGAAATACGAAGGATATGATTTTCAGTGTAGCTGAGCTTATTAGTTACACAAGCTCAATGATCACTTTATTGCCGGGCGATGTGTTGATTACAGGTACACCCTCTGGTGTAGGTACTGGCATGAAACCACCACGCTACCTGAAAGCGGGTGAAGTGGTGGAGTTGGGTATTGAAGGCTTGGGCGAACAAAAACAAATTGTAACGTCCTATCAACTTATTGAGTAGGAGGTTTAAAATGTATTCTCGATTATTTGGATTCTTACTGTTAGGGATAGGTTACGGATGTTCATCCAGTGAAGAAACCTATCCTGTTATAGACGAAGATTTCTGTTCACAAATTCATTTAGACAGTGCGCATGCCCTTTCAGCGCAGCTCGATCCATTTAAAGATTTACTGGCCACCAAAACAGGTGTTTATACTTTGGAAGAGGGTGACAACTCAATGATCGCCAGGGCCTGGTTGACGGAGTCTGCAGAAGAAACAATAGACATTCAGTACTTTATCTTCTCCGCTGACAATATTGGTTTGATTGCTATTGACTATTTAATCCGGGCAGCAGATCGAGGTGTAAAAGTGCGAATGCTCGTTGATGATATTATGGTGGAAGCCGATGCAGAAGATTTACTAGCATTGGATGCACACCCTAACTTGTCGATAAAGATTTACAACCCTACGGCCAACATTGGTAAAAATTTTCCTCAAAAATTATACAGCCTATCGAAAGACTTTCAAGGTTTTAACCAACGGATGCATAACAAAACATTTATTGTTGATCGCAAAGTGGTAATAACTGGTGGTAGAAATATAGCGGATGAGTATTTTGATTATGATCATGAGTATAATTTCAGGGACCGTGACATTTTATTAATTGGCGGAGTGACAAATGAGATCAATGAATCGTTCACTCAGTTTTGGGAAAGTGATTTAAGTGTGCCGATAGCTGAGCTTTCTGATGCAGATGGATTTGACCTGAATGCTGAAGCTAAGTACAATTATATTCATCAGTATGCCTGCAACCCAGAAAATTTCTGGCCTCAGGTACGGGATAAAATTCGATCTGTTCCCATTGCTTTTAAAAATATTCAAGCCTCTGGAGATTTGGTGTGGGTGGATAGTGTTTCGTTTGTGTCTGATTTGCCTGGTAAGAATGAAGAAGACGGACTACAAGGAGGAGGTGCCAGCACAGACCATTTGATTGAGTTAATAAGAGGAGCAAAGAAGTCTGTATACATACAGTCTCCTTATCTGGTCACGACAGCATTGAGTCAGCAACTTTTTAGAGAGGTGATTGATAGGGGAGTAGAGGTGAAAATCCTTACCAATAGCATGACATCAACGGATAACCTTGAGGCGTTCAGTGGGTATAAACGAGATAGAGAAAAACTGTTAGAAGCAGGAATTGATATCTATGAGTTTAAACCTGATGCAGCCATTCGGTTTAAGGTAATGACGGGAGCTTTGCAGCAAAAGATCGACTACACACCGACCTTCGGTTTACATGCCAAGTCGATGGTGGTGGATGAAGCCATCGCAGTTATTGGTACTTTTAATTTAGACCCAAGAAGTGCCAATCTGAACACAGAATGCATTGCTGTGGTCTATGACAGTACAATAGCGGGGAATTTGTATGCAGCTATGCTGGAAGATATGCAGCCGGAAAATGCGTGGCATACCACTTTATCTTTTAATCCAGATGGTGAGGCAGGCTGGTGGAAACAATTCAGTATTTGGCTACGAGGCGTTGTGCCAAAATCAATATTGTAGTTTTTAAAAAATAAGCCTTTTGAAGCCCCTGTGACCTGGGAGTTCTATTACATTAATAGGATAACCCACCAATTACTGTTTTTCTATAAGAAATTACTATATTGATGTGTTGTGTTAATGATATTTCCATTATGAAAATTCCGCATATAAGAATTAGTATACTATTAGTGGCTATCTTTTTAACTTCAAGTGTTATAGGGTACGGTCAAATTGATTTTGAACCAGGTTATTATGTTGATAATAATGATCAGAAGATTCATTGTTTTATTAAGAATATTGATTGGAAAAGTAACCCCTCAGAATTCGAATACAAAACAGTGAGTACTGACGAGCCAAGGACAATGGGTGTTGCTACAGTTAAGGAGTTTGGAGTTACGAATACTATTCATAAATATTATCGCTTCACTGTAGGGATTGATAGATCCACTGAAGTCACCAGCGGATTAAGTATAGATAGAACTATAACAGTGAATGAAGAACAACTTTTTTTGAGGCCATTGATAGAAGGCAAGGCTTCACTTTACGTATATGAAGATAGGGGCATTATTAAGTATTTCTATAAGGTGGATGATGGGGCTGTAGAGCAACTGTTGTACAAGAAGTATAAAACTGATGACAACAGAATTGGAGAGGTAAACAAGTACCGGGAACAGATTTGGAATAATTTGAAATGTGAAAGTATCTCCATGACAGCTGTTGAAAACATTGTTTACAAGAAGCAATCACTTGTTAAGCTATTCAGTAAGTACAATGAATGCCATAATTCTGAGTTTGTAGTAACTGAAATAAAGGGAGATAGGAATTTTTTTAATATGATGATAAGGCCTGGGCTTAACAAGTCATCACTGCTCATGACCAATAGAGTATCTAAATCAAGAGATACTGATTTTGGTAGTGAATCAGCATATAGATTCGGACTTGAGTTAGAGTTTGTCTTACCTTTTAACAAGAATAAATGGGCTTTAGTAGTTGAGCCTACCTATCATTCTTTTAAAGATGAGCAAATATCTCCCGGAGTTAATCAATTCTTTACTTATGATGTTACAGTAGATTACACTTCAATTGAGATTCCAATTGGTATTAGACACTATTTCTTTATTGATAGTAAGTCAAAAGTTTTCCTAAACTGGTTATATATGATTGACTTAAGTATGGGATCTGCAATTGACTTTAAAGTGGGTAATAATCTTGCTGACTCCTATGAGATTGGAACCAGGGGAAGTTCAGTCTTTGGTGGAGGTTACAACTTTAACAATAAATTCAATATTGAATTAAGGTATGGTTCTCGGGATATATTGAACAGTTATAGTTTTTGGAGTTCAGAATATACTACACTGTCATTAATACTTGGAGTGGCAATATTTTAAACTACTTCCCAAATTTAGCTTTCAATTGCGCCAGCTTATCTTCCATACTCTCTTCTTTTTGCTTCGTGGGTTTAGGCTTTGATTGACTTCTTTCTCTTGTTTGCTTTTTATTGTCGGTAGGGCTTGCATTAAACGGATCACTTTTCATTGAAAGGGCAATGCGTTTTCTTGGAATGTCTACTTCCAATACCGTTACCTTTACTTTTTGCTGTACGGCAATCACTGCGTTGGGGTCTTTAATAAACTGATCACTCAAGTGACTGATGTGCACCAGACCGTCCTGATGTACTCCGATGTCCACAAAGGCACCAAAGTTGGTTACGTTGGTCACAATGCCGGGTAGCACCATTCCAATCTTAAGGTCTTTTATTTCATTTACACCTTCTTCAAACGTAAATACTTCAAACTGTTCACGTGGATCTCTGCCTGGTTTTTCTAACTCAGCAAGAATATCAGTTAAGGTAGGGAGTCCAACAGAATCGGTCACATATTTTTTCAAGTCTAATTTCTTTCTTAATTCTGCACTGGTCATCAAATCTTTGATGGTACAGTTGAGGTCTTTGGCAAATTGCTCCACCAGTTCATAGCGTTCCGGATGTACAGCACTTGCATCCAATGGATTTTTAGAATCTCGAATCCTAAGAAAGCCAGCACATTGTTCGAAAGCTTTATCTCCGAGGCGTGGCACTTTGCTTAAGGATTTACGATCCTTAAATGCACCGTTTTGGTTTCTGTATTCAACGATGCTCTTGGCCAATTGTGGTCCCAGACCAGATACATACGAAAGTAAATCGCGACTCGCGGTATTCACCTCTACACCTACAGAGTTTACACAACTCATGACTACATCATCCAGTCCTGCCTTCAATTTGGTTTGGTCAACATCATGCTGGTATTGTCCTACTCCAATGGACTTGGCATCGAGTTTCACCAGTTCGGCCAGTGGGTCCATCAGTCTTCTTCCGATAGACACCGCTCCACGTACGGTAATGTCTTTATCAGGAAACTCTTCTCTGGCTATGTCGGATGCAGAATAGATAGAAGCACCACTTTCGTTGACCATCACAATAATAATCTCTTTGGGTAAGCCGATGGCTTTTACGAATGATTCTGTTTCTCTACTGGCGGTGCCATTTCCGATGGCTATCGCTTCAATTTTAAAGCGATCACACAATCCCATTATGATGGTGCCCGACTTTGCTGTTTCTCTTTGAGGTTCGTTAGGGTAGATGACGGTGTCAAATAATAGTTCACCTTGTTCACCAAGACACACTAATTTTGTTCCGGTGCGAAACCCAGGATCCAACGCCAAAACTCTTTTTTGTCCAAGGGGAGAGGCAAGCAATAATTCTTTAAGGTTGGAGGAGAACACTTTGATGGCCTCTAGATCAGCATTCATTTTTGTTTCTACTCTTACCTCTGTTTCTATGGATGGTTTTAGTAGCCGTTTGTAGCTATCCTTCACAGCCAACGCCACTTGTTCGCCTGCGGCAGATTTTGATGTTACAAATTGTCTTTCCAGCTTGTTCACAGCCTGAGCTTCATCGGGAGCAATATCAAGTGTAATGAAGCTTTCTTTTTCAGCCCTGCGCATTGCCAGCAATCTGTGAGATGGGGTTTTGCTAATTGGTTCTTTCCAATCAAAGTAATCTTTGAATTTTTGAGCTTCGTCACTTTTTTCTTTTGACTTAACTACAGATGCCTGAATGGTTCCTTCTTTCCAGAATAGCTCCCTGATGTTTTGTCGGGCTTCCTGATTTTCACTTACCCATTCTGCGATAATATCTCTTGCGCCTGCCAATGCTTCTTCTTCATTGGCAACACCCAATTCGGTGTTGATGTACGTGGCTAGTACTTTGTCAAGGTCGACCTGCCCTTGTGCGAAAAGAAGTGTAGCCAATGGCTCTAGTCCTTTCTCTTTGGCTGCAGTTGCACGGGTTTTGCGCTTAGGCTTGTAGGGCAAATAGATGTCTTCTAATTCTGTGAGTGTTTCCGCGTTCTGGATCAGTTTTTCTAATTCAGGTGTAAGAAACTGTTGTTTCTCAATGGATTTAAGAATGGCATCTCTCCGCTTATCGAGCTCCATCAATTGCTCGTGCCTGTCTCTTATGGAGGCCAAAGCCACTTCATCTAAGGTGCCAGTCATTTCTTTTCGGTAGCGAGCGATAAAAGGGATGGTTGATCCTGCTGTAAGTAAATCAACTACCACCTTAACCTGATTTAGGGTAAGGTTGAGTTCGGAGGCAATCCGAGAAATGTTATCCATTGTGTAAAAGTTGCTTTTATAGGGAGGGCAAAAATAAGAGGGTTACCCGGTTGAAAAAGTGGAAACGAGAATTATTTCCTCAACTTTATTTTCATGATTTTGATGAATGCTATTGTTATTTTGAAGAATCATTCAACAGTGCTACATCTGTTAAATCTCATAAGAAGCAATGTGGAATTATTCAGAAAATCGAATTATATTGTTTCTGATTGAAAATGTGTAAGTTATCATATCATGCCTTCCTATTTGCTTCAATGCTTGTCTTGCAAGTAAGGTGTTCTGGAGGAGGTGATAAATCAATAAGTGATGCTAGTGCTCCTATTGAGGCGTTTAAAGTTCAGATTTCTGCTGCTGAGAGCCCCAAAGATTATATTGATCAATTGGGTTGTCTCAATTGTCACGGTGGAGCTACCTCAGCCAATCAGGTAATAACTAAAGCACCAGATTTATCAAGGGCGGGTTATCGATACAAACCTGAATACATTTTTAATTACCTCCAAAATCCCACCCGAGTGAGAAACCATATCGGATTGTCACGTATGCCTAATTTTGCATTTGATGAGAGAGAGGCACTGGCACTAACTCTCTACTTGTCCAGCAAGAAAGATATTTTAAATGTAAAATTTCCAGATTTCTCAGAGAGCGGTAATGTTAATTTGGGTGAAAGGGAATTCAATGAACAGGCCTGTGCTTCCTGTCATAGGGCTGAGGGACAGGGCAATAATGTGATTTCTGATTTGTCCAACATGGGAAGTAAACTTAATCCTGTATGGATGAGGCAATTTATTGCTGCTCCCGCTGCCTTTCAAAATGGGAATAATATGATGCCGGGATTGCTTTATCATTTTAATACGGATAGTACTTCGCTAATTCAAAATGTGGAGGATGCCGATGAAAAGATTGAAAACTTAAGTGCCTACTTGCTCAGTCTTGAAGCACCAGATCATGATGAGCAATTGGATCGTTACACAGAGACCCAAAAGTCAAATTCAGAGATCAGTGTTGAAATCGGAAGGAAAATTTATCAGGCGCAAAATTGTTCGGGCTGTCATCAATCTGATCCAGATGGACAATGGAAAGAGACAGTGGCTCCGGATTTGCTTACGGTGCAGTCTAGAATCAATGAGAGCTGGCTGGCTGACTATATTAAACAACCTCATGCTATTCGCCCTTTTGGTTTTCATCCGGGATCGGGTAGTCGTATGCCCGATTTCAGTCTTACGGAAGCTGAAGTGCAAAATATCGTTCGCTTTTTGTATGATAAAGAAATTAAGGAAAAGACGAGCGTAGAAGAACCGTCTCAATTTGTTAAGCACAAAATTGAAACATTGCTGGATGAAAAATTTCCATGTATCGGTTGTCATTCAATAGGAGGTAAGGGAGGTAGGATTGCTCCTGATCTTGCTGGTTTGAGCAAACGGTTGAATTCTGATTACTTGACTTCAATGGTTACCAATCCATCTACTGCGATGCCAGGTACGATTATGCCCAAAATTTCAATGCCACAAAATTTGAGAGATCAGTTGATCGCTTATTTGGTTCATAATAACGATACAGTTACCGAAAGAAAATACCTTTCATTGATTGATCACCCTATTACTTTGCCGAGTGAAGAATTGACCCCAGAGAATATCTATTTGAGTAAGTGTGCGATTTGTCATGGGGAAAAGGGCAATGCTAACGGCTTCAATGCAGCCTACATGGCTACACAGCCTACAAAGCACGCTGATGGAAGTTATATGGCTAAAAAACCTGATGATACTTTATTTGATGGTGTATATGCAGGTGGATACATACTTAATAAAAGTCATTTGATGCCCGCTTGGGGAAATGCACTCAGTAAGAATGAAATTCAAGGGCTCGTATCTTATATGAGATCGCTGTGTAATTGCAGTCCACCCAAATGGTCAACTGATGACAGAACTACTAACTAATGAGTAGAAGGAAAAAGCATAAGATCAAAACCAAGGATTCAAGTCAAGATAGGAGTGCATTGAATGAGACACCTCCGACTTCTAAAAAGAAATGGCCGCTGCAGCAAGTGGGCTTGTATGCTGCTCTTGCACTCGCGGGCATTTTTGCCATTTTCAAGTTGGTAAACAATGGGGGTGGAGAATCTGGAAAAGCTGAAGTGTCATACCGAAAACCATTTCCGGCAGTGCCTGCCAAAATGCTTGACAATGTTTCTTTCGAAGATTTTGTAGGAGCCGAGGCTTGTTCGTCTTGCCATACAGATATTTATAACAAGTGGAAATCTTCCACTCATGGCCAGGCTGGCGGGTCGCCAAAGGACATGAAAGTGATTGGTAAATTTGATGGAGTGCCACGCAGGTTTAAAGATGCGGTGCTTACCCCTTACCGTGCACCCAATGGCGATTATATGTTCAATTTGAAAACAGAAGGGTTACCAGAACAAACCTTTAAAGTGGATGGTGTAGTGGGGGGTGGTCACATGATTGCGGGGGGTACACAAACCTATTTCAGTTATTTTCCTGATGGTACTATGCGGATGTTGCCTTTTGATTTTATCAGGGATGAGCAGGTTTGGTTTGGAGAAACCAGTGGAGATGGTTGGGTACCGATTACACCTGATAGAATTATCGATAAAGAAAGTGAGTGGCTACCATCACGGGTGTTGGGAACGCATTTTGAGAAATCAAATTGCCAGGGATGTCATGGAAGTCAGATCCAATTGGAGTATGCGCTAGACAAGAAAATATTCAGCACTCAATTCACCACACTGGCGGTGAACTGTGAATCATGTCATGGGCCGGGGAGGGAACACCTTCAAATTGTATCAGAGCCGGATTGGAAAGGAAAAGCGTCTTTGGGTTTTAATTCATTGGTCACCTTGGATAAGGATGAATCGTTAGCGACTTGTTTTCGATGCCATGCTTTAAAAAATTCTTTGGAGCCAGGTTTCCTTCCAGGAAAAGAAATGGAAGAGTATTACTCCACCAAGCTCACTATGTTTGGGCCAAGTGATGAGAATCCCTACCATCCTGATGGGCGAATTCAGGAGTTTGGATATCAAATCAATCACTTGAGCAGTGATTGTTATATCAATGGGTCAATGACGTGCGTGAGTTGCCATGAGCCTCATGGACAAACTTATGTAGATGTGAATGGGCTGCCGTTGAAAGACCCGTTTGATGATGGACAGTGTACTTCTTGTCATGGTAGTAAGACGATGGATATCAGTCAACATACTTTTCATGCCATTGGATCTGAAGGGAGCAAGTGTGTGAATTGTCATATGCCATACTTACAGCAGCAGGCTATAGGTGAGCATTTGCGTTTTGCCCGATCTGATCACACTATCCCTATACCACGCCCAGCATTTGATACGAGCATTGGAATAGAAACGGCCTGTGTTCAATGTCATAGTGATAAGAGTGTTGAGTTTTTACAAAGCAAGGTAGACGAGTGGTACGGAGAGATCAAGCCACACAACAATATGGTGGAGCGGTTGCTGGAGTTTGATCCAAGTATGAGTTTGTTTGAAGCCGGTGAAGTGTTACTTCCCGATTCATCCAATCACCAGATGGCGCAAATGGCGGGAATCAGTCAGTTTGCTTTTAATTATTTGAAACCCAATATGAATCTGGATGCGCAGACAGTAGATAAGATTAAAAACTACATCTCGAATGTAAATATTGACATACAATCGGTGGCGATGGCAAGCCTTCATATGACTAATGGCAATGATGATCAGATTCACAATATGTTAGTGGATAAACTAGCTGAGTTGAATGAAACGGAGAGAAGAAAAGTCATGAAGAGATGGGCCAGTGCCCTGCCGATGATGGCTAAAAAATTTGAAGAGAAAGGAAATTATAAGGAAGCCATCGAAGTATATCAAAAAAGTCTGGAAGTGATTCCTCATAATACGGTGGTGTTGATCAATATGGGAAATGCTTATGCTTCCATGAATGAAAACACTATGGCGATTCAAATATTGGACAAGGCCATAAAACTGGATGCAAATAATTACGATGCATGGCTGAACAAAGGAAATGTGTTATTCAAACTCCAGCGGACACCGGAGGCATTAGCAGCTTATAAGCAAGCCAATAGCATTAACCCCTGGAATGGTTCAGCTTATTTTAATATTGGCAATTGTCACTATCGTACTAATAATACGGATGAAGCCATTGTATGGTATAAGAAGGCGGTGGAGATAGAGCCGAACCTGGCACTCGGCTACTTTTTTCTGGCGCGTTCATTTATAAAGAAACAGGATTATAAAAATGCATTCACTGCGGTAAGATCCGGGCTAGCTCTGGATCCGACAGATGAGGCGGGTAATCAGATGTTTGCTGATTTGCGTACTTATTTTAGAAGTAATTAAGGTATATAATGTTGAGATGAAAACCTTCCAACTCACCATAACCGTATCACCCAAAGACATTGACGAACTTCACCATGTTAATAATGTGGTGTATGTGCAGTGGGTGCAAGATGTAGCCAAAGCGCATTGGGAAAGTTTAGCCCCGAAGGAAGTTCAAGAAAAATACATTTGGATGGTGCTCAGGCATGAAGTGGACTATAGCGGTCAGGCGAAGGAGGGCGATGTGTTAATTGCTAAAACATGGGTAGCCTGGTCAGAAGGTGTGAAGTCTGAGCGACATGTGGAAATAAGCAATAAAGAAACGGGCAAAGTGCTAGTAAAAGCAAAAACCTTATGGTGTCTATTGGACGCGCAAACCAAAAGACCAAAGCGTATTGAGGTGGATATTACTTCTGTTTTTCAAGATTAATAATCTTTTATAAGTATCTATATTTAATGATGAAGAAATCACTACTTACATTATTGACATGCATAAGTATTTGCTATGCCTCTGCTCAGGTTCAAAAAGAATACATCAATCCCGGGCCGGGTTACACCCATGTAGTGGCGGTAAATACGGGAAATACCAGAACGATTTATGTGTCAGGTCAAATAGGAGAAGGAGCTGATCTGGAAGCTCAGTTGAGATCTTCTTTTGCCAATTTAAAGAAACAGTTGGCAGATGCAGGCGCCAGTTGGAAGGATGTTGTAAAGATGACTACCTATATTGTCAAGTATAGCGAAAGTGATTTAGATACCTTCAGAAGAATAAGAGGGGAGATATTAGGTGATAAGGAAATGCCCGCCAATACACTGGTAGGGGTTTATTCTTTATACAAAGATGAATTTTTGGTAGAATTGGAAGCGGTGGCAGTGATTGAAGTAAAATAGATTATTGTTTATGAATAAAATTATCTCTTTATCTCTTGTCTGTATATTCGTTTTTTCATGCAAAGAGGAAGAGGTCAATCGACCACCTGTGCCTGATCTGGATTTCAGACATGAGATGCGCACTTTTGTTCAGCGTATTAGTACTTATTCAAAATCCATCAACCCTAATTTTTTAGTTCTGCCTCAAAATGGACAAGAGTTATTGACGGTTGATGGAGAACCTAACGGTGCATTGGCCACAGACTTTATTGCAGCGATTGATGGTACGGGAAGGGAGGATTTGTTTTATGGCTATGAAGAGGATGATCAAGCAACCCCTAATGAGGATACGGAATATTTAATTGACTTTCTCGACATTGCTGAAACTGAAGGGATTAAAGTGCTTAGCACGGATTATTGTAACACTGCATCGAAGGTGGATGATTCATATGCTAAAAACAAAAGTAAAAATTACATTTCTTTCGCAGCAGGTCGTGAGTTGAATGCAATACCTTCTTATCCTACTGCTATCCCTTCGTCCAATCAGAATAATATTAACAGTTTGGCGGATGCCAAAAACTTCCTTTACTTACTTAATCCGGATCAGTTTGCCTCTCATGATGCATTTGTAACCGCTATTGATAATACCAATTATGATGTATTTATCCTTGATTTCTTTTTTGATGATGATCCACTTACTGCTGCTGATTTAGAAAAGTTAAAAACTAAACCTAATGGAGCAAAGCGGATAGTGTTAAGTTATATGAGTATCGGAGAAGCTGAAAATTACCGTTATTATTGGGAATCATCATGGAAAACCGGGGAGCCTGAATTTTTGGATCTTCCTAATCCTGATTACGAAAATAATTACAAGGTGCATTATTGGAACAAGACCTGGCAGGACATTATATATGGTAACGATGCCTCTTATATAAAAAAGATTTTAGATACTGGATTTGATGGGGTGTACTTGGATATCATTGATGGCTTTGAGTATTTTGAGGAATTATGACAACACGAAGAGATTTTATTAAAGCTGCCAGCCTTACAGGAGTGGGAATGACTATACTCCCTTCCGGGGTTTTGTTTTCAAAACAAAAAGAAGAAAAGGTTCGGATTGGTTTGATAGGTGTTGGTCTTCGTGGCCAAAACCATTTGGATCTTTTGCTTCGAAGGGCAGATGTTGAAGTCGTGGCCATTTG
>JAGQYK010000070.1 GCA_020436125.1 Cyclobacteriaceae bacterium | reverse complement strand
TTCTCCTGATTATTAATTTAAAGATAGCGATGCAATCGCCTTTTTCATACGTCCTCGTTACAAACGAGGACGATTGAACTGCTTTGGTCATTGATAGTGAATTACTGGGGTAAGATTTTACCCTACTTATAAATCAGGTATTTTGATCTCTTCTCTTTAAAGTTGTTAAGGTCTTTTTGCCACGTGCGTTTAATTTCACTTTCAGTCATCCCTGATATGATTTGCTCTTTTAGCTTATCAGTGCCGGCAAGGGTATTAAAGTATGGGGTAAAAAACTTACTCTTATCTGGATACTTGTTGTAAAATTCTATTAGATATTTCAGAGAGATTGTAGGTTCGGCTTTTACATTTCTTAGATCAAGTCCGTAACATTCTTTATTCTCATGAGGAGGATGATTGGACTTGCCTTTCATACTTATGGGTGTGAATGAAAATGGGTAGTCTTTTATTTCTGGATTGCCGATCACTTCAAATGGCATCTCAGTTCCTCTTCCAACACTAACAACAGTTCCCTCAAATAAACATAACGAAGGATACCAGGTAATAGCATTTTGAGTAGGGAGGTTGGGTGAAGGATGGGTGGGTAGTGTATAAGACATACTGTGTGAATAATTTTTCATTGGAAGTACTTCCAGCTCACATTGCATCCCTTTACTGAGCCACTTTTCACCCAGCATCATTTTGGCGAGTTCACCCACTGTCATCCCATGTGCAATAGGAATGGGTATCATTCCCACAAAGGATTTAAACTCTGGTTGCAACATAGGACCATCAACAAAACTGTTAGGGTTAGGTCTGTCCAGTACCATTACTTTTTTACCATTTTCGCCACAGGCTTCCATCATGTTGTATAGGGAGCTGATAAATGTGAAAAAACGAACGCCTACATCCTGTATATCAAAAATCACTACATCTACATTTTCCAGATGCTCAGGAGTGGGTTTTTTGGCGCTTCCGTAAAGTGACACAATGGGCAATCCTGTTTTTTCGTCCACAGCATCATTTACTTTTTCACCATCAGCCGCTTGCCCACGAAAGCCGTGTTCTGGTGAAAAAATCTTTACTAGGTTCACGCCACGACTGATGAGGGTATCTGCCAGATGGGTGTTGCCAACCTTTGAAGTATGATTGACGAGCAACGCAACGCGCTGGTCTTTTAGTTTGGAGACCAGTAAATCGACCTGATCTGCACCCAGTACCATTTTGTTATTGGTCTGTCCATCGCACGCTGCAATGCTAAACCATAAAAAAATACACAACCCGATTATCCTTATCATTTTATAAGTAATTTGCTTGTTGGATACAATCAAAATTAAGCCAATATTTTGAACCTTGGGTACTTCATATCAAAAAGGATAAGCAGAGAGCAGAAGGATGGGTTTTCTTCTATTACGCATAAAATAGCTATTGTAAGTATTGCGATAGGATTGGGTGCTGCTATTGTTTCCTTCTTGATTATGGGGGGATTTCAGGAGACTATTAAGAATAAGATTTTCAGTTTTAGTTCGCATATGATTGTGACTCGCTTTACCATGAATAACTCTATGGAAGAGCAGCCTTTCTTCTACAATATCGACCTTTATAAAGATTACCAAAAGTATGGGTACATAGATCACGTACAAGAGTACAGCCACAAAGCGGGCTTAATTAAGACGGATGATGAAGTGTTGGGGATTGTTTTTAAGGGTGTTGGAAAAAGTTTTGACTTTGATGCATTTAAACAAAATATGGTGGAGGGGGAATTTCTTCATCTACCCGATTCCAATTATGCTTTTGAAACGGTAATAAGCAGAACTATTGCTAATAAAATAAAAGCGAAAGTGAATGATGAAATCATTGTTCATTTTTTTCAAAACCCACCACGGTTCAGAAAATTAAAAGTAGTGGGTATTTACGAAACCAATCTTTCGGATTATTACGACAGCAAGATTATTATCGGAGACATTCGGTTGATATCCAGGCTCAATGATTGGGCGGACAGTGTAGCTGGTGGATTGGAAGTATTTGTGAAGGATCAGAAGGACATCGATCTGGCCTACTCTACCATTGGTGCGGATATGGATTACGATCTGTACATTGAAAAGGTGAGTGATAAATATGTGCAAGTATTTGAATGGCTGGGGTTGATCAGTAGGCAGGTAAATATTTTATTGATAGTTATTCTTACCGTGGTCTGTGTCAATATGATATCAGTCGTATTAATACTGGTGATGGAGAGAACACAGATGATTGGTTTGCTAAAGTCGATGGGTGCCAATAATGGTATGATTCGATCCATATTTGTGTATAGTGGTGTACATCTGATTGCAAAAGGATTGTTATATGGAAATGCGATAGGACTGGGATTGTGCTTCATTCAGTATCAATTTCGATTGATACAGCTTAATCCTCATGATTATTATATGAGTTTTGTTCCCATCGGCTGGGATTGGGGTATTGTGATTTTATTGAATCTGCTAGTATTTGTAGTGGTCACCATTGTTTTGCTTGTGCCTACTGCAATTGTCTCTCGTATTAATCCTATTAAGGCAATTCGCTTCGATTAGGTTCTCTTATAGGTTTTGAACCAACTGCTGATGGTGAGTTGCATTACACCAAAAAAGGCTTCCTTAAAAATGCCTGCTGAGAGTTTGGATTGGCCTCTGACCCTTTCCGTAAAGATGATGGGTACTTCAGTGAATTTAAATTTGTATTTCCATACCAGAAATTTCATTTCAATCTGAAATCCATAACCGGTGAATTTGACTTTATCTAATGGAATAGTGTTTAACACCTCTTTTTTGTAGCATACAAAGCCAGCGGTGGCATCTCGTATAGGCATGCGCGTGACCAAGCGCACATAGGCACTGGCGAAATACGACAAGAGCACTCGGCCAATTGGCCAGTTGACCACATTTACACCTGTAACGTATCTGGAACCTACCGCCATGGCATTGCCGCCTTCTGAACAAGCCAGGTAGAGGTTGACAAGATCATTGGGGTCATGAGAAAAGTCAGCATCCATTTCAAGCATATACTCATAGCCTTTGTCTAGGGCATATTTAAACCCTGTGATATATGCTGTTCCAAGCCCTAACTTCCCCTTTCGCTGGAGTAAATGTAATCGTTCGTTGGTTTGATTGAAGTTGGATTGTAGGTTCTTTACGATTTCTGCAGTGCCATCAGGAGAGTTATCGTCTACAATGAGAATGTCAAAATCTTTAGGAAGGTTAAAAACGGCATCAATGATCAGTCCGATATTTTCCTTCTCATTGTAAGTAGGGATGATGACTATAGCGTTACTCACGAAAACCCTTTGGTAAACAACAAAACTAATGAAAAGGGCAAGATCACCCAATTGGGTAAATGCCCACTTTGGGGTAATTTCGACCTTCTAACATCAATTAATGACCTTCTTCAATGATGAAAAGCAAATGTGTGTTTTTGGATAGAGACGGTGTGCTGAATGAGGATAGACCTGACTATGCGTACCAATTGGATCATTTTAAGATATTAAAGGGCGTGCCTGAGGCATTACAACAATTAAAGGATGCTGGTTATCTTTTGATTGTTGTCACTAATCAATCTGGCATTGCCCAGGGAATTTACACCCAGCAAGAGATGGAAAAGTGCCATAATTATTTGCAGGAACAATGTGGTGGAGTGATTGATTACTTTTACTTCAGTCCCTATCACCCCAAGGTGAGCGAATCTTTGGGGCGAAAGCCAGGCACTTTACTTTTTGAGAAAGGAATCGCAAAATTTAATATTGACCCTCAACTCAGTTGGATGGTTGGTGATCGTGGGCGTGACCTGATCCCCGCGAAGCAATTAGGAATGAAGACTATTCTAATTGGTAATACAACGTGCGGGGAAGAAGATTTTATAGAGGCGGACTTAACCGCAGCCACACGCAGAATTCTTACTTAATTATAGCATAATTGTAAATTTTACATTTAATAAGAGCCCTTTTAGGCTTAAAAATAACCAGGCTTTTCAAGGAGGATCGGCATGGTAATTGTAAATTCAAACGAAGGATTTTACTCTTGGGTCTAACTGAAGAAATATGAAAAAAATACTTACTCTCTCGCTACTGGCTCTTTCTATTATTGTGCATGCCCAAAATTTTGAAGGCACCATCACCTGGTCTATTAGTGCGGATATTAAAGATGCTAAAATGAAAGCGCAAATGCAGGAGGCGCAGCAGCAAATGAATGATCCCGCCATGCAAGCTCAACTGAAAAAAATGCAGGAGCAGATGAACGACCCACAGATGAAAGCAATGATGGAATCTAATCCTCAAATGAAAGCGCAAATGGAAAAAGTGATGAAAATGTCATCCGGTGGTGCTATGAATGATATGTTCCCTAAAAGTATGACTGTGAAAATCAAGAATAAGAATACGCTTACAAGTATGGAGGGCGGAATGTTGACCGGGGATATTTTGTACCTGAGTGAGAAAGGACAGTCTTATCGAGTAGATAGAGAGAATAAAACCTATTCAGTATTGAGTGAGGGCAAAAACAGTGCAAATGAAGCGAAGGTTACAAAAACTACAGAGTCTAACTCTATTCTTGGGTACAGGTGTCAAAAGTATCAGGTGGAAATGACAGAGCAAGGGAAAAAGATAACCCAATTTATTTGGGCAACTACAGAATTAAAAGGGGTGGACATGAGGAGTTTGAGTGATGAAAGAATGAATAACTCTGCTTTCTATAAGGAGATAGAAGGTTTTCCATTGAAAATGCAAATGTCTATGCCAGAGATGGAAATGATTATGGAGGCAAAAGAGGTGAAAAGGCAATCTTTGCCAGCCAGTGAATTCATCATTCCCTCCAACTTCAAAGAAGTGAAGGGAATGATGGGAGGAAATTAGTTTGTTTTCAAAGAGTCTATTTCAGCCTCAGTCGGCATTTTAAATATATCCTGGTTGGGGCTTTCTTCTTTTAATTCAATATTGATAAAGCTTACTTCGTATCTTTTTTCTCCCAAGGTACCATTGCTGTATTTGTAACCAACCAGCTTTGTTGGGAAGCGTAGTCCATTTACATCGGTCCAATCTTCATAACTTAAGGCATTATAATTTTCATGGGCTTCACCTGAATAATAGGTGACGGTATAGAGTAGTTTCTCCATTTGTTGGTTATCAGGATTAATCAATAACTTATACGCATCTTTATCTGCATCACCAATACCTGTTTCGAAGTTTACATTAATCACATCGTATAATTTTCCATCTACTGTGAGGGTATCATTTGAGTAGATCACGCCAGGGTCGGATACAATAAAAGGGATTGTTAAGAAGTAGGAATATAAATTATGATAGAAACGAGCAGAGCGGCCTTTGAAAGCTCCTTTGTTTGGGGCCACCCAGACTTCTTTACCATCAAACCCAATCTTAAAAGAATCGGCCACCGTTAAATCCTTCCGATTCAGTAGGTCAAGCGTGTAGTGTTCTGCTGGAGTAGAGTCGCCATCATGGAGCAAATCGTACTCCAATGTCTTAAAGCTTCTCCATTTATCAAGGCCACCATGTGCTTTTAGTGTTTCGGAAAAGTAGGAGGGTAACACAGAGTAGTGATCAATTGATGTTTCTTGTTTTTGTTTTGGAGTACATGAGGCAATTAGGAAAATGGCTAACGTAAAGGAATAAGTTCTCATTTGATTGATTATGGTCAATAATATTATGTTTCAAAGTTACTAAACACATCTCATTAGATTGTCAGTATTCAGACATTTCACGGTTTTGGATAGAGTTGATATTACTCAATGCCCCTGCTGACCATCGTCATGTTGTAAGTACTTCATGGCCTATACATTTGAGTCTAAATCAGAAGCAAAATGAAAAAACCAATAATTTCCTTATTGTTGATTATAACCTTTTTGATGGTTATTGATCCTGTACAGGCACAAACTCCCTATCACATAAAGTCAGAAAAAATTACAGTAGCAGGCTCGTCCTCCCTACATGATTGGGTATCGGAAGTAACTACGGTGGAATGGAGTGGATCGTTGAAATTGGTTGATGGCCAACTGACTGACGTTGCCAGTGTTCGTGTTAAAATACCTGTGACCTCAATTAAGAGTGATAACGGTAGGATCATGGATGGCAAAACCTATGACGCCTTTAACTCTGAAAAATACCCAACGATTACTTACCAGATGTCGGAAGCAACATTAAGTGGTGATGTGATTAAAGCTACAGGTACTTTGACTATGGCTGGTGCTTCTAAAGTGATTTCTCTCGATGTCAAGGCGAGTGTTATTTCAGCCGGTGACGTTCAGCTGACAGGCTCTTATACACTTAATATGAGAGATTATAAAATGACTCCACCAACGGCCGTAATGGGAACTATTAAAGTGGGCGAAGAGGTGACAATAAATTTTGACTTGACACTATCTCCTGGGCAGGGCATTAGTAAAAAATGAATGGACTTTATGAATTATATCGATTAATAGAAAATTGAACTTAACCGTTAACACTAACTAATATGAAAACTAATTTTATTTTTTTGAAAGGGGTCGCGCTAATCGTCATCCTGATGGGTGCGGACTTGGCCCATGCACAACAAGCGCCAATACAATATTATCGCCCAAACGATAAAAATGGGATTAATATTTTTGAATCTTCGAAAGAGGAAGCTGAAGCATTTGATGGACTAAAAGTGCGTGTTGGGGGAGACTTTGCCATGCAATTTCAAGGTTTAAGTCAAAGTAATACTGCTGGAAATCTGTCGGAACTAGGATCAGACTTTAACCTTCCATCAGCTAATTTAAATCTGGACGTTCAATTGTATGATGGTATGAGAATGCATTTACGCACTTATCTTTCTTCAGCTCATCACAATGAAGCATGGATTAAAGGTGGCTATATGCAAATGGATAAACTTAACTTCATTAAAGAAGGATTTTTAGAAAACATTATGCAGTACACTACCATCACCATTGGTTTGGATGAATTCAACTATGGGGATGCTCATTTTAGAAGGTCTGATAATGCCAGAGCACTTTACAATCCCTTTATTGGTAATTATATAATGGACTCTTTCTCTACGGAGGCATTTGGTGAGATTACCGTTCAGAATAATGGACTTTTGGTGGTGCTTGGTGTGACTAATGGCAAACTCAATCAAAACGTAACTTTATCCTCTAATAGTGATAACAAGCCCTCTTTCTTTGGTAAGGTGGGGTATGATAAACAATTAAACGATGATTTAAGGGTGAGGCTTACCGGTTCATGGTATACTAACCAAGGTACTTCAACAGGCACATGGCTTTATGGGGGCGACCGTGCAGGATCAAGATATTACAAAGTAATGAATGTTCCTGCAGATCCTAATGCCACTCCTCCAGTAGCGGCTCAAGCTAGCGATTTTGATGGTCGTTTTAATGCCCGCTTTACTAAACTTACAGCCATACAGGTTAATCCTTTCATTAAGTTCAAGGGATTGGAGTTCTTTGGTATCTATGAAGTTGCGGGTGGAGGCAACGAGTTCACCACACCTACTGTAGATAAAGAAGGTTCTTTTACACAAATAGCTGGTGAATTGTTATATAGATTTGGTTCCACAGACCAATTCTATCTTGGAGGTAGATACAATACCATAAGTGGAAAAATGCGTGAAAGTGCTACAGAAGACATGAAAATTAATCGCCTCAATTTTGGTGGAGGATGGTTCCTTACAAAAAATGTTTTGACAAAGGTGGAGTATGTAAAACAGAATTATGAAGGAAATGCATGGACTGGTTCTAATGCCCGTTTCCTTGGGGGAGAGTTTAAAGGTATCTCCATAGAGGCTGTCATTGCCTTCTAAGTAGTTTAGGTATTTCTTAAGAGTCACTCCCTATTCGGAGTGACTCTTTTTTTAGTACTCCAATTTCAAACTTCTTTAAGTTATCAATAGCCTTTCAATTTTATTTAAATTAGTGATCTGAAATGAGAGCAATTGTAATCTGCATCTTATTAGGGCTTAAGAGTTTTACTGCAGCGCCAGAAGGAGGTGTTCTTGTGCATCGATTTATTGTGCTACCATCCAGTAAGCTTACGATTGATGGCAAAACGAATGTAAATTCATTCCGATGTGCTATTACCCAATATGCAGGGAGGGATACACTTGTTCTTCAAGAAGGGGGAAAAAATAGAAAGCCATTCTTTAAGAAGGGATATGTAGGTCTCGAAGCCGCTCGGTTCGATTGTGGTGCGCAACTGATGACGAATGATTTTTGGAGAACGATTAAATACAAAGAATATCCTGTTGTTTCCATTGAGTTTATTTCTTTCGAGCGCACCTTACGGCTTACATCCGGAAATGATATTTTTAAAGGGAGGATGCAGATTTCGCTTGCGGGAGTCACCCGGCCGTTTGAAATGAATTGTACGATTGAGGTAGAAGAATCAGGGCTTATTCATTTTAAAGGTGGTCGAAAATTCACTTTTTCTGACTTCAGTTTAGAAGCTCCAACCAAAATGATGGGTTTAGTAAAGGTAGAAGATGATATTGAGGTAAGCTTCCATCTTGTCCTATTGCTTGACAAGAACGCTTAAAAATCACCTTTTTACAGGTGTTAATTTAACGTTAAATGACACCGTTATATCGTCTCCGGTTGAAACCGTACCAAACATGAAGGAGGGTGGTTCGATGCCAAAGTCACTCATTTTTAATTTCTTTTTTCCAGTAAATAAAAGGGCATGATTTTCCAGTACTTGGTATTCGGCTTCAAGGCTTATCGATTTTGTGGTTCCTGCAACAGATAGGTTTCCAGTGCATTCGATTTTCCCAGGGCTAATTGTTGAGGAGGTTAGTATGAAGGTTATTGACTTATTAGAATTTGCATCTAATGCGCTGTAAGCATTTTTGTCCATAGCGGAATGACCACTTTTTAAGCTTTCGCATGGTACATTCAACGACAGTGAATTAAGTTTAGAGGGTAATCCCTTGTCACTAATTTCAAAGTCAACCCTGTATTTACCTTCATCTGAATTCATGGTCCAGGCATTCAGCGTGGAGGTGCCAGAAATAGATAAATAGGAGTCATCGCTTTGCCTGTATCGGGTTTGAGCAATGCTGTTGGAGAATGAAAGAATGCAAACAAGAAAAAGAAGGCGCCCTATAAGTCTACTTTGATGTGTCATAGCCCAATACTTTCAACATGCTTTCGCTGGTTTGCTCAGGCGCAAAAAGTTTAGTAGAGATTTCACCATCTTCATTCCGGCTGATGAGCACATGTTTTGGGGCGGGTATAAGACAATGTTGTATTCCACCATATCCTCCTAAAGATTCCTGATAAGCTCCTGTATGAAAGAAACCAATATAAAGCGGCTCTTCGTCATTAATCATCGGTAAGAAAACTTCACTGGTATGTGCTTCTGAATTATAATAGTCCATACTATCACAAGTCAGGCCTCCCATATTTATTTTATGATAGGGATCATCCCATTTGTTGATGGGGAGCAAAATGTATTTTTGATTGAGTCCCCAGGCATCTGGCATTTGAGTAATAAAGGAACCGTTGACCATGTACCAAAGCTCTTTATCGTTTTGGAGTTTTTGATCTACTACAGAATATAGTATGGCTCCACTCTCTCCAACAGTATAACTGCCAAACTCGGTGAAGATATTGGGGACAGGCACATTATTTTTATCGCAAATCCATTTAATGTTTTCCACGATCTGTTCGATCATGTACTTGTAATCATATTGAAAAGTGAGCGACTGCTTGATTGGGAACCCTCCGCCAATGTCGATGGAATCCAGTGAGTCGCACATTTTCTTCAATTCACAATATTTGAAAATGAATCGGCTAAGTTCACTCCAGTAATAGGCGGTGTCTTTTATTCCGGTATTAATGAAGAAATGCAGCATCTTCAGCGATGCTTTATTGCTTTTTTCTATTTTGTCTCGGTAGAGCGGAACGATATCGCTATAGCGCACACCTAAGCGTGATGTATAAAATTCAAACTTAGGCTCCTCATCAGAGGCAACCCTGATGCCAACCTGAAAAGGTTTGTCTACTTTACCTTCGTAGATATCAATCTCATTTATGGTATCCAGGATGGGAATGCAATTGAATTCCTCGTTGAGAAGCCCAACAATGTTGTCGGTATATCTGGGCATTTTAAACCCATTACAAAGGATAAAAGTTTTCTTTGAGATTTTCCCTTGTTCGTAAAGGCTTCGGATAATAGGAATGTCAAAACCAGATGAAGTCTCCAGGTGGACATCATTTTTAAGAGCTTCCTCCATCACAAACGAAAAGTGGGATGATTTGGAGCAGTAGCAATACGTGTAATTACCTTTATACTTAAATTTTTCTATTGCATTATTGAAGGTAGCTTGAACAAACCTAATATTTTCGCTAATTCTGGGGAGGTAGGTCAGTTTTAGCGGAGTTCCATATTCTTTAATGATATCCATAAGAGGAACATCATTAAATAGCAACTCGTTTTCCCATACTTTGAACTCTTTTTGTGGGAATTCAAATGTTTGTTCGATTAGGTCGCGGTAGCTCTTCATTTCACGCTAAAGGGGTTTTAGAAGGGTGCAATATTGGTATAATTTTGCCATCTTTACAATTCGAAATTTAAATCTGTATGACAGATCGGTTTTCATGCTGTAGTGCCAAAATTACCCATCCTTTGCCAGATTACTAAAGAGTCTAAGTTAGGCTTTTGAGTTAATTATTAGCAGCAGAAAACATTTTTTTCAATTATTAATTTATTTAAAGTGAACGATATTAAAATCATCGAGGTGAAGTCGGAGATTGGTGCTGGAACACGCGGAGCTAGTCTTGGGGTGGAGGCGATGAAAATTGCCAGTCTTGATCTTAAATCTGATTTATTCAGACAATACGATTCTGTAGAGGTGGAAAATGTGAACGAACTCCTTTTCGATGGAGCGGAACATGCTCACTCAAAATTTATAGATGGTGTGCTGATAATGGAGGAGCGCGTTTGCCTAGAGGTTTATGAGACTTTACTGGATGATCACTTTCCTTTTGTTATGGCTGGTGATCATTCCACAGCCTATGGAACAATAGCGGGTATTAAAAAGGCATATCCCAAGAAAAGATTGGGAGTAATTTGGATTGATGCGCATGCGGATATTCATACACCATACACAACTCCTTCTGGCAATATGCATGGGATGCCTGTGGCCATGGCATGTGATATTGACAATTTGGAATGTAAGATTAATGATCCTAAAAACGAGACTGTAGAGTATTGGGAGCAGATTAAAAATGTTGGTATCCCCGGGGCAAAAACCTACCCGGAAGACTTTGTGTATATCGCGGTGCGTGATTTAGAGAAACCTGAGAATTACCTTATTAATAAATATGGCATGGGTTTTATCACCACGGAAGAGGTAAAAAAAATGGGTGCAAAAATAGCTGCTCAAGAAGCTTTGAAGATGCTTGAGCATTGCGACCTTATTTACGTTTCTTTTGATGTGGATAGTATTGACTCTCGTTTTTCAACGGGAACTGGTACGCCAGTGCCTAATGGACTTACGGTAGAAGAGGCAAAATCCCTCAATGAAGAATTGGCGCTGAGCCCTAAACTATGTGCGTGGGAAATTGTGGAGGTGAATCCAACGTTGGATACAGAGAATAGAATGGCAGAAAGTGCTTTTGAGATATTGGAAGCAACTGCAAAAAACATTGCCTCCAGGCCTGCTGCTTCTGAATAATTTATTTTTTCTCTTCGAGAATTTTGATGTAGGACTTTATTGTTGACATCAGGTTTCTGCGGATAACAGGATCTGTAAATATTCTTGGAATGCTGCTTGGCTGAGAGATAATTCGGTAAGTAGCCTTGATCTTTGAGTCAGTAATTTTTTGAAATGTCCAACTCCCCAATAAATTCATTCTTGTTACGCCATCTCGTTCTGGGGAAACCGCCTCATCGTAAGTACTCTTAAAGGAGATGAACATTTTATCATTATCTCTCTTTTCGATGCAATAGATAAGAAAATGATCCTGATCGCTCACAGGCCATGGAATATCGTGGTAGGAGTATTCTCTCCATGCGGTATCGGTTGACAAAGGGTATACTTTGAATTCGGTGACATGCTTTTGCCAATCCATAATTTTATTTTCATCCTTAAGTAATTTGTATGCCTTTTGGATAGAGGTATTGACAAAGAATTCTCCCTTTACTTCTCTGGCATTTAGGGGAGGGTCGGAGTCTGGGAAAATGATCCATCGTTCATAAACATAAATGGAGTCTTCTTCTCTTACTAAAGAGAATTCATCATCATTTTGTGCGGTGGATGGTAAGGAGAAAGCGATCCCAAGTAAAAATATACCAACGACTCTTAAACTGAAATTCATGCTGCAGCTAGATACTAAACTAAATTTAAAAGAGGTTCAATAATAAGACTAAATAGTAACTAGATAAACTGGTTTTTATTTGCCTTTTTTTGATAAAAATTACCCGACTATACTCTTCGTTTTTACTTAATTTCGCCTCTAATTAATATAATCCATTGATGATGAGCAAAAACCGACCCATCTCCGAATTTATCGAAAAGAATTACCTCCACTTTAACGCTGCTGCCCTGGTAGATGCAGCAAAGGCATACAAGGTGCACGTAGAGGGTGGAAAGAAGATGATGGTAACGCTGGCAGGCGCCATGAGTACTGGTGAACTGGGAATCAGCTTTGCTGAAATGATCAGACAGGACAAGGTGCACATTATATCGTGTACGGGTGCCAATCTGGAGGAGGATATAATGAATTTAGTAGCCCATTCGCACTACAAGCGGATACCCAACTACCGTGACTTGACACCTGAGCAAGAGTGGGATCTTTTACAAAATCATTTGAATAGAGTTACAGATACCTGTATTCCTGAAGAGGAAGCATTCAGAAAGCTTCAATCTCATTTGTTTAAAGTGTGGAAAGATGCGGAGGATAAAGGAGAAAGACTGTTTCCTCATGAATTTATGTTTAGGTTATTGAATAGCGGAGAGCTGGATCAGTATCATGAAATCGATCCTAAAAACTCATGGATGATTGCCGCAGCCAAAAAGAATATGCCAATGGTTGTTCCTGGATGGGAAGACTCTACTATGGGAAACATTTTTGCTTCTTATTGCCTCACTGGTGAATTGAAGGCCTCTACCATGAAGAGTGGAATTGAGTACATGGTGTGGTTAGCAGATTGGTATACTGAAAATTCAGGTAAGGATGGAATAGGTTTTTTCCAGATTGGTGGAGGTATTGCTGGTGACTTTCCAATTTGTGTGGTGCCTATGTTACATCAGGATTTGGAGCGTGATGGTGTTCCTTTTTGGAGCTACTTTTGCCAGATCAGTGATTCTACCACTAGCTATGGGTCATACTCAGGAGCAGTGCCTAACGAAAAAATTACCTGGGGTAAATTAAGCATTGAGACGCCAAAGTATATTATTGAAAGTGACGCAACAATTGTAGCGCCATTGGTCTTTGCCTATATTTTGGATATGTGATCTTTCCGTGTTGGATAAATATTTATTCTTCGAACCTTTGGGTTCTGTTTCCCTAAAAAATGAACCTAAATCAATTATTAAAATCAAAGATTGAGGAAGCGATCAGTTCGCTTTTTAACACCTCAGCTGGCAATTCTCAGCTTCAGCCTACTAATCCGGAATTTGAAGGTTCTCATACCCTTGTTTGCTTTCCTTTAACTAAGGTTTCAAAAAAGAAGCCTGAAGAAACAGCAGCGTTAATCGGACAATGGCTGGTGGATAATACAGACCTAGTTGATCGGTATAATGTAGTGAAAGGGTTTTTGAATCTTGTACTTGATGATAAAGTATGGGTGAAAGTTTTTCAAGATATACTCAATGAAGAAGACTACGGAGTAGTGCCGGCAACTGGGGAAGAGATAATGGTGGAGTATTCTTCACCCAATACCAACAAACCCCTTCATTTGGGACATCTAAGAAATAATTTTTTGGGTTGGAGTGTCGCTTCCATCTATGAGGCAAATGGTTACAAGGTACATCGGGTGCAGATAATTAACGACCGTGGTATCCATATCTGTAAATCTATGGCTGCATGGAAGCTATTTGGAAACGGTGAGACACCAGAAAGTAGTGGATTGAAGGGAGATAAACTGGTTGGGAAATACTACGTTGAATTTGATAAGGCCTGTAAAAAAGAAGTAGCTGATCTTATTGCTCAGGGTATGGATAAAGAGCAAGCTGAAAAGAATGCTCCTATTATGAAGCAGGCGGTGGATATGTTGCAAAAATGGGAGCAAAAAGATGCGGATACTATTTCGCTGTGGAAGACAATGAATGGCTGGGTGTACGATGGTTTTGATGTTACCTACAAGCAAATGGGTGTTCACTTTGATAAATTATATTTTGAGTCGGAGACTTATTTATTGGGGAAAGAGGAAGTATTGAAGGGGGTCGAAGAAGGTGTCTTTTATAAAAAGGCGGATGGTTCTGTTTGGGTAGACCTTACAGAAGATGGGTTAGATGAAAAGGTACTGTTGAGATCTGATGGTACTTCTGTGTACATGACTCAGGATATAGGCACAGCCATGCTTCGTTTTCGTGATTTCCCGAACATCTCAAGGCAGGTTTATACTGTAGGGAATGAGCAGGAATATCACTTCAAGGTTTTGTTTTTAATTCTGGCTAAGCTTGGATATGCTTGGGCAAAAGAATGCTATCATTTGTCGTATGGAATGGTGGACCTTCCTTCTGGAAAAATGAAGTCGCGAGAAGGCACTGTAGTAGATGCGGATGATTTAATGGCAGAAATGATTGGCGAAGCTGAAAAGCAAACAAGGGAGCTGGGTAAGATAGATGAAATGGATCAAGATGAGGCCAGTGCCCTATTTGAAATGATCGGTATTGGAGCTTTGAAATTTTATCTGCTAAAAGTTGATCCAAAGAAACGGATGATGTTTAACCCTAACGAATCCATTCAACTGCAAGGTCACACTGGACCGTTTATTCAGTATACGCATGCGCGCATTCGCTCAATTGTAAGGAAGGCGGCTACCATGGATATTGGAAGTGGATTAGCAAATATTGACTCCCTTCTTCCTAACGAACAAAAATTAATCAGTTTCCTTTCCATTTACCCTGATCGTCTTCAGGATGCGGCCAGGGATTATTCGCCTTCAATTATTGCCAATTATGCCTACGATCTGGCTAAAGAATATAATCAGTTCTATCAGGCTATTCCCATTTTTTCAGAAAGTGATAAACAAAAGCTGAGTTTACGGGTTGCTTTATCAGAGAAGGTAGGGGAAGTACTGCGTAAAGCGATGGGGCTTCTGGGAGTTGTTGTTCCAGAAAGGATGTAGGCTTCTATCGCAGTGAGTGTGATGTTGAAACTTTAAGCTTAATTAAATGTTTAGGTTATTATTAGTGTCACTCGGTATTTTAGTCTTAATATCTGTATTCATGTTATCATCATTATTTGGTTCTGATGTCTCTGCTCAGGATGCTTCTGGGTCTTTTTATGATTTCAAAATCAATTCGCTAAGTGGCGAAGAAATTGATTTTTCGAAGTATAAAGGGAAGAATGTCTTAGTCGTCAATACGGCCTCCAAGTGTGGGTATACCTATCAGTATGCTGATTTGGAAAAATTGCATGATCAATTGGGTGATAAAGTTGAAATTTTGGGTTTCCCTGCCAATAATTTTTTATGGCAA
The DNA here is from genome assembly GCA_020436125.1 of Cyclobacteriaceae bacterium. Classification (GTDB taxonomy): domain Bacteria; phylum Bacteroidota; class Bacteroidia; order Cytophagales; family Cyclobacteriaceae; genus ELB16-189. Next base: position 4,540 of record JAGQYK010000070.1, on the reverse strand, counting down.
GAACCAGGGAGCAATGAAGAAATAGCTGCCTTTTGTGAAAAAAATTACGGAGTAGAGTTTCAGATGTTTGAGAAGATATCTGTGAAAGGGAAAGATAAACACCCGCTTTACAGGTGGCTGGAGGCAAAATCAGGAAAATCTCCATCTTGGAATTTCAATAAATATGTAATCAACAAGAAGGGGGAGGTAGTAGGATTCTTTCCTGCAAAGGTAAGCCCACTAGATAACGATATTCTTTCTTTGCTCCGTGAAGAATAATAATGATGTGTTAAATTTGTTGGATGCAAACCAAAGCCTGGATAGCCGCTTTTAGACCACGTACATTACCTCTTGCTTTGTCGTGCATTGGCATGGGGGCTTTTTTAGCTGCTTCGGTAGGGGCCTTTCAATGGGATATCTTCTTACTCTGTGCCAGCACTACCATCTTGTTGCAAATACTTTCCAATCTGGCCAATGATTATGGCGATTCTATTCATGGTGCTGATCATGATGGGCGGGTAGGACCATCGAGGGCTGTTCAGTCTGGTGTTATCAGCAAAGAGTCCATGAAAAAAGCACTCATTGTTTTTGTGGTGCTATGTCTGATAAGTGGAATATGGTTACTGAAGGTGTCTCTGGGTGGTAACCTGGAAGCGATTTTATTTTTTTTCGGATTAGGCATCCTTAGCATTTTGGCAGCCATAGCCTATACTGTTGGGAGAAAACCATACGGCTATTTAGGAATGGGAGATTTTTCTGTTCTTGTATTCTTTGGAATAGTAGGCGTACTGGGCTCTTTGTATTTGTTTACCCAATCGATTAGTTGGGATTATTTGCTGCCTGCAATGAGTTGTGGATTTTTCTCTATGGGAGTTTTGAATATCAATAATATCCGTGATATAGAGTCGGATAGGAAAGCAGGTAAATTCTCCCTACCAGTGCGGATAGGGCGAGACAAGGCGATAACCTACCACTGGTTATTAATAATGGGTGGATTGGCGAGTGCTATCGTTTTCACAATCATCAACTACAGTGCATTATCTCAATTACTTTTTTTAATTACCATTCCCTTTTTCTTAATAAACGGAGTGTCTGTTGCTAAAAAGCCATCTGAAGAACTGGATCCTTATTTAAAGCAAATGGCGCTCTCTACTTTATTGTTCGTTATTCTTTTCGGTGTAGGCATTCTATTGCCTTGATTTGTAGGCATATAGACTGAAAAATATGACATGAATCATATTTTTCGTTGATTGCAATCATCGTGGTTTTTGTGGGTTTAATCTACTTTTGAATACATTCAAGTATAAAATCAAAAGACCGTAAAAATGAAAAAGATATTAGTTCCATGCGATTTTTCTGATTCAGCAGTTCAGGCATTCAAGTTTGCTGTGGAAGTTGCCAATCAGAGTAAAGGTGAAGTATTATTGCTTAATGTAGTAGAACTTCCAGTTATTCATGAGAACGTAATGATGCCAACGTTTTCTTTTGAAGATACCTTTTTGAAAGAAATGAAGGCGAGAGCTGATAAAGATTTCACCAAAATGAAAACCAAATGGGCTAAAGACGGCCCTAAAGTTTCCACTTTTGTAGAATATGGAGCGCCCACACCTACCATTAGTCAGTTTATTGAAAAGAAAAAAGTAGACTTGATTGTGATGGGAACTAAGGGAGCTTCTGGGCTTAAGGAATTTTTTGTAGGCTCCAACACAGAGAAAATTGTAAGGTGGTCTCCTGTTCCGGTTATTGCTATTAAGAAATCAGTGAAGGCTTCCTCCATCAAAAATATTGTCTTTCCAAGTACTCTTCATGATGATGAAGAGGAGTTAACCATGCGGGTTAAGGCGTTGCAAGCTTTTTTTAAGGCAAAGCTACATGTGGTGAATATTAATACCCCTGCTAATTTTAGAACGGATGTAGTGACTCGTCAGCAGATGAAGGAATTTGCAAAGCGTTTTATGCTAAAAGACTACACATTAAATGTTTATAATGATCTCAATGAAGAATTGGGGGTAGCTAATTTTATCAAAGAAGTAAATGGAGATATGGTGGCGATGTCCACTCATGGACGTAAAGGGTTGAATCACCTAATGAGTGGAAGTATTGCTGAAGATGTAGTGAATCACATTGAATGCCCTATCTGGACTTGGAAAACTAACTAAGGAGGTTTCACTTATTTAGTTCATGCAGTCGGATCAACTTATAAAAGGAGGCAAGGTTAACAAGCAACAAGATGTTGCTTGTTTTCATTGTGGTCAACCTTGCAAAGAAGGTGATTTTCTTACCAATGAAAAATCCTTTTGCTGCTACGGGTGCAAAACTGTTTATGAGATACTCAACGAAAATGATCTCTGTGAATATTATGATTTTGAATCCAATCCAGGAATTAGGTTAGAGATTGATAAAGACGAAACCTATACATGGCTGGATAATCCTGAGATATCCTCAAAGCTGCTTCTTTTTGAAATTAATGGATTAAGTCGCGTACAGTTTTATGTGCCTGCCATCCATTGTATCTCCTGTATCTGGTTACTTGAAAATTTAAATAGACTGGATAAGGGAGTAATAAGATCTGAAGTAAATTTTGCTAAGAAGACAGTTCTGATTGATTTCAATATTGCTGAAATTCCGTTGAGTAAGGTGGCCTCTCTAATAGCCTCTACGGGTTATAAACCACTGATTAGTCTGGATTCGGGAAAGGAAATACCCAAAAGGACATTTGACAAGCAATTGCTTGTGCAACTGGCTGTGGCTGGTTTTTGCTTTGGCAATATCATGCTTCTTAGTTTTCCTGAATATTTTGGAATTGATCAGGCGGAGCAGGGATTACGTCAGTTATTTTCTTATTTAAATATTGCGCTGGCTCTTCCTGTCATTTTTTATAGCGGAAAAGATTATTTCATTTCAGCGTGGAAAAGCTTTACGCAAAGTCAAATTAATTTGGATGTACCCATTGCTTTAGGTATTTCAGTGCTTTTTGTGAGAAGTGCAACGGATATACTAATGCAATCTGGCCCTGGATACATGGATTCCTTAGCGGGCTTGGTTTTCTTTCTTCTTATTGGTAGATGGTTTCAAGACAAAACCTATGAAAGCCTTGCTTTTGATCGAGACTATAAGTCATATTTTCCATTGGCCGTTTATAGGAAAGAGAATGAAGAATGGAAAGCTTGTGTGGTACATCAGCTCGACAAAGGAGATCATATAAGAATACGCAACAAGGAAATCGTTCCGGCAGATAGTCTTCTCATTAATGATTCAGCATATGTCGATTATAGTTTTGTTACTGGTGAAGCAAGCCCAGTGAAATTGAATGCTGGAGAATTGGTGTATGCAGGTGGAAGAATTGTTGGGCAACCCGCTATTTTAACCATCACAAAAAAAACTTCGCAAAGTCACTTAACCAGTTTATGGAATAATGATGCCTTTAGTAAGCCAGAGAACAGAACCTATCAATCTCTCATGGACAAGGTGGCAAAGGTATTCACTTGGTCCGTACTGGGTTTGGCGCTTGTCACAGGGCTATACTGGTATTGGGCGGATGCAAGTCGTGTGTGGTTAATTGTCACAGCAGTGCTAATGGTAGCCTGTCCATGTGCCTTGGCTTTAGCGGCACCATTTACCTATGGCAGTATGTTGCGTGTGTTTGGTAATCACGGTCTTTATCTCAAAAATGCAGACGTGGTGGAGAGCATGGCCAGTATTGACTCAATTGTATTTGACAAAACAGGAACGATTACGCATGGATCTGATAGTGTTAGTTGGAATGGTAGTGCCAGTGAAGATGATATGATACTTACAAAGGCAGTAACATCCTCATCTACTCATCCTTTGAGTATACTTATCACCAAAAGTATAAAAGGGGATGTGCTCAAGTCGCTCGATTACTTTGAGGAGTTTCCTGGTAAAGGTGTTGCTGCACGAATTGATGATCGTTCTGTCCTCCTTGGGTCAGCGATATTTGTAGGGGCGGAGGAGAATGATTCATATGCAGGCACACGTGTTTATGTTGCCATTAATGATGTGCAAAAAGGATATTTTGAAATTGGCACGTCAATTCGACCGGGAATTAAAAAATTGCTATCCAGCTTGGGCAGCCTAGTAAAAGCTCTGCTTTCAGGAGATAGCGCTATTGAGGAAAAGAGAATGCAATTAATTTTTAATTCGGATACGATTTTAAAATTTTCTCAAACTCCTCATGATAAGCTCAGTTATATTTCTGAATTGCAGAGGAGCGGAAATACAGTGATGATGCTGGGAGATGGATTAAATGATTCTGGTGCTTTGAAGCAAAGTGATGTGGGGATAGCTATCGCTGACGATACGGGAGTTTTTACACCTTCGTGTGATGGGATTTTGAGTGGACCTCAATTAGAGAAACTGGATGTTTTTCTGGGCTTATCAAAATCTGCATTAACAGTTTTGAAAATCAGTCTTGGGATTTCGTTGCTATACAATGTCGTGGGTTTAAGTTTTGCAGTTACCGGACATCTCACGCCATTAGTAGCAGCGATATTAATGCCTATTAGTAGTATCTCGGTGGTTGTATTTACTACCTTCATGG
>JAGQYK010000006.1:51614-97996 GCA_020436125.1 Cyclobacteriaceae bacterium | reverse complement strand
GAAGAAACAGTAAGCTGATCAGCTTTAAGTTAGGTGAATTAATTTCTAATGCTCCTCAGCATCCCCTCTTGGCGTACTGATATGTGAGCCAAAGAATAAAGCATTAAAGAATAGTTTATTGGTACCATACCAGTACCCACGGAAGGTAGGGTCATCTACAAAAAGAATTGCTCTTCCTCTGCCTACGCCACTCACTTCTACTGAAACTGAATTTTTTATTTTTTCCAAATTGCTGGAATTAATGTAACCACTTAGGTGTGGATTAGCAGTGTACTTTGCTACCGTACTAAATGGGCTCTTACTCTCCTCTAAAAACACCGTGTGATTCCTATATACTGGCAGACTTCTGCTTGTATACCCAAACCCGATGGGGTGTGTAATGTCCAGGTCTGTCATGTATATTGATCCACCAATTTCTTTTGCCCCCAGATAGTCCTCAGCCGTTACATAATTCATCCTTTTGGCATCTCCATCCTCTTTGTCTTTTACCAGTTTTTCATCAATAAGCTTGCTATTTATTGCCCAATTCACTGCATAACGCTGAAGGATTAATGTACCACCGTCTTGCATCCATGATTTCAATCGCTCTATCCCCTTATCTCCAAGCATGCTATAATTACCAGAAACAATAATGATAGTGTTGTAATCTGAAAGTTTCAATCGTCCGAACTGATCAGTATCCACTTTGGTAATAGGCATGCCTATTTTGGTATCCAACATATGCCAAATTGCACCAGCTTCGGTAGGTGAAGCGCCATCCCCAATCAGCATAGCCACTTTTGGTAACTCAAGATCTCGAACATTCCTACTTCCCAGGTAAACACCCTCAGCAGCTACACCAGTTTCTACGGTATAGATATCGAGGCCACTTATTTTCGATGCTTCTTTGATTTGAGTAAATACTTCATCTGCTGAAATATTCTGATCTGCAACAGAAACTACAATAGTTCCGTAACCAAAATTCTTCTTCACTCCATTTACCGTTGTGGTAAAAGGTTTGAAGGCTGCCTTGGCAAAAACATTATTCTTAAGTAAATGATACAATGCTTTCGGGGCATAGTACTCATTCCACTCAAAGACATATGCATAGTTGGATTTTGCAACGGGAGCCGGTTTGGCTGCTATGTCTTCAAATTTAATCTTTTCTCCCTTGGTATATTTTGCGGAAGAGGATAATGCATCATGTGGTAATCCGTACCCAAGCGACATCGTCCACGCTGAAGCATCATAAAAAATACTGTCATAAAACTTAGTCACCTTCTCAAACATAGATCGAACCATGCGATATTGACGTTGATCAGTAGGCACAATAAATGCCTTCCCCTTTTCATATTTGTTACCTCCAACGTTAAGGTCGCTTGTCAAAGGGTAAGTGTCTATACGATGTTTTAATAGTAAATCTGCGAATGCATTCGTTCTTCCCTTGTCCTGGCTATCACCAAAAACATAGCCTTTAATAGCAGACTTCCTTCCTTCATCCAGTGCGGACTTGAAATAATCCTGCTGGTGCTTTAATAATAGCTCACGGTTTTCGACAGATGCTTTTACCGTTGCCAGGCTTGTGCGCACATGATTGCGAATAGTAAAGGGGAAGGTAACTATCCTTGTATCACTTTGCTGCACATGTCCTCTTGAACTAGCTTGCTCAAATACCAAACCCAATCCTCCATGAATATCAGGATACGTTGATCCATATCCTGGATAAGAATTATCATAAGCTTCCTTTGCCCAATAGAATGAACCAATGTCATCCATAGCGCTTGCAAAATATTTCTCAAACAAAGGATTTAATTTATCATAGTTATCTCTCGGCACCACTGGATTTTCTGATCCGTAAGGTTTGGTAGGTTCAAAGAAGTAAGTACTGTTAGTCCCCATCTCATGGTAGTCAGTGCAAACGTTGGGCAACCACTTGTGAAAAAACTCAATTCTGTTTTGACTTTCCACATGAGCCAACGGCAACCAGTCGCGGTTCAGGTCGAACCAATAATGATTAAAGCGACCTCTGGGCCATCCTTCATTATGTTCACGATCCATAGGATCTGCTACTGGAGGAAATCCCTTGTGCATATTGGCCCACGTACTGTGGCGATCACGTCCGTCAGGATTATAGTTGGGATCAATATGAATCACGCTTTCACTTAAGGTTTTTTCTGCCTCTGTGCCTTGCCTGGCTACCATATAATAGGCGGTTAGCATTGCAGCCTCGCTGCTGGAAGGCTCATTACCGTGGACGTTATAACCCATGGTAACCACCACTGGCATGTTAGCAATGGTTACAGATTGCGTTGGGTCTGCCAGCTTTGCATGCTCTTTTTGAATGACGTCAATCTTGGCATAGTTCTCAGGGCTGGTAATGGTAAGCACCACCTGAGGCCTTCTTTCATTCGTATACCCAATAATTTGAAAATGAGCTTTAGGAGAAACTCTTCCCAGTTCTTCAAAATATGAAACGATGCGATCGTGACGGGTATGCCAGTCGCCTACCGGGTAGCCCAGAAATTGTTCGGGGGTGGGAATGGCGGGGTCAAACGAAGTCCCTGATGGGAAGAAGTAGTTATTCTGACCTTGGCTTTCGATCTGAATTAAAAGCGATATCAGGAATACGAACAAAAGGTTTTTCATATTAATTTTTACTGAAAGTGATTCGAAAGTTATACAGATGGATTTGCCTGGAAAAATACAGATGTGATGAATGGCAACCAAGGTTTAAAGAATAACTAAAACCCGTCATCATCCACCTTTTTTTCTTTTTTCTTGGCAGGAGCCGTTCCTCCTCCTAGGCTATAGGGTGCCTCAAGGCCATAATATTTACTCCTGAATTTATTGATGAATGAAAGGGTTTCCTCATCGCTACCAGGGATAAATACCAGTTCTCCAATTTTAGCTTTAGCAGCATTGGTTTTCTTAGTGATCGCGCTGTTAAAATCAGGGTTGGATGAATGTACCATTAAGCGGTTGTCCTCCAGACCAAAGTAATACCATGAATCAGGGGAGGCTTTAAAGAAAACATGGAATACACTTCCTCCATCTTCATTCTTTCGCAGCTCCATAAAACCCTCAAATGATCCATTGATGTCGTTGCGCAATATATTACTTAGCCCAAGATTCCCTTCACTATAAAAAGCCTTGTACTCTTGTGACCGCTTCAAATTGAAATTGGAAAACACTAACGGCCTGCCCAACTCAGGAATAGAAGTAAGTGGAGTATAAGCCTGCAATGATTTTTCTTCATAATCCTTAACTGCTCGTTCGCCCACTATATCGGCAATTTTATATAAGAGTTCAGTCTGATCACCCAATCCCTCATCAGCACCTTCATTTTTGATAACATCCTGCAGGTCAAGTGCCATTATTTGTAAAGCCTGAGGCGGCACATTCATATCTGCCATCAAAAAAGTATTCATACGAATGTCGTTGGTCTCAAGATTCCCAGAACCCAATGCACTTGCCGTTATTTGAAAATCTTTACTTCCACCAGTGAAAAAATTTACCTTTCCCTCAAATCTTACCTCTTGCTTGTCCTCATTGTACGCAAATACTTTACCTGTCAGTTTTTCCCCAGTAGCTTTTAAGCGATCTTCAATTTTAAATTCCTGACTTTTTTGATCAAAGAATAACGATCCGCTTGGTAAAAAGAAGTCATCGTCATCGGGATTCTTCTTGTCAAACACAAAAGTGATATATAAACTATTATCATCTGCAAAATGTAATCCTGCCTCTACTTTCCTCCCCTCCTCGGTAATGGCATTATCAAAATCCAAAAACACATCTTTCTCATCACCACTTTGTTCATACACGATCCAAGTGTTGTAATTTTTTATCTTTTTAAGATCCAATTTTACACTTCCTTTCAATTGAAGTGCTGGACGAGTGGCATACATGACCATGTCACCTTTATAATAAATTCTTGGTGCCAAAATAAGTTTATCCTCTTCTATTACCGCTCCATTAGCCACGGTTTGTTCAGTGGCATTTAAGCCTGATTGCCCTCTTTTTACCTTAGCAACTTCCGCTATCGGTTCAAGATGGAAATCCGTCATTTTAATAGCAAAGGTGTCGTTTACTGCGTTTACATACTGGTAGGTAGCTGATCCTGAAAATTCTTTTCTGGAAATAACATCTACAATCCCTTCTGTAAGCCTGTGATATCCGTTGAGGGTATCCATGACAATGGTTGTATTGGTTAATCTGCCAATCTTTGCGTTCTCCAAAATCAAAATTTCATTGTTCTCAGGAGTGATCTTTGCATCAGCTACTACTATGTATGGTATTCCACTGACTTTAAGTTGTTGCGATTGAATATCATACTCAGCCCGTTCTGCCAGAAAGTTCAGTGAATCCAGTTCCTTTCTTGTGGTGTAGAAGTAAGAATTCTCCAACGGTACGTCCGGATCTTTATTCATTACTATTTTTTGTGTGTTTAAATCCCATCGAGCTTCAGGAATAGAAGTCTTGAATTGAGCATAAGGAAATTCCAATGCAGCTTCGCCTGCTATTTCAGGGCTTATGTCAGCGTAGTTTTCCTCAAGATTGAATTTCAATCGTACATCATCACCAGATAATGCAGGTTTGTCAGGGTTAGTCGTCTTCACTTGAAAATCGGCATGCCTCGCCCCGAAGTCTTTGGCGGAAAACGAAAGCTCTTCCGAAATCGCTTCTGATCCCCGCGTGATCAACTTACCTCCGCCACTTGTACCTGTTTTTGAAACAGTCAACCTTCCATCTAATTGGGCACTGGCATCGTACAAATTAAAAGGCTCTCGCAAATTTTGAATATTGAATTTATCCTGTTTAGGCAACCAATTCAATTTGAATTCAGTAAGTGAAACCTGAGGAAACCATGCTGCCCCAAACTGTTTTTCTTTTAGCTCCCCAACATTTCCTCGCCCAACTACTGAATCTGGATAAAACACAAAGTCCTTTGACTCTACACTGGCCGCCAGATAATCAATACGGCCGGTAGCACGAATCCCTGCATTGTCAAGATTCATGGCACCTACAATTTTACCGTCTCCCTGGAACAATTGATAACCTTCACTCGGAATGGCATGGGTAAAGCCCAGCGATTTGTCGGCCATGGTGTGCAATTTCTCTTTGAAATTGGGGAACATACCACTGGACACAAACGTACCTTCAAAATTGATGGATCCCGGGTCAGCATCGTTCAAGCTGTCCAGTTTAAAGGGAGGCACCACAAAAAAGACAGATCGATCATAGGCACCATTTAAAACTTCCCTGCGGTTAAAATAAATTACTCCTCCTGCGGTAGCATCAAGGCGTGGGTAATTTGGAATTTTTTCTTTTCCGGATTTATTATCCGGCCGACTGATAAAAAGTGTGCCGGATGATTTAGAAGTATTGGCCATTCCCGCAGCAGCAGCAGCTGTTGAATCTGCGCCTACCATGGCATTATTTACGCGTCTTCTTATGCTTTGTCCACGGGCATTAGTTTCAGTTACATAAAAACGAATGGAGTCAATGTGGTTTAAGTTGATGAAAAAACTATCATACTTCAGTGTAAAATCCTTCCCATTGATTTCAAAATTTCCCGCTGTGATCTTACCATCAAATTTTATATCTCGATTTTGCAACAGCGTTATCACACTGCTATCTGGTTTAATCACCACGTTGAGTGAATCACTTACATTGAACTCTTCCACCCCTCTTACATTCATGCGCCCATCCGCAAAATTTACAGTAGCGTTAGCCGGTCCATCCATAATGGAATGAATCTTTAAGTTATCATAGTCTGCATCACCTTTTACTGCATCATAATAGTGCATCGCTTTTTCTTTCACCTTCACATAGCCTGTATTGGCGTTGTATTCTATCATTCCTTTCTGTGCCAAAAAGGTCATGGCCATGCGCATTCCATCCGATCGCTGTCCTGTGCCGGTTGCAATATCATCCACATAAAATTCTCTCATCCCCATTCTCAATGAATAACTTGCCACTAGGGCAAGTGGATGAAATTGAAATCCATGACCTGCCAACAATCTGAAATCTTCAGGGTCATAATAATCGATCGACTCGATTACCATGGGGGATTGGCTTCTTCCTCCAAAACTGTAAATATTTAAACTATCAGAATTAAGATCCCATCTTATTTTATCAGCCGCAAAATCCATATTAAAATAAGAGGCAGAGTATGGCGCATTTTTTAAATAGCCATTCTCTTTTTGCAGGATCAATTCATTCTTACCAAAATTGTAGTAGAACTCCGTAGCTGGATGATATATGGAATCGTTTTGTTGAAATATCTTCACCATAGCACGCCTGGAGAAGATAGTTGAATCTTGAAATTCAAACAGACGGGATCGTGCCTCAAATTTTCTATCTACTTCCCCTGATACTACCAATTTGGCAGGCTCGCCATTAACTGAAGAGCTATAAATTTTACTGCCATTAAGTGCAAAACCTCCTGTATACTGTAGCTTATCATTGCCCAGTCCAAGCATTTCAATATCACTATTGAATGACATGAATCGTGGGTAGGTAGAAGATTCCGGAGTTTTATGGCTTACACTTTTAAACTCAAAAATGCCATCCACTCTTCCGTTGGCTCTTCCTAAATAAGTAAGTTTCCCCTGAGAAGCTTTTAATGCTGGCTTAGATACATTGAAATTGTAAGCAGTAAAATCAAAATAAACGGAGTCTTCACTCAGTCCTGCTGTAGTCCAATCAAATCTTCCTCCCTCGCCAACAAAAGTATTATCCAGCAAGGATACGGCTCCTTTTGTATCGTGCAGGAAAGCGGAGTCATATGTGGTGGAGAAATTAAAAGTGGCTTTATCAAATCGGATAAGTGGACCAGATAATTCCGGTTGAGGCTCTGGTTGCATCCATATGGGAATAGCGGGAGGCATTTCTTCCTCCTGGTCATCCCAGTTTACTGGTTCCTGATCATCCCAATTAAAATCGTCCTGTACGGCATTATTGTCCCATTGATCAAATTGATTTTGGTTATTCGGATCTTGATAGGTGTCGTTATTGAAATCATCTAGCGGCTGACTATTGAGATCATTGAAGTCACTCTGATCATTGCTATTAAAATCAAGCAACGATGGAAGCACGTCTACTTTAACGTAATCAAAGTGATATTCATCATCTCGTACAAAGAGCCTGTATGAACGGTCGTAGTGAAGGGCGTGATACTCAAAAAATTGTCTTACGTTTTTAAAGAATATACCCGCATTGGTAAGGCTTTCATTTTCGATCACCTGGCCAGATACGTTCAAAAAATCGGAGATAGTTGCTGCATCAGCATTTTCGCGATCGACCGCATTTGAAATAGCTCCATAATAATTGACAAACTGGGGCCTTAGTTTATACCCCTTGCTCTTCATCAATTTAACCTGCTGTCTTATTAGTTCCTGTTGATCTCTTCCTAGTTTTCCCCAAATGGTGGCAAAGCCTGCTCCTACGGCCTCCGCATCCACACTTCGTGAATTCTCCAGTACCACACGAATACTATCCTGAAAGCTGAGTCTAACGGGTTCAGGGGCCTTTTGCGCCTTGAGGGCGGTAGATCCTGCCAATGCAATCCATATGTATATTAAAACCCGCTTCACAATAGCCTAATCAGTGAAATTCGTAAATAATGGGCAATTTAGCTAAAAGCACCTCATCCTTAAACGAATGCTTACCCGCTTATTGTTTTGAACTGGAGGTCCTTTTATTTTTTTAGTTGAAGAAGCAAGGAAGCCCAGTTTTCGCGCACATTGCTACTTATGTGCTTAAGCTGGTATTGATGTGCGCGCTCCATTAGGTCTGGAATATCCCTTTCGTAAAAGCCACTAAGTAATACAAACCCATCAGGGTTTAAATAAGATACATACTGTGGCAACTCATGAAGCAGTATGTTTTTATTGATGTTAGCTAAAATCACATCATAATTATCGTCAAATGTCAACTCACTGATCATCCCCTGCCTGATGGTGATATGTTCACAGTTGTTCACTGCAATGTTTTCTTTTCCATTGATCACGCTCCACTCATCAATATCAAATGCTTCTACTTTTTTTGCTCCGAGCTTTGACGCCATAATGGATAAGATGGCCGTGCCACAACCTGCGTCCATCACCATTTTATTCTTATGATCCATATCCATCTGCGCTTTTATCATCAGATAAGTAGTTTGATGATGACCTGTGCCGAAGGACATTTTAGGGGTAATGGTTATTGTGTACGGATATTCCTTTTCAATTTGATGAAATTCCGCGCGGATCACGCATCGATCATCCACGATAATGGGTTCGTAGCTTTTTTCCCACTCTTCATTCCAATTTTTCTTTTCTATGCGATCCCATGAAAATGAAAGTGGCGTTACCTGATTGTATTTATTTTTTATTTCATCTACACGGCTTTGATCAAATCGATCCACTTCTGCATAGGCCTCAAAACCATTTTCATTTTCCAAAAAAGAATCAAAACCAGCTTGTGAAATTTCAGCGATTAGTATATCTGAAAAAAGCGGATCGCAGGTTACGCTTAGACGGGTGTGGTACATCAGGCCGACTTAATGATCTCAACAAAATCTCTCGACTTCAATGAAGCCCCGCCTACAAGACCACCGTCCACATCTGCGCATGAAAAGAGTTCCTGTGCATTGTCAGGCTTCACACTACCTCCATAAAGAATAGGAACTAATTCAGCCGTTTCTGCTCCAAACTTATCGGCAAGATGTTTTCTAATAACAGAATGCATTTCCTGTGCTTGGGATGTAGTGGCTGTTTTACCTGTTCCAATGGCCCATACTGGCTCATATGCAACCACTATTTTTTTCATTGCTTCAGTATTGAGATGAAAGAGTCCTTCTTCAATTTGACGCTTCACCAGTATTTCATGATCACCCGCTTCTCTTACCTCCAAAGGTTCCCCGCAACAAAATATAGGCTTTAGTCCATTGGCCAAAGCTCCATCCACCTTTTGGGCCAACTGTTTTCCTGTCTCCAAAAAATATTGTCTGCGTTCACTATGCCCTATAATCACATACGGAATGCCAAGCGACTTCAACATGCCAGCAGCAACCTCCCCCGTGTAGGCTCCGGAAGCATGCTCACTGCAATTTTGTGCTCCAACTTCAATTCTGGCAGCCTTTCCAAGTTGAGATTTCATACCATACAAGTATGGAAAAGGAGGGCAAATAATAATTTTTACATCGCCTTGTACCTCATCTGCCACCATCCCTATCAGCTCTGCTGTTAATGATTGTGCCTCCTGAAGCGTTGTATTCATTTTCCAATTTCCAGCAACTATCTTTTGACGCATACCTGACTTTCTTAAAACGTAAACTTATCGGAGGGCTTGTCTTTCATTAGCCGCATACTTTTGATGGGGCCTTTATACGTAACATGAACCAGATTAGATTGGTCATCATAAGCTTCAGTGATTACCGTATTTTCGACCTCTATAACTTTAAAAGTTTTTACTTTTTCAATTTCGATATAGCAGATAAACGCTAAGTTCTCTTCTTCATACCCCAAGAAATTAAGTTGCTGTTCTTTCCCATCTAACCTGATTTTTAAGTGGTCTTTTACGTAATCAGCAATAAGACCCTTTGTAGTGAGTCCTTTTTTAGGGTTTAGAATATCCAGATCAGGCAATTCAGTTTTCGCCCTAATAGCTACCTCCAAGTCATCCACAAAAATACGAGAGATGATCTGCAAGGCCTCTACCTTTTCATTGTATTCAATCTCTGTTACGGAGATATGAAGAGGATGAAAAAGAAGCAAAAATGAATATAGGATACTTATCATATCAAATTATGCATCAAAAATAGGACCATCTCTAACCCAAAACAAGTGGCTTTCGACTCTTATTCCTTTAGTGTAATGGAGCTACCCAAATTGAGATATAAATCCTATTATTGTCTCCCCAAAAATAAATGAGTGCATGAGCGAATTTCAACTTTACTTCATACTAGGTAAGGATCACATATTGGATTATGCAAATGGTTACGATCACATTTTATTTGTCGTTGCACTTTGCGCCATTTACCTAACCAGGGATTGGAAAAAAATTCTGATTCTTATCACTGCCTTTACAATTGGGCACTCTGTGACATTAGCACTAGCCACCTTGAATGTGATTGCTGTTAAGGCTGAACTGGTGGAATTTCTTATCCCACTCACTATCTTTATAACCGCTTTTGGTAACTTATTCCGAAAAGAAGAGAGCTATTCTACTAAACCCGTTCAGACCAATTATTTGCTGGCATTGGGATTTGGCCTCATTCACGGCATGGGATTTTCCAATTACCTAAAGGCCATACTAGGTAAAGATCATTCAGTAGTTACGCAACTTCTTGCATTTAATTTAGGCTTAGAGTTTGGGCAAATTGTAATTGTTGGCATCTTTATGGCAATTAGTTTTCTGCTAGTTGACCTGATAAATGTTTCGCGCAGAGACTGGAAGATGGTAATTTCGTCTGGTATTGCCGGAATAGCCCTAATTTTGATGAAGGATGCTATATACTGGTAAAACAGACCAGAAGCATCCAACGTATAACAACTGAAAATTTCTAAAGTATGATTAAATACATTACCACGCTTTTCATTGGCATGAGCCTGATCGCCCATGCACAAACAACACCCTGGCAGGGTAAATTCGAACAATTAGGACAAATACTGCCTACTCCTAACGAATACCGCACAGGTTCAGGTTCGCCTGGACCTGAATACTGGCAGCAACAGGCTGATTATGTAATCACGGCAGAGCTCAATGACGAAAATCAAAGCATCACAGGAGCAGAAACAGTCACCTATCACAATAACTCCCCTGATGTACTCACCTACCTTTGGCTGCAACTGGATCAAAATCTTTTTGATAAAGAAAGCAACACGGGAAAAACCAAAAATACGACCATTCAGGATAGCGTAACCACTAAGGAAATTGCAGGAGATTTAGAGCTCTATGATTTTGATGGTGGGTACAAAATCAAATCGGTGAAAGATGTCAATGGCAAGGACCTTAAGCATTTCGTCAATGCCACCATGATGCGGATCGATCTTCCTCAACCACTCAAAAGAGGAGAAACTTATTCTTTTAAAATTGAATGGTCATACAACATCAATGACCGTATGAAAGTAGGTGGCAGAAGTGGCCTGGAGTACTTCCCAGAGGACAAAAATTATGTTTATACTATTGCCCAATGGTTTCCACGGATGTGCGTGTATGATGATCTGGAAGGATGGCAGAATAAACAATTTCTTGGAAGAAGTGAGTTTGCCACCGTATTCGGAAATTACAAAGTAAAGATCACCACTCCTGCAGATCACATTATGGCAGCAACAGGCGTGCTTCAAAATCCAAAGGCTGTTTTGACAGCAGAGCAAGTAGCTCGTTTTGAAAAGGCAAAAACCTCTTTTGATGCTCCTGTCATCATTGCTACTCAACAGGAGGCCATCCAAAGAGAAAAGAGCAAGTCAAAAGAAAAGAAAACCTGGGAGTTCCACGCGGAGGACGTTCGCGATTTCGCTTTTGCCACTTCCCGCAAATTTATTTGGGATGCGCAAGCTGTAAAGGTTGGGAACAATACTCCTTTGGCCATGTCTTTCTATCCTAAAGAAGGAAATCCGCTTTGGGAAAAAGAATCTACCAAGGCGGTAAAGAACACCATTGTTACATATTCAAAGTTCACCATTGACTACCCTTATCCAGTTGCTATTTCTGTTCATGCTGCCAGCATTGGAATGGAGTATCCTATGATCTGTTTCAATTTTGGAAGACCCAATAAAGATGGAAGCTATAGCGACAACACCAAATGGAGAATGATCGGTGTAATCGTGCATGAAGTGGGGCACAACTTCTTCCCAATGATCATCAACAATGATGAAAGAGAAACTACCTGGATGGATGAAGGTGTAAACTCATTCGTGCAATACTTAACGCAAGTGGAAAATTATAAAGACATGCCGCAACGTAGAGGTCATGCGCAAGGAATCGTTCCTTACATGAAAGGAGATAAAACTACAATGCGTCCTTTAATGACAAGCGGAGAGCAAGTGGTGCAAATTGGCAATGAGCAATACAACAAGGCAGCTACAGCACTTAATATTTTGAGAGAGGCTGTTATGGGTCCCGAACTTTTTGATCACGCATTTAAGGAATATGCTCAGCGCTGGGCCTTTAAACATCCTAAGCCCTCTGACTTTTTTAGAACAATGGAGGACGCCTCCGCCTTTGATTTAGACTGGTTTTGGAGAGGCTGGTTTTATACCGTAGATCATGTAGACCTTTCTGTTGATCAAGTACGTTGGCTAAAAATAAGGGAAGACAATCAAAACCTGGAAAGCAAATCTAAAACTGTAAAAACTGGTGATCTTGCTACTGCAGGAAGTACTACTGAAAATTCTGATTTCAACAATGGTCCTGAGCCTTTTAGTCTGATTGAAACAGATGGCCGCCTTTATGGCGAATTCTTAAGTCGTATAAACGATAAAGCAGTTGTCGACAAAATGAAAGGAAAAAACTTTTACGAAGTAACACTTAGTAACAAGGGTGGCCTGGTAATGCCTGTAATCATTGAATGGTCTTACAAAGATGGAACGAAAGAAATCGAACGGCTTCCCGCTGAAATCTGGAGAACCAACGAACAAAAAATTACTAAAGTTTTTGTTAAGGATAAAGAGGTCACCAATGTCGTGATAGATCCTTTAAAAGAAACTGCCGACATTGATACCAATAATAACGCATTCCCTAAAGTAGATCAGCCTTCCAAGTTTGATCAACTGAGAAAAAATTAATAAGTATGATAACAACCAAAAATTTTAATATGAAATATCTAGTTGGCTTGATATTGATTGCCATTGCGTTACCGTCTGTGGCACAGGAGGGGTGGAAGAGTAAGTTTGAACAGTTGGGACAACAATTACCAACCCCCAACCAATACCGATCAGCCTCTGGTGCTCCTGGTTATAAGTACTGGCAGCAACAAGCTGATTATGTAATTGATGTTGAGTTGAATGACGAAACACATACGATTATTGGTAAAGAAACTATTACCTACACCAATAACTCCCCTGATGCATTAAAGTACTTATGGCTTCAGCTAGATCAGAATATTTTAGCTGAGGGCAACACAACGGATAAAATTAAAACCAACAACTTGGGCGAAAGTGTTTCAATTGATCAACTGCAACGCGACCTTGATCTATATGGGGATTATAAAGGAGGGTATACTATTAAGTCGGTAAAAGATGTTGCTGGCAAAGACCTGCCTAATTTTATCAATGCCACTATGATGCGCGTTGATCTGCCAAAGCCGCTAAAGACAGGAGAGAAATATTCGTTTAACGTTGAGTGGTCTTACCCTGTAAGTGACAGACTAAACGAGCGCGAAGTGGGTCGCAGAGGTGGAATGGAATACTTCCCAGCGGATGACAATTACGTTTATGGTATCACCCATTGGTTTCCGCGCATGTGCGTTTATGATGATTATGAAGGGTGGCAAAACAAGCAATTTCTTGGACAAGGAGAATTCACCCTTTCCTTTGGAAATTATAAAGTAAGCATTACCGTTCCTGCTGATCATATTGTAGGTTCCACAGGAGAATTACAAAACCCACAGGATGTTCTCTCTAAAAAAGAAATTGAACGTTTTGAATTAGCAAAAAAATCATTTGACAAGCCTGTCGTTATTTCCACGCAGGAAGAGGCTATCCAGCGTGAAAAATCAAAATCCAAGCAAAAGAAAACCTGGGTATACAAAGCCGATAATGTTAGAGACTTCGCGTTTACAAGTTCAAGAAGATTTATTTGGGATGCACAGGCCGTAAAGCTTGGCGGCAAAACCGTAATGGCGATGTCTTATTATCCTAAAGAGGGAAATCCACTTTGGGAGCGTGAATCAACAAAAGCTGTTAAAAATACAATCACTACTTATTCAAAGTATACTATTGATTATCCCTATCCAGTAGCCATCTCTGTGCACATGGCCAACATTGGAATGGAGTATCCCATGATTTGTTTCAATGGAGGAAGACCACAGCCTGATGGAACAATTCCTGATCGCACCAAATGGGCCATGATTGGCGTGATTGTGCACGAAGTAGGGCATAATTTTTTCCCGATGATTATCAACTCGGACGAACGTCAATGGGCTTGGTTAGATGAGGGCTTCGATACTTTTGTGCAGTACCTAACACAAGTAGAGCATTACCCTGACATGCCTCAGCGCAGGGGACCTGCCGAAGCGATTGTCCCTTATATGATGGGAGATAAAGAAACCCAGCGCCCGTTGATGACCAGCGCTGAAAACATTATCCAATATGGTTCAGAACAATACGCTAAGGCAGCTACAGCCCTTAATATATTAAGGGAGACGGTAATGGGACCTGAGCTTTTTGATAAATCTTTTAAAGAATATTCTGAGCGTTGGGCGTTCAAACATCCAAAACCTGCCGACTTCTTCCGTACTATGGAAGATGCCTCTGGTGTAGATCTTGATTGGTTCTGGCGTGGATGGTTCTACTCAACTGATAACACCGATGTGTCTGTGGATGCAGTGAAGTGGTATCAGGTGAAGAAAGAAGAGACCAATCTGGAGAACAAAGGTAAAATGGTGAAGAAAGGTGACCTGGCGACCGCTGGCGCTGGAGAAGCTCAAAATTCTGACAACTTTAATGATGGTCCTCAGCCCTTCAGTGTAATTCCTGCTGATGCCAGTTTTTATGGTGAATATCAAAACCGGATTGACGACAAGGCGATAATGGATAAGCTGGAGAATAAAAATCTCTATGAAATTACCTTGAGCAATAAGGGAGGACTCGTAATGCCGGTAATCATTGAGTGGACTTACAAAGACGGAACTAAGGAAATCGAACGAATTCCAGCTGAGATATGGAGATTGAATGAAAATCAAATCAAGAAGGTTTTTGTTAAAAATAAGGAGGTGATAAACATCGTTATTGACCCCCTTAAGGAAACAGCAGATGTAAATATGGATGACAACGTGTTTCCTAAGGTAAAACAAGCCTCTAAATTTGAAGAGCTTAAGAAAAAAGGAAAAAAATAGTCTTACATTTATTTATCAATTTTGAAGTCATTTCGTTTATCGAAATGACTTCTTAGTTTATACACGATTAATTAAACTTATATGCGCTCTTATTCTCTTTATTTACTGCTGTTTATCAGTTCATTGTCCGCTTTCGCACAGCAAAACTGGCAAGGCAAATTTGAGCAGTTAGGTCCGGAACTACCCACACCCAATAGCTATCGCAGCAGTTCAGGTGCCCCCGGCCCCAATTATTGGCAACAACGTGCCGACTACGAGATCGATGTGGAGTTGAATGACGAAACACAAATGATTACAGGCAAGGAGACAATTACTTATTATAATAACTCCCCTGAAACGCTGCGCTACCTCTGGATGCAATTGGATCAAAACAAATTGTCAAAAGGAAACATGACGGACAAAACCAGCAACAATGTCATTCGCGATTCTGTACCTGCCAAGTTTTTAGCGGAGTCATTGGGGGGTTATGGATACGACTATGAAGGTGGTTATACAATTAAATCTGTAAAAGATGCTGCTACGGGTAAAGACTTGTCACACACTATCAATTTTACAATGATGCGTGTAGACCTTCCCGCAGCGTTGAAAACAGGAGACACCTATAAGTTTGTTGTAGAATGGAGCTACCGCGAATACGACAGAATGAAATTTGACGAACGCGGTGGTTATGAATATTTCCCTGAAGATGACAACCGATTATATACTTGTGCGCAGTGGTTTCCCCGCATGTGTGTGTTTGATGATTATGAGGGGTGGCAAAACAAACAATTTTTAGGTCGGGGTGAGTATGCTCTCGCTTTTGGTAATTACAAAGTTAGAATTACAGTGCCCAGCGATTTCATCGTAGGAGCAACCGGATGGCTACAAAACCCACAGGAAGTACTGAGCAAAGATCAATTGGAAAGATTCAATCGCGCACAAAAAACTTTTGATAAGCCTGTGCTTATCGTGACTGAATCAGAAGCCAAAAAGAATGAGAAGTCCAGATCAAAGAAAAAGAGTACTTGGGTATTCCACTCTGAAAATGTTCGTGATGTAGCTTTTGCCACTTCACGAAAATTCATTTGGGATGCTATGGCTGTTAAAGTGGGGGACAAAACTCCTCTTGCGCAATCGCTTTATCCAAAAGAAGGAAATCCATTGTGGGAAAAGGAATCCACCAAAGCCATTAAAAATACACTAGAAGTTTACTCTGCCAGAACATTCGATTATCCTTACCCAACTGCTTACTCTATCCACACAGCTGATCAGGGCATGGAGTATCCGATGATATGTTTTAATTATGGAAGACCTGACAAAAATGGCAAGTATTCACAACGGGTGTTGGAAGGAATGGTAGGAGTAATTGTCCATGAAGTCGGGCACAATTTCTTTCCTATGATTGTGAATTCTGATGAAAGACAATGGACCTGGATGGATGAAGGGCTGAACACCTTTTTAGAAAGAGAAACTGTACGCACACGATACGATGGTTTTGATATCACCAGTGGATCCCCAAAAGGTATTGTTCCTTTTATGAAAGGTGACAAAAGCATTATGCGTCCTATCATGGCACAATCCGACAATCAGGCCACCAGCTTCGGGCCAAATGGGTATACTAAACCATCTGCTGCACTGGTACTCTTGCGTGAAACCATCATGGGCCCAGAGCTCTTTGACCGAGCATTTAAAGAATATGCTGAACGCTGGGCATTCAAACATCCCGCCCCAGCAGATTTTTTCCGTAGCATGGAGGATGCTTCGGGAACAGATTTAGACTGGTTCTGGAGAGGATGGTTTTACACTACCGACAATGTTGACCTGACGTTGGAAGATGTAAAATGGTTTCAGGTGAAAGAGGCGCAAATGGATCCTGAGAAGAAAAATGTAACTGTAAAACAAGGAGACCTTGCTGCCAATACCACCGCCAATAAGGCCAATGATTTTAGTGCAGGACCTCAACCATTAACAGTTGAAAATACTTCTGAAGACACGTATCGCGATTTTAGAAGCAGAATCAATGACGATGCGGTTCGTCAAAAATTACAGGGAAAAAATCTTTACGAACTGACCCTGCGTAATACAGGAGGTTTGTTAAGTCCGATCATCATTGAGTGGACTTACAAAGACGGTTCTACTGAAATCGAAATGATTCCAGCAGAAATCTGGCGATTAAATGAAAAAGAAGTGACCAAGGTTTTTGTAAAAGATAAAGAAGTAACCAATATCGTTATTGATCCTAATCGTGCTACAGCTGATGTCAACGTCTCAGATAATGTGTTTCCTAAGAGAACAGATTCTAAATTCGATCAATTTAAAAGAGGGAATTAAAAATAATAACAAGGATAAAAAAAGGCGACCTTTTAAGGTCGCTTTTTTTGTGATCACTAATAGACTTACTTCTTTTCAAGTGATTCAAATAACTTAAAAGCTCTTCCCAAATCTACATTTCCACCGGAAAGAATAATTCCTACTTTCTTCCCTAAGAACTTTTCCTTTTCTTTTATCACGGCTGCAAAAGGAACAGCACATGATGGTTCCACAATAATTTTTACACGTTCCCAAATCAAACGCATGGCTTCTATGATCTCCTTGTCAGAAACAGTGATGACTTCATTCACCATTTCTTTGATAAGGGGAAATGTTTTGTCTCCCAATGAGGTGAGCAATCCATCTGCCACCGAATTGGCTTGAGACTTTTCTATTTTACCACTTTTAACAGCACGATAGGTATCATCCGCACCCTCCGGCTCACCTGCTATCACTTTAGTTTTGGGTGAAAAATATTTTGCTGCCAATAATGTTCCACTCAATAAACCACCACCACCAACTGGAACGAGCACAAAATCTAATTCCTCTGTTTCATCAAACATTTCGATAGCAGCAGTCGCCTGGCCTGCCATCACATCATAATTATTAAAGGGATGAATTTCCGTTGCGCCAGTTTCAGCCACTACTTTGGCCAAAGTAGATTCTCTCGCTTCCAGTGTGGGTTCGCATTCCGTAATCTCACCTCCAAAAGCACGAACGCCTTTCTTCTTAATTTCAGGGGCAGTACTTGGCATTACGATATATGCCTTTATACCCATTATTTTCGCGGCACGCGCTAATGCCTGCGCATGATTACCAGACGAGTGGGTAGCTACCCCTTTTATTCTATCCTCCTCTGTTAAGTTCAACACCGCATTCATAGCACCACGTGCTTTGAATGCACCTATTTTTTGGAAATTTTCGCACTTAAAAAATACTCGACATCCCGCAATGGCATCAATACTGCCGGAAGTCATCACAGGAGTTTGATGAATAAATGATTTGATGCGTTCATGTGCATGCAGCAGGTCATCCTTTGTAGGAACTTGATTCATATGTGTTCGTTTAATTTATCCACTCTACTTTCTCATCAATGGGCTTTCTCTTTCCAGGTTTTAACTCAGATTCAATTACACCTAGGTTGAGAAAGCCAATCAGTCTATCCTCTTCACCTAATCCGAAAAATGATTTAGCCTCATCGAAATAAGTGATACCCCCAGTACTTAAGTAGCAACCTACACCATAGGCTGTTGCTGTAAGGTGCATATTTTGAATGGCACAAAATACCGCACCCACCTCTTCCACCTCTCTTATTCTGTTCTCTGTATCCCGCTTCATACCTACTGCAATAATGTGAGAAGACTGCATGGGTTTTGTAAGCAAATTCTTATAACGTTCTTCTTTAAAAGTTCCGTCTTTGGTAGTTACCGTTTTATAACACTCTCCTTGAAAATTGGCCAATTTTTTCAACCCATTACCACTAAAAACAACAAATCTCCAGGGTTCAGTTAGTTTGTGCGTAGGGGCCCAATTCGCATTTTCCAATATCTGATTTACAATTCGATCATCTACTGCCTTCCCCTGTACATAGTCTTTAGGGAAAACTGATCTCCTACTTTGTATCAGATTGTTTATTTGTTCAAAATCGAATTCCATTTATAAAAACTTACTGGCATTGACATGCCCATTTTTTCGCAATTCTGGGTAATTTACATAACAAAGTTTTATACCACTATGCAAACTCCACGAATAATCACATTGATCTTATTGTTTACCATTTGCATGGCAAATGCGCAAACTAAAAAACCACGCGCAAGAGATTTAAAAATTCCTTTTGACGGAACTCCAGGGAAGTTCAATGCCATTACTGACGTACCCGGTATCGAAGTAGGCCATAAAACTATTATCAAAGGAGAGGGAAAACTGGAAGTAGGTAAAGGGCCAGCTCGGACTGGGGTTACTGCAATTTTTCCGCTAGGAAAAAGTTCTATCGAACGTGTTTTTGCTTCATGGTTTACTTTAAATGGAAATGGTGAGATGACGGGCACTACCTGGATTGATGAATCGGGTTGTTTGGGATCGCCAATTTTAATTACTAACACCCACAGCGTAGGCACGGTCCGTGATGCGGTCATTCAATATTATGTAGATAAAAAATTAAGTGATGGTGGTTATTCAGGCGATTACAGCTTGCCTGTAGTGGCAGAAACTTGGGACGGTTTCCTCAATGATATCAATGGCTTTCATGTAAAGCAGGCCGATGTATTTGAAGCTATGCAAGGGGCTACTTCAGGGCCGGTAGCAGAGGGAAATGTTGGTGGTGGTACCGGTATGATCGTTCATAATTTTAAAGGAGGCATTGGCACTTCCTCCCGAATAGTAGAAACCAAGATTGGCACTTATACAGTAGGTGTTTTAGTACAAGCCAATTATGGATCGCGCAATCAATTGACCGTTGCTGGTGTACCTGTCGGCAAAGAAATTACAGATCTTAAACCTACTGCAGGAAAACCAGATGAAGATCAAGGGTCTATAATTGTAGTAGCCGCAACTGATGCTCCTTTTCTACCTCATCAACTTAACCGGTTTGTTAAACGAGTAGCTCTTGGTGTTGGAGCTGTTGGTGGCCGAGGGGGTAATACCTCCGGGGATATCTTTATTGCATTCTCTACGGCCAACCCAGAAGTAGGCGCGATGGATAAATTGGCCAATCTTAAAATGTTCCCCAATGAAATGATTAACCCATTCTTTGATGCAGTAGCTCAAGCCACGGAAGAATCAATCGTAAATGCTATGATTGCTGCCGAAACTATGGTAGGTAGAGATGGAAATAAGGTCTATGCCATCCCTCATGATCGATTAATTGAAGTAATGAAGAAATACAACCGATTGAAATAGTATATTCAATCCTTCAAAACTGTCTGTCATGCGCTTTAGTCTTATTGTGATTGCTATTGTCTTTTATACTTCGTGTGCGCCTATGTATGTGCCGAATACGAGGAATACTCCTTTATTCAATGGGCAAGGCGAAGTTCAGGGATCTGCCTTTATTGGAACAGGTATTGATTTACAAGCTGCCGCTGCACTCACCGACAATATTGGAGTAATCGGAAACTACTCCTTTTTGAACGAAACGCGTAATGATCCAATTGATCAAAGCCAAACTTTTAAACGTAAAAACAGTTTTTTTGAGGGAGGTATAGGATATTATCAGGCATCTCGTTCACGAAGGATAGAATTATACGTAGGCTACGGACAAGGTAAAGGCACTACAACAGGGCAATATGGTTTTCTTGGGCTTGGCCAACAGGAAGTAATCGTCACAGGAAAATACAGTCGTATTTTTATCCAACCCTCCATAGGCACGAATTACAGAGGATTTAACGTTGCTTTTACACCTAGATTTTCTCTCGTCAATTTTCGTGAGTTTCAATCCGGTGTAACCGTAGAGAAACCAAATGAAGGAGCTCACTTATTTCTTGAACCAGCGGCTACCGCAAGGTTCAGATTGGGACAAAACCTTAATGGGATCTTTCAGTTAGGATTAAACATGCCTACGCCTAATGATGCTTTCTTTGATCATGTTCCTATACAAGCATCATTTGGTGTACAGCTACACTTAGGTGGTAGTTTGAGAACGAGGATATATTAAAGTTAAGTTCTCAAGTGCTTTGGTATCAAAGCCTTCTCTAACAATTCAAATAAAAACTCAACCACTATGGCCAACATTGCCGCAGGTATGGCACCTTGCAAAATCAGTTGAGTATTATTCAATGCCAATCCTGTAACAATAAACTCACCTAACCCACCTGCTCCAATAAAGGCGGCAAGCGTGGCAGTACCTATTGTAATTACCGCAGCTGTTCGAACTCCTGCTAATATGGAGGGCATTGCTAAGGGCAGCTCTACAAAACGAAGTCGCTGAAGAGTGGTCATTCCCATACCCGTAGCTACTTTCCTTAGGATAGGATCAACAGAAGTGAGACCTGTAGTAGTATTACGTAAAATCGGCAATAATGCATAAAGAAATAATGCCGTTATGGCTGGCACTCTTCCAATGCCTAATAATGGAATCATCAAGGCGAGCAAGGCAATCGAGGGTATCGTTTGCAGCAATCCAACAAAATATAACACCGGACGACTGATGCCGGAGAAAATATAAAGCAATACACCTAAAGGCACCGCAACAGCAATGGCCAACCCCAATGAAATAGCCGTTATCCCTAAATGTGTCCATGTCTTATCAGCAATGTCTGTCCACATGCCAGATGTGCTATTTGTAGCGTTAGCTGTCACCAATTTCTTTCTTACCAAAAAAGAGTGCGCAACTTCAGAAAAAGATTTTTGATCAAACAATACTTCTGAATTCATTGCCTGCATCTCTGCTTCAGAAATTTTTCCATTCAATGTATTCGCAATGCGCTTTACTTTAGGATCAAGTGACTGATTGTAAACAGCCACGGCATAATAGGTTGGGAAAAACTCTAGATCATCCTGCAAAAGAAACAAATTATACTTCTCAATTTCGCCATCTGTTGAATAGACATCAGTGAGTTCTATTTTTCCATTCGTAATCGCCTGGTAAGCCAATCCATGCTCGATTCCTGCCGGATTTAATTTTAACTGGTAGGCCCTTTTCAAATTTTCCCACCCATCCTTCCGTTTCAAAAATTCGTAACTCATGGCCGCGGTCATCGCATCCGCACTTTGTAAATCAGAAATCTTTTTTAGTCCATATGATTCGGCCGTTTTTGGTGTGGTTGCAAGGGCGTAGGTATTATTAAATCCAAAAGAGGATGAAATTTCTAGTCCTAAATCAGACTGTAGTTTTTCATTCAGCGACTGATGATCCAGTTTTTTATCGCTTTTTAATATCTCTTCTGCCAAAGAACCTGTATACTCTGGATAAAGGTCTATCGCTTTTCCGCGTAGCGCTTCGTAACAAACGGCAGTTCCTCCCAAATTAAACTTTCGCTCAACGGTATATCCTTCCTGCTCTATCAGCTGTGACAATACCTCCCCCAGAATATAACTTTCATTAAAGTGTTTTGCCCCAACACGGATGATCTGTGCATTTGCAATCGTGCAGAAAATCAATTGGATTGCTATGATAAGAGAATACCTCACTGCTGAAGAGGAAACAATTTTCCGTTTTCAAATTTGAGTTGTGTATCGCCCAATTTTATCGCTTCCTCAGGATCATGAGTAACCATTACGATACATCGAGGTTCTGTGCTTTGAAGTTTGATCACTTCAGCATGGATATCTTGTTTTGTTTCAGGATCTAGTGACGAAAAAGATTCGTCCAACAACATAAAAGGAGGATTAAGAAGTATTGCTCTGCAAAGCCCTACGCGTTGTTGTTCTCCACCTGATAATTGGTAGGGGTATTTATTCTTATGCTCAACTGATAAGTTGACCAACTCCATCAACTCCTGTGTTCGCTTTGCTTTTTGTTCTTTATTCCAACCAGCTAACACACCGGGAAGGGTAATGTTCTCATAAATGGTAAGGTGAGGAAAAAGTCCAACTGATTGAACCGCATAACCTATAGTAAGTCTGATCTGATGAATATTATCATAATCAATAGGTTTACCCAATAAACTTACTGTGCCTTCATAAGGACGAATCAGCCCATTAATAATTTGAAGCAATGTGGATTTTCCACTTCCGCTTTTACCAAGAATGGCCGTAATTTTTTCTGCTTCAATTTCAAGCGATAGCTTTTTGAAAATGACTTGATCACCATATCGATGAGAAACTTTGTCCAATAGGATGGCGCTATCCATCACCCTTCAATGTTTCCCCCACAATGCGCAATCCATTTAAAGTAAGGTCGGGATCTACACGATCAAAAAAATCATGGAGGGGAGTGATAATAGAGGAGAGCCCTCCTGTAGCTATGACAGGACAATCCGCTTTCAGTTCTTTTCGTATTTCATTCACCATGGATTGCACAAGGCCATTATAACCAAACAAGATACCCGACTGTATGGCGGTAATAGTGCTGGTTCCTAGAGCGGACACTGGCATTCGCAAAGGCACATCAAAGAGCTTTGCTGTATTTTGCGTAAGGGATGTAATGGCTGTTTTCAACCCGGGGGCAATAGACACTCCTAATATTTTTCCTGTTGATGATAAAGTAGTAAAGGTGAGCGCGGTACCAAAATCAACCGCAATACAAGTGCTTTTGTAGTGCTCGTAAGCGGCAATTGCATTGGATACCAGATCAGAACCAATCTCGTAAGGGTTTAAAACTTTAATTGGCAATTGGTCATAAATAGCTGGGCCAAGTATAATGGGCTTCTTGCCGAGTAGAATCTCAATCACCCCCGTCAATTTGTCGGTAAGCGCAGGAACTACGCTACTCAACACTATCCTTTCAATTTTAGTCACCTCAACATTAGCCTCAAAAAAATAGTCTCTGAGTTTTATCCCATAAAACAACTCGGGTTGATCCGGCTTTGTAGGAATGCGCCAGATATGCAACCATTTAGTTCCGCTCCAAAGTCCGATGGTGGTGTCGCTATTACCTGTATCAAGTGCAAGAAGCATCGTATATCGAACTTTGACAGAAAACTAATTTACTACTTCTACTCCCTTCCAAAAAGCTACTCTGTCTTTAATTACTTTAGCGGCTTCCTTTGGTTCAGCATAGTACCAGACCGCGTCAGGGTTTTCTTTACCATTTACATTAAGGCTATAATAAGATGCGGTTCCTTTCCAGGGACAAACTGTGTTAGCAGATGAGTCTGAGAAATAATCCCTTTTAATGGAATCAGCGGGAAAATAATGATTGCCTTCAATTACCACTGTGTCATCACTTTCTGCTATTACTTGACCGTTCCAAATCGCTTTCATACTATTTCATTTTATGTACAACTCATCAACCCTTACTCCTGCTATATTGTTCCTAAAACTAGTTGAATACACACAATTGTTGCTGACCTGACAATTAATAATCTGTTTTGATGGTCCTGTCAAGTGGTAGACCCAATTGATAGCGAATGTCCTCATCTCTGGTTTCGTCCACCACATCCAGCCCGTACTTTATCTTTTTAGGGTCGTCATAGACCAGGGTTCCAAATAGGCGGTCCCAGAAGGAAAAGATATTGCCAAAATTGGTGTCTGTCCATGGACGCTCAAAGTGATGATGAAACTTATGCATATTGGGCGTAATAAAGACGAGACTAAGTGTTTTATCCAACCACCTTGGCATGTTGATATTAGCATGGCTGGTGTAGGTAAAGAATATGGTACAGAATCTATAAAACAAATAAAATGAAATAGGTGCTCCGAGTATGATAATGGCAATGAGCGCAAACACTTCGCGAAGAAAATAATCACCTGGATGATGGCGTGTGCCCGTGGTAACATCTACTTTGGTGTCACTATGGTGAATCATGTGAAACTTCCACATCCACTTTACCCGATGAAGTAAGTAGTGCACTACGTATTGTGCCACAAAATCCAAAAACATTACTGCTATCAGCAACTCGAGCCAAATGGGTAAATCAACATAGTGCAGTAGCCCTATTTGATTGCGTTCCATCCAAACGAATATGCCAACAGTAAGAATTCCGAAAAGCAGGTTAATAACAAATGTAAAAAGTAGGAATACCAGGTTGACACCATCGTGCTTAAGCTTGTTATAAGAATGTCTGGCCAATGGATAATTTCCTTCAAAAATCCAGCACACCACGAGGCAGGTGACCACCCATGCTAATTTTTGCCACGTGGGCATGGTCTCAAAAAACAACAGAAATGATTCCATATCGATTAGTCCTCACTAAAATACAATTTTCCAAAGAATTATTCATGGCCCAGACTTTACTGACATAGGGTTGTCATAAGGACAAACGATTTTAGCGTTTCAATACCAATCCATAACGTAAAGTAAAGAGTAGCAGATGGCCGAGCCGTTAAAGTACATGTACAACCCTGAGTTTTTTGATTACCTGTGCAAGGTGTTGGAAAAGACTATTCCCAATTTTGATGATATTCGATTTATCCATGCCGTTTTTGATACTGACTGGCCAGAGTTGGAACTTAAACAACGTACAAGAAAAGTAACATTGGCACTGCACCATGTTTTACCAAAAGATTTTAATAAGGCAGCCCAATGTTTAGTCCACATAGCTAAAGCATATCTAAAAACAAAGTATGATAAACCGATCTACCCTCTCATATTCTTGCCAGATTATGTTGAAGTGTACGGGCTGGATAACTTTGATCGATCAATGGATGCACTTGAACAAATCACACAATTGATCAGTGCTGAGTTTGCCATAAGGCCATTTATAGTGAAGTACCCAAAGAAGGCGATGCTAAAAATGGAGCAGTGGTCTAAACACAATAATCATCATGTGCGCAGATTATCATCTGAAGGTTGCCGCCCCAGATTACCCTGGGCGATGGGGTTGCCTGCTTTTAAACAAAACCCTTCACCCATTCTTCCAATTCTGGAAAATTTAAAAAAAGATAAATCAGAATATGTACGCAGAAGTGTGGCCAATAATCTCAATGATATAGCAAAAGATCACCCTGAGATTGTACTTAAAATTGCTAAACAATGGAAGGATGTCAGCCCAGAAACCAACTGGATACTCAAACACGGAAGCAGAACCCTTTTAAAACAAGGACGAGCTGAAGCGCTGGATTTTCATGGATTCAATCCCAATTTGAAAACACAAGTAGCTGCCCTTAAAATAAATAGTAAAAAAATAAAAATCGATCAGGTTGGTGAGTTCTCTTTTAATGTATCCAATCAGGAAAAAAAGAAAGCCCAACTGAGAATTGAATACGCCATTACGTTTCTTACATCCACAGGAAAGTTCTCCAGAAAAATATTCAAAGTGAGTGAAAAAGAATTTCTTCCTGAAGAAGAAAAGATTTTTATACGTAAACAACGTTTTACTGATTTTACTACCCGAAAGCATTTTCCTGGCAAACACAAATTGGAGGTAATCGTAAACGGAAGGTGTAAGACAAGTTTGGATTTTCATCTTGTCCGGTAACCCATCAAACTGTAACCAGTTCTTTTTGAGCTCACATCAATGATTCAACAATTCATAACAGTAATTTTTTAACTCATTACTCAAAAGGCATCATTTCATAGTCGGGTTTTTACCTTACACGCACAAACCCCAATTGCGTTATGATCAGAAACCATATTCTGCTGGCCCTTAGAAACATTGCGAAACACAAACTCTTCTCATTAATCAATATCGCAGGGCTAAGTCTCGGATTAACTGCCGCCATCATATTGTTTCTATTTGCCAGGTACCAGCTCACCTATGATCAGTATCATAGCAATGCGGATAATTTGTACATCGTTTATAAAGAACGAATAACACCAACTGGCACTCAACCTACCTACGATACATGGCATCCGCTGCTGGGTCAACTCAAAGCCGACTTTCCTGAAGTAAAAACAGGAACAAGGATAAATGAATCCGGGGTAATGGTGGAAGCAAATGGAAATAGATTCAGTGAGTCCTGCTATTACGTAGACCCAGCATATTTTAATGTGTTTGATTTTCCACTTGCTCTGGGCGATAACAACAATCCGCTACCCACTAAAAATTCAGCAATCATTTCTCAGGAACTAGCAAAAAAATTCTTTGGTGAAGAAAACCCGATCGGGAAACCCCTTATTATAAACTTTGAAAAACAATACACGGTGTCAGGAGTACTAAAAGAATACCCTCAAAATTCCTCTATCGCATCAGAACTTATATTTCACATACAAAGCCAGTCTGATTATGCAGATTGGGAAAATGACTGGGGATCATCTTCCCTATTTACTGTTATTCAACTTGATGAGGCTGCTTCGGCAGAAGCACTATCCTCAAAATTCCCTTCCCTTATCAAGAAACTGTGGAATGAAGATATTCAAAAGCGCACCAATTTTAAACTGCTGCCCATTGCGGCAACGTTTGAAACTTTCGTTGGAGATCCCAAAGATGTCTACATTCTATTAATTGTTGGAATTGGACTTGTACTCATTGTAACTATCAATTTTATAAATCTCTCAACTGCACGCACGTTAGATCGTTCCAAAGAAGTAAGCATGCGAAAAGTATTTGGCGCACAACGCGGCCAATTAATACAACAATTCCTGTACGAATCCTTGCTAATGAGTGTGATGGCATTGGCTGTTTCTATACTCGCTGTCAAAATTCTTTTGCCCATTATCAACCAACATTTCGAGCTTCACTTATATCTCAACTTGAGCAACCTGGTTGTTTGTCTATCGCTGTTTGTAGTAAGCATGTTCCTAGGACTTCTTGCTGGTATTATTCCCTCATCTATTTTATCTGGACTACAAATTCAGCGTGGACTCAAATCATTTACCAGCAACAGAGCCCACATGAGAAATGTACTAGTCACATTACAATTCGGTATTTCTATCGTACTTCTCATTTCGGTAATTATTATTGGAAAGCAAATCAACTTTATGAAGACCATTAACATGGGTTATCAAACCGATAATCAGTTGATCATTCCCATCTCTGTCAATGATTTTGCTGAGGCGGATGTGGCTCAGCAGCGATTAGAAAGTTTTAAGCAAACAATTTCTGAATATTCCGCTGTGAAAAGTATTTCCTCCTCACGGCATGTCCCCTTAAACTGGTCAGGATCAAATGTATTTGTACGACCTGAGGGTTGGCAGGATGAGCCACTTCGCATGAGATACACCTTTCACGATGCCGATTTTCTATCTACCTATCGAATCCCAGTAATAGAAGGACCAGGATTTAAAGAAGATTCCTTTGGTGATCAACGTGAATCAGTGATGAT
Organism: Cyclobacteriaceae bacterium; assembly: GCA_020436125.1. GTDB lineage: Bacteria > Bacteroidota > Bacteroidia > Cytophagales > Cyclobacteriaceae > ELB16-189. The sequence continues at coordinate 69,885 of JAGQYK010000006.1, read as the reverse complement.
TAACGAAGCAACCATGCGTGCCTTTGGATGGAATAGTATAATCAATAAAAGTATCCTAATTGGTAATCAAAAAATTGAAGTAGTAGGGCTCATTAAAGATTTTAATTTTGAAACAGTTCAAAATGAAATTGCACCAACACTTCATTTCCATCGGACGCCATCCAACCAAATTCACCGGTATATTACGATAAATGTTGCCAGCGGCAATAAAGAAGAAGTGGTTGACTTTGTAAAATCCAAATGGTCTATTTTAGACGCATCAGAGACATTGCCTTTCAATTACTATTTTTTGGATGAGACAATTGATCGCGTTTATCAAAACGAGAATCAGTTATTTAATATGATTAAAGCATTTACCTTTATCATAATTGCTGTCGCTTGTATGGGTTTATATGGACTGTCTTCATTTACGCTTGAAAGAAAGAAAAAGGAAATAGGTATCAGAAAGGTATTGGGTGCTTCTGTGATCAGAATAACCACAATGTTTTTTCAAAGATACCTTCTGCTGATTCTCATCAGTTTTGGATTTGCCATCCCTATTTCACTTTACCTTATGAATGAATGGCTTTCGGGCTACATTAAACACACCTCAATAACAGTTGATGTGTTCCTGATTTCGCTTTTAGCAATCGTCTTTATTTCACTGCTAACGATTGCATCAAAAATTCTGCATGTGGCAACCCGAAATCCGGCCTCCGTAATCAAGGAGGACAATTAGTTGATTATAAAAATCGGATTCCAACTTTACCACCCCACCACATTTTCAATTCATTGCCATTAGTAAAACTGTGGCTTTTAATAATTGTAGGTGTAAAATCTGTAAACAAAGTGGGGTTATCACCATAAGATGGGTCGGATAGATATCCATTCAATGTAGCTCCTGCCGTTATTGAAAACTTCTTGGCCACCTGAAAATCAAATCCAAGATACATTTTATTAAGAAGGCTAATTGAATTTGTAAAGCTGCCTTTGTTCACGTGGTTAGCGGTAAGATCAACATTTAAGTACAACCATTTTGTGAGTCTAGGTGCTGTTCCAACCCCATATCCAAATGTCCAAATATTTTCTTGATCAGGATTTAGAGAACCAGGATTAGTTGACCCATCAAAACTTTCCGGCTTCATTCCAGCTTGCAGTATGTTGTAAAACTGTCTTACTCCTGTACGAAAAGCTGCATTGATATAAAACAGTTCATCTGCAGAGAATTCAATTTTATGATAACCTTTACTTACTATACTCATCAGTCCTAGTGGCACTCCCCTAATGCTGTCCGCGTAATTGATAAGTCCGATTTGTCCACCATGAATATTGTGTGCGTAGTTGACGAGACCTGCCACTTGGGTACCATACATTTGATGCGTGGCTACATTAAATAAACCTGCCACTTGCGCTCCTTTATAATAGCTGGGCTGAACATTAAAAAGACCTGCTACCTGTGCTCCTTCTGATGCCCGCCCATTCACATTGAACAACCCAGCAAACTGTCCCGCATTGACCGAGTCGAGATTCGCATTGAATAAACCTGCAAACTGGCCACCTTCAACTCTTTTCCTGGTCAAATTTCCGAGGCCAGCAAATTGTCCTCCATACGTTTTTCCTCCCACCGTATTAAATAAACCTGCAAACTGAGCATACGACACATCTCCTCTATCAATATTAAATAGCCCACCAAACTCCGCTTTGGTTGTTCCCATTGAATATCCTCCCAATATGTTCAGTGAATATCCGTTTATTACGTTACCACTTAGTTTGTGATTGGTGCCAACAAATGGAACAAATGACACTTGAAAATCGCGATAGATGGGATCTTTAATATTTGTAACGTTCACATCACCCCGCTTTTTAGAGAATATATTCTTTGAAAAAATTTCTTCTTGTAGAAATTCACGGAACGTTCTTTTATTAGAAGATGTAGGTTCCGGACGTACCACAGGCGGACGAACAGCTATCGGTCCAGTTATTACTTCAACAGTGTCTTTTATCGGTTCTACTATCGCGATAAGCGGAGTTTCAGGAAACATCACCATGTTGATGAATGGCACATCTGATCCCAGCACAATCAGAGTATCTAAAAACGATCGCTTACTGAAATGTAACTCTGCTTCCTGATCTGGATTATCCAGAGTAATTTTAAAAAATCCAAACTGATCGGTAATTGCAGCCGTTAAAGATTTTTTGTTGTAAACACTTACTTCGCTAATTTTTTCTCCCGTGTTTCCGTTAGTTATGTAACCTGATATGGTAATCGTATTATTTACAATTTCTTTTTTGGTAGGAGTTGGAGCCTTGTTCAGAATTATATAGTTACCCTTTCCTTTAACCAAAATTGATTCTCCAAAAAAACCATTGAGTATCTCTCTCACAGATTTTTCTGTGTACTCACGGCTCACTAATTGATTAGAATTAAGAATAGAAGGGCTATACGAAAAGGTAAAACCTCCAGCTTGAGAAAGTCGGCTAAGAGCCGATTCTATTTGTATCCCTTGAAAAGAAACAGAAACTTTCCTTTCCAAGGGAGGAATATTTTGACTCCATCCTACAGAGAACATTAAGAGAACGTAAAAAACTAGAAGTAGAGGTTTCTTCATATTCAGTTAGTTTCCACAACCATTTCCGCTTAGTACATAGTCTTCGCCTTCTCTGGTTATCGTCAATCCCAGGGTCTCTGCAATAATATCTACTATGTCTTCCAATCTTTCGTTTTTAAAGGCCACATTCAACCGGCAACTTTTGATGACATCATTTGACAGTCTTATTTGAGCTTCATAAACTGAATTCAAATCATTTACAATGGTCTCCAAATCTGCATTCCTAAAACTAAAAATACCGGTCTTGTACGCCAGTCGATTCGTATCAATCTTTAATAGTCTAGCGAAAGATTTATTCGCCTTATGATACACGCCAGTTTCGCCAGCCACCAGATTTAGCCCCGTGTCTTTTAAAGTATAAAAGGCTACCTCTCCTGTCTCTACATAAACTTCTATCGTAGGGCTATCAGGAAAGGCACTTACGTTAAAAGTGGTTCCTATATCTTCAATGATGACTTCATCAGTTTCAATGATAAAAGGCTTGTCCTCCTGATGTTTGACGTCAAAAAACGCCTCACCTTCTAATTGCACTTTGCGTTGATTACTCCTTGTGTTGTAAGCATACTTAAGAGAACTGCTCTTATTGAGTACCGCCAAACTTCCATCAGGTAAGGTATCTCTTACAATTTCTTTTTGGGCAACAATTGCAATAACCTGATCAGGGACATTCATCCATTGATACGCAAAGTAACTCACACCAGCCGTCACGATAAGAACCGCTGCAATTCGTAGTACATTCCAGTACTGAGGAAACTGAATTGATTTCGCTTTAGGTTGAGCCATCCTGGACTTCACACGAAGCCAAGCCTTATCCGTATCAAATACCTGTGTGTCCTTAACTAACCTTGCTCGTTCAAAAATTAATTTGAATTGATTGAATTGATTTTTATTTGCCTCACTTATAGCCGCCCACTCTTCAACCTGAGCACGCTCCTGCTCGGAAGCCTCACCTGATAGGTACTTTCCTATTAAATCGTCAATATGGTTATATTCTTCTTTCAATTAATTCAATTCACAAAACCATTCATTAGAATAATGAGTATAGGCAAATACTCTTTTAGCTCTTCTCTCATTATTTTTAAAGCCTTTCCAATTTGATTTTCAACTGTTTTGATGGAAATATTCAGTTGTTCAGCAATTTCCGCATACTTCAATTCCTCAAAGCGACTCATTTTGAACACCAGCCTGCATTGCTCTGGAAGCGCCATAAGGGCATCCCCTATTTTTTGATCCAACTCTGAGGAAATTACCGACTGTGAAACCGACTCATGACTTGTATCAGAAATGAAAACAGATTCCTCTGCATGCCTTTTCTTCACTTTTGCATGCTTAATGGCATTAAGACAGCTATTGCGAACAGCCCGGTAGAGATAGGATTTCAATGAAGTTTCAATGGTAATCCCTTCTTTCTTTTCCCATACCGTGAGAAAAGTGGCCTGAACTACCTCTTCAGCCTCATCACGATCCAACAAAAAAGTATAGGCATAGTTGCACAGTGGCTGGTAGTGCGACTTAAATATCATTTCAAAAGCGGTTTCGTCCCCTTCTTTAAGTGCTCTAAAACGGTCGATTTCCGCTATTTCCACTGAAAAAAATTAGTTTTCTAGCGCAATTTACGTTTTTGGAGCATTTAGGTTTAAGACAACTCAAAAAGATAATACCCCTACAGCTGACCGGTTTGTTTCCGAAGGCTAGAAAATAAAAATCCGGTGGGCAAAGAAGGGTAAAAACCCCAATCTCTTACCACCGGATTGAATCAAAAAAGAAAAACTTACTTCAGCGCTTCAACATTTTCAAATTGATACACCTTAGGAAGGTCGCTATTTTCATTTACCGACACTTTTAGATCATTGATCAATCCATTCCTAATGTCATAAACCCAACCATGAATAAATGGACTTTTAGATTTACTCCATGAATTTTGAATAATGGAGGTTTTGGCTAGGTCATAAACCTGCTCAATGACGTTAAGTTCGATAAATCTATTTTCTCGCTCGCCCATATCCTGTATACCCTCCAATTCATCCTGATGAAATCGATACACGTCCTTAATGTGTCTGATCCAGTTATCAATTAAACCAAACTGTTGATTGCTCATCGCTGCTCTTACTCCTCCGCACCCGTAATGTCCACACACAATTACGTGCTGAACCTTTAATACATTCACTGCATAATCCAGAACACTCAGCATGTTCATATCAGTATGCACCACCATGTTAGCAATATTGCGATGAACAAATACCTCACCGGGAGGCGCACCAATAATTTCATTAGCAGGCACCCTACTATCAGCACATCCAATCCATAACACGGGTGGTTTTTGACCCCCAGCTAGCTTACTGAAATATTCTGGGTCATTTGAGATCATTGCCTCTACCCACTCCTTATTCTTTTGTAATAATTTATTATACAGTTCCATATTGGTTAGTTCGTTTGTTCGTTTGCTAATAGTTCTTTCATTTCTTTTGAATCCTTTCTGCTAATGTTTTTAGATAACCATGCGGTTGCCTTTTCAAAATCTTCAAAACAGTGCGACTCAGGCACAAGCTCTGGAATTATTCCCAATTTTTTGAATTGTTCTTTTACATTCTGGCGAAGTCCACAGAATAGTACCCAGGTATTTTTATTATTTAATTCACGGATAACATCCATCAAAGCATACATTCCTGATTGATCGGCAAACGACAGATGTTTGAATCGGAATACAACGGCCCTCATGTTAGGATTTTTACTAAACTGCTCCTGGAATTTTGAGGAAAACCCAAAGAAAAGCGGACCATGAAACTCCTGAATAAAGACCTGACCCGCGTGATGACTTTCGTTTACTCCTTTCAATTCATCATCACTGTCAGGATGGTCGTTAGCAGGATCAATGGTACTGGCCTCATGTCCTTGTTCAGCCGAACGCTTTACAAAGAATAAAGCAGATAAAATCAATCCAACTCCAACTGCCCACAATAGATCAACAAATACAGTCATGGCTACAACCACTATTTTAACAGCCGCATCCGCTTTGGGTACTTTCAATAGATCGCCTAATCCCTTGTAGTCGATAATGCCAATACCCACTGTTATTAGAATACCTGCCAAAACTGACAAAGGAATCTGAGCTGCATATCTTCCTAAGCCGAGGAGAACAATCAACAAAAATAATCCGTGCACCACTCCAGAAATTCTCGTCCTACCTCCTGATCTCACATTCACTACCGTTCTCATTGTTGCTCCTGCGCCAGGTATACCACCAACCAAAGCAGCCACCATATTACCAAGGCCCTGTCCTATCAATTCTCTGTTACTATTGTGCTTTGTCTTTGTAATGTTATCGGCAACAACCGAAGTAAGTAGTGAGTCAATTGAGCCTAACGCTGCTAACGTAATAGCAGGAACCAATATCATTCCTAACATTGAAAGGTTGAGCCCGCTGAAGATTGCAAAATTGAGATGAGGTAAGCCCTCTGGTATATCTCCAATTTTTGGGATGTCCATGGCAACAAACTGCGGAATTAGTGAAACAACGATTAAAGCGACCAGTGTACTTGGCACTACTTTAGTGATGCGCGGAAAAAGGTAAATAATTGCAATTGTCAGTGCTCCCAACATAAATGCCGGCCAATTCATATTTTGAAGTGGAGTCATTATATTGACAAATACATCTACAATCTTATTTGGCGATGAATGCCCAACAAGAGGGTAGAGTTGTAGAAAAATGATAATCAATCCAATGCCACTCATAAATCCAGATACAACAGGATAAGGGATGAATTGTACCAGCTTACCGATCTGGGTAAGTCCAAATACAATTTGTATTACCCCTGCGGCAAAAAAAGTAAGTAGCACCATGGCTAAACCCACCTCAAAATTAGGAGCTTGAGCCATGGCTGTAGCAGCAATCAAAGTAGATACCACAGTCATTGGTCCGGTTGGTCCACTGATCTGGGTTTTCGTTCCTCCAAAAATGGCGGCTACAATTCCTATGGCAATAGCACCATACAGGCCAGCCTCGGCTCCCAAACCAGATTGAACACCAAATGCCATGGCTAATGGTAGTGCAACTATTCCAGCGGTAACACCACCAAATAAATCGCCCTTTATAGTTCTTGTATCAATTAACTTCATAAAATAAAAATTTTTGATACACCTAGCTCCAGCCAGTTATTAGAGCTGCAGATAGCGCATCTGAATAAGTCCGGATACTTCTCGTATCCTAAAATGTAAGTGTGAAAATGAATTGAGGATGGTAAACCATCCAGAAGTCTTACCCCTTGGGCGGTGGGGTAGTTATCTCCCTTTGATATGGAGCATACGTTTCAATATGAAATATTGGAGAGATGGTATACTCCTCTGGACTGAAAATCATTTCAGTCAATAAATCTTTCGCACTGTCATCATCATCCTCAATAAGCAACCTTGAGTTAAGACCTCTCGATTTTTTATTGGAGCTGTCCGAATCATCCGTATTTCCATCACATGAAAGAAGCATCACGATCTCCTCCTGAGATACTTCAGCGTGAGAAGTTTGTTTAGCCATAAAATAAAAGCCAAAAAACAGCATAAAGGCATAAATAAATGTCCCAACTGTTAAAACTTTATGGATTTTCAATTTCATGGATCGCAAAGATACAACTTTTGATTTTAAGTTTATGTCACCAGAGTGATTTAGCCGTTAACGGCATTTTATCATTTTTGTTTTGAAATCGATGTGTGTATGTGTTTTTCAACGCTACTTTGGGATAATCGGTAAAATAATTTTAGAAGGATACTTTTTCGAATGATGAATTGTATTTGTAGCAGGCACTAAATTTTTCTCTGTGGCAATTTCAGTTCCGGTGTTTGGGTTAGGATCATAGTGCGGTGCCTTACTGCTGGTAATCTGAACTCTGATCCGATGACCCTTCTTAAAAAGATTAGAGGTGTACACTTGTCCGATCCTTATTTTATACACTTTGTTAGGCTCAATCAATTCCTGTTTTTCAGACCCATTGCGATACCGCATTCGTAAATATCCTGCGTCTAAGCCAGATACATTAATCGATTTTCCATCGGGGTACACTTCCGTAATAGTGAAGGCAAAATCAGTATCCTTAGCTGATGAACTCACAAAAAGTTCAGCTATAATCTCACCCGTTACCTCAACGTCTTTATCAAGTGGAGCAGTTGTGTACACCAACACATCCTTTCTGCTTTCATTCTCCTGCTGGTCATAGGGGTAAGAATTCAAATACGAATTATCCCAATACGGATATTGCGGATTAAAAACATAATTGTCGCTCGCTCCTTTCACTGGCACTGTAGCGCTTAGTTTTCCATCTTCTTTGCTCATTGCTACCTTTCCTGTGCTACTCAAATAGAAATCGGTGGCAATGGCTCGACTTAAAGGCCATTCATTTTCAGCGCGCCAAACATTTTCTCCCATCACAAAAATACTTACGGGTGGCAATTGACTTTTATTTGGAATATCCTTTAACAGCTCATCAAACCAAAGGAGTAGTTCAGTATCGTAATCAAATCCAGCCGAAGGGCCGAATTCCATAACTCCAAAATTGGTTTTTTTAGTAGTTAGCCATGTGTGGTTCCAAGGCCCCAAAATTAATCTTGTTTTATTTCTAGCTACTTCTGTCGCTGCTTCTGATCTCATTTTATTAAACCCTTTCGTTGCACCTTCAGGGCCATATGCTGCATCGTACCAGCCACTAATGAGAAATGCTGGTGCATGCATCTTTCCAAAATCATTTTCAACGTTGGCAAAGTCCCACCATGAAGTCTTTTCAGGATGTTGCATCCACTCAAAATACTCTGGCCCATATTTTTTTAATATTGGCAGGTCAATCAACGGACGGTATGTATACCATTTTCTTTTATCCGAATTATTCCACTCTTCTCGTGCGGTAGCACTATCCCAGGGGCCGGAGGGATCTTTGGCACGCCTTCGTTTATCAGCAAAAATAGATGGCATAAACCAATCAAGCCAGGCGGTTGAAAATGCACCTCCACTATAAAAAAAATCATGAGTCGTTATGGGTGTATTTTCAGGAGCAGCAGCCACTAAATGTGGAGGGTTTTGCGACATTGCTAACCATTGCGCATAGCCCCTGTATGAAATTCCATAAGTCCCTACCTTCCCATTACAATGAGTGGATTGTGCAATCCACTCAATCACATCATATCCATCTTGCTTCTCATTTTTATAAGCTGAAAATTCACCTTCACTCGTGTATCTTCCGCGCACGTCAACAAACAACACCAAGTACCCCTGTTTTGCAGCCTTCCTTGGTAACTCCATATTAGCATCGTCCTTTGCTGCATCATAAGGAGTGCGCAGTACTATTGCCGGATATTTTCCTTGCTCCGCGGGTCTATATAAAATTGCACCTAAGTGAATTCCATCGCGCATTGGAATACGTATTTCTTCTCTTATTATATTCTGAGGATGTTGTGCAGATGCTGCAACAACTGTTACAAACAACCAAAAGATTAGAAATGATTTCATACTTTACTTTGGGATGATCGGTAAAATAATTTTAGAAGGATATTTTTTCGAATGATGAATTGTATTTGTAGCAGGCACCAAATTTTTCTCTGTGGCAATTTCAGTTCCGGTGTTTGGGTTGGGATCATAGTGTGGTGCCTTACTGCTCGTAATTTGAACTCTGATCCGATGACCTTTTTTGAAAAGATTAGCCGTATGCAGTTGCCCTATTTTTATTTTATAAACCTCCCCAGGCGTTATCAGTTCTTGCTTTTCAAACCCATTTCTGTATCGCATTCTCAAATAGCCGGCATCCATTCCTGAGAGATTAATTGACTTACCATCGGAATAAACATCTGTAAGTGTGATGGCAAAGTCTGTGTCCTTGGCAGAAGAGCTTACAAAAAGCTCAGCGACAACCTCCCCTACTACTTTCATATCTTCTGCCAATGGTGACGAGGTATATGTCAGCACATCTTTTCTGGTTTCATTTTCCTTTTGATCATACGGGTACGATTTTTCAAAAGAGATATCCCACAAAGGATTGGAAGGATCAAATACGTAACTATCACTTTGTTCTTGCCCCGGCAATTGGTTACTCAACTTACCATCGGTTTTGTCAATGGTGGCATTCCCTGCACTGTGCAAATAAAAATCTGTCGTAACTGCCCTACTCAAAGGCCATTCATTTTCTGCTAACCATTTATTCTCACCCATTAAGAAAATACTTACAGGAGGCAATTGGCTTTGGTTTGGAATACCCTTGAGATGTTCATCGAACCAATGGAGTAATTCAATATCATAATCCAATCCGGCAGATTCATAAAATTCCATTTCCCCAAAATGAGTTTTACGAGTATGCAAAGAGGTATGATTCCATGGACCCAAAATGAGTTTGGAATTTTTCTTTGCGCCCTCACTGGCAGCCTCCTCTTGCATTTTACGAAAAGCCCTCGATGCACCCTCCGGTCCATAACCCGCATCATACCATCCACTTAAAAGAAAAACGGGAATTGTAAATTTTTTAAAATCATCTTCTACGTTTACAAAGTCCCACCATGCGGTTTGATCGGGGTGACGGAGCCAATCATAATATTCAGGCGCATGTTTTTTTAGGATAGGCAGCTCTATCAAAGGTCTATAAGAATACCACTTTCTTCTATCACTATTTACCCAATCGTCATAGGCTTTTGTATCATCCCACGTCCCCGATGTATCATTAGCTTTCTTGCGCTTATCAGCAATAATCAATGGCATAAACCAATCGAGCCATGGCATAGAAAATGCTCCCCCATAATAAAAGAAGTGATGACTGCTAATCGGTGTCATCTCGGGAGCTGCAGCGGCAAGGTGTGGAGGCATTTGTGACATCGCCAACCACTGCACAATGCCTGGATAAGACCCCCCATAAGTCCCTACTTTTCCATTACAATACGTTGATGTTCCCACCCATTCAATCACATCATAACCATCGTGTTTCTCATTTTTGTAGGCCACAAATTCTCCTTCACTTCTGTACCTCCCTCTTACATCCACTAAAAAAACGATATACCCTTGCTTGGCTGCCTTGAGCGGAAACTGCGCATAACCATCATAGTCGTCTATACCATAGGGTGTGCGATAAACGATAGCTGGAAATTTTCCAGGGCGGTCAGGGCGGTATACAATAGCCCCTAGTTTTACTCCGTCCCGCATGGGAATCATCGCTTCTTCACGAACAATATTTTGAGGATGTTGAGCCTGCAAGCCAAAAGAGATCAATAACAGGATGGGGAAAATTTTTCTCATAGCACGTCTATTTGTGTGTAATTTAATCCATAAAAGCATATGCTCTAAACACCCCCTAAACCCTATTCACATTTAGATCCAGTCCGTTTTCGATTGTTTTGAGGTTTTCTTAGAATTTGCTCTCCATTGGTGAAAGAATTGTAATGGTCTTCAGGGAAAATCTAAAACCTTACAATTATGATTAAGAAAGCAATTATCGTTTTGTCTATGGCTGGAGTTTTGGGCGCCTGTGATTTTAATCCAGGAGAAAAGGAAAAATTAAGAAGTGAACTGGATTCCTTAAAAATTGAGCTATCGAACAACCAGGAAATGGCCAGTACTTTGGAACAGGTAGGAGTATTGATGGACTCTATAGACATGAGTCGCAATGTGCTGCGGACCAGCATGCTGGAAGGCACTTCCTATGATGAGTATGCCAGAAGAATGGAAGAACTTAATGGTCACGTGAAAAGAACACAGGCCAAAATTGATGAATTGGAAGAATCGGTTAAGTCTTCCAGGTCTGCCGCCAACTCATATGCCTCTGCGCTGAAGAAATTGAAAGCTGAGCTGAAGTCAACCCACGAGGAATTGGCTACGCTTCAGGCTCAGGTTGATCGTTATAGAAATGAAAATGAAAACCTGGTGCACACGGTAGATTTACAGAAGGCAGAATTGGCTGATAAGCTTCAGCAATTAAGTTCTTCACAGGATGAAATTACCAACCTTGAATTGAACATCAATCAAATGCTGGAACAATCTAAAATTGATGAAGCCGAAGCTTACTTCCTGCGTGCCGAAACCATGGAAATGGTAGCTGACCGCACTCACTTTGCGCCTCGTAAAAAGAAAGAAACCAGAAAAGAAGCATTGGAGCTTTATCGCATGGCCTCGTTCTACGGAAAGGAAGAAGCGAAGTCTAAGATAGAGGAGTTGGAAGAGAAGATTTAGAATCGGAAATCTCAAAATATGCAAATCCGGGGTTGGTATTCCAATCCTGGATTTTTTTGTAAAGCGTTCTAACTCAAGTGGCATTACAAAATCTTATCAATCTTCAATTTATCATAAAAACTTTTTGCAGCCTTTTCTGCAAATAGGGAAGGTCCGTATGCACTTTGAGATGTAAATTCAGCTTTCCAAATTTCTTTATTAGTCTTAGTGTCTGTTCCCGATATAATATATTTTGCGGTTTGAAGCATACCATTTTGATAGATCATTTTCGTAGGTTGAAATAGAAGAACAATATCCTTTCCATCTTCACTTACTCTTTTATTTACTCTTTTTACAATATCAGTATTTGTATTAAGGGAAAGTTCATTGTTCTTTTTTTCAAAAGTAATAATCTCAACCTGTGTAGAATCCGCTGCGAATTTCTCCTCTATTCTTTTACTTAGAACGGTTACAAAATTTTTAGTAATTCCATTTTCAAACGGAATTACTATTAATGGATTTGAATATGGTTCCTTTAATGACTCATAATCTACTACTGATAATATGGGGGGCACGCAGCTTTGAATCGCCAACGCCAATAGTGACAACAAGAAATATCTATTCATAATCGCTCAATTTGCATGTTTCATTTTGGATATTATAATTGGATTCTTCAGGAAATCTATAAAAATCCTAGAAATAAAAAAAGGGATTGTTTTCACAATCCCCTTTTTTAAAATCCTCCTATTTTTTACTGCGCCATCTGAGCAATCTTATTTAATGGTATGGCATTAGCCAATGATTGAATCTCGTTCTCATTGGTGTCGTCCATCTCTATAGTGAACAAAGTATTATTCATTGGTATCTGAAGTGTATACCCTGTCTTACCGGTAGTCTCATTCTCGTTTCTATTTAGCACTGCTTTATATCCCTGTATCTTCACCACCTTCTGCGATCCGTCTCCTGAATTTCCAATAAAAGGAATAGCTAGTATTGCGTTAATAGAGTTGATCATAGGTGAATTGTTAATTACATCAATGCTGCCAGTACCTTGCTCACCATAAGAACGATGAACAAACAAGCCAGCAGCCATACCAGAACCACCTGTTACATTGTCATCTTTTTCATTGTAATTGGAAGCACCCAACTTAGTGGGTAATTGTTTCAAAATTTCTTTTCCAATAGTTATATCCAACTCGTGAAGTGCCTGCTCAAGGGCAAAGCGCGTATTCTCTAAATCACCTGATCCATAGGCTGATTTTGCAGAGGCAATATTTTTATCGAAGTCCTGCGCCAAGGCGGCCATCGAACAAGTTAAAAGAAGTATAATGGTTGATATATTTTTCATCGTTAGAATCATTTAAATGTTATTGTTCTCCCAGAGTCGCTTTAATCCCATCTACATCCACCGTTTCAGCCGCCTTCATCATGTCAGGCTCGGTGGCAAAATTTACACCTTCAAACACAATCAAAGAAGATTGCCCTAATGGCACACTTAGCTTATAACCACTTCCTTCATTATACTCTATAATGGCGCGGTGCCCTTTCAATTTAGTTTGCTTCCAGTTTTGTTCGCCCCCGGTACTTTGTGAATATCCCCCATTGGATAAGTACATATTAACAGCTGCCATCATCATGGAGTTGTTGGCCACCATTACCCTGAACTCTTTGTCATTATTGTTATACTCTCGCTTAATGGTAAGGCCTACCCACCCAAATCCTGTACTAGTTACCTGATCGGCAGAAGCATCTTTTGACAATCCGCTTATTGACTCTGGCAGTGAGTTCAATATCTTATTACCAATTTCCATCTCTACACCCAGCATGGCTTGCTGAACCGCATACCTTGCATCACCATAACTTCCGGATTTGTAAGCACTCTGTGCGTCAGCAATATTCTGCTGCACATCAGGGGGGGTGGTGATCAGGCCCCCACCCGTAGTATTATTCGGGCTATTCCGGTTGTTCCCAGATGAACCGGATTGTCCTGGGGTATTAGAACCATTGGTGTTTTTGTCATCTCCCAAGCCAAGCTTTTTTTCAAGTGCCTGTTCGGCCTTTTTTTCAGCCTTCTGCTTGATTTTATTCAGGATTTGACCAGAGGCAGGGGCCATTCCTAACGTAAAGGCCACTCCAATTACTAAAAGATGCTTAATACGAATCATAAAAAGGATTTTATTATTTCAAAGTTAATAAAATTAGTGCGATCCCAGATTAAGCAATTGTAATGCCGAATAAGACTTTAATTTGCAGCATTAACCATGACTACCATAAGTTTTAGGCCCTATGAAAGACTTTAAAAAATACTATATCATTACAGCCCCTCCTGAGGATATTTTCTTGGCTCTGACTAACCCTACCACTATTCACTTATGGTCGGGCGAAGAAGCGGAAATGTCTACTGAGGTCGGGTCTGAGTTTTCATTATGGGAAGGGAGTATTACAGGGAGAAACCTGGAATTCGTAGACGGTAAAAAGATTGTACAGCAATGGTACTTTGGAGATCAAAAGGAGGACTCTATTGTCACTATTATCCTACACAAACACGAGAAAGGAACATCAGTGGAGTTACGGCACACCAACATACCAGATGAAGCCTTTGAGGATATTGTAGATGGATGGAATGAAGTATACTTCAGTTCCCTAAGTGATTTTTATGATGAATGATTAAAAAAAGCCCGACTCAATTGTATTGAATCAGGCTTCTCATAAAAAATGATCGTTTATTTTTTAAGGGTAGGGTACGTAATTCCTAACTGCTCCATATAACTTCCGTACTTTGTTTCATCATAATAAAACTTCTGGAGCTCTGGCTTGAATTCCTTCATGATCTTTTCATTTAGATGAATAGCCGGTTTATCTTCTCTACTGATCATTGGCTGATACTTCAGTTTACTGGACTGTTCATCTTTAAAGTATTTCCAGGCACTTTCAACAAGCTCAGGTTTAGTTACCAAATCAAGAATAGTCATGGCTTGTACTTTTGCTCCCGCTACCACACCCTTGTGGGCAATAGGCGTGGCCATTGCTATTGCATTAGACCAATGATGGCCCTGCAGCCCAGGAATGTTGGACGGATAACCCAATGTAATAGTAGGCACCTTCCATGAGATATCACCAATATCATCAGATCCACCACTTCTTGGCGTTGTAATTGGCCCCTCCAGATCGCTTATTTTAGATGGCATACCTGTCGTATCTCTTTTGGAGTTTACCTCCCGCTGTACCGCCTTGGCCAACATCTGATCTTCTTTGCTCCAGGTGGGTAGCCCCACCGCTTTAATATTTTCATACATCGTGGTAGCCACCGTCTTATTATAATGGCGTGGCCATGCAGAACCCAAAATTCTTTTTTCTACCGTAGTGTTGGTCATCATTGCGGCACCTTCTGCCATCTTATTCCCTTTCTCATATAACGCCATTATTTCAGGGTAGGTAATCTGACGGAAGTAAAACCATATCGATGCTTTAGAAGGAACAACGTTGGGCTGATCGCCTCCATTGGAAATAATATGATGTGACCGTTGTAATGGATCAAGATGCTCGCGTTGGTATTGCCATCCCGCACTCATCAGTTCAACTGCATCAGCAGCACTACGACCTCTCCAAGGAGCGCCAGCGGAGTGAGCCGATTCTCCATTAAAAGTATACTCAACAGATATCAATCCAGTTCCGGATGCTTCTCCCCACGATACTCCCAAATTTGAGCTCACATGAGTAAACAAGCACACATCTACATTATCAAAATAACCATCGCGCGTGTAATAGGCTTTGGTTCCCAATTGCTCCTCAGCAATACCCGGCCACAACACTAATGTTCCAGGAATTTTATCCCGCTCCATAATTTCTTTTACGGTGATAGCCGCTAATACATTCAACGGCACTCCAGAATTATGACCCTCCCCATGTCCTGGAGCTCCTTCAATTATCGGATCATGATAAGCCACTCCTGGTTTTTGCGATGCCTTAGGGATACAATCTACATCACTTCCCAATGCAATCACTGGCTTACCGTTGCCCCACTTCGCCATCCAGGCAGAAGGGATTCCTGCTATTCCCATTTCAATGGTAAATCCATTCTCTTTCAAAATACCCGTAATGTATTTTGCGGTCTCAAATTCCTGAAATCCAAGTTCAGAAAAGCTAAAAACCTTATCGACCATTACTTGTGCCATCTTAGCACGGTCGTCAATTTTTGTTGCTGCTTCAGTCTTGATAGCATTTATCTTTTTTGATGACATCTTTGGGGCTTGCGCGTAGCCCACCGTGAGAGCAGCATAGAAGAGCGCAGTGTAGAAAATCTTCATGGGTTTAGTTTTTTGGTTATTCCTAATGTAAGCATTATTATCAAATCAAGACACCATAATTTTATCTGTGGATACAAATCATCTATCTTGTTTTCAAAAATTGCATCAACACTACCTACAATGAGCATTTTGAATAAAATCCAACTGGCAGTCGTTTTTTGTTTTGGCATGATCACTCCCTTTATAAGTACTGCTCAGCAAACAGAAGAGCAGAAATACTTTGAATGGGCAAACCTGCCATTCCCTAAGGAAGAGTATGCACAAAGACGAGATAAGATGATTACTGAATTAAATTCATCAGAAGGCAGCATTTTTTTATGTCCTTCAAGAGATGGGCTATCAGATGGCGAGACCTTCCGTCAACTCGATGATTTTAATTATTTCACGGGGCTTGAGTTCCCCAACTCCATATTGGTAATTGATGCTTACAATAAGAAAAATATTCTATTTGCCCCTCTCAACGACTTCCGATTTGAAGCACCTTCGAGAAGAAATGATTTTCCAGGTCGCCCACTTGGAGATGATGTTGAATTAAAAAACAAAAGTGGAATTTCAGACATAAGACCATTTGAAGAGCTGGATGAATTCATTAAAAAGAATGTAAATGCAAATAAAAGTTTTAAAGTTAATTATGGTGGACACATGTCAGGGGAATTAGTTGAAGTCAATACGTCTTACATCTCTTCATTGAGCACCGAGCAATTATTAGTGTATCATTTGCAACAAACTTTCCCAACAATACAAATTGAAAGTGCTTACAAGGCAGTAGGGAATTTAAGAATGATTAAATCTCCGCTTGAGATTGCCGCTTTAAGAGAAGCCGCTGACATTACAGTACAAGGAATAAAAGTTGCAGTAAAGCATATTGCGCCAGGCATTGATGAGCGAACCCTTGAAGCCGAAATGGAAGCTGAATTCAAAAGGCTAGGCTCACCAAGAATACCCTTCGCCTCCATTATTAAATCTGGCCCCAACTCGCTTTGGCCTTGGCGCATACTGGCGGCACATTACGAAAGAAGAAACAGAAAAATGAAGGCTGGTGAGCTTGTTATTTTTGATGTGGGATGCGAATACAAAAACTATGTAAGTGATATGGGTCGTACTTTCCCAGTATCAGGAAAGTTTACTGAAGAGCAAAGAAAAATACTGATCATGGAAACATCCGTTTCTGATGCCATCATTGCAGCGATAAAGCCGGGTGTAACTTTTGCAGATCTAAAAAAAGTAGCTGATACGGCTATCCCCGAAAGTGAAAAGAAGTACATGCAGGTGGGTCTTTTCTTTGGACATCATTTAGGACTAAGCTCTGGTGACCCCAATGACCCACAGGCCAAACTTGCACCCGGAATGGTGTTTACCGTAGAGCCTTGGTATTACAACCACGACAAAAATATTTCGGTCTTTACGGAAGATGAAGTACTGGTAACTTCAAATGGCGTGGAGGTACTCACCAAAGCATTACCAAGAACACCAGAGGAATTAGAGAGGCTTATGAAAAAATAAGCCATAACTTCAAGTAATGAAGGATAGCCAATTGTTGTTTGGTTAACCATAATAACAATACAATATTTGCTATCGAAAATACTGTAGCTCATCAGTTCACCCTATCCGACTAAGAGAATAGCAGCAGCTGTTGTTTTCTTCATTTTTATCGCCCTTTGTTTTTCTCCTCTTTTCAACCCTCCAGTAGCATTACTATCAGGCATTCTGTTTTCACTAGTGCTCGGTCATCCTTTTGCAGCTTACAACCGGAGAGCTGTTACCATTCTATTACAATTATCAATTGTTGGTTTGGGTTTTGGTATCAACTTATTTGATGCTGCAGAAGTAGGTAGGGACGGATTATGGCTTACCGTAGTCAGCATTGGCGTAACTATAGGAACAGGGCTAGCCGCTGGCAAATGGCTGGGCCTGAAAAAGAATGTCACCATCCTTATATCGTTGGGCACTGCCATTTGTGGGGGAAGCGCTATCGCTGCCATTTCACCCATTATCGATGCCAAAGAAGAGGAGATGTCAATCTCTTTGGGAACAATATTCATATTAAATGCGGTAGCTCTGTTTATTTTTCCAATAATAGGTCATTGGATCAATCTGGATCAACATCAATTTGGAATATGGGCAGCCATTGCCATCCACGACACGAGCTCCGTAGTAGGTGCAGCTCATACGTACGGAAGTGAAGCGCTACAAATTGCTACCACCGTAAAACT
>JAGQYK010000006.1:22256-51515 GCA_020436125.1 Cyclobacteriaceae bacterium | reverse complement strand
GAGTCGTGCGTTGTGGATTGTGCCGATTGCGTTTGTCACGGCCATAATGTTCAACAGAAACAAGAGTATAAAATTTCCTTATTTCATTCTGCTTTTCGTGATCGCAATGATCGCAAGCACCTTCGTACCCGAAATTCAGCACATAGGAAAATGGATTGTCCCTCTTTCTAAAAAAGGAATGACGATAACGCTTTTTCTTATTGGGGCTGGGCTCAATTTTTCTTCCATAAAAAAAGTAGGCCCGAAGCCACTGTTACTAGGTCTTGGTCTGTGGATACTAATTGCGGCAGGAACCCTAGCCTTTATTCTTAGTTCGTTTTTCTAGTTACCACTCAACCACTGTGTGGTATCAGAGTTTCTGAATCCAGCTCAAACTTGTATCTTATCCTCTTAATCGATACAGTATGGCCATTCTTACTCAGTCAAAATCCCGCTTTGCTAAAATTATCCTTCCTGGTATTATTCTTCAGTCTGTATTAATTGGAGGAGGCTTTGCTACCGGAAGAGAAATAGTGGAGTACGGAGGACAGTTTGGTGCGAATGGATGGATTAGCGGACTTGCCATTTTTGTAGGCTTTTCATTATTGGCAACACTCACCTTTGAAGCGTGCAGGCAATGGGAGGTGTATGATTACAAGTCATTATTAAAAAAGCTAATAGGCAAAGGGTGGGTCGCCTATGAAATATCGTATCTGATTCTTGGTATACTAATAATTGCGGTGATGGCCTCCGCTGCGGGAGAAATATTGAATAACACGTTAGGATTCAATGTTTGGGTGGGCATTGTACTCATTATATTATTGGTGGGTTTTCTTAACTACATGGGAGAAAATTTCATCGCCCGAATGAAAACAGTAGGAACGATTGCACTTTTTGGTGCTTATACCCTATTTGGCATTTCTGTTTTCGCTAGTAGATCCGATCAAATTTTTGAAGTCTTTGCACGATGGAACACAAGTTTTACGCCCGAACCAGCAAGTGTGTTACTTCTGATATGGACGGGGATTACTTATGTTGGTTATAATCTTGCCGTTTATCCCGCTACTTTTTTTACCATCAAAAATATTGAAACCAAAAAAGAAAGTATCACTGCTGGTTTCATTGCTGGTTTGCTGATGACGATACCCTGGTTTTTAACTTACGTAGCCATCATGGCTTATTACCCTAGTGAAGACGTATTGGGGGCATCTGTCCCTTGGTTAAAAATGCTGGAGACTTTTGGTCCTTCATTCGTTGTGATCTTTGGAATTGTAGTTGGTTGGACTTTAGTGGAAACGGCCACAGGAATTATTCATGCCTTTATCGGCAGAATAGATGCTGAGGTATTTCAGAAAAGCAAACAAAATCTTTCTGGGAGTCGCAAAGCACTTATCTCATTGGTTGCCCTAGTAGCAGCTATGCTACTGGCGCAGATAGGGATTATAGACCTAATCGCCAAAGGGTACTCCTACATGGCCTACGCTATGATTGTGTTTTATGGATTACCTTTATTGATCAGGGCTCCACAATTGCTCTTCAAAAAACAATCCGTATAATTCTTACTTGGCCATTCCAGCTTCAGCAACTGTGAGTAGCAAAGCAAATTTAATAGCCTCGGCACCATCCTTATTCATCCACCACTCATGCAACGAATGTGCTCCACCACCTATGCCACCGCGCCCAATGGTAACGGAAGGAATTCCTAAGGAAATAGGAATGTTTGAATTTGTAGATCCTGGTGAAGTTGAAGTTTCAGCCTTAAAGTATTTTGCCGCAGCCATTGATCGTTGTATCACTGCAAGCTCATCCTTTTGAAAACCTGATGGCCTCAATCCTATTACCTCCAAATCCAAAGTCAGAAGATCTCCTTTTTTAATTCCTTTATTGTACTCTTCTAATCCCTTTTGCATAGAAGCTTTGAAAATTTCGTCTATCTTTTTTAACCGATCAGGATCAACCGAGCGCATATCCACCTCCATCCATGACTCAAAAGGGATAGAGTTCACGGAAGTTCCACCTCCAATTCGGCCTACATTAAAACTCACCTTAGAGCCAGTAGCTGTATACTTAGAAGCTTCCTCTGAAAATATATCTATGGCCTTTCCCAAGGCATGATGTGGGTTGGCCATTCCAAAAGCTCCCCATGAGTGCCCTCCAGGTCCGTTAAATGTTGCTTTATATCGAATTGATCCAAGTCCTCCCGTAGCCATTCTACCAATTTCACCTCCATCTATGGATATCCACGAGTCAATTTTTAAATCCCCCTTTTCAAAAAGATGTTTCACTCCTCTTAAATCTCCTAATCCCTCTTCTCCAACAGATCCTATAAGTAATACATCTGCTGATGTTTCTACACTTGCTTTTTCTAAGGCTCGTAACACCGCAATCACCACAGCCAGACCTCTTGTATCATCACCGATCCCAGGCGCCTTCAAAGTATCTCCGCTTATTTTAACCGTCACATCTGTTCCTTCGGGGAAAACAGTATCCAAATGAGCATCAAGCGCCACCACTCTTCCGCCAGTCTTCCCTTTTCGTAATGCAATCACATTGCCAACTTCATCAATCCACACTTTATCAGCTCCTGCCTCTTCCAGCATTTTTTTAAACTGAAGACCACGCTTTTCTTCCATAAAAGGAGGTGCCGGGATTTCAGTTAACAAAATCAAATCCTTTGTAGTCTGAGGTTCCAATTCATCAATGGTACTAAATGCCTGTTGGATCGATTTGTCCTTAGTCAGCTTTTGGATTTCCTTATCATAGTCAACCTTGAAGTCAACCTTATCTTTTTGCTTTTGCGCATTACCTGCTACTGCAAAGATTGTAATCAATAAAATGGTAAATAAAGTCCTCATACTATTCTACAATTTGTAATTAGGCCTTAATGTACTCATTAATCTTAAATTGGGACAACACCTGATAGGGGGTACGGTTAAAATTAAATGTAAAACCCTAATGTTCTAGTTTTACGTTAATCCATTAACTTCGGCTAGATTCCATTCCTATGAGGACAGCTTTGCTGATACTATTCTGGGCTTTTCTTTTAGCCTCTTGCAAGGAGATATCTTATCAGACGCCTCAACCCGCAGGGATAAAGCCATTGAACGAAATTCCACTTGTGCTTCAAGGACACTATCTGTCCTATGATGAAATCACTGGCGAGGAATCCGATACACTTATTATTGAATCTTGGGGATATCACTTTAAAGACAAAAATGATAATGATTGGTTGGGCTCAGGTCACTTAAGCGATTCCCTTGTGGTGAAGTTCTACAAAAATTATTATTTCATTAATTTCAAATCTGGTGATCAATGGGTGTTGCGCCTCATTCGACAAAAATCATATGGTGGAATCGAATTTCTCTCCATCGACATTCAGGACGATGCCAAACGAAAAGATATTTTAAAAAAAATAAGCAAAGAGCTTGAAATAAAAGAAATTCACCGTGGTGAAGATACTTTTTATCAGATCGTTCCTACTTCGGATCAGTTGATGAAACTAATCGACAAAGGATTTTTCAAAGGTTCCGAACTCAGCAAAATAAAATGAAATTTCGCGAAACCAATATCAACTCCTAGTTATTCTTTTTCTTCTTCAACAGACTATTCAACTTGTTTTGTAACAATTGCTCTACTGGCGCAGCCTTGGTAGTGTCCTTTTGTGCTTGCGTTTGCTGCGTTGAGTCCGTCTTATTCCCTTTCAAAAGATTATTTACAATATCCTTAGGGTCAGTTCCTTTCAAAGCTTCCGAAACCGCTTCTTTACTTTTTTCCTGAACCACGTTAGTCACAGCCTCCTTCACTTGTTGTTTTTGCTCCTGCATTATCAACTTAGTTTTAGGGTCATTGTAACTTCCCCCCACTCCTATGGTCACGGGAATTTCACTGGTGGAATTACTACTTCCGCTATACTGGTTTACGAATCCTTGCAATTGTCCTCCCAATTTACCTGCGGGTACGTTCATCTTTAAAGAGTAATCAATACTTCCATCAAGGCCGGTACTTCCTGCTATTGTCGTCTTATAATTTCCGAATTGAACATCAAAAGGTTTTACACTCAATCTTCCATTGTCAATAGAGGCCGACATAAGCACATCTCTCAAAGTAACTTTATCGCTGTCTTCTAATTTCGTCAGTGAAGTAATTCCAGAAACTAATTTTGATTGTGTCAATGCAGCTTGTGCTACTTTTATTAATCCTGCACCATTCACAGTAGCGAGATTAGGCATCATAGATGGCAACAACTCTCCACTTATTTTAAAGTCTGTATTAAAATCCCCATTCACTAAACCAGCAATAGGCGCGTAGGTTTTTACTACCGAAAAGGAACTTGCTGCCTGTTGGATGGCCAGGTCCTCTATCTTCAAATCCATATCATATTTTGGATGTGCAATATCTTTTGTGTTATAGGTTCCTGTCATCTGGAATTTACCTCCCAACATATTGAATTTTAGTCCGCGCAGATTAGCAATACCATCTTTTACAATGACATCACCAGTTGCGTTGGTAATGGTATAATCCATCATCTTCACTGTAGTAAGTGAAGAGTGAAGAATAAAATCAATATTCTCAGGAACCGGAATCACCCCATAAGCTTCTTCCTCCCCAGTTGTTGTAGGAGTTTCTTCTGTATCCTCCATGAACTCATTGAGATCTAATAGATTGGATCTGAATGTCATATTACCCTTGATGGTTTCCTTTTCTGAAAACACATAGGCGATGTAGTTACTTAATGATCCCTCCAGAGAGAAATCACTTTTACCAATTGTTCCTGTTGTATTTTTTAGTTCAATTTTACTGGGATCAAAAACAGCCTGCGCTTTACTAACTGTAACGGCATAGGGCAAGTCTTTTGAAGAGAATTTGAAATTTTCAAGGGATGCAGTACCACTAGTAGGCAGACGATCGTATCTACCAGCATCTACGTCAGACATTTTCCCTTTGGTTTGAATATCCGCATTCACCTTTCCCGCTAGGGCCATCCCTTCAATCGGAAATATTTTTGTCATCTTTTCAAGATCAATACCTCCATTGGCTTTTATATCCCAATTGTAATCATCCAAGTTTTGGATAATCATATTGGCAATAAACTTTTCTCCATCCATCAACAAAGACAAATCTTTTACATTGATTGTCGTCTCCGCCATTTTACCTGAAGTATTTTTAACCGTAGAGCTAAACTGCATATTCTCAATGGGTAGAGGAAATTCGCTTGACTTCACATAACCATCTTTCAAGGACATGGCTACGTCAATTGCTGGTATAATTTTCCTTATGCTGTCATAAACTCCCTTTGCCGTTGCATCAACTGAAAATGCCCCTTTCATTTCCAATCCATCCATCGGAAACATTTTGTTGAGTTCAGCCAGATTCAGCGTTGCCTTTACATTACCGTCCAGCTTATAGTTTTTAAGGTTTTCAATTAATATTCTCGCATCTACAGGGTTGTTTCCAAACTCAAGGTGCAACTTTTTCAAATCCACCACAGTGTTGTCAATTACTCCGTCCTTGTTGTCCACAAATAAATCAACATTGATGTTTTTTATCGCAGTTGGCAGATCCGGATATTTAAACATTGCATTATCTACTTTCACGGCAAGATTAAAGGCAGGCATCTGCGTGTCATTGAAAACACCTTTTACCATTCCAGCAAACGCAATGTCTCCATTAGTCTCAATGCTACCAAAATCTTTGGTGTACATGCCAGGCACCAACGACAACAAACTTTTGAATGTACTCTCCTCGGTTTTATAGTTGATGTCCATATCATAGCCATCATCATTCATCTTGAACCAACCATCAAACGCCAACCCAAAATCATTGAGCTTCGCAACGTTTTCTTTGAAAGTAAACTTGGAGTACTCCTCACTGATGGCAAGGACCATATCCGCGGTCAGGCTTTTATTACTAATATATTCCACTCCATCAAAAATTACAGAGAGAGTATCTGTACTTGTCTTTGTTCTAAGGTCAAATTCTTTTTCATTAAAATCTCCATTACCAGCATGGTTGAGCCCAATCAAATTCATGGAAAACGGAATGGATTGATCGTCATAAGATACATCCCCACCTATAATCTCCCAGTGGTCTATTCCAAATGAAAACTCACCTCCACCTTCTTCTGCTACCGTTACTGTATCTGTAGTGGGGTAGGTGATGTCCCAGTTAGCCTTTCCATCCGCCAACACTTTAATATTAATTTGAGGGCGCACCAGCGTAATTCCTTTCAACCTCAATTCATCACCAAACAATAATTCTTTGAGGTTGACCTCTATTTCCAATTGTTCTACCACAAAAAGTGGAACTCCTTCAAATGGAGCCCTATTAAATACTCCTAACCCGCTTATTACAGCTGTTGCATTAGGGAAATTTTTGAAGAGGGTTAAATCGAAATTATCTACATCAAAAATTACATCAGCATTAATAGAATTGGCTATTTCCTTATCAATGGCAGCTTTGATATCATCCTTAAAAAGAATAGGAACAATAACAGCGGTGGCCACAAATAGGATTAGAATTATGCCAAACCCAATTAGTACCTTCTTCATCATTTTCATTGTGTAAATAAGTTTTCTTGTTGTCTATTCTTGGTTTCTGCAAGACTTAGAAATGCAAAATTACTAAATCCATTGCTGACCGCTATACCACAAAAAGTATGCTGTAATGTTTTAACGAAAGTTTAATTTAAAACGTGCTTAAAACCACCTTAAGATAGGCTCAAGCAACATTTTCATTCGTTGAGAAAACGGGGGATAAAACAAATACGAAAGGGCTAATCCTCTTTTTTGTTTCAAAACTGGCTTTTCATTAGAAAAGGAGAGGAAACCATAGTAACCATGAGATTTTCCAATGCCACTATTATTGACCCCACCAAAGGGAAGGTTGGGGTGGGTAAACTGCAAAACACAATCATTGATACACACCGAGCCAGCCGAAGTTTGACTCAACACTGTCTCTCTGAATTCTCTATTTGCACTAAATACATATAGTGCGAGTGGCTTAGGTTTTGAGTTGACCAGTTCAACTACCTCCTCCACGTTCCTGAAGGTTACTATTGGTAAAATGGGGCCAAAAATTTCCTCTTCCATAATCCTGGCGTGCAATGGCGCATCTGAGATAATGGTGGGGTGAAAGAATCTGGTTAATGGATCTAACTTACCTTCTAATTCGACCTTACCCCCTTTTTCAACTGCGTCACTCACCATTTCCTTCAGGCGATCAAAGTGGCGCTCGTTAATAACCCTTCCATAGGACGAGCTTAGCTCTGAAATACCAGCTCCATCCCCAAATAGCTTAATGACCTGAGTTTTTAACGCTTTAATGATCTCTTCTTTTACATCTTCATGAACAATTAAGTAATCAGGCGCGATACAGGTTTGACCGTTGTTCAAAAATTTTCCAAAGACGATTCGTTTTGCAGCCTCTTTGATTCTCGAAGAAGAATGAATAATGGCGGGTGACTTTCCTCCCAGCTCAAGCGTGACTGAAGTAAGGTGGTCGGCCGCGGCCCTCATCACAATTTTACCGACAGTAGGGCTGCCCGTAAAAAAGATGTGATCGAAAGGCAATGCCAGCAACTCAGAAGCAACCTCCTTATCCCCTTGCAATACAATTACATTGCCATCAAACACTTCTTCCACCATATCGGCAATGAGTTGCGATGTGTTTGGTGTCTCTTCGGAAGGTTTTAGCAATGCCACATTTCCTGCTGCTATACATGAAACTAGTGGTCCCACGCTTAGGTTAAAGGGGAAGTTCCATGGCGAGAGAATCAAACACACGCCTTTAGGTTCATACCTTACCTCCGATCGGGTACCCAAATAATTTATAGTGGCATCCACTTTGGTAGGACGCGCCCATTGATCAAGATTGGTTAGCGCATGCTTAATCTCACCTATTACTGGATAGGCTTCCGAAATGTCTACCTCCACTGGTGGTTTTTGAAAATCTTTATGAACTGCCTCCTTCAATCTCGTGCGATTGTCCATGACCCAATTAAGCAGTTTCTTCAACTTCACTTTTCTACTGGCAAGTGATGTGTGCCTATTAAGAGAGTGCCTGTTTTTTAAGGTGGCAAAAGCCTGCTTAACTGCTTGCTGATTTACTTTTTTGTGGTTCTCAACCTCCATGATTAAAAGTATCTAAATTTTTGATCCCGAATCCCAATGTTAATTCTATGTTACCTCTATTGTCGCTATGTTACCAAATTGTTAACTTGATTTTGTGCAATAACAATATTTGACGTTAAAGAATGCGTTTTTGGTTCATAATAGGGGTTTTCATGCTTATTTGCTCGTTTGCGATCGGGCAAAATAGCCCCCTTTTGGCCAATTATTCTGCTACTGATGGCTCCCATGATCAGTCTGACTATCAACAAAAATTAGCCTTACTAGTAGAAAAACTAGATGCAAAAACGAAGAAATCAGATCGGCAGTTTCTAAAAAATGTCTTTAACCTCACTCACCGCCAGCTGCTTAAAGAATATGATCAGTATGCCGGATTTGGTGAAATTTTTAAAGACGGCCGTTACGATTGTCTTACTGCCACTGCGCTCTATAGTGTAATCCTAAAAGAATTGGGATACAATCATCGCATCATTGAAACAAACTATCACATTTTCCTGCTGGTGGATACAGAGAATGGGCAAATACTGATGGAGTCAACCGACCCTTTGGATGGTTTTGTGTATCAGCCTGAACGCATAGAAAATAGAATAGCCCAATATAAATTGGATCAGGAAAAAGCAATTGAAGACGAACGTAATTATTCATTTAGTTATACTCTTTTTGATGAAGTCACTCCTGTGGAACTTACAGGACTGCTATATTACAATCAGTGTGTAAAAGCATTCAATGCCCAACAATGGAGCAAAGCCACTCAATTACTGAAAGCATCCAAAGCTTATTATAATTCACCTCGCACTTCCGAAATGGAAAGTTTGCTTATTCAAGTAGTTGCCTCGGTTGAATTAAAAAATCAGAGAACAGTTAACGGCTCTTCAACCGGACATCAATTAGCACAAAACCAGAAATAGGAAGAATTAATTTTTAAGAATCCGAAGCTCCACTCTTCTGTTGAGTCGGTGTGCCTCTTCAGTATCTTCTTTTGAAATAGGTGCTGTCCCTCCAAATGCCTTGGTCTTCACTTTACTCTTTGGAATTTTCTTAGAAACTAGATAGTCCTTAACCGCATCCACCCGAGATTGTGATAACTTAAGATTGGCCTTTGGATTTCCACGTGTATCGGTATGCCCTTCCAACTGGATCACCATATTCGGATTTTGATTGATCATGGTTACCACTTTATCAAGCTCTGCATAGGAGTTGGCGCCAATTTTTGCGCGGCCTTGCTCAAAAATCAATTCCTTCAACACCAATACTTTTCCTTCGGTATGCGTTTCGTGGGCAACATCCAAAGCACTACTTGGCAACCCTAACTCGATATCCCTAAGCAAAATGCGATCTTCTCCAGCTTCTGCGGGGTCAAGCATATACTTTGAAGGTGCGTAGCCAGCTGCCTCCACTGTAATGGAGTAGCGCTCATTAAACAATGGAATTCTATAACTACTTCCGCTCAACATACCTACCACACTTCCATAAGGCAAGCTTTGATAAGAGATGCGAGCCTCTATCGCCTCTTTTGTCTCAGCGCTTGTAATTTTGCCAGTGGCATAAATCAAGGTATCAGCATTTTGAGAGTAACCATAACTTACTAACGCTGTAATAAACCAAAATAGTAGAAGCTTTCTTTTCATTTGTGAATATCCAGTACTACAGTTTTAATATTTTAAATTCTACCCTACGGTTCTTTCTACGACCTTCTTTCGTTTCGTTTGACTCAACTGGTTTCGTCTCTCCAAAGAAGCTCACCTTGATGCGTTCTTGTACTACACCCTTATCAGTCAAATAGCGTACCACAGATTTGGCTCTTCTCTCTGATAATCCAAGGTTATATGCTTCTGGACCAGTGGCGTCAGCATGACCCGAAATTTCAACTTCAAGCGTTGGCCTATCATTCATAAGTGTAACTATTCTGTTCAACTCAGGGAAAGATTCAGACTTTAATGTAGCCTGATCAAAGTCAAAGAATATATTATTCAAGTTAATGGTAGCATCAGGTTCAATCTTAGCTACCTGAATCGGCTCAAGGCGCATGTCTTGATTTTTTGTAACACCATCTTGCTTAACATCTCTCAAATCCAAATTCTGATTTTCTGAAACATGACCATCAGCTTCTGCCCTTACACCATATAATTGGCCGCCTGGCAAATGAATCTCATATTCACCTGTCTCCGGATTAGATCTGGTAACGCCCACTTCAGTACCATCAGGTAATTTTTCATAAATGATTTTTGCTGAAATTGGCTCGCCTGTTTTTGCATCAATCAATTTACCTCTGACAATCACAATAGGCTCAGGACTCATGAACACCGGTAATTTCACACGATATACATCTGCATTGTCAACCGCTACTTCTCTTGAGTAATAAGCGTAATCACTTGTAGAGGGAATATTAAAAAACAAGTCATTCAATTCCGTATTGATATCTGGACCCATATTCTCCGGTTCTGACCAGTTTGTCCAGGTATCATCCAATCGCTTAGTCATGTACACATCACTTCCTCCATATCCACTAAAGCCATTGGATGAGAAGTATAATGTCTTGTTGTCAGAGGCAAGAAACGGTGCCGACTCTTCACCTGCAGTGTTCAGCATGTCTCCAAGGTTTAAGGGAGATGACCAAAGGCTATCATTTTTCTGAAAACTCACATATAAATCTCTGTCTCCTCTAGAATCTTCGCGCTCAACAGACATCAATAGAGCGGTACGTGTATTGGCCATAAAGTAATTGGCCTTTTCATTGAAATTATAGTCATTCTCAATTTCTAATGGCTTGGGAGCTGACCATGTTCCGCTAAGATTGTCACTAACAGAAACCCCTGCCGACATCTTTCCATCCTTTTGATACTTATTACCTAATAGTATAATAACTGACTTTCCATCTGGAGTAGCTGATACCGCGTTGATAAAGTTGGGGTTCTCGTTATTGAATTTGGGGCCCATGTTTTTCGCCAAACTCCACGTCCCATCTTCATTCAGTTCTGAATACCAGATATCTTCTTTGTCTTTTACCCCACCTATATTTTCAGGATGATTTCTCCTGCTGAAGTATAATGTCTTACCATCTGGGGATAATAAGGGATTAAGCTCGCTAAACTCACTATTCACCGACTCATCTAATCGCTCCACTATCAATCCTTTACTCAATAGCTCAGGGATAGAGATATCTGCTATAATTGGATACTGGGAGTCAGAAATAGCAACAGCATCAATAGAAAAATAATCTGGCAATGCAGCCCCATCAAATTCAAGCTTAACTGCAGCTACTTTATAAGGTGTTTTCTCAACAAATACATTCAGCATCCTTCCTTTTAGAGGGATGGACATAGGGTTGAAAGTATGCACAAGGTACTCATTGTCCTGTTCATCATACAGATACAAATTAAACAACCCGCTGGGGTTATGAGATTCTGCAATGGCAATTTGTTGGATTTGGATATGATTATCATACCCTATCTTAATAAACTCCTTCCTTTTGGGTTTATCCGGTGTCCATGCATTGGGATTTTGGCCTCCTGCTGGCAGTACGTTAGGCTTGCCAAGTATTTGCTTCGCAGCGTATTGAACGGGTGTAAGCTCAGACGAGAAATCGATCACTTTCGACCCCCATTGTACTACTTGACTGTTGGCAATTCCGTGTGCTACAAGGACAAAAGTAGCAATCAGTAATATTCTATTCATGTATATGCTCGGACTATCCCGAATTAAGGATTAAACATACTTAAAAATTTAAAAACGGGAAAAAATAATACACCATTACAATTCATGTACTATTTCCAAATTAGTCCGAAAAAGGCAGTTTGCCTTCTACTATTCCATAGAAGTCTTATTGAAGAGAAGAAAACCTACATGAAGTAAAACCCCGAATTGGTTCTCTGGATCGTCATAATAATTAAAGCTTAGACTAATAGGCCCCACTGTACTGTGATAAACCATTCCTGCTGTCCCCGCTAGAAAAACTTTCTCAATAGAATCATCGAGCAAACCCTCCTGGTTTTGCCCTTCAACGATTGCTTTAAAGGGTTTGAAAATATACGCCTCTAACCTAAAGTCTAATTTGTTGCGCAAGGCAAATACATTTCGCCATCCACCTGCTAAATAATTATATGCTCTAAAATTTTGCAGAAACAATGTTTTACTATCCTGAAGGGGATAAAAGCCTGGTGCACCAATTAATGAACCTTGGTAATTGGTAAAAAGAGGCTGGTTAGAGAGTACTCCATCGAAATAGTAACCTGAACTGTAGAAACCAGTCTTAAAATATTGCTGAAGTGTGATTCTGGCGCGCAGCCATGAACGATTTTGTTCCACCTCTTGATTGATACTGGATGTGGATCCAGGAGTATATTTCTCTTTAATAGAAAACCAATCAGCATTAAAAGAAAAAGACCTCCCCATTGAGGGATATTGCTTTCTATTTAAGCTTCCGGCAGTTAAACTAATTCCAGTTCGGAATCCATTTAGTTTCATATTGTCGAGCGTGTCGATAGATGTTAATACATCACTATTAATATATTTATCATCATTGTTAATGTAAAAACCATGAAGAGTGGCTTTGTATTGCCTGCCCAATGGAAAACCAATACTTGCTCCTACCTTACGATCGATGCGATCCAAAACAGTCGGTGAGAACTTATTAATCACCACATCCTTACCTTCTAAGTAATCCCAAGCGTTGAAGGTGGCCTGTGGTTCGATATAGAATTGTCCAAAATTAGGTAAGTCCATCCTATACTTAATCTCTGCTGATTTATTAAAGCTACCCGCATAGAAATTTAGACTCGAATGAATGAGCGTACGGTTGAAATAGTAATAGTGAAGTCCTAAAAACATGGTGCTAAAGCTTCTTGTTGCAATCACTCCTCCAAAATCTATTTGAAAATTGTTCTGAGGCCTGCGCGACAAAACAAAATTGAATACATCGGCTGTCGTGTCATACACAATGCTGGGATAGACATTTTTGAAGTAATCTTCTGACACAAGCTTGAAGTAACCTTTTTTTACATCACTAAAATAGAGTGGCCTTTTCCCATTCTGAAAAACCCTATTAAAATATCTTCTCTGTTTGGAGTTAAACTGATTAAAGTTTACATCTTCAATCACCCAAGGTCTTGACTTACTGTTAAAAAGATTCCGAGCAATAGCCACAGATTCACATGTATTACGCTCAGAAACCTTGCCTTTTATTTCATCGATCTGTCGTAAAGTCTGCTGATAGCCACTGTCAATCATGCTTTTCGCATACTTAAAATCAAACGCGGTATAAACCCGTAGATTGGGCTGAATATAGACACCGCTTTTAGGAACTTCAGCGGGATCCGATTTATCCAACAACATGTATAGAAGAGACTTTGAAATTAGTTTGTCGTCTTCTCCATAAGGATACTCATCAAACACCTTCGTTGATACGTTGGATCCTATGACAATTTCAGGGTTGAAATCCTTCTGCATAACATCGATAGGGAAGTTATTGTAAACACCACCATCAAAAAGATATTTACCATCCACTTTTATGGGATGATAGAAAAATGGAACCGTTTGAGTAGCGCGTAGAGCATCGCTTAACACACCCTTTCTCAGCACTACATCAGTTTGCGTAAAAATATCGGCTGCCACCACACGCAGCGGAACAAAAAGGCTATCAAAGTTATTTTTAGAAATAGATGAAGCCTGAGCAAACATCTCAGTTAATGCAAAATTGAGTGACAGATCACTAGCTATGCTGCTATTGAGCAAAAAACCGTATGCAGAATCAAGAGATACGTTGAACCTAACAAAGGAAGGGTAATCTTCCTTTTTGCTGTATTGATAGTTATAGCCTTCTTCCAAATCGCCTGTTATCCAACCCATAAATTCTTTGGACAAGGCAATTTCCTCAATCTGATTAGGACTCATCCCAGCAGCATAGGCTCCTGCAATAATTCCTCCCATTGAGGTTCCTACTACATAGTCAATTGGAATTTCATTTTCCTCCAATGCTTTTAACACCCCAATATGCGCCAGCCCTTTGGCTCCTCCTCCACTTAATACCACTCCCACTCGCTGAGCATTGGCACTAAGCAATAAAAAAACGAAAACGGTTAATAGCGGGGTTGTTTTACTCATTCATCACTTACATCATACGATGCTCCCATTAACAATCAATTGTGATGAAAAATTACAACTTTAGAAAGACAAAATGAAAAACTAGCGCCCGGAAGCAATGACTTCTTCCTCATCAGCCACTTCGGGGAAGGATATCCTATCTAGTCTATCTGCAATACCTCGTGCAGTTTGAAAGAATGCATCTCTACTTTCATCCTTGATAGGTTGAGAAGGAGGTAAATCAACTTTTAATGCATCCACCTGAACGCCATTCTTCCAAAAGCGATAGCATAAATGCGGACCATTAGCCAATCCGGTGCTTCCAACATAACCAATAGTTTGACCCTGACGCACCCTTGTACCTGGCTTAATACCTGACGCGATCTTAGACATGTGTAGGTACTGTGTGGTGTAAGTGGCATTATGTCTCACTTTCACATAGTTGCCGTTATTCGATTTGTATTGCGCTTCTAAAATAATCCCGTCACCAACGGATCGGATGGGTGTGCCTGTATTAGCCGCAAAGTCGGTTCCAAGGTGGGCTCTGTACACTTTTCTCACCGGGTGGAAGCGGTTGCGCGAATACCTAGAACTGATTCTAGTAAATTCTATTGGATACTTGAGCAAAGCCTTGCGTAAGCTGTTGCCCTGTTCATCAAAATAATCCAAGCCTTCGCCCTGATCAAACGGAAATGCGTAATATCCATTATCAAAATGCTCAAAATAAACTCCGTTGATTTTTCCTACTCCAATGGTAACACCATCAACAATATTTTCCTCATAAATCATTTTGAACTTATCCCCTTTTTGCAGCCTCTGAAAATCAACTTGCCAGGCAAAGATGTCCACAAATCGATTGGTCAGCTCATGCGTAATCCCAAGATCCTCTATCGTTTCAGATAGGCTGGACTGAATAACGCCTGTTATCGTTTTCTCTTGAGTAACCACCTCGCGCTGACAGACCTCCACCAGCAGCGTGTCCTCCAAATGAAATATCACATAGTCAATTGCATTGGGCTCATAGATAATAGCCTTTGCCGACTTTAGAGAATCCCGTCCTGACAAAAGTGTATACTTTTTATTGACAGCAATTTTTCTAAAGTCAAAAATATTTCTGGGGACAAAGTGAAGCTGTTGATAGATTTCAGGAGAAACGTAATAATCTGATAGTAAATCTGTGAATCGCTGATTGCGTTTCACTACACCTTCCGTCATATGAAGGCTATCTACCACCATACCATACATCAAGGTGGGCTCAATAATATCCATCTCTAAGGGTATTGTAATGTCAGATTCGTATTCGCCCTCCGACACCAGCATGTTGGAATTGAATAGCCAATAGACTGCTCCAAGGGTAGCGATTACCCCAGCAACAATAATGGATATGCCTTTTAAAGACTTCAAAAATTGCATCCTAGCTAAAAAAATTTTGCGACAAGCGCGCAAAGTTCAAAAAATAGGGTCTCAGAACCCAACAATGCTTTGGAAATATAAATACTATATCCCTAAAAAACACGCTTTTTATTAATTCCCGTACAGTTCCCGGTATTTTCTGGTTCCTGAATCAAGAAAATCGGCAAATTTCTCAGGGTCCTTATCATATCCATAAGGCCAAGCCAATACCTTTTCATCAGCACCTACCAGTACATAAAATGGCTGCGCATTATTCTCCAGATTGGCAATCTGCAAATCTGCATTCTGCTTACCCAATGTCTTCTTTACCTTATTATCATAGGCAGAAGTAAACCACTCTGATTCCGGTAATTCTGTTTTATCATCCACATACAAGGCTACAATCACATAATCATTGCGCAGTCGTTGGAGTACTTGTGGATCGGACCATACAACAGCCTCCATTTCTCTGCAATTGGTGCAACCGTGGCCTGTGAAGTCAATAAATAAAGGTTTGTTTAATTTCCTTGCACATGCCAGCGCTTGATCGTAGTCAAAATATCCTTGTAGGCCATGAGGCAAATGAAGAAAGTCCGCATACTTTGGTTCCTCGCAAGATTCGTTTCCTCCACTCTGGCTGTTATCACTTACCAAATCAAAGTCCAAGGTGTATTTGGGAGGGATGTAGCCTGCTAGTGCTTTTAGTGGAGCTCCCCATAATCCTGGTACAAGGTAAACTACAAACGAAAAAGTGAGGATAGCGAGAAATAGACGAGGCACCGTCACCTTGTCAACCGGACTATCATGAGGTAATTTAATCTTACCGAGAAAGTAAAATCCTAGTAAGCCAAAAATTACAATCCACAAGATAATATTTGTGTCTCTATCCAGTATTCCCCAATGATAAGCCTGATCGGCAATACTGAAAAACTTTAAACACAGTGCCAGCTCTAAAAACCCTAATGTAACTTTCACTGAGTTAAGCCATCCTCCTGATTTTGGCAGTCCTTTTATCCATTCAGGAAACACAGCAAATAATGTGAATGGAATGGCGAATGCCAAAGCATAAGAGAACATGGCCAATATGGGCTTTAATACGTCACCACCAGCCGCCAATACTACTACATTGCCCACGATAGGAAGAGTGCATGAAAACGAAACCAACACCAAAGTGGCAGCCATAAAGAATACACCCACTAATCCACCCTTTTCTGCTTGCTGATCGACTTTGTTGACCAACTTATGAGGCGCAGTAATTTCAAACAAACCTAGAAATGAAAGCGCAAACACAATAAAAATTGCGAACACAAAAAGATTAGGTGCCCAGTGCGTAGCCAATGCGTTTAATCCCTCCGCACCAAGTGCAAAGGCAAAGACCGTCCCCGCTAGTGTATAGATAAGTATTATTGAAACTCCGAAAATAAGCGCATAACGAATGCCTTGGCTTTTTGACTGGCCATCCTTTAGAAAGAAGGTTACCGTCATCGGTATCATAGGGAAAACGCACGGAGTGATCAAGGAAGTAAGTCCAAGAAAAAAAGCAAAAATCAAATAGCCTAGAAAAGATTCATTGTTCAAACTATTTTCGCCATCCAAAACAGACTCATCAATGAACGGCCCCTTGTTGTCGCCATATTCTACCGTTTCTTTATTGGAATTATCATCGATGATAATTGGACTGGTGACCTCAGTAGATTCCTTAATCTGTGGCACCACAGCACCTCCATTTACTTCAATTTTATCAAATAAAAATTCGCCATCCCCTGGTACGCAACGCCCATCAACTTCTGTGCACACTTGATATTCAAACACACCTTTTATGACTACCCCTTTACCCAGTAGCTTTACCTTTTGTCTGAATTGAGCCGTCTTCTTAAATACCTTTACATCGCACTCAAAAATATCATCATATTTATCAATGGGGTTTACTGGAATAATACCTCCCACCAACTCATAACCTGCATTGGGCTCATAAGTGAAAGACGTTGGAATAGGCCCATCTTCGCATGGAAATTCACTCGAATACAGGTACCAGTCCTTATCGATCTTTACATCAAAGATTAACTCAATTACATCGCCAGCGTTGGCACTAGTAGTAGAGGGTTTTGATGACCATTTGGCAGGCTCAAGAATTTGGGCCTGAAGTGCCATTGAACTGAATAGCAATAGATATAATAGGGCTCGTTTCATATCAATTTCTGGAATACGATGCTAAGTTAAGAATGGCGCACCATCTTAATACCGAACCTAACACATTCATCAAGGGTAAAATTCACTGCCTTCAAAAAATAAATACTACTATTTAGAATAGTGCCTATAAAATGAAACGATGGTCTCGATTCCCAATAGAAAATTTTTAATTCCGTAATGCTCGTTGGGGGAATGGATAGCATCACTATCCAGGCCAAAGCCCATTAATACGGTATTCAGCCCAAGTTCTTTTTTAAACAAAGCCACAATAGGTATACTTCCTCCATCTCTAGAAGGGATTGGTGTTTTTCCCCAGACTTCTTCAAAAGCATTGCTCGCTGCCGTATAGGCCGGGGAGTCTGTGGGAGTTACTGCAGGCTCTCCACCATGGTGCGCCATCACCTTCACCTTTACATAAGGTGGTGCTATGGCTTTAATATGCTTTGTAAATAAATCCGTGATCTCATGACTAGACTGATCGGGAACCAATCGCATGGAAATTTTTGCGTTGGCTTTTGATGGCAATACCGTCTTTGCTCCTTCTCCAGTATATCCACCCCAGATTCCATTTACATCAAGTGTGGGCCTCACTCCTGTTCTTTCCAAAGTAGTGTACCCTTCTTCTCCTTTTACATCATTGATGCCCAAATCCTTTTTATACTCGTCCAGATTAAAGGGTGCTCGATTAAGTGCTTCTCGCTCTTCATCACTCAGGTTGGCTACTTTATCATAAAATCCCGGGATAGTAATATGTCCCTTCTTATCAATCAATGAATGGATCATATCACACAATATGTTTATAGGGTTGGCGACAGCCCCACCATAAACTCCTGAGTGAAGATCTCTATTAGGACCAGTCACTTCTACTTCCATGTAACTCAATCCTCGAAGCCCCACAGTGATAGAGGGATGATCCAATGAGATGATAGAGGTATCTGAGATGAGGATAACGTCTGCCTTCAGAAGTTCCTTATTAGATGCTACAAATTTACCCAGGTTGTCAGAGCCTACTTCTTCCTCTCCCTCAATCATAAATTTGATGTTGCACGGCAATGGGCCCTGCTTTATCATCACCTCAAGTGCTTTGATATGCATGTATACTTGGCCTTTGTCATCGCAGGCTCCTCGCGCATAAATCTTATCATCCTTAATCACTGGCTCAAAAGGTGGCGAATCCCATAAATCCAGTGGATCAGGAGGTTGCACATCATAATGACCATAAACCAATACGGTTGGCAAACCATCTCCACTCTTTTTTTCTCCATACACAATTGGGTGTCCTGCCGTTTCGTGCACTTCAGCAGTATCCGCGCCAGCAGATTTTAGCTTATCTGCTATAAACTCTGCTGCTTTTCGCACATCACCTTTATGTCTGCTGTCGGCACTCACGGAGGGTATCCTAAGAAGATCAAATAATTCTGAGAGAAAGCGATCTTTGTTATCTGCTATATATTGCTTTACCATGTTTATCGGGTTATGACGCAAATTAGTTTTAGAAATGGGGGACTACAATTATTTGATAAAAATTATAACAGAAGCATCAGCACTCCCCTAAATGGATTGAGTTAGGGTCAAAAGAAGACTCTTTACTGAAGTTCTATAGAAATACATGTTTTCAAGTAAATCGATTTTCTATTTTTACGAACCAAATTCTTTAAAACTATGGACTACCGTATCGAGAAAGACACCATGGGCGAGGTTAAAGTGCCCGCTGACAAATATTGGGGAGCACAAACTGAGCGTTCTCGAAATAATTTTAAGATTGGCCCCGAGGCCTCAATGCCTAAAGAAATCATTTATGCTTTCGCTTATTTGAAAAAAGCTGCCGCTATGGCCAACAGCGAACTTGGCGTTTTGCCCAAAGAGAAATCTGACCTCATTGGAAAAGTATGTGACGAGATTTTAGAAGGGAAACTTGACGATCAATTCCCTCTGGTGATCTGGCAAACGGGTTCGGGCACCCAAAGCAATATGAACAGCAATGAAGTAATTGCATACAGAGCACACGTATTGAATGGTGGAAATCTAAGTGATGAAAAGAAAGTGCTCCACCCGAATGATGATGTTAACAAGTCCCAATCATCCAACGATACCTTCCCAACTGCGATGCATATTGCAGCTTATAAACTAACCACTGAGGTTACGTTGGCCGGAATTAAAAAATTGAGAGACACGCTTGCTGAGAAAAGTGAAGAATTCAAAAGCATTGTGAAAACTGGTCGTACGCATTTTATGGATGCTACACCACTTACACTGGGTCAGGAGTTTTCAGGCTATGTGCAGCAATTGGATAATAGCCAACGCGCTATTAACAATGCATTGGAGATGGTGTGTGAACTGGCTTTAGGCGGAACAGCTGTTGGCACTGGGTTGAATACCCCTAAAGGATATGACGTATTAGTTGCCAAAAAGATTGCTGAACTCACAGGTTATCCTTTTGTTACAGCCCCCAACAAATTTGAAGCATTGGCTGCGCACGATGCCATGGTGGAATTGTCTGGTGCACTGAAGCGTACAGCCGTTTCATTGATGAAAATTGCCAATGACATAAGAATGCTCAGCTCAGGTCCACGTTGTGGAATCGGTGAAATTATTATACCTGATAACGAACCTGGATCCTCTATTATGCCTGGTAAGGTAAATCCAACGCAACCTGAAGCCCTTACTATGGTGTGTGCTCAGGTGATGGGTAATGATATGGCCGTTTCGGTAGCTGGATCAACTGGTCATTTCGAGTTGAATGTTTTCAAACCGGTTATCGCATCCAACGTTTTACAATCAGCACTACTCATTGGAGATGCCTGTGTATCATTCACTGAAAAGTGCGCCATAGGAATTGAACCCAATATTCCTGTACTGAAGCAGCACCTTGAGAACTCACTAATGCTAGTGACTGCACTCAACACGCACATTGGGTATGAGAATGCCGCTAAAATTGCCAAGAAAGCCCATAAGGAGAATAAGACCTTACGTGAAGCAGCCGTTGAATTAGGATTACTTACTTCAGAACAGTTTGACGAATGGGTAAGACCTGAAAAGATGACGGGAGCAGGCCTTTAAGATGCTGAAAATACCGGTGATTCAACCTCAATCAGGGGGAGCAAACGCTGAAAAGGGCCTTAAATCAAGTTTTTTTATTACTTTTAGTTCATATTTTAACCTAATTGTGAATAAATAAGGCTTGCTCTATCGACCTTTGGGCTGGACTAGAATCAAGACGAATTTTAAAAATTAAAACAACCAAATAATTAAATATGAAAACTAGAGTATTATTCCTCTGCCTGGCTTTAATTTTTTCCGGCACGCAAGTTTTCGCGCAGCTCTCCAAAAAGGAAAAGAAAGAGTGGAAAAAGAAAGCCA
The DNA here is from genome assembly GCA_020436125.1 of Cyclobacteriaceae bacterium. Classification (GTDB taxonomy): domain Bacteria; phylum Bacteroidota; class Bacteroidia; order Cytophagales; family Cyclobacteriaceae; genus ELB16-189. The sequence continues at coordinate 30,390 of JAGQYK010000006.1, read as the reverse complement.
AAGAATACGCAAAGAATCCTGACAACTTCAAAACTTTTGTTGAAGCCAAGCAAACTGCAGACAGTCAGGTTAACACCCTTTCCACCCAGGTTAACCAATTAAAGTCATCCGTGAGTGATAAGGATGCAAAAATCGCTGAGTTAGAAGATCAAATCTCAAGAATGAGAAGCGAATTATCTTCTAGCAAAGCAGAACTCGCAAAATTGAAAGAAGCACCACCAAAAAATTCGATGGACTTTTCTAAAGGCGTGGTCTTTAAAGTTCAGATCGGTGCTTTCAAAAACAAAGACCTCTCTAAGTACTTTGAGAACAATCCTAATTTTGGAGGCGAAGTAGCCGAAGGTGGTGAGCAAAAACTAACCATTGGTATTTTTCGCGATTACTGGGAAGCTGATACATTCAAAAAATATATGAGAGAGATGGGTGTAACAGATGCCTGGATTGTGCCCTACAGGGATGGAGAACGTGTAGAAATTAAAGATGTACTGGAAGGCGTTGTAGATGGCAAAGCCCCTTCCAAGAAAGCATCAGAGTAACAATCATTAGATTTTAAGTATCAAAGAGCAGTGCTTTGCACTGCTCTTTGTTTTTATAGAGTTCACCAGATCATGTATTTTTGCAAAATGAGGTTTCTCTTCTTTTCATTTCTGTTATTCTTCATTTCTAGTTTTTGCTATTCCCAAATCAGAATGGAAAAATTAGTGATCTCATCAGGAGCATCCTTTGAGTTAAAAGAATCAGACATCCTTGTTGTCGACACGCTGATTATGGAAGACGACTCCAAAATAATTCTGAACAGAAATAAAGCAGATAATTTTATTCATGCTAAAGTGATCCAGGTAGGTCATGACTGTGCGATTATAGGAAATGGAAGAGACGGACTAGACGGAGAAAAAGGTCTTGGAGGTTACACAGCTGTTGGTCCCTGTAAAGACGGTATCCCTGGCAGGCGCGGAACACCAGGAACATCTGCTACCCATGGGGTGAATCTCTTTCTCTATTTTGATCAATTGGATATTGAAGGTAAAATTCTTTTCGAACTCAGTGGGGGAAATGGTGGAGACGGAGGTAGAGGAGGAAACGGTGGAGGCGGATCCCCAGGAACGCGACTGTGTACTGGAGGTGATGGAGGCATGGGGGGTGATGGTGCAAGAGGTGGTGATGCTGGCAATGGTGGTAACCTTACTTTTACGACCAAAGGTGCGGGCGATTTAAGATTACTGTTAGGAAACAAAATACAACTTAAAGTTTATGGAGGTAGTGGCGGGCTAGGAGGTGATGGTGGATTAGGAGGGCTGGCAGGACTGGTAAGCGCAGGAAGAGTATCTCAAGACGGAGACTCAGGGCCAAAAGGAAAAATTGGTGAAAGTGGCAAATCAGGTAAAAACGGAGCTATTAATTTTGAAGAAAATTAAATATGGAAAAGCGCTGGATACAAAAACCCGCAGCTGACCAACAAGTTGTTGAAGCGCTAAGTAAAAGCATCAATGTCAACCCTTATTTAGCCACTCTTCTGGTGCAACGAGGGATTTCCAATTTTGACGAAGCCAAACATTTCTTCCGTCCTTCACTCCATCATCTTCACGATCCTTTTCTGATGAAGGATATGGACAAGGCGGTAGAGCGATTGCATACTGCCATCACACAAGGAGAGAAAATTTTAGTATATGGAGACTATGATGTAGACGGTACTACCTCGGTAGCTCTTGTCTATAGTTATCTTAATAATTTTTATCCCCATTGTGATTTCTACTTACCCGATCGATCAAAAGAGGGGTATGGAGTTTCCAAGGATGGAATAATCTGGGCAGAAGAAAATGGTTTCTCTCTTATTGTAGCTTTGGATCTGGGTATCAAGTCTGCTGACATGGTGTTGATGGCTGATCACAAAGGGATTGATTTTATTATTTGTGATCATCACTTACCGGGTGATCAAATTCCTCAGGCTGTTGCCGTCCTGGATCCCAAGCGAAAAGATTGCAATTATCCTTTTCCTGAATTAAGTGGATGTGGACTCGGGTACAAACTGTTGCAGGCTTATGCCAAAAAGTATAGGAATGTAAATGAACTTGGTAATTACATTGATCTTGTTGCCGTAAGCATTGCTTCTGATATTGTCCCTGTGAATGGTGAAAACAGAACGCTGGCATTTTTTGGTTTAGAAAAATTGAATCGCCAGCCTATGCCAGGACTTAAGGCATTAATTGAACTTTCAGGCAGTAAAAATGAAATGGATATCGCTACGGTGGTGTTCACCTTGGGGCCTCGAATCAATGCAGCCGGACGCGTAAGTCATGCAAGGTTTGCAGTAGAATTGTTAATAGCAAAGACTGATGAGGAAGCCATGATGCTGGCGGAGAAAATCAATATTAAAAATGATGAACGCAGAGAGTTTGACTTGAGCATTACTGACGAAGCCATCAGTATGATTGAGTCAGATGAAAAATTACTTCATGCAAAAACTACTGTGCTCTATAAAGAAACCTGGCATAAGGGAGTGATTGGAATTGTGGCCGCACGTTGCGTAGAGAAGTTTTATCGCCCAACAGTAATTCTTACTGAATCTAATGATATGATTACTGGCTCTGCTCGCAGTGTGAAAGATTTTGATTTGCACGAAGCCATTTCGAGCTGTTCTGACTTATTGGAAAAGTTTGGCGGCCATAAATATGCTGCCGGGCTGACCATGAAAAAAGAAAATCTACCTGCCTTTCAGCAAAAGTTTGAGGAAGTAGTTTCCTCTACCATCACCGATGAAATGCTCATTCCGGTTATAGAAATAGATTTGGAGCTACCTTTAAGTGCCATCACTCCTGGATTTCGTTCCATACTAAAGCAAATGGCTCCCTTCGGCCCTGACAATCACAAACCTGTTTTTAAATCAGGCGGGGTTTTTGTTAAGAACTCTCTTGCCAGCTTTAAAGACAAACACATCCGCTTTTTAGCTGGCCAACAAGGCAGTGAGACCGTAGTGAATGTTGTGGGGTTTGATATGATGGAACATTATGAGCCCCTCCTGAATAACCACACATTTACAATGGCCTACACCATTGAAGAAAATACGTATAATGGAATGACGTCTTTGCAATTGCGATTGAAAGACATCAAATTTGACTAGCATGATATTAAAGGCCCAGAATCTGGTAAAGAAGTATAAGAAGCGCACAGTTGTTAACGATGTCTCTGTGCAGGTAGAGCAAGGAGAGATCGTAGGTTTGCTGGGGCCTAATGGTGCTGGTAAAACCACCAGCTTCTATATGATTGTGGGTTTGATTAAACCCAACGGTGGAAATATTTTTCTTGATCAGGAGAACATCACAGACTTACCCATGTATCAGAGGGCTAAACTGGGCATTGGGTATCTGGCCCAGGAAGCATCCGTCTTTCGCAAGCTTACAGTAGAAGAAAACCTGATGGCTCCATTGGAGATGCGGGACATGAGTAAGAAGGACCGGAAAGAAAAAGTGGAAAGCCTTTTGGAAGAATTCAGTTTGACCCATGTGAGAAAAAATATGGGCATGGTACTTTCTGGCGGAGAGAGAAGAAGAACAGAAATAGCGCGGGCCTTAGCCGTAGATCCACACTTTGTTTTACTGGATGAGCCGTTTGCGGGAGTAGACCCCATCGCTGTTGAAGAAATTCAATCTATTGTTTCAAAATTGAAGAAAAAAAATATCGGCATTCTGATTACCGATCACAATGTAGATGAAACATTGTCAATTACTGATCGCGCTTACCTGATGGTTGAAGGAAAATTATTCCGCGCAGGCTCAGCAGAAGAATTGGCCAATGATCCGATGGTAAGAAAGGTATACCTCGGACAAAATTTCCAATTGAGACGCGCTCGGGTTGAACCTTAGTAACATCTTTTTTCATTTTATTCTGTCATTATATAATCCGTTTGTTTAATATGATGGTTCGGCTTTAATTTGAGCTTAATCATTAATATGCAAATACTCAACTCTATCCTGACCTGGGTGATGAAGAAACGAATGCACCAAATGGAGCTCTTCATGAAATACCCCCATGAAGTTCAGGATGAAGTATTGAAAAAAATAATGTACATGGGCAGGGGCACCGAGTTTGGAAAAAAGTACGCCTTCGATGAACTCATGCATTATGAGCATTTTAAACAACGCGTTCCCGTTTATACCTACGAACAAATTTTTCCCTATATCGAACGCGCCATGCGCGGGGAACAAAACGTTTTATGGCCATCAGAAATAAAATGGTTTGCCAAATCATCAGGTACTACCAATGCAAGAAGTAAGTTTATTCCAGTATCACCAGAGGCACTTGAAGATTGTCATTTCAAGGGTGGCAAAGACATGCTCTCCATTTATGTCAACAACTACCCTGACACCCAGATGTTTTCAGGAAAGGGTGTGGCTGTCGGGGGAAGTCATAAAGTAAATGAATTTGATCCTAGCTCTACATCATTCTATGGCGATGTCTCTGCAGTGATCATGCAAAACTTGCCACCATGGGCACAGTTTATTCGTACCCCCAGTCTTGATGTCGCTTTGATGGACAACTGGGAAGAAAAGATTGATAAGCTTGCTGCAGAAACGGCAAAAGTGAATGTAACCAATATTGCAGGAGTGCCCACCTGGACTGTGCTTCTCATCCAACGCATTCTGGAACTAGAAAATAAAACTAATATCCTTGAAGTGTGGCCCAACCTCGAAGTCTTCTTTCATGGGGCTGTTGCCTTTCACCCCTATAAAAATCTTTTCAAATCGCTTATCCCTTCTACAGGAATGCGTTATTGGGATACCTACAATGCCAGCGAGGGATTTTTCGGAATTCAGGATAGAAAGGATGCTGATGATTTGTTGCTGATGCTGGACTATGGCGTGTTTTATGAATTCATTCCTGCTGAAGAAATAAACAAAGAATACCCAGATACTATAACTTTGGATCAGGTAGAAATAGGAAAAAATTATGCTATGGTTATCACCACTAATGCAGGTTTGTGGAGATACAACATTGGTGACACGGTGAAGTTCACGAGTACCTCCCCCTACCGCATTAAAATCTCTGGAAGGACCAAGCATTTCATTAATGTATTTGGTGAAGAAGTAATTATAGAAAATGCTGAGACTGCTATTACTGAAGCCTGTGAGCAAACAGGTGCAGTAATCGATAACTTTACAGTAGGTCCCATTTTCCTGGAAAAATCTCACCATGGAGGACACGAGTGGATTGTTGAGTTTAAAATAAAACCAAATGATCTTGAAAAATTCACATTTTTGCTCGATGCTTCATTACGAAAAGTTAACTCCGACTATGATGCCAAGCGTGCCTTTGATTTGGCGTTGATGATGCCTAAAGTACACAGTGTAGAAGAAGGTACCTTTTATAACTGGATGAAGAAACGTGGCAAGCTAGGCGGGCAAAATAAAGTGCCGAGATTAAGCAATAGCAGAGAGTATATTGATGATATACTAGCCATGATTCAATAAAAAAAGCCGATGCGTTCTCATCGGCTTTTTTAAGCAATTCAGTTAATTAGTCTTTAAGAGTTTTTCCATTTGATCGTGCAGCCTATTGCCTTGGTTTTTGTGGTAGGCACACTCTTAGATTGCATCAATGCATCCACGGCATCTTCTACATACCTTTTAGTAACTGCATCGGCATTTCTTGAATTGTCATCAATCGCTCCGATATAGACAACCTTCAAATTACTTTCACTGACTTTATCCAACACGTAAACGTGAGGTGTATTTGTAGCTCCGTAGGTTCTTGCTACATCCTGTGTTTCATCCACTAAATAAGGAAAGTCATATTTATTTCGTTTGGCCTGACTTTTCATTTCGTCAAACGAATCGCCAGGAGAAAGACCTGGGTCATTAGGATTAATAGTGATCACCGGAAATCCTTTTGAAGCATATTTTTTATTTAGGGCAATAATACGACTATCATACGCCTTGGAGTACGGGCAAGTGTTACAGTTGAATATAACGATGTAACCCTTTGCCTCCTTATAGTCTGCCATGGACACCATTTTACCATCGTAATTCTTCAATTTAAAATCCATGGCCGAGTCACCTACCTCATAGCCAGGTTTCACCGGAGCGCCAGCAGTCATTACTGCTATCAAAGCAATTGCAAAAAGTGATTTTAATGCATTCATATTTAAGGTTAGTTTATTTAACACTATTAATTATTTCTTCCAGATCTCCTTCTTTCAACTCTTTTTCTACAAACCTCCGTTTTCCATTTTCCAAATTTACTACCAGTGTAGCCGGTATAGCCCCTGACCAACTTTTGTCAATTTTATCAATCCAGGTATTGGGGTCCCTCTCATCCAAAATGTAGACGGTAGACTTCAGTTTTTTGCGATCGATAAAACGGTAGATTTTATCTGGATTTGGATCGAGATCGAGATCAATACTTATGAGGCTGACTTCAATGTCTTTTCGTGTAGCATTCAATTGCTCAAATAATGGCAGCTCCTTAATACAAGGCGCGCACCAGGTAGCCCAGAAATTAAGGACTTGAATCTTCCCGGCACTACCTCCAACCATTTTTTGAAGGTCTTCTATTTTTATTTTGTCAGCTGGCTGTGCATGAAGAGCACTCATACCAACCGCTAGTGCAAATGTTATTATTAAGGCCTTCATATTAGTTTCAAAACGAAGAGTTTAAGGTTAAGTTCGCCAATGGATGGTGAATTTACATAGAGATAAAATCTCATGTAAGATTGGAGAAAGGATTTTACAAAAAGCGCTAAAATTCAGACACTTATAATTACCAAAAACAGGGCAAAATAGTTTTCCACAAAAATGTTCACTTATCAACATTACGCCTATGTTATTGTTTAAGTATCTGTTTTACAGATACTTAAGTGATGATAAATCAATCAGTTCTTTGTGGACAACTAAAACAGGAGAAAAAGACAGCTTAAAATTGATTAAAAATCTAAAGCCCAGATTTTCAGACTTATAGCTGATTAAATTATACCCAATTTGTAATAATAACCATGCAAAACAGAATAACTGACCTCTTCAAAATCAATATTCCAATCATTCAGGCGGGCATGGTATGGTGCAGCGGCTGGAGACTGGCCTCGGCTGTGAGCAATGCCGGAGGCTTGGGTTTAATTGGTGCCGGTTCAATGCATCCGCCCACACTTGAAGAACATTTAGTGAAATGTAAAGCCGCTACCTCCAAACCCTTCGGGGTGAATGTGCCACTGCTTTATCCTGAAATTGATCGACTCATGGAGATTATTATTGCTCATGGAGTTAAAATAGTATTTACATCCGCAGGCAACCCCGCTACCTGGACAGGTTTCCTAAAAGACAAGGGCATAACAGTGGTACATGTGGTCTCGAGCGTGAAGTTTGCCAAGAAAAGTATGCAAGCCGGAGTGGATGCGGTTGTCGCAGAAGGTTTTGAGGCTGGCGGGCATAATGGTAGAGAAGAAACAACCACCTTCTGCCTGATTCCGATGGTACGCAATGCGGTGGATATTCCGCTAATTGCTGCTGGCGGTATTGGATCGGGCCGAGGCATGCTGGCCGCTGAGGTACTTGGGGCTGAAGGATTTCAGGTAGGATCAAGGTTTGCCGCCAGTATAGAATCTTCTGCACACGATCAGTTTAAACAACGAATTACCAATACCGAAGAGGGAGAGACTGTTCTAACCTTAAAACAATTAACGCCAGTCCGTCTGATTAAGAACAAGTTTTACCAACAAGTATATGAGGCTGAACAAAGGTGTGCCACCAAGGAAGAGTTGGCTCACCTCTTAGGAAGAGCCAGAGCAAAAAAGGGAATATTTGAGGGTGATTTGGATGAGGGTGAACTTGAAATAGGTCAGGTAGCTGCGGTCATCAAAGAGATAAAACCTGCGGGAGATATAGTCAAAGAAATGTGGGCTGAATATTCAGATATAAAAGCCAGTTATTGCCAATGAACATCAAGCAGATAAAAGAGACGTGCATTTATATGCAAGATCTTGATCAGGCTCATAATTTTTATCATGGCCTGTTAGGCCTGCCTATCATAAGTCGTGTGGAGGGCAAGCATATTTTCTTTAGAGCAGGTACCTCTGTATTGCTTTGCTTCAATCCGGAGGATTCAAGAAACAAAAAGAGCCCACCTCCTCATTTTGCAAAGGGCAAGT
>JAGQYK010000006.1:5565-22248 GCA_020436125.1 Cyclobacteriaceae bacterium | reverse complement strand
ACCTCTGTATTGCTTTGCTTCAATCCGGAGGATTCAAGAAACAAAAAGAGCCCACCTCCTCATTTTGCAAAGGGCAAGTATCATTTCGCCTTTGAAGTGGCAGAAGCCGATTATCTTGTCGAGAAGCAAAAGCTAATTTCAAACGGTGTGAAAATTACTGATGAAGTGGAGTGGAGGAATGGACTAAAGTCGTGTTACTTTGAAGATCCTGCTGGCAACGTTCTCGAGATTGTTCCGGCAGGAGTGTGGGACTAGTCTTGATTGACTTTTATTGAATTAATTGCTGCCGGTACAACACCTTGACTTGGCCTTGATTCTTTCTTATAATTCTGATCGAACCAAGCTTCATAGTGCTTAGACTGTACACAATCGGTTAGCAGTTCCCCTTCTCGTAGAATCTTTATAATATTATCAGAAGGAAGTGCCTGAACAATTTCTTTCCTTTGCTCTTCAGGCAGTTTCGAAATTCGAATGAACTCAATCCCCTTGTAATTCTCAGCCAACACTTTCATAACAAAGCCAATGTACAACATTAATACCATCCAATAACATAAGTAACCTTACAGTATTTGATTAAGAATGGAATTTAAACACCAATAAACTAGTTTTCAAATTATGCATATTATTAAAATAATTCCAATTGCAATGATTTTGACAGCAGTAGTCGGTGCTTGCAATCAGTCAGCCATGTCACAAAATGAAAGCACTGGACTGTACGATAGCGAAGCCTTTAAGAGTTATTGGTATGCTGGAAAAGCAGAAGTGAATGCATACAATTTGGATCAATCCCGTTACGGAGAAAACCGACAAGGAAAGGCCATGCTTATTTTTGTGACTGAAGCATTTTCAAAATCCAAACAGGTAAAGCTTGACAATCCGGAAGCTGTTGATGATGACAAAGTCACCGTCATGAAATTGAATTACACCAAAAATTTTGTAACTGGTATTTATCCCTACTCCATGATGCTTTCTTCCTTTACACCGGTGAGCAGAAATCAATTCCCAAATACGCTAAAGGTGACCATGACTTCTCAGGAGTGGTGTGGGCATGTATTTTCTCAAATGAATTTGGAAAAAAATAAATACCATGTTTCGAGTTATTCCTATTTCGAAAAGGAAGGGGATGTTCAATTTAACACTGACAAAGTGCTGCTTGAAGACGAACTTTTTAATTTAATTAGAGTTGACCCTGATCACATTCCCTTGGGCAAAATAAAAATTCTTCCTGGGCTTTTCTTTACCAGAATGAAACATGAAAACTTAAAACCTGTAGAGGCTACGCTCTCCAAGGAAGGTAAAGACACAAGAACAGACTACACCCTTCAATTTTCTGATCGCCTCCTAACCATTCATGTTGCCAATGAATTCCCACACAAAATTCTCGGATGGGAAGAAGAATTTGTAGAAGGAGGAAAGAAAATGTATACTAAGGCCACATTAGACAAAACATTATTTACCGACTACTGGCGTAAGAATAAAAACGAACACAGTGGCTTGCGCGATTCTTTAGGGCTTTCTTCAACTAACTACTAAACATGCTTTCACTTCAACGCTCCAAATTCTCCCTTCCTAAAGGAATAACTTATCTCAATTGTGCCTACATGTCTCCTCTATTAAAAAAAGTAGAGAAGGCCGGTATAGAGGGGATCAAAGGCAAGCGAAATCCCCTACATATTTCTCCTAAAGAATTCTTTACCTCGGGGGAATTATTAAGAAAACAATTTGCAAAGTTGGTGGGGACAAAAGATCCCAAAAGAATTGCAATAGTAGCTTCTGCCTCTTATGGCATGGCCAATGCAGCACATAACATCAAACTGCACTCTTCAGAAAAAGTAATTGTAATGGGAGAACAATTCCCGAGTAATTATTATCCCTGGCAAAGGCTTTGCCTTGACTCTGGTGCCCGGCTAGAAGTCATTGCTCCTCCGCAAACGAGAGTAAATCGAGGCAAAATCTGGAATGAGCGTATTCTTGATGCAATTGACAAAGACACCAGAATTGTGGCTATGGGTCATGTGCATTGGGCGGATGGCACCTTATACGATCTGAAAGAAATTAGAAAAAGAACATTAGAAGTTGGAGCATTATTATTGATTGATGCTACTCAATCAGTCGGGGCGCTACCATTCAATATTCAAAGTATTCAACCCGATGTGCTGGTCTGTGCTGGATATAAATGGATGATGGGACCCTATTCAATTGGACTTGCCTACTACGGCCCCTATTTTGATAATGGAATTCCGATTGAAGAAAATTGGATCAATCGATTGAACAGTGAAGACTTTGCAGGACTGATCAATTACGAAGTAGCCTACCAACCTGGTGCCTTGCGCTATGAAGTAGGCGAACACAGCAATTTTATTCTCGCGCCTATGATGCTGGAAGCCCTTCAACAAATTAACGAATGGAAGCCCAAGAACATTCAAGCGTACTGTGCCAAAATATCTAAAAAACCTATTGAGTTATTAAAAGATAATGGTTTTTGGATAGAGGATGACAAATATCGTGCAAGCCATTTATTTGGCGTTCGCTTACCTGAAGGAATGGATATCAATAAGGTGAAAGCAAAATTGAAGAAAAAAGATATTTCTGTTTCTTATAGAGGAGATGCAATCAGGGTCTCGCCCAATGTATACAATCAAGAAAAAGAACTCATGAATTTTGCACACGTGCTTATAGAATAATTCATGGGAGAAAAATCTTCAGGTTATCTTATTGGAGGTGTATTAATCACCATACTGGGATCAATCTGTTTTTCCGCAAAAGCTATTTTTGTAAAGCTGGCCTATTTCGAAACTGCCGTTGACCCTATCTCTCTTCTGGCACTTCGAATGGTCTTTTCAATTCCATTTTTTGTTGGGTCGGCTCTTATCTCATCATCCCAAAAAGGCAATGTAAAATTTACGGGTAAACAATGGGTGTACATTGCCTTTATTGGATGCCTGGGGTACTATGTAAGTAGTTTACTGGATTTTCTTGGTCTGCAATACATTTCAGCTGGCATGGAGCGATTAATCTTATTCATGTACCCCACCATTGTGGTGATCATATCTTCATTGATTTCTAAAGAGAAAATCAAAACCAAGCAGTGGGTAGCATTAATTCTAACTTATGCTGGCTTAGCCATTGCCTTTACGGGAGAAGCCTCGCTGGGCTCCTCATCCGATCCTAATTTTTATTTGGGTTGCTTTCTAGTCTTTGCCTGCGCAGTCACTTTTGCCACCTACATCGTAGGTAGCGGCAAACTTATACCCATGGTGGGGCCAGTCAAGTTCAACAGCTATGCTATGAGCTTTGCAGGCATTGGTGTGCTACTCCATTTTTTTATTACAAGTGACAAGTCGTTGTTACAATTTGACAACAATGTTTACATTTTCGCTTTTCTTATGGCCATCATTTCCACCGTTATCCCCTCATATTTAAGGTCGGAAGGCATTAAAAGAATTGGCCCCGAAAACACTTCGATCATCACCAGTATAGGACCGGCCTCCACCATCATTCAAGCCAATATATTTTTAGATGAACCCATATTTGCACTTCAAATAGCCGGAACTGTTTTGATATTGGCGGGTGTAACTTTGATAAGCTGGAAATCAAAAAGAAACCTCGCCTAGAAAAGCATACCCAATTCAGTCTGAATATTATCCGGTTGAGGACACACAGGCGCTAGTTGAGTAAGTAATCTTCAATAGAATTGGCCTGCATGAATAATAATTCGTTAGTTAGAAGAGTAAACAAGAATACAGCATGAGATTGATAATGATTTTCTTCATTTCGCTATTTCTATGTGATGGCTATTCACAAGACATCAAGTATACTTTCGTATTTTTAAATACCCGCGATGATAAGCCAGAGTTGCCTAAGGGAGAAGTGGACGAACTAATGAAAGGGCATTTGGCTAACATACAACGGCTGGCCAACGAAGGAAAGCTTTTGGTAGCAGGGCCGTTTGATGGCGGTGGTGGTATTTTTATTTTCAGGGGCAACTCATCGGACAGTGTAAGGCAATGGATGAGTACAGACCCAGGAATAAAAGCGAACAGATGGAAGTTGGAGCTATTTCCTTATATACCTAGAGTGGGCTCAGTTTGTTCAGTTGACTCCAACGTTGAAATGGTGACTTATACTTTTATTCGATACATATCCACCATCACTAAATTCAATGTGCAAAAAGCAGGGGAGACTTTTAAGAAGCATGACGACTATTTAAAGAAGATAATAAAAACAGGAAACGTGGTAACAGAGGGAATTTTTCCTAACAGGGATGGTGGCATTTTAATTATGAAAGGAGATGTAGATCCTGCTCTTATTGAAGCCGATCCTTCCATGTCTGATACTGTTTTTACAACAGAATTTAAAAAGCTATGGGTGGGCAAAGGCAGTTTTTGTGAATCGGACTAACCTCATTCCCTTACCACTACTGCCAATTTCTTCCCGTCTTTGGTTATTACTAATCGTGTAATACCAGAAATTTTTGTATCTCCTAAATTCATTTCCATTGCTGTCCACCCAATTTTTGATTTGGGGCTATAAAAGAAAAGCTTTTCACCATCACTTGAAATAATTCTTCCGTCATTGGTCCATGTAATATCCTCACTGTCTTTAAGGGTAGAGGTGATGGTAGTAATTTTTCTAGATGCGATATCCAACCTGTTGATCACCCAATCATTGTCAGATTTTTTATGAATAAAACTCATCGCATTTTCCCCAGGAATTTTATGCAGTGAACGCCCAATATGGTTGGCCAGAACAATACTGGTCTTATTTTTCAAATCATACCATTGAAGGGTCATTGGCTCCCCCAAAACAAACAAAATCAAATTATTCTCATCCACCCAGGCATGGTACCCTACAATCAAATTGTCAATTAGCGTTATGGGTTCTCCTCCCTCCAAGGGATATTTTCCCAGGTCTTGTGCGTCATTATCTCTTTGAATGATGCAGGAAATAAATTTTCCGTCTGGGGTTAAAGTGGGCGAGTATTCTCTTTCTGTCGTTGATGTTAATGAAGTGGTCTTTCCAGTTTTATAATCATATACTTTAATGTCTGATCTCCCATCATCATTAAAGGAAGAGTAAAATAAGAGTGGTTTTGAAGTGTGGAATGATGGTTGATTGTCGTAACCGGGATGCTGAGTGACATTTACCGGATTACTTACGGTAATACTACTCCTGGACAACTGTACATCCAACAAATAGATTTCGGAGCCCACTTGACTCATTGCAAGCAATGGCAATACCACAAGAAGAACACAAAATATTTTTTTCATAAGCAGGAATTATTAAATCAAGCTAACGAAAAATTCAGAGCCTAAGAAATTTACATGATTAGTGCTCCTCAATATGAGCATCATTCACTACGCAATGTCTCAACTGGTTTTCTAAGTGCCGCTGAAATACTTTTGTACATCACACTTAATACTCCGATAAGCATGGAGCCAACTAGTGGGACGAGAAATAAAGTCAAATCCTGGCCAATTTTAATCTCATAGTTTTGTAGCCAATAATCTGTACCCAACCACATGATGGGAAGTGCAATGAGATAAGCTAAGAGAATAAGTATAAAATACTCGGTGGTTAACAATTTCACAATATTTGGCACGGTAGCACCCAATGCTTTACGAATCCCCACTTCTTTCGTTCGTTGTAGAACAGTAAAAGAAGTCAATCCAAATAATCCCATTCCGGCTATGAGTATTGCTATCAACGCAAAGAGGTTGATCACTTTTAACAATTGGGTTTCCGCCTGAAAATTCTTTTCAAAGGCATCGTCCAAAAACCAATAGGTGAATGGGTCATCAGGAAAAGAAGCTGACCACAATGCTGAGATTCTATCGATCTCCTCTCCCAACTCACCTGTTCCTATCCCATCCGTAGTGCTAAGTCTTGCTACAACCACCTTAGCCTGGAATGATGCCGGTGTAAATCTGGAAAGTGAGTAAATGATGGGAACCTCTTCATTGGTAAAAGCATGCTGTTTATAATTCTTCACAACACCAATGACCGTTTTATCAAAATGATGGATACTCGGTGAGTACCTCCACCAAAAGGTTCTGCCTATAATCTCATCTGGTGTATAGCCCCAAAGTTTTGCAGCAGCTTCATTGATTACCAGATTGGAACTATCTGTCGCGGAAGGATCATAAGATCTGCCTGCCAGAATTTCAAGATCAAGTGTTTTCTCAAAATCATATTCTGCAAGATTCACATTCATGTATTGATCAACTGTAGAGTCACCATAAAGGCGGAAGGAAGAAAACCAGTTGATAGGCTGACCAGGCAATAAAGAAATCTTTGAAGTGAACTTTACCCTTGTCGATTCCTCCACCCTATTCTTGAATCGATCGTATTTGTCATTCATATTACCCACCTGCACCCGGGGTTCTTTCATCACTAATACCTGATCTTTGGTTATTCCCAAATCTCTTGTAGACATAAATTCCGTTTGTTTATACAAGAGATAGGTACCCCCTATTAGCAAAGGAGAAACTATAAATTGTGTCAGCACTAATGCTTTGCGCAAAGTCAGGCCTCTGCCTCCAACACTTATCTTCCCCTTTAGCACTTTGGTAATGGAAAAGCCAGACATCACGATAGCTGGATACACAGAAGAGCCTATACCTCCCACCAACAGAATAAGAATTGCAACTAGCAGTACCCCATCCAATTCAAAAGGAAAGTGAATACCTAACCAGCCTTGCAATACATCTTTCAGCAAAAGGAACAAAGCAAAGGAAAGAACAATGGAAATGACATTGATGAGCATTGCCTCTACAAAGAATTGTTTTATCAACGCCACCTTACTTGCGCCAATTACTTTTCTCACCCCCACTTCCCTGGCTCTTTCCAAAGATCTGGCGGTAGCCAAATTAATGTAGTTGATCCACGCCACAATAAGTGTGATGATTGAAATGAGCAATAACAAATTAAGCGCGGCCTTGCTCGTGTTCACTTCTAACTCATCTTCAAAATTTGAAGAAATATGAATGGATTCAATCGGTTGCAATAGAAACTCAAAATTTACATCGCGAGATTTGTATTGCTCTCCCCAAGTAGCTTGAGCCAACTTATTAATTTTCTTTTCTAGGACTACAGGATTCCCCTTCGTCTTCATATACGTTGGAAAATTATTCCAAATCCAGTTAGTACGGGTTGGCCATTCGGGATGCACTACATCCAGGTAGGTGATGAAAGAAAACAACATGTCAGGTTTAAAGTGGGAGTTAAGAGGTGCATCTTCATACACAGCTGAAACTTCATATTCAATTTCGGTTTGCCCCGTAACACGCAATGTCTTTCCAAGAACAGAGCCAACGTCTCCAAAGTATTTTCGGGCAGAAGATTCGGATATTGCAATTTTTCTGGTTCCTTCTAAAGCACTCTCAATGGTTCCCTCCTTCAATTTAAAATTGAAGATTTCAAAGAAATTGGCATCGGCATAGTATACCTTAGTCTCATCAAATACCTTGGTCTCTCCATTTTGGATGGAACTTATGGTGACATTACCGTCATTATAAATTCGAGTAACCTTCTCTACTTCAGGAATATTCTCTTTTAGAAGGGGGGCAAGTGGAGGCATTGCAGCTGCATTCTCAGAGATTAATTCATTGTGCGCATATCTTTTAGTGGCTACTCTATAAATTGGGGAGCCCTCATGGAAGTTATCATAGCTGGATTCAAATTGAACAAATTGAAATATGAATATGAATACAGCCATGCCTAGTGAAAGGCCTGTCACATTAATAGCAAAATGGCCAGAATGCTTAGTAATACTCCGAAATGCTGTCAGCATGTAATTTTTAAACATATCTAGTAATTAGGTTTCTAATTACTAACGGGAGAGATATTCCTAAGGCTACTCTATATTGTTCGAATTAGTTAATTCCGAAGCTATATTTCCCTATTCCTGTACGATGAGACGTTTCTGAAATTGATCTTCTCCTATTTGGATACGCGCCACATAAATTCCTGCTGGCACATTCTGTAAGTTAAATCTACCACTACCCTCATTAGGGGGTTGAATCACATGGCCTAGCAATACATTCACCAATTGCATACTGGGTTGTGCCTTTGACGAAGCGCTTTGCACTTGTACGTAATCTGTCGAAGGATTAGGATAGAGGGTGATTTGAATATCATTGGTTTCAACAACGCTTATCACACTTATTATTTCAGAATATTCAAAGTTCCCATCATAATCGATCTGCTTTAATCTGTAGTAATTAGTTCCATCAAAAGCATTGGTGTCGTCAAAAAGATAGCTTTTCTGATCAGTAGTGGTTCCGTTTCCATTTACCCAGCCGATCTCTTCGAATGACATCCCATCTGCACTCCGCTCCACAGAAAAACCTTCATTGTTTTCTTCAGTAGCTGTCTTCCATTCAATTTCATTGTATCCTGATTTTGCCACGCCTTCAAAAGAATACCATGTGACAGGGAGTGTACAACTCACAACGTTGTAATCAAATGTTACTCTGTTTCCTCCCCCTGCTTCATAGTATTCAATTACTAAATCATACGTACCATCAGTAATACTTGTTGGTGCCGAGCTTACCGTTCTATATCCGTGGTTGGAATAATCATTGACTAACCAGGTAGTACCACCATCAATACTTAAACGAACACCATCATCCGCCCCTATGGTGAAAGTATAATCGCCACAACCAAAAGTCTTTCTCATTTTAAACCTTACCGAAAATGTTTCGGTTTGAAAATCACAACCAGTAGTGCTGGTCGTAGTGTTGCTTCCTCCAAAGCTTTCGTCAAATATTTCGGTCTCAAACAATTCTCCTTTGTAATTGGTAGTAAAATTGTTCTGTCCGTCATACACGTATCCAATCCACGATCCATTGCCATAACTTACCTGATCACCTGCGCTATTATTTGAACCCGCCACAATGGTCAAAGTATTAGAATAGGCTATTGCCGCACCGCCATTCGTGGCCTTTCTTCTAAAATACCTTGTCGTTCCAGAGGGAAAGCCTGAAGGGATATCATAAGCAGCATTTGTTGCACTTGCTATATCAGTCCAAATCGAATTGTTATTTGATTCCTGCCATTGGTAAGACACCGTCCCGGAAGTAAACATGGCCGGCTCATTGCTTGAGAATGCAGCAGGATCTATGACTCCGGAAGCACAGATATTCTGACTTTCAGAAACCGTTCCTCCATAGGAGCTACCCATATTGGTATAAGTAAAAGAAACTCTATTGTCTCCAGAATTCTCATAATATTCTAAAATAAGATTACTGCTCCCGCTTAAATGTGCAATTTGATTATAGGTTGTATAGGATTGATTTCTATACTCATTTATCAGGTAAGTGGATCCGTTGTCAATACTCAATCTCACTCCATCATCACCGCCAATCGTAAAACGATAAATAGCATTGCTAAAATTCTTGTTCATTTTATAGCGCACTGTAAAGGTTTCAGTGGTGACGCTACATCCATTTATTGCATAGGTACAGTTGTTGCCACAAAAGGTTTGATTGAATATTTCCGACTCCGTGTTATATCCTTGATAATCCCCACTCGTAAAATTATTTGCTCCATCATAGAAATAGCCAATCCAACTATTTGAGCCAAAAGTAGTTTCGTCCCCCTGAGCACTTCCGCATTGTGCAAATCCATTTAATACTCCCAATAGACCTAGAATCGCCAGAATAATTTGAAGTCTCTTCATCACTAATTTTGTTTCTTTCCTTTTCTAAGTGCAATACTATGCCAGAGATAAAATACTGTATTTCAGGCTTTAATGGCGTTTTTCCCGAATTCAAATTCCCATTTAGGGAATGGGGCTTCAAAATTGGGAATACTAAAAAAGGGAGTTCTTTGTCAAAATTTGAGATAAGAAATGGCCAATGATCGAACTATCTTGCCCGCTTAGGTTTTGGAATCTGTAAACAATTAAGTGAGCAATGAAGGAATACGATGTCATCATTATTGGAGCCGGCCCGATTGGTTTGGCTTGTGGAATTGAAGTAAAAAAATCGGGATTAAAATATCTTATCATAGAGAAAGGATGCCTGGTCAATTCATTGTACCACTATCCTCTCAACATGACTTTTTTCTCTACCTCAGAGAAATTAGAAATCGGAGGTGTTCCTTTTATTTCGCACGGCCCCAAACCCAACCGAGCTGAGGCTCTGGAGTACTACCGTAGGGTCAGCCTCACCTGGGAATTAAATGTTAACCTTTATGAGGCGGTCGACAACGTAGAGAAGGAAAATGGATCATTCAAAATACAAACCAGTAAGGGCAGTTACTCTTCAAAATCACTGGTCTTAGCTTTAGGTTTCTACGATCTTCCTTACCTACTCAATGTGCCGGGTGAAGACCTTCCTAAGGTGAGGCATTATTATGACGAACCTCACCCTTATTTTAATCAAAAAATAATTGTTGTAGGGGCCGCCAACTCGGCTGTGGATGTAGCATTGGAAACCTACCGCAAAGGCGCTGAGGTGACCATGGTCATCAGAGAGTCAGGCATTCGAGATACGGTTAAGTACTGGGTGCGACCCGACATTGAAAACCGGATTAAAGAAGGGAGTATTAAAGCTTACTTCAATTCTGAGATAGTAAAGATTGAACCCAATTCCGTAGAGATTAAAACACCAGAAGGGTCGCTCCAACTAGAAAATGATTTTGTACTGGCCATGACAGGCTATCAACCCCCGTTTGATTTTATGAAAGCCTTGGGCATACAATTTCAAAGTGACGAATTTCACACGCCCGTATACAACGACCAAACCATGGAGAGCTCAGTTTCTAATTTATTCCTGGCAGGGGTTGTCTGTGGGGGATTAAAAACCAACAAGTGGTTTATTGAAAACTCCCGAGTACACGCAGACATAATTGTAGAAGCTATAAAACAAAAAACCCTGTCCCGATACTGATCAGGACAGGGCTTAAATATTATTAAAAAATTTTTAAAGTGCGTCCGCAGTTATTTTTGCATTTATTTTTACTGTAACAACGAAGCTAACTGGTCCATCTGAAAATTCACCGGCCATCGTTACTAACACAGACTTATCATCTTTAAGTTGAGCAGCCACTGCATTTATCTCATCCTGACTCAGATCCAATTCCATTTCATCGCCTGAAGTAGAAGCGTCCGATAGATTAATCGCTGAGATACTCACTGATCCAAGATTACCATTAGTTCCAAAAAGTATATCTCCAGTGAACGTGGCCGCATCTGGCCCAACGTAATTACTCACTTTATAAGTAACTTCGTTAAGTGTGATGTTTTGAATTTTTTCCTTGTACTTAGCCACTTCAGGATCAGTGGTCGCATCTAGTGTGATCTGATCTGAATAACTACCCTTACCTGCATTGTCTACAGTAAGTGACTTATCAAATTCCGTAGAAAACGAGATATCATCTGCTTTGTCAAACAAGTCACAGGAAGCCATAAGCCCCACTATAAACATTGCTGACAACATTGAAGCAAAAAAGCGATTTTTCATAATGTGATTTTTTATCATTTAAAGTCTAAAGTTACAAATTCTGCTACTATGAGAGTGCTTATATAATACGTTTTGTTACCGCAAGGTAACTTTTCCGATTCAAAAAAGCGTGAAATAGCAGCGAATAGGCCCTTATATTATGCGTCTACTTTCTGCGTAACTGTTTTTATTCGATCTGTTTCAAAATATCAACAAACTTGTATTCGCGTTATCCTCGCGCTTTAAAACTCAAGTTTTGATCTGTCATTTTAATTAACTTCGCCTTGTTACGGATTTCAAAATAAAACCTATGACTAAAGTTACTGCACTAGCTTTTATGCTTTTCTATGGATTGATTGCTCAGGCTCAGTACAAAGCCATCGTTGGAGCCACCCTAATCAATAGCAATGGAGATAAGCCTCTTGAAAATTCAACGGTACTAATCAACAACAATAAAATTGAAAAAATAGGAAAGACGGGAAAGGTCAATCTTCCTGAAGGCACAGAGATAATTAATGCTGAAGGAAAATATCTTATCCCTGGGCTTATCGACTCTCATGTTCATTTCTTTCAGTCAGGAGGATTATATACAAGGCCTGACGCTGTTGACCTTCGTGAGGTATTCAGTTATGAACAAGAGCTCGCAATGATTAAGGAAAGATTGCCGAGAACATTTGCCAGCTATCTAAGTGCCGGAGTTACAGCCGTAGCTGATGTGGGTGGTCCTATGCTGAATTTTGATATCAGGGCTCAAGCCAATAGTACACAGAAGGCACCACGTGTGTTCGTTGCCGGGCCTCTCATCTCCACTGTTGCTAATCCGAAATTAGATGTCGGAGATCCTCCCATCGTAAAAGTATCGAGCAATGAAGAAGTAGATCAACTGGTACAGCAACTGGCCAATCAAAAAGCTGATTTCGTTAAAATTTGGTTCATTGTCTCGCCACAACTCAATTTTGAAGATAACCTTAAACTCATTCAGCGGACAATTGATCAAAGTCACAAGCATGGTATAAGGGTAGCTGTCCATGCCACACAACTAGCCACCGCCAAAGAATCCGTTCGGGCGGGAGCTGATATATTGGTGCACAGTGTAGATGATAAAGAAGTAGATGATGAGTTTATACAATTGCTAAAACAAAAAGGCACCATTTATACTTCTAGCATCAGTGTATTGGATGGATACAATCGCACTTTTGCTCAGCAATTTGATTTTACTCCAGCCGATTTTGAAATCGCTGACCCTTACTTTATGGGTTCACTTTTCGATTTGCGAAAAATCGACAAAGAGAAATTGCCAGATCGAGTTAAGTCTATTATGAAAGATCCTAATCCAGCCATTACATCCGCTAGTGAACGAGTAAACATTGCAAAAAAGAATTTGAAGAAATTACAGGAAGCTGGCATTACCATCGCTACCGGAACAGACGCTGGAAATATTGGCACTTTACACGCCTCCTCTATGCATCAGGAGTTAAGCATCATGCAGCAAGCTGGTTTATCTGCTAATGAAATTCTCATCAACTCTACTTTGAACGGAGCTAAACTAATTGGAAAACAAAAAGAGTTAGGCTCAATTTCTTCAGGCAAACTAGCCGACCTGGTTATACTGAATAAAAACCCGTTAGAAGATGTAGCCAATTATGGTTCTATTTCAACGGTAATAAAAAACGGAAAAGCCTTTGACCCCAAAGAATTGCTTTCACCAACGCCTGAGGATTTAGCCCAGCGCCAGTTAGTGGCTTACAATGCCCATGACCTTGAAGGCTTTTTATCCGTTTATAGCAAGGAGGTCAAGCTGTATAATTTCCCAAACGAGTTACTATTAGAAGGCATTGATCATATGCGAGAGCGTTATGCCACTCGCTTTGAAAGCTCGAATTTGTATGCGGAGATAGTGAACAGGAGTGTAGTGGGAGATTACATTATTGATCAGGAGAAAGTTATTGGAATCGGTAATTCAGAGGTTGAAGCTACAGTAATATTTCACGTGAGTGATGGATTGATTGACAAAGTGTGGTTCATCATTAAATAAACAACATGATACAGCCCGGTTTAAGGTTTCATCAATTCAAAAAATTAAACCCTTCCATGGTTAAGCGCTTTGCCAAAGCCTCTGGAGATCTAAATCCTTTGCATCATGACGAAGTGTTTGCGCAGCAAACTCCATATAAAGGGTTGATCACTAGCGGAGCACAGACCACCTCCCTACTGCTGGGTACAACAGCAACAAAATTTAGCGAATATGGGCCCATGGTAGGGTTGGAGTTTTCGTTTCGATTTCGAAAAGCAATCCATGCTTCAGAAAAAATCAAGATTGAGATGTTAGTGGTCAATGTTACAGAAAATTTAAAATTGGGAGGACGTTTGATCGACCTAAGAGGTCGTATTCTAAAAGAAAATGGCCAAACAGCACTCGGAGCCAAAGGACTAATTCTCCTTAAAAATACCTAGCTGCAAAAAAAGTTTTTACCTTCGTGCGCAAATTTATAAATAGCGCATGAAACTAACAGCACGCAACACCCATAGAGACATCGCCTACTTTTATGTGGGTTTAATAATCGCTTTTGCTTTCTCTGGAATTTTTCTCAATCACAGAAGAACACTTAACCCAAGAAAATATACTTATGATACTAGAGAGGTAAGCATAAACCCAATTACTAAAGAGCAGGTAACCGATTCCTTTATAACGAATTTCACTAGTGAGCAAAATATTGACGATGAATTAAGACGATATCAAGCCACCGAAAGTGAAGTGACAATTTCCTATGTCAACAATGATGTTAAAATAAATATGGGCAATGGCAAAGGAACCATCACTACTTATAGAACTATTCCTCTTTTAGGTCAAATGACCCAACTCCATCAGGATACCAGCAATTGGTGGATTTACTACTCTGATATTTTTGGGATCGGCATGTTGATTATAGCCTTTACCGGCATGTTCATAGAAAAAGGCAAAAACAGCTTCAAAAGCCGAGGTTTTAAATTGGCATTGGTAGGGATAATATTCCCATTGATTTTCCTTTTTTTGTTGACTTAGTAATTTGAGCGGTCTCATTTCTCAGGTTATTTTAGGATCGGGCAACCTTCTGTAGTTCGCTTTGTCATTACTTGAATTGCCTGCATTGGCTCAATTTCAATGACATGATTAAAAATAACCTTAAAGTATCATTCAGGGTCTTCACCAGAAACAAGACATATACATTTATCAATGTCTTGGGGCTGTCCACAGGATTGGCAATTGCTTTACTTATTCTTATTTATGTTCGATTTGAATTGAGCTATGAAGATAAAAATCCATTGGCCGATCGTTTGGTCAGGGTCAGCATGGATTACTTCAATGGAGAATCTCTTATTGATCAGGATGCAGAAATGTATCCGCCTGCTGGGCAAAGAATGGCAACCGAGTTTTCTGAAATAGAAGACTTTACCCGAGCGGCTCCTTTCGATGTGGCCACGGTTAGGGTCGGTGATGAATCTTTCAGGGAGACAAAAATGTTCGCTGTTGATTCCTCCTTTTTTAAACTTTTCACTTATCCGCTCTTGTACGGAAGCGCTAAAAATATTTTTCAAGCTCCTTATGAAGTAGTTCTCACTGAATCGCAAGCACTCAAATATTTTAATCAAATAGATGTAGTAGGGGAATCGCTGTTGATCACCACTTCAACTTTGAATCAAGACTTTAAAATCGTAGGTGTTGTTGCGGACAGTCCCCTGAACACTCATTTCAAATTCAAACTTTTAATTTCTTACGCTTCCATCAAAGATGAGGCAATAAGGCAAGGATGGAATAACAATGAAACGTATACCTATCTGTTGCTTTCTGAACAAGCTGACTATAAAAAGTTTATAAGCAATCTGGGAAATTTCAATGATCAACTGCACAAAGAAAACAAAATAGAAACAGAGAAAATTGTTGCACAGCCCATTAAAGACATTCATCTGTATTCTCACAAATCGTATGAATTGGAACAGAATGGTGATGCCACATCCGTTTTCTTTCTATTAGCTGTAGCCATACTGGTTATCATCATTGCCGTTGTTAACTACATTAACCTCTCCACCGCTAAATCACTTGACAGAGCAAAAGAGGTAGGCATCAAAAAAGTAATTGGCTCATCGTTAGGGCAACTGCGCACTCAATTTTTTACAGAGTCTTTCCTTATTAATTTATTCGCAGGCCTTATTGCCTTGGGGCTTATGTTCGTATTCTTTCCCGCTTTCAGAAATATGGCAGGACTACCTCAAGGGTTTCATTTTTGGAATGATGGTCTGTTTTGGTATTTACTTATATCCATTATCATTTTCAGCACTTTACTCTCTGGTATTTTTCCTGCATTCGTATTGTCTTCCTTCCAACCCATCAGTGTTCTAAAAGGAAAATTCTCGCATTCTACTCGTGGAATGCTATTACGAAAATCCTTGGTGGTATTTCAATTTTCAATGACGCTTTTTCTGTTAATACAAACCTTCACTGCAGAACGTCAACTCAGTTTTATGCGGAAGATAGATGTAGGATTAAACATTGAACATGTTTTTGTTGTCCCGACACCCACCGACAAAGACATAAGAGAGAAATATAAAGTATTCAAAGATAAACTGCTTGGGTACCCACAATTTGAATCCGTTACTTTCTCTGGTAGTGTTCCAGGTCAATCAACTAGTGAAATGGGATCGACCAATTCGAACGTAAATTTAGTAGGGGCACTTGAAAATCGATCCTTCAATTTTTACCTCAACTTTATTGATGCCGATTTTATTCCCACCATGAAAATGCAATTGAAAGCCGGTGAAAACTTTAATCCCGAAAAGGAAAATAAGGATAAAATACTGGTGAATGAAGAATCGATTCGGTTGTGGGGAATTCCAGATGCTGAAAGTGCCATCGGAAAAAAGATTGACCTTTGGGGCGGTCAAAAAACGATAATTGGAGTAATTAAAAATTTTCACCAGGGCAGTGCCAAAAGCTCTTATATCCCCATGTTGCTTTTACATACTGGTTTTAGTAACCGGTTCGTGAGTATTCGCGCGCAATCTGGTGATACCAAAGAAAATTTATCTCTTTTAAAAGAAGTCTATCAATCAGTTTTCCCCAATAGCCCTTTTGATTACTTCTTTATGGATCAGGAATTTGACAAACAATATCGCTACGAGGAACAATTTCAAAACGTGTTTGGAACACTTACCGGCTTTGCCATTTTAATTTCATGTCTGGGTTTATTTGGTTTGGTCT
>JAGQYK010000006.1:0-5467 GCA_020436125.1 Cyclobacteriaceae bacterium | reverse complement strand
ATACAAAGCTGGCTTGAACGGTATGCCTTTAGAATAGAACTGAGTGGGTGGCTTTTTGTTATTCCGGCTGCAGGGGTACTCCTCATCTCTCTGCTCACCATTTTTATAAAAACTTTCCAAGTCTCCACAGCCAATCCAGTTAAAGCCCTTAAGGAGGAATAAGTAGGAAGGCTCCATTTCTCCTTGCCATTCAGCTGGTGAAAGGCAATAGCTCAATCGCCTGTCAAAACCTTTTCTGATCGTTTAGCAAATCTTTATTGGAGTATCCCTCCAAATAAAGCATTTTTATGTAAACCTCTTATTCAGTAAAAAATTTGAAAACGTTAACCCATTTTTATGTTATCCAAAATATCTAGGTTTCTTATACTTCTATTATGTTTAACCGTTGTCACGCAGGTGGATGCACAGACAACCTCAGCAGACTCGACATTTTTCAAAGCCCTGACCTTTCGCAATGTAGGCCCCACCCGAGGTGGCCGATCTACTACGGTGCAAGGAGCTGTGAAGCAACCTGGCACTTTTTACATGGGCACCACTGGTGGTGGTGTATGGAAAACTGATGACTATGGCATCAATTGGGTTAATATCTCTGACGGGTTTTTTAAATCTCCCTCAATAGGAACAATCAAAGTATATCAGGAAGACCCCAAGATTATTTATGTTGGCACAGGTTCAGATGGTATCCGCTCCAATATCATCGTTGGTGATGGAATGTATAAATCAGAAAATGCGGGAAAAACCTGG
Organism: Cyclobacteriaceae bacterium; assembly: GCA_020436125.1. Lineage (GTDB taxonomy): Bacteria > Bacteroidota > Bacteroidia > Cytophagales > Cyclobacteriaceae > ELB16-189. The sequence goes on along the minus strand of JAGQYK010000006.1, from coordinate 4,723 downwards.
ACCCACATTGGTTTGGAAAAAGCGGGACAAATCGGAGCCGTGGAAATTCACCCATCTAATCCCAATCTGGTCTTTGTAGCTGCGCAAGGGCAGCCTTTTAATCCCAATAAAGAAAGAGGTGTATACAGAACCAAGGATGGTGGCAAGAGCTGGCAAAATGTACTTTACGTTTCCGATAGCGTAGGTGCTGTAGACATTGAATTTGCTCCCAACAACCCCAACATTATCTATGCGGCCATGTGGCGCAATGAGCGTAAGCCATGGACCATCATTAGTGGTGCCAATAAAATCGGAGGTATTTACAAATCTGTAGATGGTGGCGACAATTGGAAAAAAGTGACCAAGGGATTGCCCCAGGGGTTGATTGGGAAAATTGATTTCGCAGTTTCTCCCGCAGACCCTAACCGACTCTATGCCTTGATTGAAGCGCCAAAAGAAGAACGAGGCGTTTATCGTTCCGATGACCAAGGTGAATCATTCCGGTTGGTCAATAACAAAAAGCAATTAACCGATAGACCGTTTTACTATTGTAACATAGATGCCAATCCCCTTAATGCCGATGTGATTTATGTGCTGGCTACTAATTTTCATAAATCAGTAGATGCCGGTAAAACCTGGGGGGAGGTAGAACCTCCTCACGGAGATAACCACGATATGTGGATCAACCCAACCGATACATCACAGTTTATTCAATCCAATGATGGTGGTGCCAATATCACATTCAATAGTGGCAAGTCCTGGTCGACTCAGGAAAACCAACCTACAGCAGAATTATATCAAGTAGAAGTAGATGATCAGTATCCCTACTGGCTCTACGCAGGCCAACAGGATAATAGCACTATTGCTGTCCCCTCACTTCCTCCGTACGATGCTCCAGGTGGAGCGCGTGCTTTCTGGATGGCCGTAGGTGGCTGTGAAACGGGGCCGGCTGTTCCCAAGCCAGGCAATCCGAACATCGTTTATTCCAACTGTAAAGGAAACTTCGGAGTATATGATAAGCGCTCCGGTCAGGAACGTCAATATCATGTTGGCGCGATGAATATTTACGGACACAATCCTAAAGATTTAAAATATCGCTTTCAGCGTGTGTCTCCCATTTTTGTTTCATTCCATAATCCAGATGTCGTGTATTATGGCTCTCAGTTTTTGCATAAGACCACAGACGATGGTATTACTTGGGAGACGATATCACCTGACTTAACCGCCAACGAACCCAACAAGCAGGTTATTTCAGGTTCTCCTATTACGAGAGATGTAACGGGTGAAGAATACTATAGTACACTCTATGAAATCAATGAGTCACGGATTAAGGAAGGACTGATTTGGACAGGTGCCAATGACGGCCCTATACATGTAACAAAAGACGGTGGAAAGAATTGGGAGAATGTAACTCCAAAAAATCTGCCTCCCGGTGGTCGCGTGGATTGTATCGAGCCCTCTCCTCATAAAGAAGGAAAAGCTTATGCGGCTATCTTGCGCTATCAGGTAGGGGACTGGATGCCTTACATCTATAAAACAAATGACTATGGTAATAGCTGGACTTTACTGACTACAGGGTCCAATGGTATTCCTGAAGGATTTCCTGTGAGGACTGTCCGTGAAGATCCTGATCAGGAAGGTTTACTTTATGTAGGAACTGAGTATGGTTTGTTTATTTCATTCAATGATGGGGCAAGCTGGCAGTCTTTCCAGCAAAACCTTCCGGTTACACCTATCACTGATATTAAGGTCTTCAGAAATGACTTGATTCTTTCTACTATGGGGCGTTCCTTTTGGGTAATGGATAATATCTCACCTATTCATGATTTGGCGAAAGCCAAGGAAAGCAAAACCGCCTACCTGTTTCAACCTGAAGATGCCCTGAGATTGCGATACAGAGGTAATGGCAAAAATGAGACTCCCTACTATCCAAGTGCAGGCGTTACCATTGATTACACATTAAAATCTAAACCTACACAAGACATCAAATTAGAAATTCTCAACCCTGATAATAGAGTAATAAGAACTTTCACGAGTGAGCCACCACCAAAAGACACTACTAAAGTGGGAGTAGATATGGCTACTGGTTTTGAAACCAAAAAATCAAAAGCTGACTTAAACAAAGAAGCAGGTACACATCGATTCCGTTGGGATCTATCTCATGAGGGCCCATGGGACAAAGATCCTTCAAGAAGTCTGCGAGGGGGCCCAATGGTACGCCCTGGAGTCTATCAGGCAAGGCTAACTGTAGACGGGGTTACTCAAACTCAATCCTTCGAAGTAAAAGTGGATCCTAAACTAGATCTTACCAAAACTGGGTTGGAGGATATTCAAGCTCAGGAAAATCTATCACTGCAAGTAGTCGCATTGGAAGATTCCAGCAAGAGAGTAGCTGAAGAAATCAAGACTCGAAGAAAAGAGTTGGCGAAACTGATAAAAGCTGGAAAAAAAGTAAAACAGTATACTCAGGAAGATAAGCGCTTGGCGCAAATCGAAGAGCAGCTGGTAACTGCTGATGGCATCTACATGACCCCTATGCTGATTGATCAAGTTCGCTATCTACGGTACATGCTCAATCAAGCTGACCAAAGGCCAGGCAAAGATGCCTACGATCGGTTCGAAGAACTTAAAAACAGATTTAGTACTATTATTACACCCTACATAAAACTAGGGCCTAAGATGTAAGCTCAAAATATCTATATGTACTCCAAAGCGGCTCTGAATTTTCAGGGCCGTTTTATTTGTTAAGATAGTCGTTAACGGCTTTAGTAAGATCGGAGTAGTTTTTATCCTGAAGGTTAGATGCCATCCCTAAGGCAAAACCTAACGTTCTATGCAATCTTCTAAATGATGCCTTAGTGTTGTCGATTGCTTTTAGGTCTCCTATCAGGCTGGTGTCGAAATCGTTCAGCTTTTCTTGCAGCGTATACGCTTTCTCCAAAGTAAAAGCCAAATCATAATCCATCGATGAAAAAGCATCCGTTCGATGAGCCGCTGACCAAGCCACATCCGATAACTGAAAGAGATCCAGGTCAATTTGCACTCCAGATTTTCCATCACTAAGGTATTGAGGATAGCGCATCACTAATTGAATCCATGCGCTATCACTTACCGTCACTTTCATTTTTTCATCCACAGAATCAAGAAATGTTGATAGAAATGTATGTAAGGTTTTGTTAGATTGAATGATGGTATCAAGGTTATCATTATTTCTACCTACTTCACTCTTAATGTTTTCCAGAGCTACTTTCAAAGTGGCTTCCATCCTATTCTCTTCAGACCAGCTGTTAAGCCAAAAGGCAATAAGAACGCCAAATACAACAGCCACTAAGCCCACAAGGTGATTTAACCAATCAACTTTATTTTTTTTCTTTTTACTCATCGCCAAAAGTTAACATTCTGATTATTTCAACTCTACTTCCATTACCTTGTGAAGGTATTTGTCAAGATCGTAATTAGAATAAATGAACTTACTCAAACCATCAGTCATACTTATTTTTTCCATTACCAGTTCCAATTTAGCAATTTCACAACATTTAAAATTAACAACCTCCTCCGACTCTGCCATATACTACTACTATGAAGGATGGCGCCAGGTAATGGATGTAGGAAATTACACAGCATCTGAAGTTGCTTACCGTAAAATGATGTCTTTTGATAAAGGCTTTTTAGTGGGCTTAAGTCTCCTGGGAAGAATAACAGGTGATCTGAATGAAAGACAAGAGATAGAAAGAACATTAGAAAATAGAAAAGGAGAGTTAAATGGAGATGAGCGGCTTTTGTTAGATAATTATATAGCGCTGGTAAAACTGACTAACCTAAGAGAGACTGATCCTGAAGGAGCTAAGGTTCAACTAGAGAAGGCTTTTGCATCTGGAGAAGAGAATTTGAATGTTATTGTTCACCGATATCCTGACGAAATATACTACAAGGCAGAGTACATTGAAGTTTTGCACCGCAATTATGGTTCTCAACGCGCTTTGGATTCGTTGTATAATCTCGCCACACCACAGCAACAAAACGAGCCCTTTCTACTTGGCTATGCTGCCAACATGGAAGCAGAGGCGGGAAATTTTGAAAATGCCCTTGATAAAGCCGCTCTACTATCTAAACAAATTAGAAACAGGAAGTCCCCCAAACCGCACATAGTGTACAGTGATATCTACTTTAAAATGGGTAAATTCGACAAGGCTAAAAAATATGTCCAATCGGCCTTAAAATTGGATCCGGGAAATATAGATGCACAACGTTTAGAAAAGAAAATTAGTGATCAACTAATAAAGTAAAACCCTAACACATGAAACCAATTATTGTCATCGCACTCATCGCTGCTTTGTGTTTTCCATCTTTTGCACAAACCTCCATTAGGGCAAGTGCAAAAAGAATGGAGCAAAGAATAAAAGCACTATCGCAGTTTGGCGCCAATCCTGAAGGAGGTGTAAGTCGAGTGGCTTACAGTGATGCTGATATTGCCGGGAGGAAATATGTAATGGGTTTAATGAGAAATGCTGGCCTGGAAGTTAGCGTTGATGCGGCAGGAAATATTATTGGAAAACGAAAGGGTAAAAACAATAAACTTCCATCGATTGCATTTGGATCTCACATCGATAGTGTGCCAGGAGGCGGAAATTATGATGGAGACGTAGGTTCATTAGGAGCCATAGAATGCATTGAGCTCATGAAAGAGAATAATATCGTTACTGAACACCCGCTTGAAGTTTTCATTTTTCAAAATGAAGAAGGC
>JAGQYK010000069.1 GCA_020436125.1 Cyclobacteriaceae bacterium | reverse complement strand
GGCATATACCAATCCATGCTTTTCTGATTTCTTCCTACCACTTTGATGGTAACTCGCTCTCCCTTTGTGATGGAGGCGGTAGGGAGATTTAAGAACATATACCCAAAAGCATCCTGCGTGTCTTTGGTTATTTCAGTAGAGACAAAGGATAAATCGGATTCTCCCTCTTGTAACTTCCAGCTTGCTGAGAGCGAGTTGCTGTGCGCATAGAAGGTGAAACTTTTTTTATTATTGATGTAAAGGTCAAATGTTCCAGGTTGATCTTGTAGTTTTTTCCCAATGGCAGCGCTCCAAACGAAAGAAACAAATGATTCGGAGTAGGAGGTAGGGATAACCGAAGTTTTAAACTCCAAAGAACTTGAACCATCACTCGCTCTGGCCAATAATGCGACCTGCCCGTTGGTTAAGCCTGGAAGGAAGTCTAGTTCTTCCCCACTTATTTTTATTTCAAATCCTTGAAAGAAGTTTGGTATTTTTACCGGCCATTGACTTTCTGTTTTTTGTGAAAAACAATGTGTTCCTGGAAAAAGAAAGAGGAGAAATATTAATTTCTTAAAGGAAAAGCTATTGTTCATATGTTCATACATATTAAATTTGAATTGCAACATAGGGAATCCTAAAGTGAATCCTAAATTTGGCCTACACAACTTACCATGAAATTAAAGATCGATCACCACAGTTCCATTCCCCTGCATTTGCAAGCTGAAGAGCTTTTGCGAAAGATGATAAAAATGCCTGATTATCAGGCTGGGAAACTGTTTCCCAATGAGGTGAATTTGTCTAGCCAATTGGGGATATCAAGAAATACGCTTCGACAGGCGACCAACAAACTGGTGCACGAAGGCCTTCTACTGCGCAAAAAGGGAGTTGGAACAGTTGTTTCCAAGCCCGTAGATAGTAAAGCTAAGAACTGGATGAGTTTTAGCCAGGAGATGAAGTCGAAGGGAATTGAAATTGTGAATTATACCACAGAATTGAGTTGGGCTATTCCTCCTATGGAAGTGCTCAATTTTTTTGGGTATGAAAAGAAGGTGAAGATGTTGAAGATGGAGCGCGTTCGAGGTGATAAGAAAAATCAATTTGTTTACTTTATCTCTTACTTTAATCCAAAACTAGGACTTAGAGGGGACGAAGATTTTAATCGCCCATTATATGAGTTACTAGAAAATGATTTTTCGGTAGTGGCTAAAGTGAGTAAGGAAGAAATTACGGCAGTTGCTGCGGATAGTACGCTGGCTGAACTTTTAAAGATTAAGGAAGGGGATCCGATACTGAAGAGAAAGCGGTTTGTATTCGATCCAGGAAGAAGGCCTATCGAATACAATGTGGGGTATTATAAATCAGATAGTATTGTGTATTCTGTTGAAAGCGAAAGAGATTGAATAAAGTAATTAACCTACTCACTGCAGTCGTTGCAGTGATCATGATGAATGCGTGCAAAGGAATCCGCACCCAGTCCGAAGAGAAGGCAGTTTTGACCCGTGAAGTGGTTGTAGACACAGTATTCACCAACCAGTTTTTGCCAAGAGGTGATGGGTTTACGGGAGGTGATGGTGTTTATTCTGTGTTACTACCCGATGGCAGAACAGTTTGGATTTTTGGGGATTCTTTTATTGGCAATGTCACTTCAGACAACCGAAGAATAAAAACAACTCCAGCTTATATTAGAAATTCTTTTGTAGTGATTGAAGAGGGGCAACTGATTACTTTTCAACAGGGGAAACCGAGTGAATTTAAATCCATGATGATCCCACCTGAAGTAGCGGAGGGGAACCTGGGATATGATGAGCACAGGCTCTGGTATTGGCCAGGAGATGGTTTTGTAGAGAATGGTAACCTTAATGTTTTTGTATCAAAGTTTAGCCAAGAGAACCTGGATGATATGTGGGGATTCAATTTTGAAGGCACTGAACTCTTAACATTTTCCCTTCCAGATTTTGAATTGCTTCGTGTTGATCGCTTTAACAATCTAGATAGTATCCATTTCGGTCATGCTGTTTTGAAAACTGATGCATACACTTATGTATATGGACTAAAGAATCAAAAGCCATATGCAGCAAGAACAACCAAGGTAACGGATCGCGACCTATGGGAGTTTTACAATGGAAATGATTGGGTAGACACAGCTGAGGAGGCGAAGCCCATGTTGAATTTTTCAGGTTCCGAACAATTTAGTGTTTTTGAATGGAAGGGATCTTTTGTGATGATCATGCAGGAAGGTGATTTAAGCAATAAAATCTACTCCTTTACGGCTGAGACTCCATACGGACCATGGAGCAATCAACAATTGCTTTATGAGACACCTAAACTGGAAAACTGTGAAACCTGCTGGTCCTATAATGCATTGGCGCATCCCCAATTCGAAGAGGATGATATGCTATTGATCTCATATAATACCAATAGTATGGAAATGGAGGATCACTATAAAAATGCCCTTATTTACCGCCCCAGATTCATTAGAGTACCAATGGAGATGATTTTAAGTCAAAATTGAATGCGATAGGACTTGCTGGCCATTAGCAGAAATTTTGTCTAAATACTATGTTCATACATATGAACATCTTATATTGTGCTTACAAACCAAAGAAGACCATATGAAAAATAGAATTTTTACCTCTCTCATTCTGGCAGGGATATTTACCGGAGCTGGATTTCTGACATCTTGCGAAGATGAAACATTTTCTGACCCTATATTGTCACTGTCTGAAACTGCTGTGACTGCCGCTCCTGGCGAAGATGTCACCATTACCGTTACGGGTACTGTGGATGCAGAACTTGAAAGCATTGTAATTACAAAATTATGGGACGGAGCGGCACAAGAAACGGAAACATTGACTTCCATTCCCTCCAGCTACACGTACACTGTCACCAATGAAGATGCTGACCACATCCTTACCATTAACTTTTTGATTACCGATGTTAAAGGAAAAACAGCTTCTGTTGATTTGGTGATTACTGTAAAGTTGACACCAAGACAGTTGTTGTTGAAATACAACTGGAGACTCAGTGAAGAAATCAGAAAGAAAACCAATGCAGATGACATCAATGATGTTTACAATGATGATGTATACAGATTTAACGCAGATGGAACTTATGATAAGAGCATTGGTGAAAAGACTGATGATTTTAGTGATTTATGGTACAACTACTGTTTCTACGATTTGAATGATGAGACTTTGAAATTGTTGATGAGTAGAACTGGGGCCTTTGGTGAAGAGGTTACTGATACCCTTAACATAACTGTTATTGACGATACTAAACTCTATGCGGACGTAACGTATTATGATCTTGATGTATTTAATACTGGCTCGGAAGCAACTCCGTATGAATCTGTTGAAGAGTACGAAAAAAGATTTGTAGCTGTCGCAAAAACCGGCAATTTTGATCCATACATGCCAGGAGCTGATGATGATAACACAGGGCCTGCCAATATGTGTGCTGATGTAACTTTCGAGAACGATTAGTTCACCCCTAATTTTAAGCTGTCTCGAAAGTTGTGTATATCTTTTGAGACAGCTTTTTTTTGTTCAATCAACTGCAGTTCAAATATGAATCTCTCCATTGCGCGATCTCTGTGTGCATTATTGGTCCTGCTGCTTGCTCACACGGCAAGTGCTCAAACATATACAGTTACCGGAGCAGTGGCAGATCAGGTTGAACCCCTTATAGGAGCTGCCATTGCTCAGAAAGGAACCAATAATGGAACGGTTACCGACCTCAACGGAAAATTCTCAATTCAGGTACCCGCAGGGGCCGTTCTGCAAATTTCATATATCGGTTATGTGGATCAGGAGGTGGTAATCAATACCGATCGCGTATTAAATATTGTATTGCAAGAAGACTTAAATGAGCTTGAAGAGATAGTCATTATTGGGTATGGCTCTGTAAAGAAAAGTGATTTGACGGGGTCTGTGGCTTCCATCAAGGCGGAAGATTTTGTGAATACTGCAATTTCGTCCATTGATCAAGGATTGCAAGGAAAAGTAGCAGGCATGGTCGTGAGCATGAGCTCAGGGCAACCTGGTGCCCCATCTTCTATTCGTATCAGGGGAACAAGTTCTATAAATGGAAATAATGAACCATTATATGTTATCGATGGTGTTTTTATCGTTCCGGAAACCAATGTAGGTGCAGTTACAGGACCTTCACTCAATCCACTTTCTAACATCAACCCTGCAGATATTGAGTCCATTGAAGTATTAAAAGATGCTTCGGCTACAGCCATTTATGGAACACGAGGAGCTAATGGTGTTATTATCGTAACCACTAAAAGAGGAAAAAAAGGATCAACGGTAGTTTCTGTCAATTACACTACGAGCATACAGGAATTAAGAAAGAAAATACCGCTCCTTAACGCAGCTGAATTGGCCAGGTTGGGAAACGAGGCTGCAGATAACGGAGGCGCACCTCGCAGGAATATCTATGCAAGCCCAACCAATCTTGGTGTGGGCACGGATTGGCAGGATCAAATTTTTCAGATTGCCCCGATGAATAATATGCAGATTTCTGCAAGAGGAGGAAATGAGCAAACTGCTTATGCCATTTCTGGGAATTATTTTGATCAGGAAGGAATTATTAAAAACTCTGACTTCAAAAAAGGAAACTTAAGAATTAATCTGGATCAAAAACTCAATGATAAAGTGAGCATAGGTACCAGCCTTAACATTAACAGAAGTGCCCTTAAAGGGGTAGTGACCGATGCTGAAGGAGCCATTCCTTCCAGCGTTACCTCCTGGGCATTAGCATTTAATCCAGGGTTAAGTGTTTTCGATGCCAATGGCGAATACACTTTTGCTAACAACACTGCACAGCCATCTGTAGGAAATCCTGTAGCCGATATCAACAAGACCAAGCAGATCAGTGCTTCTACGCGATTGCTGGGAAATATTTTTGCCACATGGGATATCACTAAAGATTTGAAATTTAAAACATCAATAGGTACTGATGCGGTTTTCCTATCTGAGAAATCATTTGTTCCCAACGATGTAAGAAGAGGTGAAGGTAGCCGTGGTCAGGCTGCGTTGGCCAATCAACAAGGCGTGAACTGGCTCTTTGAAAATACCATGAGCTATAATAAAAAATTTGGAGTGCATAGCATTAGTGCGGTAGTGGGCCATACCATGCAAGCCTATCATAATGAATTTTTATTTACAGCCACATCCGATTTTGATGACAACCGGCTTGGGTTCAACGCGATTCAGGTAGGTGCTGATAAAACGTTGATTTTTAACGGCACCAGTGGCTGGCAACTGCAATCCTATTTGGGTCGTGTTAATTATAATTTGATGGAGAAATATTTGTTTACTGCATCTGCCAGGGTAGATGGATCCTCCAAGTTTGGAACGGGAAACAAGTATGGTGTTTTTCCATCTTTTGCATTTGCATGGCGCATGAAGGATGAGACCTTTATGAGTAATGTAAATACGATCAGTGATCTTAAATTGAGAGTAGGCTATGGCGTTGTTGGAAATGAGGGAATACCTCCTTACAGTTCTTTGGGTCTTCTCGAAACGACCGAGGCTTACTTTGGCGAAAATGAAATCGCCAAGGGGGCAGGGCCTGCATCCAGACAAAACGATGCCTTGAAGTGGGAGACTACCAGCCAGTTTGATGTGGGGGTTGATTTAGGACTGATCAATAACAGAGTGACATTGGTGGCAGATGTTTATTATAAGAAAACGAAAGATTTGCTGCTGAATGCTCCTGTACCTTACACCTCTGGCTTTCGTTTTGCTTTTTTTAATGTAGGTACGTTGGAAAACAAGGGATTTGAAGTGGCTTTAAATACAGTCAATACCACAGGAAAAGTACAATGGAATTCGTCATTCAACATTTCCTTTAACCGGAATAAAGTTTTGGATCTCAATAGCGATGAAGGAATACCGGCAGATCCATTATTGGGTATCAATGGATGGACTTCCATCAATGCGGGGCAACCTATTGGTACTTTTTATGGCTATGAAACCAATGGTATCATACAATTGAATGAGGATCCTACCACCGTACCCCGGTTTGCTGACTATGCTCCGGCACATGGCGACAGAAAATATGTGGATCAAAATGGTGACGGAAAGCTGGATGAACTCGACAAGATTGTTTTGGGGAATGCCAATCCTGATTTTGCATATGGCTTCAACAATACAATTACTTATAGGAATGTTTCTTTAAGTATGTTTATCCAAGGGGTGTATGGCAATGAGATCGCCAACTTTAACTTATTTGCACTGGAAAGTTTTGATGGCAATCAGAATAATTCAACGGCAGCACTCAACAGGTGGACACCGGAGAACCCAAGCAATGAATATCCTCGCGCCAATGTTTCACCCCGGGTGAATACCTTCTCGGATCATCAGGTGGAGGATGCATCCTACTTGCGTGTGAAAGACATAACGATTTCCTATGATCTGGCACGTTTGATATCAAAGCGGAATATCAAAGTGAGCACATTCAAGTTTTTTGTGAGCGCAAAAAATCTATTCACCCTCACAAATTATTCCGGTTATGACCCTGAGGTGAATCGTTTCATCAATAACCCTCGAAGCTTCGGTGCGGATTTTGGATCTTATCCCACTACAAAAATTTATTCTACAGGATTAAACATTGTATTCTGATGAGAAAGAAAGTTACATCATCCGGGTTAGTAGTTGCCGGTATATTGATCTTCCTGTCATCCTGCAACTTTTTGGATGAAACACCTGAATCGGTTATCAACTCCAGTACTTTTTATAAAACAGAAACGGATGCGGTGGCCGCTACCAATGCAGTTTATGAATACCTCACCGTTGGGACAGAAGGAATCTTTGACAGAGGATTTGGTGGTATATTTTTTAATGACTACTGGGTTTTTAAGGACATATTATCTGACAATTGTAAAGAGACCATTGCATCTCAGGAATACAGAACATTGGATGAGTTTAGTTTTACGGCAGAAAATGAACGCATAGAGCTTTACTGGCAGGATTTATATAAAGTAATCAGTGCAGCCAACGTAGTGACGGATCGTGTTCCGTTGATCGATATGAATACCGCAAAAAGAGATCATCTGGTAGCAGAGGTGAGATTTCTCCGAGCCATGATGTATTTTGAAGCGGTACGGTTATTTGGTGAAGCACCGCTTATTTTAAAGGAGACGGTTGATCTTGATGATGCTTTCGCTGCCAGAGCATCAAAAGAAAGTATATACGAAGCCATTATTGCTGATCTCGAGTGGTCGAGAGATCATCTAAGTGATTCATACAGGGTAGGATTGGGCAGACCAACGCCTATGGCCTGTACCGCTCTCATGTCCAAAGTCTATCTGGAAATGGGAGAGTATCAATTGTCTGCCGACAATGCTGCAATTGTAATTAACTCCAATGAACATCCTCTTTTCAATGACTTTGCAGATTTGTTCAAATTGGAAAATGCCAACTCGGGTGAAATCATATTTGCTGTCAACTATAGTGGCACACTAAGCCAGGGATTTAAGCCCAATCAATATCACGTACGTTTACTTCCGCCCAACCTCAGTAAAGGGGGCGAGGGACCGGAAAATGCCTTTGGCTGGGAAGTGCCAACGGATGATTTGTATAATAGCTTCAACCCTCAGGATAGAAGAAGAGACGTAACCTTTATTACTTCCTTTACTTATTCTGACAACAGTACCGTTACGTTCTCTCCGCACATCAGTAAGTTCTGGGATCAGGAAAATGAACCTTTAGGTAACAATACAGATATGGACGTCATTTATTTGCGCACTGCTGACATTATGTTAGTGTATGCAGAAGCCTTGAATGAGATCAATAACGGTCCGACCTCCATTGCGTATGAGATGATCAATAAAGTAAGAAAAAGAGCTCGATTCAATGGAACAACTGAGTTACCCATTCTACCGGATTTATCAGGATTGACCTATCAGGAATTCAAAGATGCTATTCTATTGGAGAGAAGATGGGAATTCGTAATGGAAGGACAGCGCTATCACGATCTGGTAAGAATGGGAAAGTTGGTAGAAAAAGTGAGCGCGGCTAAACCCAATGCGACTCCACAATCTTTTCATACACTCTTACCAATTCCACAAAGAGAAAGGGATCTTAACCCTAATCTCACTCAGAACGATCCTTACTAATATTTTAATAATTCACTTTACACTTAAACTTTAAAATGCCATTCAACAAATTCCCCTCAGTTAAGGTAAACACATCTGGTACTTGTCAAGTAGGTTGGGAGACCATTGGCGCTGAACTTGCGAAAGCAATTAAGGTCAAATCAGCTAAAAGAGTGGTTATCGAATGCTATCAGGGGGTGTATGTAGATGATATTAAAACATGGATAGCAGGAGAATTCTCTAAAGCTGAGCTGATAGATGCTTCAACCGTATTTAAAAGTGAGAAAGAAATCAGAGAACTGACACATCCGGATGTTACAGATGACAGGATTTTTGGCGTAATGACCAAACGATGCTTGTCGGATTTGATTGATGCTGAAAAAGTATTGGAGATCAGAAGTTTAATCTCTGGCAATGGTCACCTCACTTTTGTGATAGGAACTGGTGCGGCACTTGTAGTGGAAAGTCCCGACTTAATGGTGTATGCCGACATGGCACGTTGGGAAATCCAACAACGGATGAGAAAAAATGAAATCACCAACATTGGACTATCCAATGCAAGCGATCCACTGGAGACACAATATAAGCGAGGGTTTTTTCTGGATTGGCGCTTGTGTGATAACCTCAAAAAGAAATTGATGCCTAAATGGGATTATGTACTGGATATCAACGATCGTTCGAATCCTAAAATGATTACAGGTAAAATGTTTCATGCCGGAATGAAGCAAACCGTGAGCCAGCCCTTTAGTGTGGTGCCATTTTTTGACCCGGGTCCTTGGGGCGGCCAATGGATGAAAGAAAAATTCGATTTGGATAAAGAAGTCTCCAATTTTGCATGGTGCTTCAATTGTGTTCCAGAAGAGAATAGTTTGTTGCTTGATTTTAATGGAACAACATTTGAAACACCTTCTATCAATTTGGTTTTCTCCCAACCAAAAGAATTGTTGGGAGAAAAAGTGCAGGAAAGATTTGGAGACGAATTTCCAATACGATTTGATTTCCTGGATACGATTGATGGGGGAAACTTAAGCTTACAGGTTCATCCATTACCCTCTTACATTAAGCAGGAATTTGGGATGAGCTATACTCAGGATGAGAGTTACTATCTTTTAGAGGCTGCAGAGGATGCCTATGTTTACCTGGGATTGAAAGAGGGCATTGATGGTAATCAAATGATTACCGATTTAACAAAAGCTCAATCCAATGGCCAGCAGTTTGATGCAGATAAATATGCGGAAAAATGGCCGGCAAAAAAGCATGATCACTTTTTAATTCCGGCAGGTACCGTACACTGTTCAGCTACAGGCTGTATGGTACTCGAAATTAGCGCCACCCCTTACATTTTTACTTTTAAACTTTGGGATTGGGGTCGTTTGGGGCTTGATGGTAAGCCTCGCCCGATTAATATAGAACACGGTAAAAATGTAATTCAGTGGGATCGCCAACCGGAGTGGACGCAGAAAAATCTTATCAATAATTTTGAAACGATTGCAGAAGAAACGGATTGGAAAGAGGAAAGGACTGGTCTTCATGAATTGGAATTTATAGAAACACGCAGGCATTGGCAATCGGGAAAAGTTACTCATCATACTGGTGGTGGAGTGAACGTGCTTATGGTGGTGGAAGGTGAGCAGGCGGTTGTGGAAAGCCCGTCAAATTCATTTGAACCTTTTGTCGTTAATTATGCTGAAGCATTTATAGTTCCTGCTCACGTGGAAACATATACCATTAGACCATTTGGTTTGAGTGAGGGGAAAGAGATTGCCACTATCAAAGCCTATGTAAGATCAAATTGATATGAACAAAGATACCACCAATATCAAATTCGTTTACTTCGTGTCCACTATTGCAGCTCTCGGAGGTTTACTCTTTGGTTATGACACTGCAGTCATCGCTGGAGCCATCGGGTTTTTGGAAACGAAGTTTGAGCTGACTCCTGCAATGACAGGGTGGGCAGCGTCAAGCGCGATTTGGGGTTGTGTAATAGGAGCGATGGGTGCTGGCTACATGAGTGATAAGTTTGGGAGAAAGAAAATACTGATCGTTACTGCACTCTTGTTTGCTATTTCTGCGATAGGGTCAGCTATTCCAAATACTTTGAGCCAATTTGTAGCAGCGCGATTAGTTGGTGGAATTGGTGTGGGGGCTGCATCCATGCTTTCACCTATGTACATATCAGAAATTGCTCCTGCCAACAAGCGAGGCATGTTGGTTACGTTGTATCAGCTGGCTATCGTTATTGGCATCAATCTAATTTACTTCGTCAATTTATTGATAGCAGGTGCAGGTACCGAACAATGGAATATTGATTTGGGTTGGCGCTATATGCTGGGTTCTGAGGCCATTCCAGCTGCTCTTTTTTTAATCGCCTTATTTTTTGTTCCTGAAAGCCCAAGATGGTTGGCTAGTAAAGGCCGAGATTGGGATGCCATGAAAATTCTAGAGAAGATTAATGGCAAAGATCGGGGAGCAGAATTAATGGCGGAGGTGAAAGAAACTTTGAAAGAAGAGAAAGGAACTGTTTCAGAGTTGTTTGCACCAGGATTGAGAACAGCTATGATTATTGGAATGTTTCTGGCCCTCTTTTCTCAGATCACCGGCATCAATGCGATCATTTACTATGCACCAGAGATTTTTAAGAGTGTAGGGTTTGGTACAGACTCCGCTTTATTGCAGACAGTAATCATTGGTCTCACCAATACGCTCTTTACGTTTGTAGCCATCAGGTTTATTGATCAGGCCGGAAGGAGAAAATTATTACTTTGGGGTGTTTCGGGTATGGCCATTTGTTTGTTGGGTGTAGGAACGGTCTTTCACTTAGAACTAAGTTCAGGTCCGCTTCTTTTAATTTTTATACTTGGTTTTATTGCCAGCTTTGCTTCATCGTTGGGGCCAATACCTTGGGTGATTATTTCAGAAATATTTCCTACCAAAACCAGAGGAACAGCTATGTCGTTTGCCATTTTCACTTTATGGATAGGCGTGGTATTGATAACACAACTTACCCCTGTACTTCTAGACGGTGTAGGTGGTGCTGTTACCTTTTGGATTTTTGGTGGCAACGCCATCTTATTGCTGGTATTTGTATATAAAATGATTCCGGAGACTAAAGGAAAAACTTTGGAAGAAATCGAAAAGTACTGGAAGAAGAACTAATCAACAACCAGAGATATGTTAAAGCAAAGTGCTGTAACCATTCTTACACTTGATGCAGGGGGCACTAACTTTGTATTCTCTGCAATTAGGGATTTTAAAGAAATATCCGAACCCATCACATTACCTGCCAATGCAGATCATCTCGATCGGTGCTTATCAACGATTATTGCTGGATTTGAACAACTGGCTAGTGCAGTAGGTAATTTTGATGCCATTAGTTTTGCGTTTCCTGGACCGGCCAATTATCAGTTGGGAATTATTGGTGACCTCCCCAATTTCAGGGCTTTTAATGGTGATGTGCCTCTAGGACCGATCCTGAAACATCACTTTAAAGTTCCGGTTCTTATTAACAATGATGGGAATCTTTTTGCATTTGGTGTAGCGCTGGCAGGATACCTTCCTGGCTTAAACAGCAGATTGTTGGAAGCAGGAAGTGAAAAACGATTTCATAATTTGATAGGTATCACGTTGGGTACAGGATTTGGATGCGGCATCGTTAGTAATGGTCACTTAATAACAGGTGATAATTCGAGTGGAGCAGAAATTCATAATACATTGAATCCGATCAATCCCAAATGGAATGCGGAAGAAAGTGTAAGTACGCGTGCTATACAACGCGTGTATGCAGAGGAAGCGGGTATTTCGTTCAGTAATAAACTGATGCCAAAGGATATTTATGACATTGCCAAAGGGAATGCAGAAGGAGATATAAGAGCTGCCAACGAAGCCTTTAGTCAGTACGGTCGTGCACTAGGAGGTTCTATCGTCAATGTGCTTACGTTGATTGATGGAATAGTTGTGATTGGAGGAGGGCTCTCTGGTAGTTGGGATTTGTTTGAGGCCTCCATGTTTGAGGAGATCAATAAGTCAATAGAAAATTTTAAGGGAGAGCAGAAAAATCGCTTATCCTATAAGGTGTTTAATCTCGAAGACTTGTCCACCTTCGATGAATTTGCTCGTGGAGTAATAAAGGAAATAACTGTACAAGGCACGGACAAGGTAATCAAGTATGATTCCTTACCGCGGTCGGGGGTGGCGTTGTCACAATTAGGAGGGAGCCGTGCCACATCCCTTGGAGCATATGCATTGGCGTTAAAACACTTAGAAAATATTGAGCATGAATAGACTGGTTATTTTTTGTGGAGTGATTTTGGCATTGACTTCTTGCGAAACCAAAAAGAAGAATAGTATTTCGAAAGACATTGTGCCTTCATTAGAATACTTATCTGGGGAATGGGTAGCGGTAGACACCGTGGATATGGAGCCATCGTTAAGAAATTTCAGAGCACAGGCACTCACCAACAACGACATGACTTCATTGAGTTGGTTTGCTTCTGCTCCTTACTCAGGGGGGTATCATACAGGTACGATGAAAATAAATGGAGAGACACCATTGGTCACGCATTTCAGGTGGCAACCTTATCAGGCATTGCGGAGATCAGTTTCTGACGACATGGAGATCAATAGTGCTACAAGAATGGTGGTGGATGAGAATTTGATTCTTTGGGAGGTGGAAATAAAAAACACAAGCAGTAATTCAAAGGATTTTAGTGTGTCAATCGATCACATTGGGTTTGTGAGTAAGTACCCCGATCAGGAATGGCAATGGTGGTATCCTTATCCTACCTTGAATGGACAAACCACTACCAGAGACGATGTAATCGAAAATATGAGGGATTACATTGGTACAGGTAAAACCAGTGTGGAAAAAATGGTAGAAGAGTTGATTGATGGCCGCCCCACTAAAACCATGAAAAAGGCCACATGGCCATCTGATCTGGAGGTACTGAATAGCAGTAAGTATAAAACAGACACAACACAAGGGCAGATTATTGTTGCTGATACCGAAACCGATGCACTGTCAGGATATGTATTGGTGACTTCACCGGATAATTTTTCTTTAAGTAATGCGGGAGGCACATCTACCTGGAAATTTACCTTGGCTCAAAACGAAACCAAAACCATCCGTTTTGCTATGGCTTGGGGTGATGAAGAGAACGTTCTTCAGGAAAATCTTCATTTGACCAACACTTCCTTTGAAACCAAATGGACAAGCATTCAAGCAGAATGGGAGAACAGGTGGCAGGAAATATTCAAGCCCAACAATACCATCTTATCTGGCGCCTTCCCCGTTCTGGAAACGGAGGATGAAAAGGCAAAGAAAGTGTATTACACCGGCCCGCTCACCATGTTGTATTTAATGAATACCAATTTACCACAACATGACAAAGTCTTTTTAACGGGTGGCCCGAGATGGGGTGCATCCATTACTTTTTTCTGGGATATCACGGAATGGTCATCCCTTTGGGCTGTGGTTGATCCTGAAATGATGAAAGACCATCTCACTTCATGGGTAAGCATTGATCCCAGTAAACATTTTGGGCAAGATAATTTCAACGGAAAAGGAGTGGGTAATGGTTATTCAGCTAATTATTGGGCCTTGTTTCAAATGATGCGTGCTTATCTAACCACAACAGGAGATACAGCTTTTTTAAATCAGGTGATAGAAGGAAAAACCGTACTGCAACACCTGGAGCATTATGCTACCAATTGGCAACGCATCTCTATCTACAAAGAAGGTATGGATGATATATACCGTCTTGCCGATTTTGGTGATGACGAATGGAACCTGTTGGAATGTGTGCCTACTTATAAACACATCGTGCCTTCCTTCAATGCAGGCTATATCTGGATGATGCGAGAGACAGCGGATTTCTATGAACAAGCTGGTGATCAACAACGTGCCACTGAGTTGAGAGGTGATGCAGAAAGCATGATGAAAAGATTGCTCGAACTGTATGCAGGCAACGGAGTATGGTACAGTTTGTATCCTGATGGCCGTAAAATTGAAGTTCGCCACTCATTGGATTTTATGTTCCTGGGAAGGTACCTACCCAACGATATTCCATCAGAAATAAAAGACGAGATGATGGATTTCGTTTACCGCGAACTGATTACCGATCATTGGATGAGGGCACAATCCATTCAGGATGTAGCCGCTAAAAATTCTGATCGTCCCGATCACGGTCCATTGGGTGCATTTGATGGCTGGCCGGCTGGCACCATGGATGCATTGGTACAACTGGGTTATCCTGAAAAAGCATTGGACTTCTATCATGACATTGAACCTGTGACCCATGAAGGCATTTGGGCGCAAGCCCATGAGATATGGGGTGACAATAAGTGGGAGAAGAATGGCAAAGTACGAATTGCAAAACGTGGATGGCACAACAGGGAATCTTCTGCTGGCATTGGCATGTCGCAGGTAATGCTTAAAAACTTTTTTGGATTTTACCCCTCTGTAGATGGTAATCCGATCAAACCCAATGGGGATTGGAATTTTAATGGTAAACTCCATCATGTAAAATACAATGGAAAGTATTATACATTGGAAGCTACCAATGGCAAGACGGTAATGATTGAAGAGACCGAATTTAATGTGACGAAAGATTAGTATGAAGAAATTAGTATACCTGGTACTGCTACTTACCATTTCCGCTGGTGCACAGAAGAGACCGGTAGATTATGTGGATGCGATGATCGGAACCCATGACTCGCGATGGATTCAGTTCCCTGGGCCAACCCGTCCTTTCGGAATGGTAAAGCTCAGTCCGGACAATCAGGAATTAGGTTGGAAAGCAGGATACGAGTACAACATCAATAACATTGCAGGCTTTAGTCATCTTCATTCCTGGACGATGGCGGGTTTGTTGACCATGCCCACTACCGGTGAATTGAAAACCATTCCCGGTACTGAAAAAGATCCTGATCGAGGATACCGCTCTCGCTTTAGTCACGAAACTGAAAAGGGAGATGCAGGCTACTATTCCGTTATGTTAGACGATTATAAAGTGAAAGCTGAATTAACAACAACAAAACGTACAGGGTTTCATCGGTACACTTTTCCAAAATCTGACTCAGCAAGAATCTTAGTGGATTTACTCACCCCTTCTGAATATGGATATGAAATTTCTTATGCGCACATCAAAAAAGTAAACGATAGGGAGATAGAGGGGATGTCGTATCAGCAGGCATTGCGAAAAGCCAACTACAACGAATACATACTCCATTTTGTCATGCGCTTCAATAAACCTTTCGATTCGATGAACGGCTGGGTGAAAGAAAAGATCACAAGAAATACAGATTTCATTTCATCTGGCTTTGGTCATAAAGATGTAGGGGCTTTTATGAATTTCAAAACAGAAGAGGGTGAACAGATCATGGTGCAAGTGGGGATCTCGTTAGTAAGTATTGAGCAAGCACGATTGAACCTGGAAACAGAATTAAATCCCTTCAACTGGGATTTTGATAAAGTAGTGGAAGACAGTAAAGAGGAGTGGAACAAACTTTTGTCCACCATTGAAGTGGAGTCGAAAAACGAAGAACTGAAAACAAAGTTTTATACTAACATGTACAGGGCCTATGCCGGACGTACCACATGGAGTGATGTCAACGGCAAGTACATTGATATGTATGAGAAGGAACAGCAGATGAAAAATCCTGATCAGCCATTGTATGGTAGCGATGGTTTTTGGATTTCCTTTTGGAATTTGAACCCACTTTGGTCACTGGCTACACCGGAAATCGCCAACAACTGGGCAGTAAGTATGTTGGAGATTTATGATAAGGGGGGATGGTTACCCAAAGGTCCCACCGGAATTGAATACTCGGGTATCATGGTAGCCTCTCATCAGATTTCATTAATCACCAATGCCTACCACAAGGGGATCAGAAATTTTGATGTAGACAAAGCTTACGAAGCTGTAGTGAAACTTCAAACGGAGCAGGGACACGCACATGATGCAGGAGGATATGTCGGCAACAGGAATTTAAAGGACTACAAAGAGTTGGGTTTTGTTCCGGATGATGCGGGGCCTGTATCCAATACATTGGCTTATGCTTATGATGACTGGACGGTAGGTCAGTTTGCTAAAGCATTGGGAAAAGAGAAAGACTATAAAACTTTCACTAAGCGTGCCTTTAATTATAAAAATGTATGGGACAAGGAAGTGGGGTACATGCGCAGGAAAAACAGAGATGGTAGTTGGGCACACTTCTCCCCCTATGGTGATGTGGCCTGGTTAGGTTCAGGATATGTGGAAGGAAATGCATGGCAGTATTCTTATTTCGTGCCCCATGATTTAAGTGGATTGATTGAGCTGATGGGACGCGATGAGTTTAACGATAGATTGGAAAAAGGATTTGAAACATCTGCAGAACATAATTTCAATTCAGAGCATTTAGGATCTAATTCATTGGAAGGTATGGGAGTGCTTCCTGTCAATCACGGCAATCAACCCAACATGCAGGCACCTTATCTTTTCAATTACTCGCAGAAACCGTGGTTGGCACAAAAGTGGGCCAATGAGATCATGGAAAAATATTATGGAAGCAAACCAGTAGGAGGATGGCTAGGGGATGAAGATCAGGGACAAATGGGCGCCTGGTTTGTGATGAGCGCCATGGGACTTTTCGAAATGGACGGTGGCGCTTCGGTGAAACCGATCTATGAAATAGGCACACCCAAGTTCGATAAGGTGACCATTCACCTTGATCCGAAATATTATAAAGGAGGTAAGTTCATCATTGAAGCTAAAAACGTTTCTGATAAAAATATTTATATCCAGTCAGCAAAGCTCAATGGTAAGATGCTGAACAAGCCATGGTTCTATCACGAAGAGTTGGTCAATGGAGGCGCACTGGAATTTAAAATGGGCCCCAAGCCAAATGAGAAATGGGGATCAGCTGATGAAGCAGTACCCCCTTCTTTGAGTAACCTGTTACCTAAAGCAGAGATTGACTCCATTATGAGATACGATAGGTTCAAGGAGGAGATGGATGAATGGAACCGAGCCATGAAGACGTATTACTATCATAAGAAGGAACACTTTGAAACACTCCCCGATACTCCGAATGAAATCATCTTTTTGGGCAATAGCATTACCGATGGCGCAGAATGGTTTGAGTTATTTGCAGGGAATCCCAACATTAAGAACAGAGGAATAGGAGGTGATGATACCGATGGTGTATTGGAAAGATTGGGAGAGGTGACTTCTTCACAACCTAAAAAAGTGTTTCTCATGATTGGCACGAATGACCTAGCCTATGGCAAATCAGTGGAACATGTAGTAGCGAATCATAAAAAAATTATTGAAAGAATTAGGAAAGACTCCCCCGCAACAAAAATATACATTGAGTCGGTACTTCCTGTGGATGATGCCATTCACTATACCCGACCCAATGCCAGTATTTTGGAAATCAACAAACAACTTAAGGCGTATTGTGAGGAGATTGGAATTACCTATATCGACCTGGTACCCACTTTTGCAGATGAGAACGGAAAACTGAGTAAACAATTCAGTATTGACGGCCTGCATGTGAATGGAAAAGGATATTTAAAGTGGGTAGAAGTGATTAAAAAATTTGTAGACGATAATTGATTGCCATAAGAAAAATATTGCCTGTGCTTCTGGTGGCGTTCCTTTCATGCAATGAGAGCGACCCTGAAGTGGTACCTGCCCCCATCCCGGAAGAAGAGGAAGAAGTTATACTATGCGAACAAAGCATTTGTTGGGATCAAAGTGTGTATGTATGCAAGGATTCCACCTATATTAATTTATTTACGCAAAGCAAAGGCTGGACGGGAGGTGATGCTACCTACTCGGTAGATTTAAAAAATGGTAAGACACTCTGGATGTTTGGTGATACCTTTATCGATCAGGTAAGTGAAGACCGTTCTCGCCCTTCGTTCAAATTGATCAGCAACTCACTGGTGCTACAAGATGGGTTGACACTGCAAACCTTTCATGGGGGAACCGCTGTTCAACCGAAAGCATTTGCAATACCACCAGAAACCAGCGATTGGTACTGGCCCGGAGATGGTACGATAGCCAACGGAAAATTGTATCTCTTTATGCATGGGTTTGGTACTGGCGGTGGCGGAGCCTGGGATTTTTTTAGAACCTCTGTAGACCTGCTCACCATCAATCCGGAAACAATGGCGATTGAAAGCAACGTTCGGTTGTTTGACGACCCTGTTATTTCATGGGGAGCTAACATCATGGAAGACACAGACTACACCTATGTATATGGGGTGCTGTCTAATAGTTCAGGAAAGAGTTTGTATGTAGCACGAACCAATGAGGATTTATCGGTAGCATGGGAATATTTTGATGGTAATACATGGAGTACAAACCCTTTAGATGCTGAATCGCTTTTTAAAGGTGTTTCGGAACAATTTTCTGTTTTCAAAGATGGCGATGTTTATTACTTCCTTACTCAGAATAATATTTTCGGTAAACAAATCAGTCTTTATAATGCAAGTGCACCTACCGGACCATTTGAAGATGGTAAGATAGTGTACTGTACACCAGAAACAGGTGGAGATATTTTTACCTACAATGCCTTTGCACACGATCATATCTATAGTGACTCACTATTGGTATCTTATAACATCAACAGCTTTGAATTTAACGACTTGTTGGAAAGTGCAGATAATTACAGACCCTACTTTGTAAGGATAGGGGGATGGCGAAAAAATTAATGGATAGCTATGTTTAGAAAGTACCCCAGCCTTTTCCTGCTTGTCACCTTAATAGCATGTACGCCACAAACCAGCGAGGAAATAGATGAGAAAATTATGGCTTCCCTTGGTGAAAAATATAAGCAGGAGTTTTCGGAGATGGCTGATTCTTTCAACACGCAAACTAAAGAAGACACAACTCATGTAGCGGCTTATGTTGGCTATGCAGAATCTCAAATCCTTTTGTATGTATTTGGTTATGTTCCACGCGCTGAATCGGTAGAGAAGGCAAGGTTCGCTTTTGAACAAGCAAGAAATTTAGATCCACAAAATGCCGATGTGCTGAGGTTGTCAGGGATCATCCACTTTCTGGACTGGAACTGGGAGGAAGCTGAAATAAATTTCAGACAAGCGATAAAGCAAAACCCTCAGGATCTGAGTGCACGACATTGGTACTCCTTATGGTTATCCGCAATGGGAGATTTCGAATCAGCCATGGCACAGTCAGATACTATTATGACAATGGATACGGAAGATCAGTTTTTAGTGGGTAGAAGTTCATTGTTGTATTTCCAATATCGCTTTGAAGAAATGAAGCCTTTGATGTTGAAGAACATCGAGCAAAATCCTGAGGTTCCCTGGGGGTATGATTGGTTAGGCATGGCCTACAATGGTTTAGGCGAACACCACGATGCATTGGAAACTTATTTCAAAGCCTTTGAACTTTCTGACGGAACGGTAGAAGTAGGCGCAGGGTTAGGACATGCACTGGGTCAGGCTGGTGAAACGAAGAAAGCAAAGCAGATGGCAGACTATTATGAAGAAGCGGCCAGGGATCATTACCTGCCTCCGGTACAACGATCTTTTATTCACTTAGGAATAGGTGAGCACGACAAGGCGCTGGACTTATTGGAACAAGCCTATAATGAACATTCGTGGTTCCTGATATTTATGCAAATAGAACATTGGTATGACCCCATCAGGGAGGAACAGCGATTTATTGATATGATGCAACGAATGAATTTTCCGAAGTAATAATGAGAACAGTAACACTACATTCTATCGTAATAAGCCTGGTGCTGAGTTTGTCGGGTTGTACTTCTTCAAAGGAGCAAGCCGAAAAACCACTGGCCGATACCCTGGTACATTTTTCAACGACAGCCGCACCAGAATGGACAGATAGGTTTTATAGAAAAAACGGTTGGTTTGGAGCAGATGGTATTTTTGAAATGACGCTAAGTGGAGATGAGTCCATCGGAGCGGTAAGCAGGGATTCTGTGCTTATGTATTTTTCTGATACCATGACAGGCACAGTGTTGGGAGACACAGCAGTTGCTCACTTTAAGATGATCAACAATTCTTTTGCCTGGGTCACAGGCATAAACCCTTCAGAGGAGACGGTCGATATTTTTTATAACCAAAGCGAGAAAGGTGAGCCCCTCAATTACTTTGAACCGAACACACCCAACACAC
>JAGQYK010000068.1 GCA_020436125.1 Cyclobacteriaceae bacterium | reverse complement strand
CAGCAACTAGGAAATTTATTTTTTTCATTGTGTAAGTTTCTAATTATGAGGGTTATAAAAATATGAAAAACTTAAACTTTGATGATAATAATACCATTAAAATACGGTATAAAATAAGAATGCCTTTAACGTAATTTATACACTAATTTCTACCTACCGAATAAATATTTTTAGTGAAGTAATGTTCTAAATGACAATTGAATAAATAATTGGAAGGAAGAATTACAATGATGATTCAGAGTTAAAAATTGAAATTATGTTTAAAGTCTACTGTTCACTGTTAATAACTTGCTTTTTCACGGTACTTGCATTTGGGCAGCCTTCTTCTCCAACGGATATAGAAATTAAAAAAATAATTCCACCTACACCCAATGCAGCTAGTTTGGGCAGTTATGGAAACGTTCCAATCGGGCTTTATACAGGGCAACCCAATGTTAATTTCCCGCTCTATGAAATTCAATATAATGACATTGTAGTCCCTATCAATTTATCATATAACTACTCTGGTCTGAAAGTAGAAGAGTATCCCTCCTGGGTAGGCACGGGCTGGACCTTGACGGGAACAGGTGTAATTTCTCGTCAGGTTAGAGGATTGCCAGATGAGACAACAGCTGGGTACAATGGTTCAGAAAGGAATGGATTAAAAACAGTTGACTTTATTAACAGTGGGGGAAATGTATCCGAATTTTCACAATTTCTAAATGGGGTTAGGGGTGGAGATAAAGATGCTGAACCTGATATTTTTGTGTTGAGTATGCCTGGGCATTCGGCTAAGTTCTTTTTTGATGAAACCCAATGCAACACAACCCTCAAACAGGCCATCGTCATTCCCCATCAGAAATTAGAAATCGTAGGTCATTTCAACTATGAACTACCCTATAATATCAGAATGGGTATTATTGAAAAATTTGTAGTTACAGATCAGAAGGGAATTATTTACACGTTTGATATCACTGAAAAGGCCGCGGGAGTTGAGCCAGGTGATCAAGAAGCGGATTTTGCCAGCTCTTGGTACTTGAGTAAAATTGAAACACCTAATAACAACGTAGTTACCTATGAGTATGCCGACAGAATTTTGGATATGCCTGCAACGGTTTTTGAAAGGAGGTACATTCCAATAATTGACGGGGGAGGGCCTGTTAATCCAGGTGATGCATATTCACTGACGTATAACTACACATCAACCAATGAAAAAATTCTGAAACGAATACGATTTCGTGATGGGGTTATTGATTTTATTGAAGGAGACGAACGTTTAGATTGGGCATTTTCATACCTATCAAATAAGGCAAGTGAAAAGCCTAGGTCATTATCGAGAATGAAAGTGACCATTGGAGGTAAAGTGGTAAAAGAAATAAAATTTACGTACAGCTATTTTGGAAACGATGCAAGATTAAGAATGGACAGTTTCCAAGAAATGAATGGAATCGAAGTAAAACAGCCTTATGTGTTTTCTTATAAGGATGGATTATTTCCTACTATTGGACAGGAGTCAAGTTTGTTCCACCAAGATCATTGGGGGTACTATATGGGGAGCACCAGCAATGGTGATCTAATCAATACTCTAATCCCACCATTTAGCCAATCGTTTCAAAAACCAGATGGTTCACTATTGATAATTAACGTTCCTGGAAATAGCAGAACGCCTAACTTGAATTATTCATCCGCAGGTTTACTAGAGGAGATTACCTATCCGACTGGTGGCTCAACTCAGTTTGAATATGAATCGAATTACTACAGGGGGTCGACCCAATCTCAATTCAATTTGTGTTCGGGTGATTTTCAATTTGTTGCAAAATCCTCTGTGTCTTTTTCATGGGGTAATCCGGGTGATACAAAAGAGTTTACGGTTACAAACCCAACGTGTATAAAGTTCGAATATTCACTTGACGTACCATGTATAGACGGTGAAGCGGGAGTAAGGATTGATGAAATGGGGGGAAGGCCAATTATGTATCACATTGTACAAAACAAAATGGCTGGAATGGATTATAGCGACTATGGCCCTGATGAGGGAGATGTATTCACTCTCGAGCCAGGGACTTATGCGCTGACTGCTTGGGGAATCAATGAGAATACTTGCGGAAGTCCCACTGAAGCTACAATTACACTGAATCAGATATTTCAAAGCCCTTCAGGATATGCTAATTTACGAGCAGGAGGAGCACGGATAAAAAAGACCAGGGATTGTTCAGATGATCAGAATTGTATAATCAAGTATTATGATTATACAGACCCAGATGAAATAACACAGTCTAGCGGAGTCTTGATCAATGATCCGGCATATTTTTACCTGCAAAGTGTTATATGGGATCAGAATTTCACACCTACTTACATTGGAAGTTCCCAAAGTTCCATACCGATCGCAAGTACAATGGGGGGAATAATTGGTTACAAAAGTGTAACAGTTACAGATGATGATTTGCAAGCAAATGGAAAAACGATTTATAAATTTTCTTCTGCTGCCGAATATCCGGACGAGGGTAGTGTCGACTACCCGTTCCCACCAAGGATTTCTAATGACTGGAAGCGTGGGGCCCAATTGTATCGAAAGGACTTTAGTGATACCCAGATTATTTCAAATTTAATTGACGGCTATTGCGAGGTTCCTACATACAATCGCCAGGTTGGTATTAAGACTAAAAAACTATCTGATTACAAGTCAGGTGAATACAATGTCACTCTTAATGATTTTGATTTCGTGCCTTATTCGATTAGCACAGGCTGGACAAACTTATGCTCTAGAAATCATTTAGAATACAGCTATGTAAATGGTGCACAACAAGAGATGATATCGGAAAAGGACTTCTTTTATGAAAACCCTATTCATCAACAGGTAACTCGAATTGAAACGACAAATAGTAAGGGGGAGCAGCTCAAATCCTTAATAAAATATGTAGAGGATGTGGCTTCTTTAGATGGACTTACACCAGAAGAGCGAGTTGGAATACAAGCGCATCCCAACAAGCTTGCTATTATTGAACAACAACAATTCAACGGAGCTTCGGTGGTGTCAACTACGCGCAATATTTACAATGGCCCAAAGCTCTCTAAGGTGCAGTTTGCTACCGGAACAAATCAGCTTGAGGACTATGTAAACTACAATTCGTATGACAACTATAATAATGTCCTAAACTATACAACCAGATCTGGGGAGAATAAGTCTTACTTATGGGACAACAATGGCATGTTTCCAATAGCAGAAGCAACCAATGCTAATCATTCAGATATTTATTTCACAAGTTTTGAAATAAACGGTGTTCCTTTCGTGGATTCAAATGGAAATAATCTTGCAATTAGCGGAACAAGTGTTGCTAATTCTGGCAGTTTTTCTTTTCCGGGAAGTTTCCAACCAGCTGATCCATCAAATACATTAATGAGCTATTGGTATTGGCAAAACAACCAATGGAATTTTAGTGGTGAAATTCCTTATTCCAACACCATTACTACTGCAGCTTCAAGGCTGGATGAAATTAGGGCTTTTCCTAAAGGGGCCTTTTTAACTACGCTGACTAATGAGCCTGGCATAGGAACCACGAGTGTTACTGATTCGAACAACCAAAGCTTGCACTATGAATATGATCTCTTAGGGAGACTGCTGCTTGTCCGCGATCATAATGGCAATATCCTTAAAGAGTACAAGTATCACTATCAGGGACAAAACTAAAGGGTACTATGAAATCACTACTAAGAAAAATTATGTGCCTTGGGCTCCTGTTCACAAGCGTCATCAGCTTAGCGTCTGTGGATTCAAGCACTCCTGTTCCGTCAGCTACTGTTAGCGGGCCCACCTCTGTGGCACTTGGATCTACGGTTACTTACACGATAGGAGTTTCTGGCGGGTTTGTACCGGGCGTGGTCATTACCATTCCTGAGAAAGGATCTGCAGGAGTACCCTACCCTTCAAATAAAGCCAATTATTATAAGGTGGATGTGTATTGGTATGCTGGAGGTTCATCGGCTGTTAAAGTATTTGACCAAAGTGAAGTATATTCTGCTACATCAAGCACCATAACTATTAGTAGTCCATCGGTGGGGCCGGTTACAATCTCAGGTGGTGTTTCGTCAAGATGTCAGGGAGGAGGGACCACCACCTTTTCGGCTTCTGCCCAATATGCAACCAGCTACAGTTGGAGTATTTCTCCTGGAAGCGCAGGAACCATTTCAAATGGAATAGTCAACTGGTACTCAACATTTACCGGACTTGCTACCATTTATGTGACTGCCTATGGTAGTGGGGGATCATCTTCATCCAACTCCACCAATGTGAATGTGATAACGCCCAATGTCGTAACTATTTCTTCAAATCAACCCTCCACTATTTGTGAAGGTGACTATGTAACCCTAAGTGTTTCTGGGGTACTAACTAACAACGAATGGACCGCCACCAGTAGCCAGGGATCTCAAAGTTGGTATAATACGACTTCCATTGTAGTTACCCCTTCAGTAGAAACTACCTATACCTTCTATGGCACTACTTCAACTTGCCCCACAGCGGTTCAAACTAGTGTTGTTGTATATGTAACCCCTCGGCCTACTATTCCGGGAGAGATCAATCCAAGTGGTATGACCACTCGATGTCAGGGGAATGGCTCAGATACTTTCTCGGCAATTGCTTACAATTACTCATCTTCCAATTGGTGGATCACTCCTGGAGCTGGCTCAATAAATTCCAGCGGTAATGTCACATGGAATTCCGACTTCTCAGGAGATGCAACTATTATTTTTTCGGCCCTCGGGTGTAATGGATCAGGCGCTTCAAAAAGCAAAGTGATTACTGTTTACCCTTTACCAACTGCTGCCGCTTCAAATCAAACCATTTGTTCCAATCAAACAACTTCAGTACTCATTACCAATCCAAATGCAGTACCGGGGACAACTTATTCTTGGACGGTATCACCAAGTGCTGTTACAGGCGCTTCTGCAGGCAATGGACCATTAATTTCTCAAACTCTTACCAACGCCACTACAAATGCAGTTAATGTTGTTTACACTATTACACCAGCAGCCAATGGATGCAATGGATCAGCAACAACGGTTAGTGTGACCGTCAACCCAAACCCCCTTGCTCCAGTTGTAAATGGTGCAAGTAGGTGTGGTAGTGGTAGCGTTACCTTAACCGGTACACCCGGAACCAATGGCAACACCCTAAGGTGGTATGCTAATGCTTCAACATCCTCTGTGCTATATACAGGAACAAGTTATAGTCCAACTATTTCTTCTACTACAAATTATTATGTGAGTAGCTACAATACAAGTACCCTTTGTGAAAGTGCTAATCCACGAATAATTGTCACAGCCACTGTCAACCCAGTACCTGGTTTACCCTCACCTCTACATGGAAGTACTTGCGGTCCGGGTACAGTTTCATTATCAGCAGCCTATGGAACAAATGGCAACAATGTGAGGTGGTATGCGGCTGCTTCTGGTGGATCACCACTGGCAACAAGCCTTGCTTATGTTACTCCAACACTCAGTTCAACAACCACATATTATATAAGCAGTTACAATTCTACAACTACATGTGAAAGTGCTCGTGTGGCCATAATAGCCACTGTAAAAACGATTCCTAACGCACCGATGATTACAGGTATTGAACGATTTGGTCCTGGATCATTTTCCCTTGTTGCGTCTGTTGGTGATACCTATACCTGGTATAATCCTGCAAGTAGTGTGGTAGCAAACGGTGCTTTGTATAATACACCAGAGATATCAGGAACTACCACGAATTATGCTTACGCAACAACAACAGTAGATGGATGTGTAAGCCCAGCTGCCTGGGTAAATCTAAACGTATATCCTGACGTAATGATAACGGGTAGCAATGCTGTAGTTATGAATGAGAATGTTACGTTGGACGCAGGATTTGATTACACAACCTTCGATTGGAGAAATGGAGGAGCATCACTCGGATCTAGCAGGTATCTCGTCACCAACATCCCGGGTGATTACACTGTTACTGTTTCGTACGGTAATATTTCAAAAACTTCCGAAGTGTTTGTTTTGAACAACCAGTTTGGAGGGCAAAATGTTAATTATATCGTTAGTAATAACCTGCAAATTCCCGTTCAAGATGCTGAGACAATTAAGGATTTGCCAATAGGTTCCAATAGCCAAATGGTTCAATACCTTGATGGACTGGGCAGACCGCTTCAAAGTACGGTTACTCAGGGATCTCCAGAAAAGAAAGACATCATTCAACCGGTTCAATACGATCAACATGGAAGAGAGTCTAAAAAGTACAGTCCTTTTATTTCTTCTACCCAAAGTGGTCGTTTTGTCGTTGATCCTTTAGGTGCCAGCACCTCATACTCAAACTCTCCGCACTTCCAATTTTATAACAACGGCACTGGAGACAAAATTGCGGATGATGAGCGACCATTTACGGAGACGCTATTTGAAGCTTCACCTCTCAACCGACCTGTGGAAGTGTTTGGATCAGGTAAGGATTGGTATGATAATGGAAAATCAGTAAAACTCAACTATTTGATCAATGTACATGGCACAGGTTCAGGACAGGAACAAATTATTGCATGGGAGGTTAATCAAACCACTGGGCTACCTACTCGTATTACCAAAAATGATGCTTATACAAATAGCCGATATTATACTTCCGGACAATTAAGCATAAAGTCTACTATCGATGAACACGGTAGAGAAACGAGAGAATACACTAACAAAGAGGGGCAGGTTCTTTTGAAGAAAGTCCAATATGTGGATGGGGCCACACTATCAAACAAAGACCATTGGGCGCAGACCTATTACATTTATGATCAATTGGGTTTGTTGCGTTATGTCTTGCAGCCGGAGTTGAGTAAAATATTGCATGCCAGCGGCACCACTAACCCTACTGCCACCCAATTGAACAATTTTGCCTTTCAGTACAAGTATGATGCAAGAAAAAGGATGAGTGAAAAGAAGGTACCTGGCGGAGCATGGATTTACATGGTATACGACAACCGAGACCGTTTGGTGTTAACCCAGGACGGGAATCAAAGGGTGGGAGCCACAAATGCTATTAAATACTGGTCGTTCACAAAATATGATGAGTTAAACAGACCCATCCTCACAGGAATTAAAGATACCACCACTTCGGTGCAACTTACGCAAGCTCAGATGCAAGGGGTAGTGGATAACTACTATGCCGACATTAGTTCAAAACCATGGAGGAAGTGGGGCGAGTCTCACGTTGGTCCAGTCGTAGGCAATGTGCATGGGTATACCAATAAATCTTACCCGGTAAGAACCAAAGCAGCTACTTTGGATGTGAACTATTACCTTACTGCAACATACTATGACAATTACAATTTTCTGAGTTTCTATTATGACAATGCCAGTTATGATTTTAAATCAGATGAGCTACCGGGTGAGCAAGTGACACAGCCTTTTCAATATGTGAAGGGCCAGGTTACCGGAAGTAAAGTAAAAGTGTTGGATGGCGGCACAACGGGTAGGTTTTCCTGGTTAAAATCAGTTAACTACTATGATGATCACTATAGACCTATTCAAATCATTAGTGATAATTTAAAAGGAGGTTTTGATAGAATAACCAATGTGTATGACTTTGTGGGAAAAACACTAAAATCAAAAACGGCTACAATTAGTAGAGATGTTCAATGGACAGATAAAGTCAATGTAAATGAAATCGGAAATCTGATAATTAATACTAGTTCTGGATGGGGGAATTCAGGTGCGGCCTCTAAGAACATATTGGCTTCTGGCCAAAATGGATGGGTAGAAGTAACAGCCTCTGAAACTACATCAAGAAGAATGGTTGGCTTTTCGGATGTAAACACAAATGCTAACTATACTTCGATCGATTATGCAATTTATCTGGCTGGAGGAGGGGGCTTATACTTTTATGAAAATGGAGCAAACAAAAGAAACATTAGTTATGCATCTGGGGATGTACTGCGAGTAGAAAGAGTGGGCAACACAATTTACTACAAGAAAA
This sequence comes from Cyclobacteriaceae bacterium, assembly GCA_020436125.1. GTDB lineage: Bacteria > Bacteroidota > Bacteroidia > Cytophagales > Cyclobacteriaceae > ELB16-189. The sequence goes on along the minus strand of JAGQYK010000068.1, from coordinate 12,340 downwards.
ATGGAAATGTTGAATATACTTCTTTGGTGCAATCCACTACACCCCTTATTGTAGATGTTGCATTAAATGAAACGAATACGACCCTTGTAGATGTAAAGACATCTTTTAGTACTTCATCTCATTCGATTACAAGACGCTTCGAGTACGACCATGCTGGCCGTATGCTCAAAACTTTTCACAGTCTGGATGGTGCTTCCGAATTACTTTTGACTCAAAATGAGTACAACGAACTGGGCCAGCTAGTAGATAAAAAACTGCACAGTGCTGGTGGAAGTCCCTTTAAGCAATCGGTGGATTATCGCTACAACATCCGTGGCTGGCTCACCTCTATGAACAATGCGGAACTCACCGTGGATAACACTAACGATGACACCAACGATTTCTTTGGTATGGAACTGGGTTACAACAAAGACATGGGAACAGGCAACACCTTTGCCTACAATGGCAACATCTCTGCCATGAAGTGGAGCAACAACCAGGCCCTTGGCGCTGTAAAGAGCCATGCTTACAATTATGCCTACGACCCACTCAACCGTATTAAAGATGCTACTTTCAAAGAAATGTCGGGATCGTGGGATACGGCAACTGGTAATGCCTTCTCTGTAAGTGGATACAATTACGACCAGAATGGTAACATCAAAAACTTGACCAGAAAGACAAAAGCAGGAGGGAACATGGATGTGCTGGCCTACACTTACAACGCCAATAACCAGCTGCTGAAAGTGGCGGACGCTGGTGATAAGTTTGCTGGATTTATTGATGGTGTGAACACAGGTAATGATTATACTTATGATGCCAATGGCAACATGATCACCGACCAAAACAAAGGCATTACGGTAAACATGACCTACAATTATTTGAACCTTCCGGAATTGATCACAAGAGGCACCGGCAATACCCTACGCTACATCTATGATGCAGGGGGACGCAAGCTCGCACAAGTAGCCAGCTATACATCTTCACAGAAGCAAACGGACTATGTGGGTGAATTGATTTATGAAAATGACAACCTCCAGTTTATCAACCACGAGGAGGGAAGAGTGGTGTATGGCACGCAAGAAACGATCTATCAAAATCCTGCTGAGAACCTCGATGAGTTTACGACCTCCAATGCAAGTATGGCCCTAGTTACCCAGAATGGAACAGAAAAATATGTACAGGTAACCTCCAATGGAACGGTGGCTCGCACAGGATTATTTCCCATTGGCGATGCCATAGCCGTAGAGCCTGGCGAACGATACAGGATCAGAGCCAAAGGCTATCGCACGGGAACCAATTCTGTTCACTTAATGATTAAAACGAATGGGGCAGACCTCAACTGGCCGGGTGCTACCTTGGCCAGCAGCGCAGCCACGGAAGCATGGGCAGAACAGGAAGTGGTGATACCAGCAGGAGCCAACATTCTTGACGTAGGCGTGGTATGGAACACAGTTACTTCCGGCCAGCAGTTTTTCCTTAATGAATTGGAAATAATAAAGCTGAGCAACGGCCAGCCCGAATACCAATACCACCTCAAAGATCACCTGGGCAATGTGCGTGTGACTTTCACTACTAAAGATGAACAGGAAGAAAACACGGCTACACTGGAGTCGTCTAATGCAACAGGTGAAAGAGGTGAGTTTTTGTATTACGATGATGTACGGTTGGTCAATTCACAATTGTTTGATCACACTTTTAATGGTGGAGTGGCCCCGCCAGAAGGTGCTAATTCAATACGACTTAGTGGAAGTGAAAATGAACGTATAGGATTAGCAAAATCATTGGCAGTGGTTCCCGGTGATAAAATTCAGCTAGAGGTATATGCCAAGTACGTGGATATATCAGCGCTTGATCCCAACAGTGCAGCATGGAACGCAATGACAACATTATTGAGTAATATAAATAGCGGAGCGGTAGGTACTGTGATTGATGGTGCCGGCTATGCGCAGGGAGGAAGCAATATTTTTCCATTCCCCAATAATTTGAATGCAGATAAAAGTAATGATACAAATCTAGGCATAAAGGCGTACCTTAACTATCTTGTATTTAACCTGGACTTTATTCCTCAAATGGCCAAGAGTGGTTTTAAGAAAGTAAGCGGAGCGGCCAAAGAAGATGGTGTTTTAGCACAGACGAACAATGGTGAAGGGGTAGCCCACGAACTCCTCGATTGGGAGATAGACATCACCGAACCGGGTTATGTGTATATTTGGTTGAGCAATGAAGAAGTAGAGCTGGGTGGCACTCCGGTAGAGGTCTACTTTGATGACTTTAAAGTGAATCATATTAAATCGCCAGTGGTACAGAGTGATGAGTATTATCCGGGTGGTTTAACGTTCAACTCGTATAGTCGTGAAAACTCAACTAAAAATAATTACCTCTATAATGGTAAGGAGTTACAAGATGAACTTGGGTTAGATTGGATGGATTATGGAGCGCGGATGTATATGAGAGATATACTACGTTGGGGTGCTGGCGATCCATTGGCGGACAAGTATGTTTCAGTATCTCCATACGTTTATGTTCTCAATAATTTTGTAAATGCTATTGATCCCGATGGTAAGCGAGTTTATTTTGTTGGAGGTGCTGGTAACGATCAAATTGGTTGGAACTATACTGCAAAGTGGCAGAGAGCTTTTGACCAAGGAGGTATACAAGGATTTACCAGAATAAATGCATCACATGATAACCCAGCAGATTTGAGACGTGGACAGGCTCCAATGGGAGATATTATGTTTACCGCATTCCATAGAAGTTCAGCATTCGAAGCTGTACCAGGTTCTCGTGGTATGGAAGAACGATATGTTCAAGATGAGCAAATAGATAATGCTGTTGGGCAGATTAGACAAAACTTGGCGGATAATCCTCTTGCGGAAGGCGAGCAATTCAATTTAGCTGGCTATAGTTATGGAAGTGTATTACAAGCTCATGCAGCGTTAAGACTTGCAAACTCAGGGCAGAAAATTGATAACCTTATTCTGATTGGTAGTCCGATCTCCGAAAAATCCGGTCTTTATAGACAGTTGATGAAGAACAAGAATATCGGAAATGTTTTAAGAATAGACATTGATGGTGATAAGTTAAGCAACCCTCAAGATATTTTAGACTTTATTCAGGGAGGTGGACAGAACGCAGATCCAAATAATACGGGAGAAGGACCGCATTATGATTTAGCACGTCCCGGACAAGGAGAGGGAGACAATAACGATACTTATAAGAGGATACAGCAAGTTGTTGTAGAGTGGTTAAAACAGCAAGGAGTAAAATGAGAAGTAGATTAGCAATTATAGTCGCAGTTGTCTTTTTTATTGTCTATGGGCTTGCATCAACTGTTGGGTCGATTTTCCTTGTTACTTGGGGAGGGTCAAGTTTATTTAAAACTATAATGATTTTTTTAGGAACCTTTCCAATTGATTGGAACTACTTGATCGTTGAAAAGTCTATCTTTTACCTCTTACTTAACATTGTATTTTGGACGGCTGTTGTTTACCTCATTGTGCTATTTACCGAGAGGATCATTACACTTCAGAGAAAAGGGACTTGAAAAATATTCTCATAAGCAAAAAAAAGCCTAAGCTGTCATGAGTTTGCAACCCCTAGCTGTCCCACTCTGGCTTAAGTCTTGGGAAAGCGGGCAGATAATGCGCGTGACTTAAGCCTGGAATTAATGCAAGTTTGTAACTTGCTAAATGATAACATCAAAGAATTTCATATGGGGTTATCAGGTACTAATTATCCGCTTCGGCAATAGATTACACCAACAAAACATCTCATTTTATCTTCCTCCTTTCCTTCCAAAACCTTAAATTCGTAAGTGTCTAAATTCACCTTTTTCTTACTGTTTTTCACCTCCTGCTTGGGGTCTGTTTTGGCGCAATCAGAGCAAGACGCTACTGCTTCCAACAAGGTATCGGTAGCAGCAATGGATTCATTGACTACTAATCAAGCTGAGAAAATTGACTCTATCAATTCAGCCACTTTAGGAAAATTAGATACACTTAATACACTTACATCTAAAGTAAACCAACTACAGGATTCACTGAATACTGCATTCCACAATAATAAAATAGATTCGGTGAGAGGAAAGCTAACGCATAGAATAGACAGTCTCAATCAACTTCAGCTACCTACAAAAAAGTATACCCGGCTATTGGACAGCCTCAATCAAATTCCAAATAATCCCGTCAACAATGCCAATGAAAAAGTAGTTGCAGTCCAAAGTAAAGTGAATGCTATTCAGGGCAAAGTAAATAGTCCTGCCAATAAGGTGGAACGAGGTGTTAATGAAAAACTTAATTTGATGAAATCGGAAGGAGGTGATGGTGCCAACCTTCCGGGCAATGTCAACCTTCCGGGCGTGGATGCCCCAGGAGTTCCAGGAGTAGATGGTTCATTGCCTTCCACTGATTTGGACATAGATCAATCAGGAATCCCAAGATTAGATGGAGCGGGAGGCGCAGGCATTCCTGATTTAAAGGGTGAACTCCCGGTCTTGGATGAACTGAATGGCGTCCAAGAGCAATTTGGAAAGGTCGGAGAAGCTACCAATCAGATAGGGGGTTATAGTGAAGACCTTAAAAACATTTCCTCTGGCAACTTAGGGGAGGTAGAACAAGTTCCTGAAAAATTGGAGTCAGAGGCGGTTAAAATAGGTGACGCAGGTATGCTCTCAGAAAAAAGCCAGGAGTTGGATGGCTATAAGGAGATGATCGCTAGCGGGGGTGATAAGGAAGCCATGAAGCAACAAGCTTTGCAGCAGGCACCTAAGTTGGCAAAAAATCACTTCAAAGGGCAGGAGGCTGCACTCCAGCAAGCCATCAATAAAGTGAATAGTTACAAAAAGAAATACACAGAGCTATCGGACTTGGAGAATATTCCTAAACGCAAGCCCAATGCCATGAAGGACAAACCGTTCATAGAGCGATTGGTGCCGGGTATGACCTTTCAAATTCAAAAATCAGAAAATGTGTGGTTGGATTATAACCCCTCACTGTCCTATTTGATATCAGGCCGGTTCGTTGCCGGATTGGGTTGGAACGAAAGAATAGGCATTACCAACCATTTTGGGTTTACATCCACAGATCACATTTATGGGCCAAGAACCTTTCTGGAGGTTAAAATCAAGAAGGGCTTTTCATTGAGAGTAGAGGCAGAAAAAATGTACACTTTCGTGCCCCCTAATATATTCAGCCCAACAGACTTAGGGGGCAACCGATGGGTAGGGAGTGCATTTATTGGTATGAAGAAACAATATGATTTTATGAAGTCCATCAAAGGTAACTTCCAGTTCCTGTACAATTTCTATGATGACCATGACAACAGCCCCTATACAAGTAGGTTCAATGTCCGCTTTGGTTTTGAGTTTCCTATGAAGAAGAAGGTAAAGCAAAAATCTGGAGCCAATGAGAACATTCAGCCTAACAGATAGCATTTTCTTGAATTTCAACACTCAACATTATATACAGCAATAGATTCTTCGCCCTCCCCCAGTCCGCTCGGTGGCTTCCGCCAGTAGGCGGACACGCAGCATGGCGGCAACAACAGTTACATCATTGTGAACTGATGGTGGGTGTGCGAAGGCGTGAAGCAATCCTCTTCATTTTGACAATGTCTAAAAACATCTTGCTTGTACTCTACTGTCCATTCCATAGCCAGGAGATCGCCACAGTCACCTGCGCGCCACCATCCCTGCCTTCGCCTGCCTGCCGCAGCGCATACCCACACAAAGAAGTTATACACAGCTAAGCTAAGCATAGGCTGGCGATGACGTCCGTTGCTGGTGAGTTGGCATTTCATAGGTTGGGTGAGGGGTTCCCTTTGACACAGTTTATAGAATAGACCCGTACATGGCCGCAGTGGAGCTGTGCACTCGCATGGTGGAGCTGCACACTCACGTGGTGGAGGTGCACACTCGGATGGTGGAGCTACACACTCTCATGGTGGAGCTACACACTCTCATGGTGGAGTTGCGCACTCACGTGGTGGAGCTGCGCACTCGTATGGTGGAGTTGCACACCCGCATGGTGGAACTGCGCACCCGCGTGGTATAACTACAAGTTCCCGTTGGCAGGTGAGGAGCAGCAATCAATCCGGTTTGTGAAGAAGTTAATAATCGTCTTATCCTTCTTTTATTAATAAAGACACATTAGAGTGATAAGGATGTTTTCCATAGTAGTTTGCATCACTCCCTCTCCCTGGGCCGCGTCCGCCCACTGGCGGAGAGAGGGTTGCCAGCCTGCCGAAATGGATGAAGGCAGGGGGTGAGGGATTATCCTTCTTCGATCCACTTCATAGCCAGGAGATCGCCATACCCAGCTTGGAATGAGACCAGTTTCTTTATGAATAGGCTAATTTCATAGCACAAACCGCTTCCAATTCTAACCCATCCTTCCTTAATTGCCGTTACATAAAAAACATGAGCCATATCTCTCCATCCGACCTCAAAACCTACTCGCTGCAAAATGAAGCAGGCGCTAAACTTACCGTCACCAACTACGGGGGCAAGGTCATGTCGCTATGGGTGCCGGACAGAAAGGGTGTGCTGGCAGATGTGGTGCTGGGCTACGATACTCCGCAAGAATACCTGGAAGGGAAAAAGTATTTCGGGGCCGTTATAGGCCGTTATGGCAACCGCATCGCCAATGGTAAATTCCAACTGGATGGTCATGAATACCAGCTGGCCAAAAATAATGGACCCAATTCGCTGCACGGTGGCCCCAGCGGATTTCACAATGTGCTGTGGCAGGTGGAACCCTTGGAAGTAAAAGACGGACAGGCACTGGTGCTCACCTATGAAAGCGCTGATGGTGAAGAGGGTTTTCCGGGAAAGCTTTCTGTAAAGATGACATACACCCTCACCAATAAAAATAGTTTCGTTATCGATTACGAGGCGGTCACTACCAAACCTACCGTAGTCAATCTTACCCACCATTCCTTTTTCAATCTGGCAGGCGAAGGAGTAGGCGATATATTAGATCATGAACTGATGATCCATGCGGATAGCATCACCGAAGTAGATGATACGCTCATTCCTACAGGAGCATTCATCCCGGTAGGAGGTACGCCTTTTGATTTTAGAAAAGCGAAAACCATCAAAGAGCATATCCACGAAAAAGACCTTCAGTTGAAAATAGCCAATGGCTATGACCACAACTGGGTGTTGAAAAAAAAGGAGGTCTACGCCAAGGCTGCGGTGGTCAGAGAACCGATCTCTGGCAGGGTGATGGAAGTATGGACTACGGAACCGGGTTTACAATTTTATAGCAGCAACAACCTCAACGATACCATCAAAGGCAAGGGCGGGAAAACATATCCCTATCGTTCCGCACTTTGCCTGGAAACACAACACTTTCCGGATTCACCTAATCATTCCGACTTTCCTTCTACCACACTAAGGCCTGGAGACAAGTACATTCAACGCACTGCCTACAAGTTCAGGGTAGACTGATCTTTTTTAGCTCGTTGCAAATTCTGTATCTTCCAAAATTATTTAGCACCTACTTCACGGCTTTCTCATGAACTTTGCCATCATCATTACCATATGTGCGCTTTTACTGATTGCCTATGTGTTCAGCATCACCTCACCTAAAACAAAAATACCATCTGTTATACTGCTGCTGCTTTTAGGATGGATCGTCAGGCAGTTGTCTGATTTCTTTGAATTGAATATTCCCGTGCTCACTCCACTGCTCCCCATCTTGGGCACTGTCGGACTAATTCTTATTGTTCTTGAAGGGGCGCTGGAACTGGAGTTGAACAAAAGCAAAACACCAATTATCAAACGTTCCTTTTTCATTGCACTTGTTCCTATACTGTTGCTGGGTTTTGTGTTCGCCTACTTGTTTCAATATTTCGGTGAAGTCTCTTTTCGTGTAGGCCTGCTCAATGCCATCCCACTTTGTGTGATCAGCAGCGCGATTGCCATTCCCAGTGTTAAGAACCTCACAGCAGAAAAAAGGGAATTTGCTGTATATGAAAGTACCTTGTCTGATATTCTGGGTGTACTCTTCTTTAATTTCATAGCCCTTAATGCTGTAATCGATGGGTTGGCTTTCTGGCATTTCGGTGTGCAACTGGTGATCATGATGGTTGTATCCTTGGTGGCCACCATGGGGCTCTCTTTATTGCTAAGTAGAATAGATCATCACATCAAGCATACCCCTATCATTCTCCTGGTCATTTTGATCTATGCGGTATCAGAGATTTATCACCTTCCTGCATTGATATTCATCATCATCTTCGGCTTGTTCATGGGCAACTTCGATCAGATGAAAAGATTCAGTTGGATTCAGAAACTTAAGGCCTCTGCCCTGGATGATGAAGTGGGAAAATTCAAAGAGATCACCATCGAGGCAGCATTTGTAGTAAGGGCATTGTTCTTCCTTTTGTTTGGATACCTTATCGAGACCCATGAAATATTGAATACGGATACATTGGTATGGGCGGTAGGGATTGTCATTTTTATCTTTGCTGTGCGCGCCATTCAGTTGAAGTTATATGGGATCAAATTCCGCCCATTATTATTTATAGCTCCGCGCGGCCTCATTACCATACTGCTGTTTTTCACGCTACCCGTATCGGCCAATATGCCCCTCATGAATAAATCTTTGGTGATGCAGGTGATTGTACTGACTGCGCTGATGATGATGGTAGGCCTGATGACCAACAAAAAGGAGGATGAAAAAGAAGTAAAACCCATATTGGTGGAGCCTGGCGAAGAAAAAGAAAACTAACCGTTGGACGCAGAAAATCAACCAGTTACGTATTGTCTAACCCATTATTTTATAATGCGCACAAAAAAATTACAAAAAACATTTCCACTATCTGGGTGTTTTTTCCCATCTTCGCACTCGTTCTGACAAAACGCTAAACACTTACGAATATGAAGCTGGTAATTCTCACCGGCAGCCTACCGGGGCTTGCCGGTCGTCTACGGTCTCTACAGACCATCTAATTCAGATCTCTTTAGAGATCCATCTTTCATTCTTATTCATATTTTATCATGCGAGGTTTAGCTAAGACAACTTCTATATTTCAATTATTTAAGCAGGCCATTCGTGGAGACGAACAAAACTTCACGGAAGGCAGCATCAACAAGGCCATCTTCATGCTTTCCATTCCAATGATTTTGGAAATGGCCATGGAGTCCTTGTTTGCGGTGGTAGACATATTTTATGTAAGCCGCCTCAACGATAGCAATGCAGTAGCTGTAGTGGGTTTAACAGAATCGGTGCTCACCATTGTATACTCTATCGCTATTGGGTTAAGTATGGGCGCTACGGCCATGGTGGCCAGGCGCATTGGTGAGAAAAACGCTAAGGGAGCAGCAGAGGCTGCCTTACAATCCATCTACATTGGTTTTGCCATTGCATTCCTGATCGGTGTCCTGGGCTTCTTTTTTTATAAAGACGTACTCATTCTAATGGGTGCTTCTGAAGAAATAATCGCCACGGGTTCCGGTTACACACGGTGGATGTTTGTAGGAAACTTCAGTGTAATGCTGTTGTTCCTGATCAATGCGGTATTCCGCGGAGCGGGCAATGCAGCGGTAGCCATGCGTTCGTTGTGGTTTGCCAATATCCTCAACATCATCATCGACCCGATGTTCATCTTCGGGTTTGGATTTATTCCTGAGTTTGGTGTAGAGGGAGCCGCGATTGCTACGAATATTGGTCGTACAGCGGGTGTGATTTATCAAATCGTATACCTCATTAGAGGGAAGGGTATTTTAAAAATACATCAGGCTCCTTTGGCGGTCAATTGGTCCATCATCGGCCGGCTACTTAAGGTCTCTGTTGGTGGCACCAGTCAATTCTTAATCGCATCGGCCAGTTGGATTTTTCTGGTAAAGATCATGGCGGGATTTGGCAGTGCAGCATTGGCAGGCTATACCATAGCGGTCAGGGTAATCATGTTTACGATATTGCCTTCTTGGGGCATGTCCAACGCATCGGCTACGCTGGTAGGACAAAACCTGGGTGCCGAACAGCCAGAGAGAGCCGAGCAATCGGTGTGGAAAACAGGATTCTATAATATGATATTCCTTAGTATGGTCATGGTGGTGTTTCTTTTGTTCTCTGAAAACATACTCAGCCTATTTACCACTGAAGAGGAGGTGATCTATTATGGCAAGCGATGCCTTCAGATCATTGGATTGGGTTATATCTTTTACGGATATGGAATGGTGATCGCTCAATCATTCAATGGAGCGGGAGACACCAAGACCCCTACCGTACTGAACTTGTTTGCGTTTTGGTTTCTGCAAATACCATTGGCCTATGTGTTGGCGATACAATTGGAATTTGGTCCAATAGGTGTATTTGCAGCCATACCCATTGCTGAGTCTGCCCTAACCATTGCGAGCATAATTATCTTTAGAAAGGGAAAGTGGAAATCAGTTAAAATCTGATGGAACGGGATGAAATCAGGTGGCAGGAATTACTTCTTGCCCCTGATTTTATTTTGCTTACTTCTTATTACTAACTCCTTACTTCTTACCCAATGTTACTTGCTACTTTTCTTCTTCGCTTTGTCGGTCTTTTTTTTCGCTTTGGTTTGAGCGCTATCCTTAGGTTTAGCGGACTTGGTCTTGGCTTTCTTTTTCTTTTGTTTCTGGAAGGCAGCTTTGAAAGCATTCTCCAATTCGTTACCAGCTTTTTTTAATGATTGCTCTACTTCATTCCAACGCTTCTTGTTCTTCACCTCTTTCTTGAGGTTTTCTTTTGTTCTTTTGAGGTCTTCATATTTACCTTCAAAATCTTTCTTTAGGCGATCGTTGGCCTCATTCAATTCAACAACAAATTGATCTACTTTTTTGCCGAAATCTTTAAAAAACTTTTCCGCGTTTCCTTCTTTCTTCTTTTCCATATGGTATAATTTTAAGGCATGGCCTATTCAAACTTAACTAAAATACGATGAGCCAGCAACAGGACCCATTAGCTCATATTCGCACAATTCTGGAGAATAAATCCGTAGCCAAGCAAGTTACCTATAAAAACCTGCTGGCCGCGTTTGGTGTATTAGCCAATGAATCCAGAAGAATTGTAGATACCCTGAGCGAACAGGTGAAAATGGAAGAGGATGGGGTTACCGTAGACTTCATCGAAGTCAATGAACATGAGTTTCAGGTGAAACTGGCAGGCGATCTCTTGATTTTTGTCTTGCATACTAATATTGTCACCTTTGAAGAGAGTCACGCGGCCATGCAGTTGCCCTACTGCAAGGAAAATGAAATCAATAGGTATTTTGGACAGATCATGATTTATAACTTTATGTCTGACTCTATCCGGTACAATCGGGTCAACGATCCGGGGTATCTGGTGGCGCGCATACTGATTAATCATGAAAATCGTTTTCTGGTAGAGGGAGAGGGGAGACTTGGGTTTTTGTTTAATCAAATATCATCAAAAGCCATTGAACCGGCTGATTTGAATGCCATTGTTCAACATTCCCTTACTACGGCAATCGAAAACGACTTGATGGCGCCACCCTTTCCTCAGGTACGGTTCATTACCCTGCATCAAAAACTCGAAAAGACCAGTGAGTTAGGGGCAGGCCAGAAAATTGGATTTAGAATGAGTTACGAGAATGAGATTAAATGACAAGCCACTCTATTATATATATTATATATAGTGTTTTGAAAGATCAACAACTAAAGTGTATGCTGTTGATGGAGTCAACTAAAAATAATTGTTAACCCATGAAAGTACTTCGTTCAATAAAAACAATTGCAGTCATTATGGTGCTGGCCTTTCTGGTTTCATGTGCCTCATCTTCACACACGCACAAGCACAAAAAGCTAAAGAGAGGTAAGCCTATTCCTTGTCCACTCAAAGATTGTTAGATATGCGAAAGATAATTGTAGCTATTGATGGTCATTCAGCCTGTGGTAAAAGTACTACCGCAAAAGAGGTAGCCAAGATACTAGGTTACTTTTATGTAGACTCCGGGGCCATGTACAGGGCAGTAACTGTTTACTTTTTGGAAAATCACATTGCGATTACCAACCCGAAAGAAGTAACGCGTGCACTTGCCGATATAAAGGTGAGTTTTAAAATCAATCCACAGGGAATGACAGAAACTTACCTCAATGGACTGAACGTAGAGAAGAAAATCAGGAAGATGAAGGTCTCTGAATGGGTGAGTCAGGTAAGTGCGATAAAAGAAGTGCGGGATGCCATGGTAGAAGAGCAAAGAAGGATGGGAAAAAAGAAGGGGATAGTGATGGATGGAAGAGATATTGGCTCAGTAGTATTCCCGGATGCAGAGTTGAAATTGTTTCTCACGGCAGATCTGTTGGTTCGTGCTTTCAGACGACAAAAAGAATTGCTGGAACGAGATGAACTGGTAGACCTGGACAGCG
>JAGQYK010000067.1 GCA_020436125.1 Cyclobacteriaceae bacterium | reverse complement strand
AATTTGTTGTTCACCTCTTGTAATTCATTTTCAGGAACTGATTTTGCCACTACCCCTGCTCCAGCCTGAGTAATCAACTGATTGCACTTGCTCAAAAAAGTTCTGATCATAATGGCGTGATTGAAATCGCCATTAAAACCCAGAAAGCCAATTGCTCCACCATAAAAACTCCTGTTGATGTTTTCATATTTATTAATGAGTGTCATTGCCTTGTGCTTTGGTGCCCCGGATAAGGTACCAGCAGGAAATGTATTGGCAGCTACCTTCAGAGCCGAACTGTTTTTTATTCTCCCCGTTACTTTGGATACAAGGTGAATAACGTGGCTATAGTACTGAATCTCCTTAAACACCTCCACCTTGACCTCCTCCGCATCTCTGCTCATGTCGTTGCGTGCGAGATCCACCAACATCACGTGTTCTGCGTTTTCCTTTTCATCATTTGCCAGATCGGTTGCCAATTTTGCATCTTCTTTATCATCACCCGTTCTTTTAAAGGTTCCAGCAATAGGAAAGATAGACGCCTCCTTTCCTTTGATTTGGATTTGCGCTTCAGGCGAAGAGCCAAAGATTTTGAAACTCCCAAAATCAAAATAAAACAAGTAGGGTGAAGGATTGATAGAGCGCAACGCCCGGTATACATTAAATTCATCCCCCTGAAACCGGGAAGTGAACCTTCGCGACAATACAATCTGAAACACATCCCCTCGCTTGCAATGAGCAATACCTGCATCCACCATTTTCAAATATTCATCATCAGAGATATTAGAAACTTCACCCGAGCTTGCCGAGAACGAAAAAGTGCTAAAGCGATTGCTGAAGATAATCCTTTGCAAATCCTCCAACCCCGAAGGAGTATCCGATGATGTTACATTCTCAAATAACACAAGCTCATTAGAGAAGTGATCGATCACAATCACGTATCGAAACACCTTGTACAACACATCGGGAATCTGGTTGTTGGTAATGGTGAGATCAATGTTTTCAAAATAACGTACGGCATCGTAAGCCATATACCCAAAGAGGCCACCGGATATGTATTTTATCTCTTTGCTTTGAACGTCAAAAGAATTTCTAAATTGGTCTAAGTGAGACACCACATCGCTGCTGTGAGCCAACACCTCTTCATGGATGCTCCCGTCAGGATACTTTTCAGTGAGCTTATTGCCAACCAATTGAAAGGAGGCAATGGGGTCGCAGCAAATCAACGAAAGGCTATTTTCTTGTCCATGATAATCCGAACTCTCTAACAGGAAACTTCCCGCATACACATCCCTCAGTTTTAGATAAATATTTACAGGCGTGAGGGTGTCTGCCAGTAGTTTTTGTGATCGTGTGTAAATCTTCATTTTCTCAAAGTGTATAAAAACAAGAAGCCCGCCCCGATAACTCGGGGCGGGCTTCCATCAATAGATACTATATAATTTTAACTATAGCACAAGCAGCCATTCCCCGAATTTCGGAAATGCCACCAACATGCTATGTTCTTCTTCACTGTCATTATTTATCAGCAGGCTTTGCTTTTTTCTTAACAGCCTTCTTTACTTTAGGTTTAGGCTTGGCTTCTGTGTCCTCTGCTGCTTTCGCTACAGGGGTAAACTTCACCTTATTCACAGCCCTTTTTCTGGAGTTTCCGTAAGAACCTTTCCAGATTTTTCCTTTTTTAGTTTTTTTATCTCCTCTTCCCATAATTGGTCGTTTGGTGGGGCAATATTACTAAAGGGAACATTGATTACAAACCCTCTGGCAAAATATTAGATTATGACGTACTGATCTACCATATCTGAACCCTATCCTTCTCTTCTCTGTACAGTTTATCATCGGGTTTAAGATCAAACGCCTCGTAGAAGTATTTCACATTACTTATCGGACCATTTGCTCTGAATAAGTTAGGCGCATGTGGATCCGTATTGACCTGAGTCCTCAAACTTTCCTGCTTATCTTTTGACCTCCAAATGGTTGCCCATGAAATAAAAAAGCGCTGTTCAGGAGTATACCCATCTATAAGACCAGGCCTTCCATTCTCTCTCAAGAATCTTTGCAAGCCTTCATAAGCCACAGTTATTCCACCAAGATCCCCAATGTTTTCGCCCAGTGTAAACTCACCCTGAACAAAAACTTCTGGCAGTACTTCATAGGCATTGAACTGCTCGGCCAGTGCGCTTCCTTTCTTCTTGAATAATTTTAAGTCTTCTTCCTTCCACCAATTTTTTAGATTTCCCTCTGCATCGAATTTGCTTCCCGAGTCATCAAACCCATGTGATATCTCATGTCCTATTACCGCTCCAATACCTCCATAATTCACGGCTTCATCCGCTTTGTAATTATAAAAAGGAGGCTGCAAAATACCAGCCGGAAAGACGATTTCATTAAAAAGTGGATTGTAGTAAGCATTCACCGTTTGAGGTGTCATTTGCCATTCTTTTCTATCTACCGGCTTACCCAATTTTTGAATGTTTCGTTTTACTGCCCATTGGGATGCATTTACTACATTCTGATAATAAGAAGAAGACTCTGGTGATTTCTCAATCAACAAACCGGCATAACTTTTCCACTCATCCGGATATCCAATTTTTACGGTAAAGGAACTTAGTTTCTGCAGTGCCATTCGCTTGGTGGAGTCGGTCATCCAATCCAGCTTCTTTATGCGATCGGCCATGGCCAGTTTAATATTCTCCACCATTTGTAAGGCTTTCTTTTTGGCTTCAGGAGGAAAAGCCTTGTCTACATAAAGCTGACCTATGGCATCACCTAATAAATTATCTGTTACGTTGAGTACACGCTTCCATCGAGGTCGCAATGTTTCGGTGCCTCGCAAATACTTACTGTTGAACTCGAACGACTCCTCAACAAAAGCATGATTCAAATAGGGAGCAGCTCCATTAATGGCTGTCCATTTCAAATACGCTTGTATATCAGTCCAGCGTTCACTCCCAAAAATCTTCTGGCATTCCTTTATGAATTCTGGCTCTGTAACGATAATACTATCCAACTCCACCCCCAAAGCGTCAAAATAATTTTTCCATTTCATGTCTGGCACAAGCGTTTGCAACTGCGGCAATGATCTTTTGTTATACAGGTTAGAGGGGTTTCTACTTTCTTCTTTGGTAAGGGTAGCTTTGGCTAACTGGGTCTCCAGCGTCATCACTTTATCAGCGGACCTTTTCGATTGATCGATTGACTCACCCGACAGTTGCAACATTTTCATTACATGCTCTACGTATTTCGCCCTTGTCTCTTTCGATTGATCATCTGTTTTCAAATAATAATCACGTTCTGGCAAACCAAGTCCCCCAGAACCTAAATAAGCCGCATTGGTTTTGGAGTCCATCAAATCAGGAAAAACAGAAAATCCGAAGAAAGCACCACCGCCCTCCAGCTCCTGGTGGACCAAGTATTCTTGCAGTGAGGTGTGACTGTTGATTTTTTCTATTCGAGTAAACGTAGACCTTAGGACTGAAACACCCACCTTCTCGGCCAGCAGTGAATCCATACCAATGCTATAAAAATCAGAAGCCTTCCGTTGGTCTGTCCCTTCGATATAATTTGGATTATCAGCTGCTTCCTTCAGCACCTCTAATAAAATGGAATTATTGTGTTCATATAATTCACTAAAGCTATTCCAACTACCCCTGTCCGCAGGAATTTGCGTTCGTGCCAGCCAGCCTCCATTGGCAAAATGAAACAAGTCATCTTGAGGCCGCACGGTCGTATCCATATCCATTGTATTAAGCCCCTCACTAATAACTTCTTGTTTCTTTTCTGAACTACAGGCGCTAATAAAAATCAGCAGCACAAATAGGATTACATTTTGGTGCATAAGAAAATAGGTTTAACGACTGCAAAGGTAAGTACAACAAATAGTAGCACTTTGCTGTTAAGTCAATTAAATTAGGGCATACAACGTTAAAATTATGGCTAACATTTCTATTGAAGTCATTCAGGCACTTCGTGCTACCGCAAAAAGGATGAGTAAAAGCCCAGACTACCAATGGGGGCATATGGGAGCATGTAATTGCGGCTTTCTGGCACAGGAGGTCACTCGGCTCACCAAAAAGGAGATTCACACGCGGGCCATGGAAGGGCATGGCGATTGGAATGAACAATTGAATGACTATTGTCCCACCAGCGGTTTGAGAATGGATGACCTCATTTCTGAGTTGCTGAATTTTGGGTTTGATATTGATGATCTTCGCCATCTGGAAAAATTATCTGATCCAAAAGTATTGCAAGCAGTGGGCAGGCATCTCTCTCATAATAATAAATTGGATGTCATAGTCTATTTGGAAAGCATGGCAGGGTTATTGGAAAACGAGCTATTAGCAGAAGTTAAGCTCCCTAGTACGGGAGAAATTGTGTATTTTTAAATTCCACCATGACCGAGCACCTCATGAAACGCGTTGCCCACTCTTCCTTTGTCCATTATTTGCCCATGCACAATACGAGGTTATGTCTGTTTCAGGCGTTGAGCCAAATCAAACCATCGTCACCCGCTATGATGAGGGATTTGTCGTAAAAAATTCAGGAACTGCTGGAAGGAAAAATTCAATTAAAAGTGAAAAAGACCGACACACTTGAAGTTCGGTTCAAAGGCGACAACGGAAAGGAAGTATCGGAATACAATTCTATCATTTGAAGACTCAGGAGCTTTAACGATTGTGAAACCTGATAATTTTGATCAATGGGCTGCAGGACTACAGATGAAATGCGCTGCACTCAGCAACCGAAAGGATTTAATGCGGTATAATAAAATATACGCTTTGGTTCGTTTTTATAATTCTTGCCACTAGAATAGAAAACCTAAGCGGAAATAGCCCAACGTTCCTTCTACGGAGTGAGCCGCCTCAACAGAAACTACCGCCATATTAAATGGTGTCAACCAAATACCTCCACCGAATCCTTTGTGCCAAACGCTGGATTGGCCTGTAGTCGCGGTAGGGTCTATTCCGTTCTCATCTTTATACCACACCCGGCCCACATCATAGAATCCATTAATACCAATGGATGCGGGCAATAAATAAGACCTGATATCACCCAGCTTTATTCTTACCTCGTTATTCAACACCAATCGACTGTCTCCATAAAATCTGGTTTTCCTAAAACCACGTAGTTCTGTTTTTCCACTCAGCATTTGGGCCTGGTATAATTCGTATTTACCTTCATTCAATCCACCTGACGCCCTGAAAGCAAAAGTCACTTTGGCCGGTAATTTGAATGATTGATATAAACTCAGTGAAGCATTATAACTACCAAAAGAATTAGAAGATTCAAGGTTATTCATCCAGCGACTGCTTTGCTCAAAGTACAAACCCCTGGTGGTGAAAATCGGGCTGTTTCTATTATCAATTCCCCAACTGTAACTGACCCCTGCAAAGTTTTTAGTCTTCTCCAAAATTGCCTCCGATAGCGTGGCCTCGTAATCTTTTACAAGACGATTGCCGTCAGATCGCTCCAGTTCAACAATTTGCAAGGTTGGCCCAAATTTCAAAAAACCATTCGAGCCAATTCTTCTTTCCAGATTCATGCTTAGTGACCATTCTTTGAACCTCAATCGGTAGAATTCAATAGCGTGGTCCAAACCAAGGGCAGGATCGTCATCTATGCTTTTATCAAAAACTGATTCGTTGCCCCACCCGAAGAAATTGTTGACGAAATTAGGTGACTTGACATCCAGGTCCAATTCACCATTCCACTTTCTGATCAACCCGGTATATCGGCCTTGATACATAAAGTTAAAAGAGCTGGTATTGATTGCGTAACTACCCAAGAACAAGTGCCGGGCTTTGAAGGGATCTTTTCGAAACCCATGAGTAGTTGCCAAAAAACCTCCACCCAAAAATATTCCATCATCCACATTAAAATTGGCGATGACCAAAGGAGCTAACAGGTTGTATTTAAATTCTTTCCTGTTGTATTCATTTACTGAAGGATCAGAAGATCGCCTGTCTTTGAATTTACTTGGCCCCTCAATATCCACCCCTTTTGGCTTGGCATACAATAGCGGTTTATGGTTGGCCGTGGAGAAGAAGCTGTCATCACCCTTACCTGTAATCACCCTTACCTTTATTCGCTTACCTGATTCCCCTTTGAACTTGAATTGGTCATTGCCCTCCAGTCCATACAACCTTACTTCCTTTGTGATACCATGCACAAAAGTGCGTCTATAGATTTCTTTGTCGATTTGGCCATCCTTTTTGGTCTTATGAACTACTACTTCCAGATTACCATTATCAAGGTAAGTCACTTCGAATAGCTCATGTTTATTGGACCCCACCACGTTTACAGCCCTGGCCAGGAAGTAGTAATGGTTTAAACCGTACTCTACTAATTTTTCTCTCCTGACTTTTAGCTTCTTAATTATCTCTTCACCATGCCAATCAAAAATTTCTTTAGGCCATTGATTAATTGCATTTTCTATTGCTTCATCGGTAAGTACTTTCTGTAAATCTCTGGCCTCCCTAATCCAGTCCTCCTCGCTGGGTGCAGTAAGAAAGCTTCGATCGAAATATCTTGCATTGTACATAAACCCTGCAGGCCATTTTAGATCATAATCAAAACCCTGCAGCTTTGGCAATGCCCATTTCTTACTGGCCATTTTCGGAATCCTCCCCTCGTTTACAAAAAAAACCTGATCCCTGTCGCGCGGAATAGGACGATACATCTTCCCTCCTTTTTTATCCAACTCGGCCCACCGCCACTGGTCATCGTGCCTGTCCCAATCGCCAATCCATAAATCAAACAAGCGGGAACGAAGAACAAATTGCTGATCCACATAATTATCATTGTCTTCAGCCAGTTTGTCAATCACTTTAAATGTGCTCTTAATATCATCTGCATTTCCAAAAAAGTCCATGTCCTTTGCCTCACCATGTGGGCGCTCTTCCAACAGCATAAGGCGGTTAGCAAAAGTCTTCCTGTACTCACCCAACCTGGGATCGTCAGCCAACCAGACAACTTTTGGATTGGTGTGATATATACCGGCTGCATCCGCCAGATGAGGAACCACCAAAGCACCATAAGGATGAGCCGCTGATATTTGATCTTGCACTACATCTTTGGCGATGGTCTCCCTAAAAGCCTCAGGTATGGCTTTCTCAGGATATTTTTCAATCGACCTTAATGTATACTGTTTTCCTGTGCTGTCTTCTAGTCGAAGAGAAAGGGTTTGCATCCCTCCTCCTTTTTGTACGATTTTCAATTCACCACCAGGCGATTGAAAATTGAAAATTGGAGCTTTAATTTCCTGCGCCCACACCTCCCGATAGTTGGCGCCCATCCATTTCTTTTTACTTTCAGTAGCTTGGTATTGGCTACTTGCTTTTGCTGTAACAAAACCTTCAGCTACAATTGGCCTATTTTCTTCCTGGGGCTTTTCAGGAATTGAAAAAGACTGGGTGTAAGCAGGACCCGCATTATCCTCAACGAAATATTCAATCCTAACCTTATTATAAGAGGTAACAGCAACCCGCACAAACCCCAACGAAGATTGAACAAATTTTGCGTACCCCTTTTGTTGAACAGGAGTAGCCTTTGACCCCGAACCGCTCACTATATAATGCACGCTGTCTTTGCTGATGTACTCCAGTGCATGCTCATGGCCGGCCGCATAAATGGTACCCGGGTATTGCTTCACTATTTCTTCCAGCGCGCTACCAAAATCTCTATAAACAGGATGTACGGAGTCCTGAATGTTTCCAAACACCTTTCTATATATGGGATAAATAGAACCTATCAAAGGCAAGGGCAAGTACAATCCTTTATTTGCTGCAGTTAAAGGGAAAATGTGATCTTTTAAAGTAAACACTCCACCATGCTCCCCATACGTATAAATAGGATGATGGCCAGCAATCACTACTTGCTTACCACGGTTCCTTTGAAGGATGTCTTCAATCGCATCCAGCACTTCGGGTTTGGTCTTTGTCTCACAAGCACTTGATTCCTCATCGGGTTTTTCCCAGGGATGCAGCCACCATTGAGAATCCATCATTACGAGCGTCATCTGATCAGAAAGTGCCACCTCAACTGGCCCCGGGCATCCGTTTTGAGGAAGGAAGTGTATTCTTTGATCGAGCAATGAATCAATAAAGGCTTGTTGATAGCCCAATTGTTGTAAACCATTCCGTTTTCCCTTTTTCCAATCATGGTTTCCAGGAACAAAATACACCTCACTCTTACCCCCAGTGATGGCTATCTGATCCTTCAGAATTTGCTCGCCTACTTTTCTATACCTATGATCCGTCTCCTCCAAACCTTTTGGATATACATTATCGCCTAAGAATACAATGGCAGAGGGGACCTGTGGGTTGTTAGCAAGCTGAGATTGAATTGTGGCACGGTAAGGAACTGAAGAAACGGAAGGTTCACCCGCATCACCAACAAGGTATAAGTAGTACTGATCTTTTTCATTACCGGGTTGCGCATACGCTGCACCTGCAGACATCATGACCACCCCCATAACCATTAAAAATCTCATCTGATTCAATACAAGTTCAATTACCAAAAATACTCAACATTACCCTACGTAGAGAAGTGAAAATGCGACTATAATTCTCCCCAATTTTTAATAGTTTTATATCATATTAAGCATAATGAATACAGCGCTAATTGAAAAATCAAAAGCTTACGCAGAGGCTACCCTTTCTCAACTCCATGACTCCTATGCCTATCACAATATTTATCACACCAAAAAAGTTGCAGAGGCGGTAAGGGAAATAGGAGAAAAAAGCAGATTAACGGATGATCAACTGGAAACGGCTATCATTGCGGCCTGGATTCACGATACGGGTTATATTCTAGGATGCGAAAACCATGAGACCAATTCAGTAGAAGCAGCAAAAAAGATACTTACAGAATGGGGAGCTTCTACAGAAAAAATTGAAGCTGTCTGCGGGGCAATCGAAGCCACTGAAATGCCACAGCATCCCCAAAACATAGTGGACATGGTGGTTTGTGATGCCGATCTATATCATCTTTCCAATGAAGATTTATTGGAGACTGGCCAGAGGCTTCGCAAAGAAATGGCCCATGTCAAGAAAAAGGAATTTACTGACAAGGAATGGATACAGTATAATCTTAAATTCTTAGAGGGGCACAGTTATTTTACAGAATACGGAAAAACTGTTTTAGAAAAAAGAAAAAGAAAAAATATTAAAAAACTAAAAAGGGAAATTGACCCAAAGACCAGCAAAAAGTATTTGAATACACTTGAAAAGGAATTAGAAAAACTTCAACGTAAGTTGGACAAAACCAATCGCCCCGAACGTGGCGTGGAGACCATGTTCAGAATTACTTCTCAGAATCATATCACGCTCAGTGAAATGGCTGACTCTAAGGCCAACATCATGGTATCCATTAATGCCATTATCCTTTCTGTGATCGTGTCGGTGTTGTTTCGTAAACTGGAAGAATTTCCGGATCTGCTGATTCCCACCCTCATGCTTGTTGGCTCTTGCCTCCTCACCATCGTTTATGCTGTATTGGCTACGCGCCCCAATATATCTTCAGGTAAATTCACTACTGACGATATTAAAAAGAAAAAAACCAATCTTTTATTTTTTGGCAACTTCCATGGGATGGAATTGGAGAATTACGAGTGGGGTGTTAAAGAAATGATGAAAGATGCTGATTTTTTATACAGCAGCATTATTAAGGACATCTACTTTAACGGCAAGGTGCTGGCCAGAAAATACAAGCTCTTAAGAATTTCTTACAGCATATTCATGTACGGATTTGTGGCTTCGATATTAGCCTTTCTGATCTCAATGTTAATTTTCTATTATCCTTCGTAAGCGACCTGATGGATCTCTACCTGACTTTCTAATCCTTTCAGCCGAACCTGACCAAGACTTGTAATTGTTACATTCCCTCTTACTACATTTCTGCGTACTTCCTCCGATATCAGCAATTGCGTATTGTATTCTTTATTCAGTTGCTCAAGACGAAAAGCAATGATCACCGCCTTACCGCTGATTGAATATTGTTTTCTGTTTTCATTACCAATATTGCCCGTAATTACTTCCCCAGAATGAATCCCCATGCCTACCCTTGTTTCAGGAATTATCCCCTCCCTGCACAATTGACTTACCTTTTCTAAAATTTTTAATGCGGACTGAAAAGCCATATCAGCGTGAAGCGGGTTAGGACTTGGCGCTCCAAATGTTGCCATGATGCCATCACCCAGTATCTGGTTAACAACACCCCGGTGCTGATTAATGATATCCAACACAGGGCCAAAGAATTTATTCTGAAAATCCTGTATCTCATCCAAACTCAATCCTTCAGCAAATTGTGTGAAACCACGTATGTCTAAGGCCAGCACAGTAGCATGCAGTTTCATCGGTTTGCCACCGTCCTTCGTTAATGTGGTTAATATATCTCTTGATACCTGTTGCCCCAGGTGGGCCTCTATTTTACTTTTCTGAAGTTTAAAATCCAGAGAAGACTTTACCCTTCTTTTTACTTCATTGGCCACAAAAGCTGCCACTCCGGAAGACAATACAAAAATGACACAGCGGACATAATAGGCATTCTCCGGTAATGAAGGCATGTACCTCACAGGGATCCCCGCAAAATGGTAGGCGTAAAAAACAATCAATCCAAACTGGAGTGCCGAAAGCACACCACACAACAATGTGATGCGATAGTCCAGATGAAGTATGGACAGAATGATAAAGAAGAAATAGATAAACTGTATGGGTGAATCGATGAATAGGTAAATATTCTTTATGTCTATGATATAAAGAATCAACAGACTCATATAGGTAATTTCAATAGTAGTTTGAAAAACCTTAAACCGATTACTTATCCTTTTCCCTTCTTCGTTTCTTTTTTTTATGAACCAGATAACACCCAATTCATAAACTATAAAAACCAGGAGATATGCTAACGTAAGAAAAAAGATAGAACTGCCTCCGTAAAATTTAATTACAGTGCTATCGAGCAGAAAAAAATTAAGGAACGACATGACCACCATGGCCGCAAAAAAAACTCCCACCAACATTAAAGCACGTTGGTATTCGCTTTTAGCGATTTCTTGCTCAAACTCATCAAATATTGTATCCGAAAGATTCATTCCTTTCAATTGGGCCATCTATACAGGACGCAATCCCTTGGTTGATTGTTTTGATTAACAAATCTGAACCATTTGGTCAATCTGGCTTCTTCTATCATACCGGCTTTTTGCAACACCTTTTGGGAAGCTCCATTGTCAACATCTACAAATGTCCATATCCTGTATACTCCATTTAAAACTATAAGTTGCTTGATAAGTGCCTTCACCGCCTCCGTTGCGTATCCCTTATTCCAAACAGTAGGACTCATCACGTATCCCAACTGAATGTTGCCTTTGTCGTTAACCACCCCTACAGATCCTATTAGTCGGTTTTCTGCCTTCGTTCGAATAGAATAATGATATGCTGATCCTGCTTTCCATGCAGGAACCGCTTGCCTGAGGTATCTATTGGTGTCTGCTACTGATTGATGAACAGGCCATGAAACAAACTGTGTTGCCTCTAACTTAGAGGCATAAGCATAAAATATTTCTTCAGCATCTTCGTATTTTAGCCGCTGAATTAAAAGCCTTTCCGTCTCCAGGCTATTTGGTAAATGCTGCATTCCTTATGAGTATCCAATCAAATATCGTACACCAATACTTCAAAAAAGAAATTGAAGGGTCAAAACTTTTGGTAAAACTGAATCCCATTCATTTGAATGGCATTGAACTCGTTGTCTATGCCCATGGTGAAGTAGAGGTGCGGGAGCTGGATTTTGACGAAGCCATTTTCGAAGATTTGGAGGCTGATGGATTTAAAGAGGTATCCGGAATGGAGTTCAATCTGCATCTTTCGGGATTGGCAAAATAGCATGCCCCATAAGGTTTGTGCTTTGGCGCATATCCATTACCTTTGCGGCCGGCAAATCGGCACGACCAGCTCCTGCTGAACTCCCCCAGGACCGGAAGGTAGCAAGGGTAGGTAGTCGTAGCGGTGCGATGTTCGGTTTGCCCTTTTTATCTCCCCCTCAGATTCCCGATATCCTGCATTTTCTATTAGTTTTGTAGCTAGTAATATCATTCCACTACAACCTATTATACCCTTATGAAATTTTTCATTGACACTGCCAATCTCCAGGAAATTAAAGAAGCTTACGATTTAGGTGTATTGGATGGTGTGACCACCAATCCTTCGCTGATGGCGAAAGAAGGCATCTCCGGAGCCGACAACATCAAAGGGCACTACAAAGCGATATGCGGTATTGTCGATAATAATGTGAGCGCTGAGGTGATCGCCACCGAATTTGATGCCATCATCAAAGAAGGTAAAGAACTGGCCAAGATCGATGATAAAATAGTAGTGAAAGTGCCAATGATCAAGGAAGGCATCAAGGCCATCAAGAAATTTCACAGTGAGGGCATAAGAACCAACTGTACACTGGTTTTTTCCCCTGGCCAGGCCATTTTGGCTGCCAAAGCAGGAGCCAGCTACCTTTCTCCATTCATAGGAAGACTTGATGATATTTCACAGGACGGATTAGACTTGATCGCACAGGTACGCCACATCTATGATAATTATGGTTTCGAAACCGAAATCCTTGCTGCCAGTATCCGACATACCATGCATCTTATTAAATGTGCAGAAATTGGTGCAGATGTAGTGACTTGCCCGCTAAAAGTAATTATGGATTTATTGAAGCATCCTCTTACGGATAGCGGATTGGAGAAGTTTTTGTCTGATCATAAGAAGGCCAACGGGTAAAGGTTTCAAGTTTAAGGTTTAAGGTTGCTAGTTATTGGTTGTCGGTTACCGGAGTTTAAGGATTTGGATTTTTGAGTTTAGTGTAAATAAATTGTGATATGTTTTCTTCAGACCCTGTAGTACGAGTAGAAGACGCCACCATTTTTCAGGATCACAATTCTGTACTGAATAATATCTCATTCGAGATTGCAAAAGGTGAGTTTGTTTTTCTGGTAGGGCGAACGGGATCCGGTAAATCATCACTACTTAAAACATTGTACGGAGATCTCCCTCTTCGGCTTGGCGATACTCAGGTGGCGGGATTTAATATCCGTGAAATCAAACCGAAAGAGATACCCTTGTTGAGAAGAAAAATCGGCATCATCTTTCAGGACTTTCAGCTTTTTCCCGATCGCACTGTTGGAGAAAACCTCACTTTTGTCATGAAGGCCACTGGCTGGAAGGAAGGTGCTAAAACCAAGAGCAGACTTGCGGAGGTACTGATGCAAGTGGGACTTGGTTCGGTAGAAAAGAAAATGCCTCATCAACTTTCGGGAGGCGAACAGCAAAGGGTAGTTATTGCCCGAGCATTGATTAACGAGCCCCTCATCCTGATCGCTGATGAGCCCACCGGAAATCTCGACCCTTCCGTTTCCAACGGAATACTAAAAGTATTTCAGCAAATCAATAAGAGTGGTACTGCCGTACTGATGGCTACTCATAGTTACGGATTGATTAAAAAATTTCCGGCTCGCGTTATCAAATGCGAGAATACCAAAATATTTGATTCTGCTGTTGAGGAATTTGAATTGAAAAGTGACGAAGACTTTTAGACTGACGCGTCCTTCTTCTTTTCTTTCTTCACATCTTCCAGTCTCTTGATCTGTTGATTGAGTAAATCAATTCTTACCAGAATATTTAAAATAAGTGCATCCCGTACCTTTTCGCTTGGATTGGTTTTTAACTGATCGCGCAGTACCTGATACATGGCATCCAGTTTTTCAAAGTCCTGAGTAAACTCATCACTCACAAATGAGCCACCGAAATCATCTATTAAAGCCACTTTTTTAGCTATCTCATCCGTATAGAAAGACTCCACATCCTGGAACTCTCCCTGGAGCTGGCGATCACTTATTTTTTCCGAGGCTGACTCCGCCTTCTTATTTGCATTATTCATCAGAAGAAAAACGGATAACCCCATGAATAATATTGCGGCCGCTCTCCAAACCATCACTGAATTCCACAATGACACCTGTTTCATTTGAGGAAGGTTTTCTGATATGACATTCCAAGCTCCCTCCTTAGGGTTCTTATCATCAAATCCTTCTCTGTTCTTATCTATAAATTCCTTGAGTGAGTCTTTCATATCCATTTGTTTTATGACCCCATTTCCAATAGCTCCCTAAGTTTCTTTTTTGATCTGTTAAATTGCGATTTTGAAGTGGATTCTGTAATCCCCAATATTTCGGCAATTTCTCCATGATCATACCCTTCTAACAAATACAGTGAGAGCACCATTCTGTATCCATCGGGTAGTTTATCCATAGCATTTCTTACCTTTTCCACCGTAAAAGGAAAGTCCTGCAATTCATCAGCGCTCTCCTCCGGTACCTCTACCTGCCCTTCATCCGGAAACCGATCCATTTTTTTCTTCTTTACCGAATTGATGGCTTTATTCACTATGATCCTCTTCAGCCAGGCTCCAAAGGTGGCATCTCCCCTATAGTGCTTCAAGTTGTTGAATGCACTAATAAATCCCTCCTGTAGCACATCCTGAGCCTCATCCTCATCGTGTACTATCCTGTAGGCCACATTATACATGCTGCGGCTATACCGCTTATACAGGTCATAATACGCCTCTCTGTCTCCGCGGAGGCACTTTTCTATGATATCGGTATGAATATGTTCAGTAAGGGCCCCCAAACAAAGCTATAACTCGTTTCTAATGACCAGCCCCAACTGAATAGGTTGCATCTAACCCTTATTCAGCTCAGCCAGATTGGTAATTGCAGGCTGGAAATCAGGCGCCTCTTTGATGATATCCTGAAAAATCTTCTTTGCGGTAGCCTTATCTCCTTTAGCCTGAAGGTTTAAACCTTTAAGATTCAAAATAGCCAATTTCATCGGAAAGTCCTTTTGCTTATTGCTGCTATCATTGAAGCCAATGTCATACTTATCCAGATCCGGTTTGGTAAGCAGGATTTCTACATTAGTCAGCGACTCTTCGTAGCGTTTAAGGTCGAATTGCATAAAGGCAATTTTATAGAGTGAAAGCGTACTGTTAGTAAGTAGGTACAACGTTTCGTAATTCTGCAGCGATCGATCCAAAATGCCCAGTGCTTCAAATGAAGCTGCTGATAACTCCAGGTAATCCTGATTTTTAGCATTTCTGGCCAAAAGCTCCTGACTCACCAAGGTAGCAGACGCATATTGCCTGTTTTCGTAATAAAAATATGCCAGGTTAAAAATAATAGAATCCGACTCCGGATTGATAGCAATCATATCGTAAAGCGCATCCTTAGCCACCTGTGCGTCATTCCAACGCGAGGCCAGCGCATACTTCTTATAGAAATGCTGTAATAAGGGATCAATTGTTTTGGTCTCAGCTGGTTTAGGTTCTGCCGGAGGAGCCACCTCAACTGGTGCGGGTTCACTTTCTTTAGTATTCTTTTTGCGTTGCGCACTTGCATCCACCCACCCAAAGAGCATGATAAAAAGTACAGTCAATTTTACTAGTCTCATTTCTTCTAATTTATTTATCGATTTTATCCAATCCCTTTTTCTCTGCGATTTTCAACATGAGGGCATAGGCTTGCTCTCTGTCATTTTCAATTTCGCCATCCAATATCGCATCTTTTATTTGTTCTTTTATTTCTCCAACTATCGGACCAGGCGGAATATTGAATAATTCTATTATTTCATCCCCTTTAATGGGGGGTTGAAAGCTGCGCACTTTATCTTTTTCCTCCACAATAGCCATCCTTTCTTCCACCCAATCAAAGTTGTTGAGGTACTTCGCTACTTTTTCACCATTCTTTGAGGTCACATCTGCCCTGCATAGTAACATGAGGGCTTCCGTGTCCTCCCCTGCTTCAAACAATAACCTTCTCACAGCAGAGTCTGTAACTGCCTTGGCTAAGGCAATGGGCCTAAGGTGCAAGCGAACCAGCTTCTGAACAAAAAGCATCCTTTCATCCAGTGGTAGTTTTAGTCTACGAAAAATTTTAGGTACCATTCGTGCTCCTTTGTCTTCATGCCCATGGAAAGTCCACCCGTGTACCTTGTCGAATCGCTTGGTGGCCGGCTTGGCAATGTCATGAAGGATAGCAGCCCACCGCAACCACAAATCCTCTGAGGTTTTGGCTGTATTATCAAGTACCTGAAGGGTATGATAGAAGTTGTCCTTATGTCCTTTGTTATCAATATTTTCTACACCGTGCAGTTCCACCATTTCAGGAAAAAATTCCTTCAGCAATCCACTATGAAACAGCAGCTTAAAACCGTACGAAGGGGTGGGTGTGAGAATGATTTTATTGAGTTCATCAATTATCCTCTCCATCGAAACAATTTTCAATCTTGAAGCATTGACAGTAATGGCCTCAAAGGTTGAAGCTTCAATATCAAAATTCAATTGAGCCGCAAATCGAATAGCGCGCATCATTCGCAGAGGATCATCAGAAAATGTGATTTCTGGAGCAAGCGGTGTACGGATTATTTTTTTTTTAATGTCGGCCAGTCCATCAAAAGGATCGATTAATGTTCCCCATTTATCAGCATTCAAACTTATGGCCATCGCATTGATGGTGAAATCCCTTCTGTTCTGATCGTCTTCCAAAGTTCCATCCTCCACCAGCGGTTTTCTAGAGTCCTCCCGATACGACTCCTTCCTGGCGCCTACAAACTCCAGTTCAAACCCCTCCCAATCAATTCTTGCCGTACCGAAATTTTTGAAAATTGTCACCCGTAAACCACCCAGTGATTGTGCTACCTCCTGAGCAAGGGCTATCCCACTTCCCACGCAAACAAAATCCACATCCTTGCTGGGCCTTTTCATGATCAAGTCCCGAACGTAGCCACCGACCACATAGCAATCCACTCCCAGCCTATCGGCTGCCTTTCCAATAGTGGTAAATATCTGATTATTATCTAGTTCGGAAGAAAAATTCATACCTCAAACAAAATCCAACAAGCCGCAAAGTTAAGGTTTTAGGGCAACAATGGAGGAGTTTTACGCCATCCTGACACAGGATTTACCCTTTTGACCAGATAGTATGTTACTTTTTATTAAAGGTGGGACATGGAATATACTTCTGCTTCTTTTTGGTTTTAGAACCAGAGTATATATCCAATTTGTATTGAAGAGAAACTTCGTGGGTGCCGCCTGAAATCGGCCCTAATTCAGATACTGTAAAATCATAGCCATATGCGATTTCCACTTTTTCGAATTGAAACCCGAGAATCACCACTACTGCATCCTGACTGATGTTGTCTTTTACATTCTGTTTGACCGGAATGCCCCTATACCAAAGTCCAATGGCGATAGGGTCATATAAAAAATAGGCACCCAAATCCAACTGGCTAAAGTTGCCTTGTTTTTTGTACACAAACGAAGGAGACAGGACTGAAATATGATCCCTTTTGAAGGGCCCCCAATAGAGTGGTATTCGTATACCTCCATGAACTGTCGTCTTGATTGGAATACTTGCCTCTTCATTTAGGAGTGAACGATTGGGTTGATTGATATGGCTTGACGCCAACCCCAGCCAAAACGTTTTGTTATACGCCAGCATCCCTGCATTAAAATCAAAATAGCTGGAGTTGCCTAAATTAAATAATGCAGGGTCATCACTGGGAGTTGATCCATCCGAATCGAATTGAAGTTGGTCTCCAAATAAAAGGCGGTTAAAATCTATACTCCTGAATGCATATCCAAAATTAAGACCGGATGAAATCACCCACTTATCACTCACATTCCACTTGTACGAATACAGAAAATTGAACTGACTTGATTTCATTCCTGCCGTTCCTGCTTTGTCTACTACCGCCATAAATCCCACACCGCTATTGTAGTAATCCATATTGTAGTCGTAAGAGAACGCATACGATTCATAACCACGGGCTACATTGGGCCACTGGTTTCTGTAGTTGGCCATAAAGCGGTGGTCTATGGTAGTACCCGTAAAGGCAGGGTTTAAATACAGTGGTGCTGCGTAGTACTGTGAAAACTCAGGATCTTGTGCCTTTGCCCCACCTACCATTATTAAAAACCCTATTAGTAAATACCCCTTCATTTCTATCGTATCAGGTTTACGTCCCCTACTCTTACTATCCGCTCGCCATTTTCGTACGAAACGGATAATTTATACATGTACACATCCTGCTGACATAACTTCCCATTATAATATCCATCCCATCCTATATTGGGATCAGTACTTCGAAACATCAACTCGCCCCAGCGATTGAAAATCATCATTTCAAATTCAACCACACCGCGAGTAATGGGCAAAAACACATCGTTCTTTCCGTTACTTTGATCATTTCCTCCAGTTGCTCCAGAAAGATTAGGAGAAAACGCATTGGGTATCAGTACTTGTCCACCGATTTCAACATTAACTATACTTTCCAGTTTAGTTGTATCGGCACAACCAAATTGGTTGTAAGCCACCAATTGAATATCATATTTACCCACTTCCTTATAAATGTGTTGAGGCTCGGGTGATAAAGAGATTGTTCCATCTCCAAAATCCCACTCATAGTTTGTGGCTTGTAGGCTTTGGTTCTTGGTATAAAGTATCCCTCCTGGGATGTAAACCAGTCTCGGCTTTATATCGAATTGCGCACTTGGTCTCGGAAACACCTCAATGATCATTTCTTTGGTTTCATTCACCACTGTGCCTGTAGCATTGGAAGCTGATAGCGATACCGTATACTTTCCAGGTTCGAAATAAGTATAGGTAGGATTGATGGCTTTAGAAGTTGCTTGCCCTTGACCAAACTCCCACTGGTATTTATCCGGTTCAGCAAACTGAGAGAGATTGGTGAAATTAACAGTAAGTGGTGCGCACCCCGAAGGTGGATCATAGGAAAAATCTACAATTGGAGGGATGGCCAAGATGGTTACTGTCTCCATCGCAGTCTCCACACACACGCTATTGGTCACTGTGAGTTTAATGGTATACGTGCCATAGGTCGCATACGTGTGTGAGGAAACCAACGGATCATTGGATGAGCTTCCATCTCCAAAATCCCAATCATAGGTCCATGATCCTGGATTAGTTGTATTTACTATGGTAACCGTAGCATTAGGTAATGATTGACTTGATGGGGATGCCGTGAATGAGGTGTTTATATCCTCTCTGGCTGGAATTATCACCACATCCGAACTAACAGGACTGACACAATTGGCGAAATTGGCTGTTTCCAAATTGAATTGGACTGTAACATCCGCAGAACCAAATGCGGGCCTATTGAGCTGGTAGTTCAATTCATCATTGATACTATTTATATCAGATACAACAATTCCGTTTTCCCGCACCGTCCAATGATAATTAGCCAAACCTTTTTGATTGGCTTCTAACTGAAGGCTCATTAATTCGCAATCAAACTGCAACGTATCGATATCAAAATTTGAAGTGGGGTTTGGACTTATTCGGATGGTTCGGGTAGAATCCCCGAAACATCCGGAAGGCAACGTTGTAATCAGTGTAACGAAGTAATCCTTGATGGACTGGGTATTGTTCACAAAATTGAAACTGAAGGCTGGTGTTATACCAGTACTCGTTTCAGAAACAATTCCCATCCCATCACTGATGCGCCAACGATAATCTGTTGGTCCTAATGATTGCGTTTGTGCATCTACTGCAAAGTCCACCGATAGCGGAGAGCAGTTGTCATTAAAAGGTGAATAGTTTGTAGAAATAAACCCTGATTGTGTTCCCGGAAAAACAGTTACTGTAGAAATGGAAGAATAGCGATCGCAACCGTTGACCGTTACAGCACGCATTCTCATATCGAACTGCCGATTCACCATTGTCGTATTCACAAAATCATGGACATAAAACGGAGTAAACCCAGGATCCAATGGATCTTGAGTCGCCACTAATTGAAAACCCAAGCCCAGCTTTTCATCCACCTCCCACTCAAACCAATCTATTACATCCGGTTGACCTCCCACTGAATTGTTTGCAAACGTTACCGTTAGCACGCTACACCCTGAAAGTACATCAGGGGTAATGGAGGCATTGGGAATAGGATCAACAACGACTGGAATTACTACTATATCGCTACAGCCATTTTGGTCGGTTGTCACCCGAAGTGCCACCTGATAGGTATTAGCTACGCCCAAACTTCTGGTAAAGGATGTTTGGTTATCAAAAGCAGGATCTTTCGTGAACGTCACTCCATCATAATCAAAGTCCCATTCCCGTAAAATAATTGACTCCCCATTGATGGCGTTCAATGTTGACAATTCATTAAAGCTTGTGTCATCTCCTTCACATTCTCTTGATGCGGTAAACTGTGCTACTGGGTTTTCATATACCCTCACCTCTACCTCATCAATGGTTTCGCAAGAGGTGATGTTATCCCGAACGATCAGTCGAACTCTATACATCCCTCTATTGGTAAATACCTCATCGAACGGACCTAATGGAACCAAAGAAAAACCTCCACCTAAAGGTTCTTGTCTTATCAATGTGTTGGTTTCATCAAAGAACTCCCAACGCCATTGAGTCGTGGGTGTGATCAACCCTGCGGAGATGTCAGTAAAGCGGACATCAAAATTTGAAAAAGGAGCA
>JAGQYK010000066.1 GCA_020436125.1 Cyclobacteriaceae bacterium | reverse complement strand
GAAGGCAAAGGATTTTTGGAATCTGAAATGGGAAGTGCTACTGCCGAACGGGGAGGAAGGCGAAAACGAATTTTTACAATCACGGCCTACGGCAAGAAAGTATTGAAAAATTCAAAAGATTTCAAAGTCGCTCTTTGGCAACAGTTTCCAGCCCTTTCAACAGGAAAATAGAATGCTGAGATCGAAAAAAATCCTTCCTCCTACGCTCGCCAAAAAGTTCCTCCGATGGTTACTGCGTGAAGAACTTGAAGAAGAAGTCATTGGCGACTTGGATGAGAAGTTTTATCTCACACTTGAAAATCAATCATCATTTCGCGCAAGATGGAATTATTGGTATCAAACTATCAACTACCTGAGACCCTTTGCCATCAAAAAATCAAACCCACTATCACTCAACCCATTCTTTATGGTACGTCATAATCTATTGGTATCCTTACGCAACTTTACCCGCTACAAAAGCACTTTTGTTATCAACCTGATTGGTCTTTCAACCAGCCTTGCCTGTGCCTTACTCATCTATCTATGGGTTGCTGACGAGCTCCATATGGATAATTTCCATGAAAAAGACAGCAGACTCTATCAAGTAATGGAGCGCAGACAAAATCCTGATAACATCGGCATCCAAAAATCCACACCCTGGCTACTGGCGGAAACACTAGAAGAAGAAATGCCTGAGGTGGAGTATGCCGCAGTAGCTACACCCCCGGATTGGTATGATCAATTCACGCTCACCGTGGGAGACAAAAGTGTTAGTGGCACTGGAACTTACGTAGGTAAAGATTACTTCAACATTTTCTCCTACCCCCTTATTGAAGGCAATAAAGACAAAATACTTACGGATAAAAGTTCGATTGTAATTTCTGAAGAGCTAGCCAAGCGGCTATTCAGTACCACAAATGTGCTGGGTAAGGAAATTGAATTCCAACACGAATCGACTTATCTCATCTCAGGTGTATTAGGCAATATCCCAGCCAACTCCTCCACCCAATTTGATTTCGCACTTTCCATTGAGGTTCTCAAGGACAAAATTCCGCAAGCTTTTGAATGGAAAAATTCAGGCCCTAATACTTATCTTACCCTCAACGAAGGAGTAAGTGCTCAGGCCTTTGAGCGTAAAATTAAAGACTTCATTAAAAGTAAGACAGATCAAACACACCGGGAGCTCTTCCTTACCTCTTATTCCAGCAATTACTTATATGGTAGATACGAAAACGGAGTGCAGGCAGGTGGAAGAATAGAGTACGTTCAATTATTCGCTCTGATTGCCATTTTCATTCTTGCTATAGCCTGTATCAACTTTATGAATCTGGCTACGGCCAGGGCTTCCAGAAGAACAAAAGAAATAGGTGTAAAGAAAACACTTGGAGCCAATCGCATGTCACTTGTATTCCAGTACCTGTTTGAATCGGTTGCTATTTCGCTCATCGCCCTTATGGTGTCTTTGTTTATTACTTATTTCTTTTTACCACAGTTTAATGTCATTACGCAAAAGCATTTGACACTACAACTCAATTGGCAACTACTGCTTCCTTTTGTGGGTATCACGCTAATTACCGGGTTGCTTGCCGGAAGTTATCCAGCCCTCTACTTATCAGGGTTTAAGCCTGCAGCTGTTTTGAAAGGAAAGTTACACACTAGTCTTAGTGAACTATGGACTCGGAAAGGATTGGTCGTATTTCAGTTTACCATGTCCATCATCTTTATTGTTTCCGTGTGGGTGATTTACAAGCAAATAGAATTTGTACAAAACAAAAATATTGGGTACGATAAAGAAAATGTCATTTACTTTCAGATAGAAGGCAAAATCAGACAAAGTCTACCAACTTTTATCAATGAAGTAAAGAGAATACCTGGAGTTCAAGATGCCTCCAGCCTTGGTCAAAGTATGGTAGGAGGTGGAAACACATCCAACATTGATTGGGAAGGGAAAGACCCTGAGTTGATTTCCAATTTTGCCTATCGCCCAGTCAACTACGGAGCCCTGGAAATGCTCCATCTTGAATTAAAAGAAGGCAGAACCTTTTCAAGGGAACATAACGATAGTTTGAAGGTGATCTTCAATGAAGCTGGCATCGCCAACATGGGATTGGAAAACCCCATTGGCAAGGTCATTAAATTTGGCCCGTTTGACTGTGAGGTTATTGGTGTGGTCAAGGATTTCCATTTTGAATCACTTCATTCAGCCATTGAACCGCTCTTCTTTATACTTGTTCCCCCCATCACTGAAAAAGTGATCGTAAAATTGGAATCAGGAAAAGAGAAGCAAGCTTTATCCGCTCTTCAAACTTTCTACCAGGAGTATAACCCAGGTTTCACATTTGATTTCCG
This sequence comes from Cyclobacteriaceae bacterium, assembly GCA_020436125.1. GTDB lineage: Bacteria > Bacteroidota > Bacteroidia > Cytophagales > Cyclobacteriaceae > ELB16-189. Next base: position 18,402 of record JAGQYK010000066.1, on the reverse strand, counting down.
GTTTCTTGATCAGGATTATCAGTCGCAATATGCCTCTGAACAGCGTATTGGAACCCTCTCAAAATATTTTGCCGGTTTAGCAGTTCTTATTTCCTGTCTAGGATTATTTGGTCTGGCTGCGTTCACTGCAGAAAGAAGAAAAAAGGAAATAGGTATACGCAAAGTGATGGGCTCCAGCGAACTTAACATCATCTATATATTATCAAGTGATTTTACAAAAATTGTTTTGATCGCTATTTTAATCGCTCTGCCCGTCAGCTATTACTTGGTCAGCAATTGGTTGAATGCGTTTGAATATAGAATTCATTTACAAGTGTGGCTATTTATCGGCTCCGGATTGTTGGCCTTACTTATTTCGTGGCTTACTGTTGGCTTGCATGCGTTCAGGGCAGCACGAATAAGTCCCTCTCAATGCCTAAAAGAAGAGTAGCTATGAACTGTTAAATTACTTTGTAATTATTAACTTAGTATTAATAACCTCTAAAAAGTATATGGAATCGCACAAATCAGTTGAGCAATATATACTTAAGAAAAAGCAGTGGACTATTGAATTAACAACCTTAAGAGAAATTTTAGTATCAACAGGAATGAAAGAGGAAGTGAAATGGGGCACACCTGTTTACAGTTATAAAGGGAAAAATATCGCTGGAATTGCTGCTTTCAAATCCTATGTAGGATTATGGTTCTATCAGGGTGCCTTATTAAAAGACGCAAAGGAAAAGCTGATCAATGCCCAGGAAGGAAAAACAAGAGCACTTCGGCAATGGCGGTTTACGTCCATCAAGGAAGTCGACCCCAAACTCATTAAAACTTACCTGAAAGAAGCCATTCAAAACTCAAAAGATGGAAAAGAAATCAAACCCCATCGTGATCAACCTATTGTTGTTCCGCAGGAACTCGCCTCGTACCTGAAAGCAGATACCTCTACCCTAAAATCATTTCACGCATTATCAAAAAGCAAGCAACGCGAATACACCGAATATATAGCGGAAGCCACTAAGCCAGAAACCAAAACCAAAAGGATAGAAAAAATACTTCCCCTGATCCTCCAAAGGGTGGGTCTCCATGACAAATACAAATAGCCTCCCCACTCAAAAAATGCTCTTTTGTTTCGTGTGATGATTAAACTATCTTAGTTGTTTCGAGTATTTCTCATCACACAACGTTTTAGACTATGAAATGGGCATATAGCTTACCAAACAAAACTAAAATTGCGTTCTGTTCGGCACTGATCTTAATTATGATTTTTGCTAAAAACTGGGTGGATAAACGGAATGTCAACACACTTGACTCTTCTTTTTCATCAGTGTTTGATGACAGGTTGGTCGTGGAAAGTTATATTTTTCAGTTATCCGACAATCTTTACCAAAAGAAAATAATGATAGCCAATTGCAGCAATGCAGAACATGTTCTTGATGTACAGCCACAGGTTAATACTCACAACACTACAATTAATCAGATTTTAACTGATTATGAAAAGACAAAATTAACCACTGCCGAATCGATGTATTTTAATAATCTAAAAGAGCGACTTCAAAACCTTAACACCATGGAGGAAAATTTTCTTGCTGCTTTAATGACTCAAGACCTTGATGCTTCCACCGCACTGTCGACACAAATGCAAAAAAACTTCGATGTGGCTATGCTAGATTTAAATCAATTATCAAAAATTCAAATCTCAGAAGGACGATTATTAAGAGAGCAATCCAAACAAATTACTGCTGGATCAACCATGCTCTCTCAATTTGAGCTAGTGGTGATCGTGGGCATAGGAATACTAATTCAAATTCTAATTTTCGCATCAAGATCCGCGCTACCCAAAGCGCCACAGCAATATGGCTTAAACTAAGGAGACAGAAGGCATCGCAGCTATTTCAAATTCAAGCTTTCCAAAATACGTTTCACCCACAGCGTGTACTGCTTTCCAGACGGATGTAAGGTATCTTCTGCAACCAATTCAGGATCTTCCAATCCCTTTCTCGAAATATCAGTGATATTGATATAAGTTATACCATAAGCATCAGTAATGCGTTTATTGATGGCATTAAATTCATCCAGCTCCTTAGATATCTTTTCCTGATTGGGCGCACCAAAAGGGGTGTATCCATAATCAGGTATAGAAACTACGAATACATTTGATTTATCTCCACCGGCCAATTGAATGGCCGTTTTTAGTAAATCTTCGTACTCAACAGCATAATCCTCCGCAGACTTTCCTTGGTATTGGTTATTCACCCCAATCAACAAGGAAACCAAATCATACTTGTCTTTGATTTGAGCAATGTTAATTCCATTCTTCAAATTGTCTGTACGCCATCCAGTAACTGCAATTATTCTTGGAGTTGCTACAGCTGTCCCTTTTTCTGTTAACGCTTTAGCCAGCTGAACAGGCCAACGCTCATTTTCAGCTACGCTTTCCCCAATGGTATATGAATCTCCCAACGCCAAATAGCTGCGTGGTTCTTTTGAAGTTTGTGCACACATAGAGTTAGATACTATAATAATTAACGCAATTACGTAAACATTAAAATTGATTCGCATATTCATTTTTTAGTGTCTATTGCACCACTCATCTTAGGGTTGTCGATATACTTTCCAAACCAATCTTTATATCGTGTATATCGATCGATCTGGTAACTTGGGGTTCTTATCCCATGAAATTGATTGGGGTAAACCACAAACTCAGTGGGGACACCAAGAGATTTTAGCGCTTGATACATTTGCTCTCCTCCTATGGCGGGTACGTTGAAATCCTTTTCTCCTACCATGTACAATGTTGGTGTTTTTACTTTTTCTATATTAAAGAAAGGAGAAGAGAGCTCCATCCATTTATCTTTTGTCTTCCATGGCACGCCCAACTCTGCTTCATATTGTTTGGTATACTGATCCGCTCCATATAAAGAAAACCAGAGTGCACTGCCAGCACCGCTAGCTGCTGCTTTAAAACGTGTGTCTGCTGCAGTGATATAATCTGTTAATATGCCTCCATAGCTCCACCCTCCAACACCAAGACGGTCGGGATCAGCTTTACCTTCCTTAATCAAGTGATCAACAGCTCCCAACAAATCCATTACCTCTTTGTTGCCCCAATCCGCATAAATTGCACGGCTATACTGCATCCCCCTTCCATTGCTTCCCCTGTAATTCACATTAGCCACTGCATAGCCATTCGCTGCATGCAATTGAGAAATCAAATCAAATGAAAAATCATCCTGCCCTGTTGGCCCACCGTGTATCCATAAAATAAGAGGCAGCTTTTTGTTTTTGGGAGCACCTGCTGGCCATAACAAAAGACTCCCTACATCCGTGCCATCTTTACTCTTGGAATTAAATGCCTCCACCGAAGCCAGCATCAATGGCTTTAAAAATTCGTCATGCACATGTGTCAATCTTGTCGCTGTAGTTCCTTCAATTCCATATACTTCGTAAGGAGTATGAACATCACTGCTCAGCGCCACCCATCTATTGTTCGGCCCACGTTGCAAAAAGCGAAACACCCTATCCCCGCTTGTTATTTTTTTCATCTCCTGAGAGGCCACATCAAATGAAACTACATGCATCCTCCGATCATCTGCCATAGTGGTCAGGATGGATTTACCATCATTCGACCATACCGGAGCACTCATATCCCGATCCACTTTTGCTGAAATTATTTTAGGCTCACCTCCAGCTATACTTACGACAGCAATTTGAGGCTGGTCATAAATATCGTATTCAGGTGTTCGTGATTTCAAATAAGCGATTGACTTACCATCAGGACTCCACATTGGTGCATCATCAGCATCCACCCATTTGGTTAATAGTTTGGCCGTAGCTCCTTGTTTTGCGTCAACCACCCAAATATCAGTGTTGCCATTGCGGTCTGCATCGACTGTCCGGTTGCTTACAAAAGCAAGTTGCCGGGAATCAGGCGACCATACCGGACGGTTGTTATCAAAATCTCCAGATGTAACCGTATCCAATTTTTGAGTCATCACATCAAACACATAAAGGTGATTCCTCTTTCTTTCGAGGTAGCCTTCGCCATCTGCTTTAAAATGATAGCGATCCATGGCAATAGGCTTTTTGGTTTTTTTCTTTTCCTCGCTTTCTGTTGGATCCTGATCCTTTATTACTAAAACTATTTTTTTTGAATCGGGGCTCCAATCGTAGTCACTTATACTGACCTTAAGACTGGTCAACTTTGATGCCTCCCCTCCTCTTCTGTCCATTTTCCAAATCTGACTTGTCTTCGCATCGTAGCGGGAAGACAGGAAGGTCAAATATTTCCCATCAGGCGACCAGCGCGGTGTGCTTTCACTTTCGGGGCTTGAAGTCAATTGAATAGATTCTTTTCCATCCCAACTTACCATCCAGATATCGGAGTCATATTTGTCTTTAGCGGAATCTGGGGAACTCACCACATACGCGATCCATTTACCATCAGGAGAGATTTGCGGATCATTTACAGACTTTAATCGGTATACATCAGAAGGTTGGATGGACCTTTGAGAATAAGAAGGCAATGTGAGGACTGCCAAAAGAAGTACAATGAAGGATTTCATAAGGAGATACATTTATCCCCAAATTAGAAAACTTTTGACTTCCTATATAATTATTTTGGGCCCAGATTATTCAAATCTGAGGGACTCGATAGGATCAAGTTTGGAAGCCTTAAACGCAGGATAGTAACCTGACAAAAGCCCCACAACCACACAGATAACAAGACCAACCAGCATCCAAAGCCAGGGAATCACAAAACTATCAACCCCAATAGCACTCGAAATCAAGTTTCCTATCCCAATACCCATGATGATTCCCGCGATGCCCCCAAGAATACAAACCACAATGGCTTCAATAACAAATTGCTGACGAATTCGAAGTGGGGTTGCACCCAATGCCTTTCGCACGCCCACTTCTCTGGTTCGCTCTGTTACAGAAACCATCATTATATTCATCAAGGCAATAGATGCACCCAGCAAAGTAATGAACCCTACACCGAAACCGCCTATTCGAAGTGCGCCTGTTATGCTCTCCAGGTTCTCCGCCAGCGTTTCACTTTTTTCCATTTCAAATGAGTTGGGTTCACCTACCCTGTCCTGCCTTATGGAACGCATTAATCCAGTTGCTTCTCCCATTGCCAATTCCAATTGAGACGCATCAGAGATTCCCACCGTTAAGTTATACTCTAACCCCCTCCCACTTGCCAATTGATTGGCTACGATCACAGGAATAAATACCATGTTATCATAATTATCTTCGGAGAGTTGCCCTTTTTCAACCAATACCCCTATTACCCTGAATCTTGTTCCCTTAAAGGATACTTCAGAATTAATAGGATCTTCGTTGTCATCAAAGATGGCACTTACCACTTTAGATCCTAAAACCGCCACTTTACTTCCATATTGAATTTCAATAGAAGATAAATTTCTACCTCTGTCGATATTGAGGCCCTTAATAGCCAAGTATTCCTCATTGATCCCCATCACACCAATATTGGGGTTCGTTTTTTTAGAATTATGTTTTACTTCTGCAATTTGAGTAAGGCTGGCTGAAAGGCTTATGGCAGAAGGTATCGTAAAGCGGTCAATGAACTTTTCCATATCCTGTAAGTACACTGGTCTCACCACCTCTTCTTTTATTCCCTGTTGACTACGATTTCTATTTCTCTTGGAATAAATATCAAATGTATTTACGCCTAAAGAAGATAAACTCTCAGAAACGGAGTATTCAATCCCGTCAATTGCGGTAAGAATTCCCACTAATGATGTAATACCGATGGCAACAATCAAAGCGGTTAATACAGACCTTAATAGGTTGGCTTGTACCGATCTTAAACCTTCCTTAAAATTTTCAAGCAGATTCATTCAAAAATCATATAGATTACAAATCAAAAGTAGGGATTGGTCGTTGTACTATAAGACTTTTAAGGCCCTAAAATGTTACATTCGTATTGCTGATGAGAGAACTAACGATGAGGTTACTGATTTTGTTCTTCTTTTTAACCGTAAGCAGACTGGCTTGCGCCAATTATGTGTTCATTCCCATGGACACTAAACAGTCTAATCACCTCAAAGCCTACGGTATCGCCTACTGGATCCTCAAAAATGACATTGAAGTAGATTGGTTGCTGAATTATCGAGGAGGCAGCTTTATGTGCAAATATCAACCTGCTATACAGAACGAATTGGTGGTGCGTGGGGTCAGTTTCGAAATTATATCAGATGCACAAGCCAACGGAATCATTACTGAAATAGCCAGCCCTGCAGTGAACTATGATCTCATGAAGCTGGAAAAGTATCCGAAAATTGCTGTATACACCCCAAAAAGCAAGCAACCCTGGGATGATGCGGTAACGCTTGTGCTTACTTATGCTGAAATCCCGTACGATGTCATTTTCGATGATGAGATCATGAAGGGTGATTTGCCCAAATACGACTGGATCCATCTCCATCATGAAGATTTCACCGGTCAGTATGGAAAGTTCTATGGAAGCTATGCCAACATGCCGTGGTATATAGAGGCACAAAAAGAAGCTGAGGAAATGGCCCGAAGAAATGGGTTTCATAAAGTATCCCAACTCAAGTTGGCCGTATCAAAACGAATAAAAGAATTTGTTGCCGGAGGAGGCTTTCTCTTTGCGATGTGCTCTGCCACCGATTCCTTTGACATCGCATTGGCCGCAGAGGGAGTGGACATCTGCGAGCGAATGTATGATGGCGACCCTGCCGATCCTCAGGCACAGGAAAAGCTGGATTACGAAAAATCACTTGCCTTTACAAACTTCCGAATTTCAAGAGACCCCTATCAATATGAGTTCTCTGATATTGACAACAACGCTCCGGAAAGAGGCCTTCGTCAGGACAATGACTACTTCAATCTATTTGAATTCTCCGCTAAGTGGGATCCTATCCCAACCATGCTCACTCAAAACCACACCAGAGTGATAAGGGGTTTTTATGGTCAGACTACTGGTTTTAAGAAGCATTTAGTAAAACCTGACATTGTCATCATGGGTGAGAATAGAGACATCAGGGAGACCAAATACCTTCATGGCGTATTAGGAAAAGGATTCTTTACTTTTTACGGAGGCCATGATCCAGAAGATTATCAGCACACGGTTGGTGAGGAGCCCACCGATTTGAACTTGCATCCCAACTCCCCCGGCTACAGACTGATTCTTAACAACATTCTTTTTCCTGCGGCAAAGAAGAAAAAACAAAAGACTTAATCATGGTTTAGTGCATCCTATCTGCACGCACTTCCAGAGTGGCCACTATTTCGGCTTCCTCAGCTAATAGTTCTCTCCAACGAGTCTCCACCCAATCAGGGTTCTTGAATTCTTTGGCCAGCGACAGAAAAGTTTTATAATGACCTGCTTCACTCACCATCAATTCATAATAGAATTTACTCAGGTCAGCGTCACCGATCTCTTTCCATAACAAACGGAATCGTTCGCAGCTTCGCGCTTCGATTAGCGCATTCATAAGAAGTCTTTCCACCAACTGATCTATACGGCTCCCTCCTTTTTTTATAACTTTTTGAAGTCGCTCTACATATTCATCTTTGCGCGGCATTCCAAAAGCCATCTCCCTCTTCTTGAGCTCCTCCATCACCCTTTCAAAATGGCCCCACTCTTCCGCTACAATGGGAGTAAGGGTTTCTACTACCCGCTCCATTTCAGGGTATTGAATAATCAATGAAATACAAGATGAGGCCGCTTTTTGCTCGCAGTAGGCATGGTCAATTAGAATATCCTGAATGTTCTTCTCCGCTATGTTCACCCATCTCGGATCGGTTGGTAACGTTAACCCCAAAACATGTTTTTCCATCATCAATCAAATAACAGGAGTTCAAACCCAAAGTCCATGATGTTGCGTTGACCTGGGTAAACAGGTGTAGACAGATAACCGGATTGTGTAATGGCCTGAACAAGGTTATTGTATTTAAAAAAGAATCGGCCACGTTTCATTTTTCCATTAAAAAAAACATCTGTCAGTGGAAAAGAAGGTGATTGGACCTGATCCTGAACATAGTATTGCTGTATGGCCGGATCATAGCTATAATCGTAATAGGCTGACTTCCAATGAAAATCAATTCCGATCTGGACTTCCAAATGGTTATTGAAGATTTGGTTTTCGTAGGCCAGTTGAGTGTTCACAAAAAGCTCAGGTACCTGCAAGGCATCATCATCATTCAAAAGAAAAGTAGAGTAGATCACTTGAGGCCTCAAATACATGTTTCTGAGAAATCTCAATTCGAATCTCAATTCGGGAGACAACAACTCCTGCTTCCCTGAAGATTGAACAGGAAGTACTGTCTGTGAAGTACCCCCATAAGTATCTTCTTTGAAATAGATATAATCTTTTAATGAAGTAAACTTGAAGCCTGGAGAGACAAAAACTCTACCCAGTTGAAATTTACCAAAAGCTTCTAATTGTGTAGTGAAAGTATTTCTAAACTGGTTGTTCCATAAATCAAAAGATCCACGATAGGCATTGTAGATAAAAGGTGGCCTTGATAGTAACTGCGTAGCTTTTGCGTCAATCCATTTTGATTTTAGAGTTGCCTCTGCTCTATAATTCCCACCATCAAGGTACTCCAGCCATGCGGTAAGATGGGTGAGTGAATCATGTTCATAGGAAAGGCGACCTCCCAGATAATATTCATCGTCAGTAAGCGGAGTGTCCAATGTATCCTGATTGATGTATTTGTAGCGAAACTTGTAAGCTCTGCTTTTTACATATCCATTGTAAAACACCCTACCCACTTTACCCTTTACTCCTAGCTCATTGGTCCAGTAGGAAAAACGTGTACTATCACTTACATCAGTGGGGGTATCATCTACTTCAACCTGATTGTCGTAGTAAGATGCCGGATCTATATCAATATTGTCTTTATAGGTATTTACTTTTTTCCCTAAATCAGACTGATGGTAGAGTTGCAACCCATTACCAATTCTGTATTGATGAAACAGGTGCACTTGGTTTTGAAGCTGAACACTACTTGCTTCAGTCAATTTCGGAGTGATGTTAGGCTCAAAGAGCGATTGGTAGGTGGAGTCTGTAGCCGTTGCGATAACATTGACCCCTCCCATCTCTACTACACTATGACGAATCCTCCGGTAATTCAATAAGACCTGGTACTTATTATTTTCACTTCGGTAAGCCGTGTATGCATCGTAGTAATGACTTATCGTTTGTCTGTCTCCCTTACTGGCACGAAGGATTTGCTTATCTACCAATATAGGTCGGTAATTAAACCCAAAGTTCCATCGTTCATTGATGTTTCTACTGAACTCAATACGCGTCATGGCTCTACCCTGACCACCCCAAATCAGTTGCATGCGCGTGTAGGGTGATTTAGTATCAAAATATTTTGGTTCTTCCGTCAGGAAATATTGGTCATACACCCGAAAGCCTGTAGACACACCTATAGATTCCTCCAACACGGGGAATATTGGGAACAGAGGTGTACCTACGTTGCCTAAATCTTTATAGGTATTGTTCAACCTGTTTACATAATTCCAACGGTGATAGTTGCGAATGGAGGTGTCAATTGCTTGGTAATTGTTCCTATCGTAGAATAAGTCCTCTTCCGTTATCCATTTCGTAGTATTCGGACCATAGACGTTTCTGGTCGAATCATCAACCACCTGAGATCCTCTTCGCTGTGCCGTGGCAGCAGTGCAAAGAAGAATGGCAAAAAGTACAAGGGTTGAGACTCTTAAAAACACAGGTGCAAAGATAATTTACTCGTTCTCAGAATTCGACTCGGCAGCAGCCTTTTCAATAGCGTTACGCACCAGTTTATCAAATTCCACACCATTATTTACAAAATCCATTTCTATAGGCAGAAAAAAGCAATCTAAATCACGAAGAAGGTCACCAAATTTAGGATCCAGCAAACGTACCATATCCTTTTCAGTGGTCAAGATAGACACCTTTTCGCCCTGATTCTGAATGAAATTCTTTACCTGAGCAATATCCTTGATCGTGTATAAGTGATGGTCTTTGAATTGGAAATGTTTGATCAATTCAAAGTTAACACTTACATAATCTTCCAGAGGCTGGGGTTTTGCAATTCCAGATAATAATACCACATGAGGTGTAATAGAAACATTTGTTTGTTGAAATGGCTGTGGGCTGCCGTATTGAATAAAAGAAAAGAAAACCGGCTTGTCTCCTGCGTATTGACTGATTTCGTGCCTTACCTGTTTTTGCACGGCCTCATCAACTACCTCATTACATTTTGTTACTACAATGATATCTGCTCGCTGTACTTCCTTTCTGCCTTCGCGTAGTCGCCCCATAGGCAACAGGAAATCATTATAAAAAGGTTTTTCAAAATCTGTGAGCAAAATATTTAAGTGAGGCTTCACTCTTCGGTGTTGATAAGCATCATCCAGCAGTATTAAGGAAGTTTCCGGGTACTCCTGAAGAATATTGGGAATGGCAAATGCCCTGTCTTCTCCCACTACTATCTTCACTTCATGATTAAAGTTCCTATAAAACTGGTAGGGCTCATCGCCTAATGTTGAAGCATTGTCACTGGGAGAGGCAAATCTAAGACCACGCGTTCGCCTCCCGTATCCTCGGCTTAGAGTGGCAATTGCATATTCCTTTTTAAGAAGCCGGATCAGGTATTCTATGGTCGGGGTTTTACCAGAACCACCAATATTGAGATTTCCCACGTTTACAACAGGTACCTCAAATTGAAACGATTTCTTATGTCCTATCGAATAAAGATGATTTCTAATACCTGTAGCAATCCGGAAGATCACTGCAAAAGGGAACAACAACACACTTAACACACTCATCTCGATGGAGACCTATATCTTCGTATTTTTGTCAAAACTAAGCATTCGATGGAAACCGTAAAGATAAAAGACGTTACTTCTCATCTGGAAAGCCTGGCCCCCGGTGCCTATCAGGAGAGCTACGACAACAGTGGACTGATTACAGGTAACCCAGACTGGCCTGTAAATGGCATATTAGTCACACTAGATTGTATTGAAATAGTAGTAGAGGAAGCCATTCAACAAAAATGCAATCTCATTATTGCCCATCATCCAATTGTCTTTAAAGGGCTCAAAAGACTCACCGGCAAAAATTATGTAGAACAAACTATTATTAAAGCCATCAAAAATGACATAGCTATCTATGCCATTCACACGAACCTGGACAACGTTCACCATGGCGTGAATTATAAAATAGCGGAAAAGATTGGCCTCTCTGCATTAGAAGTACTCGCTCCCCAATCAGATACATTAAGTAAGTTAGTCACTTTCATGCCCAAAGATTCGGCACCATTGGTATTGGATGCCCTGCATGAAGCAGGAGCTGGTAACATTGGAAACTACAAGAACTGCAGCTTTAGAACTACTGGAACAGGCACTTTTGAACCCACTGCGGAGGCAAAACCCCATGTTGGAAAGGCCGGAAAACGAGAGGAAGTAAAGGAAATAAGGGCTGAATTAATATTTCCAACAGTCCTCGAGCGTCAAATAATCACTGCGCTAAAAAAATCGCACCCCTACGAAGAGGTGGCCTATTACCTAACTTCACTAGATAATAAGAATGAGGAAGTTGGCTCAGGAATGATGGGGGTTCTTAAGACACCCATTGAACCAAAGGCCTTTTTGGAACGTTTAAAGAACAGAATGAATACTGCATGTATCCGGCATACGGCCCTCCCAGATACCCATATTCAAAAAGTAGCCATTTGTGGAGGTGCTGGTAGTTTTCTGCTTCCCCTAGCCAAAGCAAAAGGCGCGGATGTATTTGTCTCAGCCGATTTTAAATACCATGAATTTTTTGATGCGGAAGGGCAAATACTGATTGCTGACATAGGGCACTACGAAAGCGAACAATTTACTAAAGACCTGTTAAAAGAGGTTTTAGAAGAAAAATTTACTACTTTTGCAGTCTATTTTTCGAAATCGGTCACGAATCCAATAAGTTATTTGTAAGTAATGGAAAATCAAACAGTTGCCCAAAAACTCGAAGCCCTAGTAAAACTCCAATTTATAGACACAAAGATCGATCAGCTTAAGAAATTAAGAGGTGACCTACCTGACGAGGTTCAGGATTTGGAAGATGAGGTAGAAGGATATAAAACAAGAATGGGGCGCTTTGAGGCCGATTTAGAAGAGCTCAATGAATCCATTAAAAAGAACAAGGAAGGTATAAAAGAGGCTGAAAAGCTGGTAAAAAAATATAACGAGCAGCAGAAGAACGTTAAGAACAACCGGGAGTACGATGCCATTACAAAGGAAGTCGAACTTCAGGAATTAGAAGTTCAAATCTGCGAAAAGCGCATTAACGAGGCGAAGGACAAAATTGAATTGAAGAAGCAGGAGATTGCAGCAATTGAAGCCCTTATCAATGAGCGCAACGAAGACCTGAGCAATAAGAAAAATGAATTGGATGAAATCCTGGGCGAAAGTCAGGAGGAAGAAGCCAGCCTATTGGCAGATCGCGAAAAAGCGGCCAAAAAAATAGAGGAGAAATTATTGAAATACTACGAGCGTTTGCGAACCAGCTTATCCAATGGGCTTGCAGTTGTACGTGTAGTACGCGGTGCGGCCGAAGGTTGTAACATCATTATCCCTCCTCAAAAAATTGCAGAAATCCGTGAAAAGAAGAAAATTGTAATTGACGAGCACTCTGGACGTATTCTTGCTGATGTTGACATGGAGTCCATGGAAGAAGAGAAAAAGCCCAAGAAAAAAGCTGCTCCAAGAAAAAAGAAAGTTGGCTAAAAGCAACACGATATTGTACCCAAAAAAGGCAGGCCCCATCGCCTGCCTTTTTTTGTTTTTACTCACCCCTACATTTGCCAGCGGTCCGATTTGGAAATTTGACCCCCAATTACAAAAGGCCTACCAATCCGTACTTAACTTAGAAACTGACCAGGCCCATTTAGCCTTAAAAGCCTTAAGCCCCAGCACCAATCCCTTTCACAAAATCTATGTAGAAAGCTTTTGTGAAACGTTGGATGTGTTGATTTCAGAAGATGAAGTGAAGTTTCAAAAGGTAGAAGCCAATTTCAGAGCGCGGTTTAAGTACCTGGATAATCGAAAAGAATCTGCAGAAACTCTATTTCTAAAAGCTGAGCTCAATTTACAGCGAGGGTTTAATTTCCTGAACCTCGGCCAGGATCTGAATGCCGTCTGGGCGATTCGCACTGCTTACAGCCAGACTGAAGAGTGCTTAAAAAAATATCCCGATTTCGTCCCAATAAAAAAAACAAGCGGAGTGATCCAGGTGATGGTTGGATCAGTACCCGATAAATACAATTGGTTTATGAGCCTGTTAGGAATGAAAGGATCCGTTTCCAAAGGCCAAGAGCAACTGCAGGAACTCCGTAATTCAGAATCCTCCCTTAATACAGAAGCCACCATTCTATACTTTACTATCAAGGGTCTTATTAACCAACAACATGAAGAAGCGACAAACGGCATCTTGAAAGTACTGGAAGAACAACCCTACAATCGTTTGACTCTTTTTCTTGGTGTCAATATGCTGATGAAGAGCTCACAGAGTGAAAAGGCTTTACAACTGATTCGCACTTTGGACGAACACCCTCAAGGCTTGCCTATGTATTATATAGATTATCTAAGAGGAGAAATTTTATTACAAAAAGGAGAATACAACAACTCCATTAGCGCTTATCAAAAGTTTATTGCCAATTACAAGAGCATAAATTTTAAAAAGGACTCTTATTATAAGATTGCTCTTTGCTATTGGTTGCAAAACAAAAAGGAAGAAGCCTATAGAAATTTTGAAATTGCCAAGAAGACAGGCAAAGAGGTGGCAGAACCTGATCGCTACGCTAACTCTCAATTAAAAGAGAATGTTTTCCCCAATCCCAGGATTCTTAAAGTTCGATTGTACACTGATGGAGGTTATTATCAAGAGGCTTTGAGCACGCTTAAGACCATTAATGAAAGTACACTGACTACAGAAAAAGAAAAAGCTGAATATTGCTACCGGAAAGCCCGCCTTGCGGATAAAATGGGAGATCAAACCACTGCAAAAATTTACTACACGCGTACAATGAAATTAGCAGGCTCCAATCCATGGTATTTTGCCCCCAATTCTGCATTGCAGCTGGGATACATCGCTAAGACAAGCAATGATATACCAGCAGCCAGAAAGTATTTTGAACTTGCCTTGAGTTATAAAAATCACGCCTACAAAAACAGTATCGATGGCAAAGCCAAGTCTGCCCTGGATCAACTTAACGACTAGCTAGCCCTTTTAGGGGAACCCAATTTTCTCAAATGATCAATATTGTTGAACATTTCAACTGAACACATCGATCCGGTATAATTCAACAGGTAAAGGCCTAAATTGTGATGCTCAAAGATATCCATTGCAGAGAGAGGATAATTAAGTAATTGACAAAGTAATACCCTGATGGCCCGACCATGCATGCAGATGAGAATTGTTTGTTCTTCCTGCTTGTCCAAAATTGTTTTTATCACTGATCTCTGTCTAGCAGCCACATCCGCAGGGCTTTCCCCACCATCAATACGAAGAGCAATTTCGTTGTTCTGCCATTGCTTCAAAAGCCAGCGATAATAATCATCTTCATCAGGAGTAATTCTGGTTCCTTCTTTACTTCCCCAATTAATCTCGTTTAACCCTTCATAAGATTCATGCGCTATCCCCCTATCAATGAAGGACGAAACAGACTGAACACTCCTCTTCAATTTAGAAGTGTACACCTTATCAAATGAAATGTGTTGGTAGGAATCAAAGAACGAACCAGCCTGCTCCACCCCTAATGCATTAAGGGAGGAGTCGATTCCACTGCCCTGCACAATGCCACTGAGATTGAACTCCGTTTGCCCATGTCTTATTAAGTATATTTTTTTACTGCTCAATTTCCTCTAATTTGGCCTCAAAATAAAGAATTATAACCTTGGCAGCCAAAAGCCCTTCATTTGCTTCAAACGGTGTAACTACTGAGATTTTAAATCAGTTGTCGAAAAACAATATGGTCGAGCATCTCGGAATAGTGTTTACCGAGGTAGGGGAAGACCATATTTCTGCCACACTTCCAGTAGATAATCGAACACATCAGCCCTATGGATTGTTACATGGTGGAGCTTCTGTTACACTGGCCGAAACATTGGGCAGTGTGGCCGCATCATTATGTGTAGATCAAAACAAGCAATTTTGTGTTGGGCTGGAAATCAATGCCAACCATATTAAGAGTGCTAGAGATGGTTTTGTAACGGGAACAACCCGTCCGATACACATAGGAAAGAAAACTCAGGTTTGGGAAATAAAAATAGTTAATCCACAAAATGAATTAGTCTCAATCAGCAGAATAACAATGGCTGTGATTGATAAAAAGTAATTAACGAAATGGCTGAAGTCTTTGATGAACTGAAGGTGCAACGTGCCGAAAAAGAAATTATTGAAGGTGTGCTTCTTGATTATCTGACCGAAGGACACGCTATTGGATTGTGGAGATCACCCGGAACAACGAAAAAAAACCTAATCGTTTGTACGGAAGGCATTCAATATCTCAATGATGTCAGTATCGAAGATGTAGGTACAGGTTTCATTTTTGCGCCATTCGATAGTGACAAGAAAAAGGTATTCCTTAAGGCCAACATCAGTTATTCAATTGACAATGGCGACATTAGTCCTAATGTATCGGATGTTCCTCATAACTTAAAGAACAAAAAACTAAAGAACGACACCGTTCCGTTTTTTCCTTCCAAGCCCTATGAAAGTGAAGATGCCATACAAAATAACTTCACTACCATTGTTAAAAATGCCATTGAACAAATTGCAGCTGGCCATTTCGAAAAACTTGTGCCCTCAAGATGTAAACAAATTGAACTACCTAAAGCCTTTGATTTAGTAGACACTTTTAATACTCTTTGCATAAAATACCCTAATGCCTTTGTGTCTCTTGTGTCAGCTGGAGAAATTGGAACCTGGCTAGGTGCTTCACCTGAATTATTGGTTTCCGTTGATGACCAAATGTCTTTTAAAACGGTGGCTGTTGCCGGCACGCAGGTTCTTCCTCCACAGGCCAACATCAAACATGTCGCGTGGACGCAAAAAGAAATAGAAGAACAAGCTTTAGTAAGTCGCTACATTGTCAATTGTTTCAAAAAAATTCGCTTGCGAGAGTATATTGAACTTGGTCCTAAAACATGGCAAGCTGGCAATTTGGTGCACTTGAAAACTGAATTTGAGGTAGATATGAACGCCACCAATTTTCCTCAATTAGGTTCCGTTATGCTAAAACTTCTACACCCTACTTCAGCCATATGCGGCATGCCCAGAGAAGAATCGATAGCATTTTTAAAAACAACTGAATCATTTGACAGAAGTTTTTATAGTGGATACCTTGGGCCGGTCAACTTTGAAAACAAAACAACATTATTTGTAAATCTACGCTGCATGCAGTGGTGTGGTCAGAAGGCCATCCTTTATGCTGGGGCCGGAGTCACTATAGACTCCATTCCTGAAAAAGAATGGGAAGAAACTGAATTAAAAATGAATACACTCCTTCAAGTTATACAACCCTAAACTTAGTGCGCCTTCAACCCATTTATGATATTGCAGAAATTTGTGCTCTTAAAGGTATCAAAGAAGCAGTCCTATGTCCTGGTTCAAGGTGCGCCCCATTAACAAGTGCTTTTGTAGCGCATCAGAAAATTAACACACGTACATTTAGTGACGAGCGAAGTGCCGCCTTCATTGCCAACGGTATAGCATTGTCTGATGATTGTCCAGTGGTACTAGTCTGTACATCTGGATCGGCTGCATACAACTTTGCACCTGCAATTGCTGAGGCATACTATCAGCATATTCCACTGATTGTACTTACTGCAGACAGACCCAAAGAATGGGTGGATCAATTGGATGGACAAACCATACGCCAAGAGAATATTTATGGACAACATGTAAAAAAATATTTTGAACTCCCACAGGAGTATGAGCATACTGATAGTTTGTGGCACATCAACAGGTGCATCAATGAAGCAATCAATCTATCCCTTCGATTTCCAAAAGGACCTGTTCACATCAATATCCCCTTACGAGAGCCCTTGTATCCTGCTCAGGGTGAAACAGTTCAATTCTCGTCTAATGTAAGGATCATTGAATCATTAGCATCATTTCCCCAAGTTCAACCCGACACTTTAAATAAGTTGAGGTCTGACTTTAACAATTACAATAAAATTTTAATTGTTGCAGGTCAACAATTTCCGGATCAACGTTTTGCTGACACTCTTGATCAATTCTCCAAGCAACATCATGTACCGGTTATTGGAGATGTGATTTCCAATCTTCATTCGTTATCCCACAGCATCACGCACGCAGATGCCATGCTGGGTCAATCTAAGCCTGATAATAAAAAGGCTTTACATCCAGACTTATTGATTACGTTTGGCAAATCTGTTATTTCCAAAAACTTAAAAACTTTTTTAAGAAACTACAAGCCTGTTGTCCATTGGCATATTCAACCCGAAGGCGAAGTTGCTGACACCTTCCAGAGCATTACATCGATCATACCTTCTACCCCATCAGCTTTCTTTGAACAATTCTCGGAAGTTGTTTCTAAAACAGGATTTGATCGGCAAAAAAGAGAAAACTATTATAGGTTATGGGAAGCAGAAGAACACCGAACACAACGTGCCGTCAAAACTTTTTTCTCCACACCACAATTGAATGAATTTTCATTGGTCAACGAAATAATAAAAAACGCACCACAACCTTCACACCTACATCTTTCCAATAGCATGCCTGTGCGGTACGCCAATTTCATTGGACTTAACGATAATCAAAGTGAGATCGGTGTTTTTGCCAACAGAGGCACCAGCGGTATTGATGGTTGTACCAGCACTGCAGTTGGCCATTCTCTTTCTTCTCTAACTCCCACCATTTTGATTACTGGCGACATGGCCTTTTTCTATGATAGGAATGCCTTCTGGCATAACTATCAATTACCCAACTTGAGGATTGTGGTATTAAATAATCATGGAGGTGCTATATTTGGAATGATTGATGGTCCGAATCAACTACCGGAATTTGGTGAGTATTTTATAACTCATCAAAAGTTATCTGCTCGTACTGTGGCACTTGAATACGATTTTGATTATCTCCAATTAGACAGCCTAAAAAAGTTAAAGAATCTGCTAAAAGATTTTTTTGATTTTGATGGGCGTACCAAAATTCTTGAAATCGAATCAACAGCAACTGAAACAAAAATAATCGTAGACTATTTTAAAAAACAAATAAAAAGTAATTATGACGCTTAATTTGCCATGGCAACCAATAAAGGAATATAAAGAAATTCTATTTCACCAATTTGAAGGGATCGCTCGCATCAGTATCAACCGACCTGAAGTCCACAATGCCTTTACACCACTGACCGTTCAGGAAATGA
>JAGQYK010000065.1 GCA_020436125.1 Cyclobacteriaceae bacterium | reverse complement strand
ATAAATTCAAAACGTCTCTTAACCCCTGCAAAAGAGCCCAATGCTTTTTTGATGATGGTATCATTCACACCCAAATGCTTCGCAACAATGGTGGCAGCGATTGCATTTTCCATATTATGAAAACCAGGGACGCCAAGCTTTATCTTTTCGATCTCATCGGCATAGCCTACAAGATCAAATTCAAAAAATCCACCCTCGGTGGTAATCCGACTGGCAAAAAATTGTCCCCGGCTCATGCCATAAGTATTTACTTCAACGCCATCTAACTCATTATCGATAGCTCGAATTGAATCATGTTTTACAAGTAGTCCTCCTTTATTAATTTGCTTAGTAAAATCGGTGAATGATTTAATTACCTCCTGGTGATTTCCATAAATATCCAGGTGGTCAGGATCAACAGAAGTGATGACTGCGATATCCGGAAATAGTTTTAAGAATGAACGATCAAACTCATCTGCTTCTGCCACAACGATTGTATCCTCATTAGCCTCTCCTTCTGAAATTAGGTTGGAAGCATAATTGGTTGTTACTCCACCCAAAAAGGCAACCATATTAACACCTGCTACTTTCAAAATATGAGTGATCAATGAAGAAGTAGTTGTTTTTCCATGAGTACCCGCTACCGCTATTGTCTTATGTGATTTCGTAATAAGACCCAATACTTCCGATCTCTTCAAAATAGAGTAACCTTTTTCTTTCAGGTAATTATATTCCCTGTGATCTTTCGGGATGGCTGGGGTATAGACAAACAAAGTCTTATTGTTGTCAGCTTGTGTTGGGATTAATGCTACATCATCCTCAAAATGGATTTTAATTCCCTCCTTTTCCAATTCTTTGGTTAAAGGAGTAGGCGTGCGATCATAGCCAGCCACGAACATACCTTGCCTGTTGAACCAACGTGCCAGCGCGCTCATTCCGATTCCCCCAATACCAAGGAAATAAACCGTATCGTATTGACTCAATTGCACGTTATTAGTTTTTCAATTTCATTAACAATCTCTTCTGCCGCATTGGGCTTACCCAAAGCCGATATATTTATTGATAGCTTGTCGCTCTGTTTTTGATCATAAATCAATTTTAAAGCCTCATCAACCAATTTTTTTCTAGCTTCCTTGTCCTTGATCATGAGGGCTGCTTTTTCGTTTACCAATGCCATGGCATTTTTGGTCTGATGATCTTCAGCCACATTAGGCGATGGTACTAGAATGGCAGGCTTACCTGCTATGCACAATTCAGATATAGCCAGTGCTCCGGATCTCGAAATCACTGCATCGCTGGCTGCATAAGCCAAATCCATTTGCTTTATAAAATCATAAATGCGAATCCTGCGTAAATCTTTATCTGCGGTCTTCAGTTTGATACTGTCATAATAAACCTTACCTGTCTGCCATACCACCTGCACTTGCGCATCAATAAGTTTGTCCAATCCAGAAAGTATACTCTCATTGATGGTCTTGGCTCCAAGGCTTCCCCCAATAATCAAAAGTGTTCTTCCTTTTTCACTAAAGGCAAAGTGTCCCAAAGCCTCACTTCTTTTAGTAGTCAGATTCAAAAGATCCCTTCTAACTGGGTTTCCAGTGACCACTAATTTATCTGCAGGGAAATATTTATCCATGTTTGGATAGGCTACACAAATTTTTTGGGCCCGTTTAGCCAACTTTTTATTGGTCAAACCCGCATACGAATTCTGTTCCTGAACAAGAGATGGTATTTTAAATCTATTGGCAGCTAACATAACAGGACCGCTAGCATATCCTCCAGTTCCTACCACCGCATGTGGTTTAAACTTTCCTATAATAGCACATGCCTTTAGATAACTGGAGAGCAACTTGAAAGGAAAAAGGATATTGGAATATGAAAATTTCCTTTGCAATCCACTGATCCACAAACCAATGATTTTATACCCGGCTTCAGGCACCCGCGTCATTTCCATTCTTCCTTGCGCGCCAACAAATAGAATCTCCGTATCAGGGTAGCGCGATCTAAATGTAGAGGCAATGGCAATGGCCGGAAATACGTGACCACCTGTCCCACCGCCACTGATAATAAGTCGATATGGTTGATCTTTTTTCAAGCTGCTTTTGCTACGTCTTTAGAATCCATATTCATTTGTTGCCATTGCTCATCGCGTTCTCCTCGGCTTACACTTAATATTATTCCTACTGAAAGTCCTGTAAAAATCATTGCCGTTCCTCCCATACTTATCAAAGGCAATGGCTGGCCCGTTATGGGACCCAATCCGACAACTACTCCCATGTTTACCATGGCCTGACAAACCAAATCAAAGCTTAGTCCCGCTGAAAGCAATCCGCCAAATGCACGCTCACTGTTATAAGCAGCCTTCATACCCCTATGAAGCAACAACAGATACAATCCCAACAGCACTATTCCTCCAATCATACCATACTCTTCAATAAGGATGGCATAGATAAAATCCGAATACGGGTGCGGAAGAATATTACGTTGATCACTATTGCCGGGCCCCTTACCTGTAATTCCTCCAGTAGCAACGGCAATACGTGCATGTTTTGCTTGAAAGGGAAGCTCGGTTCCATTTATGAAACTGGTAATTCTGTTCTTGGCAGTTTCACCTCTTACACCAAACTTGAATGCGACAGCTCCTGCTAATGCGCCCACCAAGACCAGCATGGCCAAATACTTTACCGGTACACGTCCAATGAACATGACCAGCATACAGGTGGCAAACAATAAGGCGGCAGTAGACAGGTTCGTTAATGCAATCAATCCGCAAATCACTCCACTCCATATCAATAATGGAATAAGAGATTCCTTTATATCATCTATATTTTGTTGCTTCTTCGACAGCATGCTTGCCAGATTGATAATCAGGGCAAGACTGGCGAAGTCAGAAGGCTGAAACGAAGTATTAATTATTGGTAGGGTAATCCATCGAGCAGCATCATTGATGGTTGTTCCGTTGGTAAATGTATAGATCAGCAATGGAACACTTACCCATAGCGCCAACCGCGATATTTTGGAGTAGTATCTATAATCAATCTTGTGCGCAATCCACATGGCCCCTAATCCAAGGAATACCATGAATGTGTGTTTTATCAGATACATCTCAGGACTTACCGTTCGCTTGTATGCCAATGTTCCTATTGAACTATACACTAAAAGGATACTGATGACAGATAGCGCAAACACAACTGCCCATATCACTGGATCTCCTTGCAAATTTTTATCAGCCCATTCTTTTACCTTGTTCATGATGCAATGGTTTCTGTTTCAACTTTCAATTCAAGCACCGCTTCTTTAAACTGATCTCCTCTATCGATATAATTTTTAAATAAGTCAAAGCTTGCACACGCAGGAGAGAGCAATACTACATCGCCTTCCTCCGCATTTTTTAAAGCCATCCTTACCAGTTCTTTTACACTTTGTGTTTCCAAAATAGTAGGGACAATTTCAGAGAAGTAATCTTTCAGTTTTTTATTATCAACGCCCAAACAAATAAGTGCTTTGACTTTCTCTTTTACTTGCTCTCTGATTAGGTCATAATCATTTCCCTTGTCAACTCCTCCCGCTATCCAAATCAAAGAGTTGGAATAGCTTCCTAATGCATACATCACAGAATCAACATTGGTCGCTTTGGAATCATTGACAAACTCCACATTATTAATCTTTGCCACCGACTCCAGTCTATGAGGAGCATTTTTAAATGTTTTAAGCCCGTTCTTAATCACCTGCACCTCTAACCCCACAAAGCACGCTGCTGAAACTGCTGCCATGGTGTTAATCAAATTATGGGGGCCGTTAAGAGTTGTCTCCTCCTGCTTTAATGAAAAAGAAGTTCTGCCTATTCTGAAGTTCATCTCTACACCATCAAAATAGGCCTGAGAAACATTGTCGCCCTTTAGGGAGACTGTATTGAGCATTGATGACACCTTTCTGGTTGACATTTCTTTTCCCAGAACGGGATCCTCTTTATAATAAATGAATTGATCCGTTGGCCCCATATTGGCCAACAGTTTGAATTTTGAATCTATATAGAGCTCAAACTTATAATCATAACGATCCAAATGATCAGGCGTAATATTGAGCAGAACAGCGATATCTGGTTTGAATGTGGTAGTGCCATCTAACTGATAACTACTCACCTCTATTACATACCAATCGTAGTCCCTCGTTACCAACTTACGCGCAAGACTTTCCCCTACATTTCCTGCAAGCGCTACATCCAATCCTGCATCTTTAAGAAGATGATAAGTAAGTAAAGTGGTAGTTGTTTTACCATTGGTACCCGTAATAGCTATAACCTTTCCTTTTAGGAAACGAAATCCAAATTCGATTTCATCAATAATTTCAATACCCTTTTTCTTGATCTGTTGAATAACCTCTTCCTTATCCGGTACGCCTGGGCTTTTAATTACCAGGTCTGCATTCAAAATTTTATCCAGCGAATGAACTCCCTCTTCAAAATGGATGTCGGCCGCTTGCATTTCTGCTTTGAAGCTTTCTCTTATATTATGATTCTCAGACAGAAATACATCATACCCCTTGGCCTTCGCCAACAAAGCTGCCCCTGTCCCGCTTTCACCCGCACCTATGATTACAATCCTGTTCATTATCTCAATTTCAATGTTGCCAGACTAAGTATTGCCAACAAAATTCCTACTATCCAAAACCGTGATACAATCTTGGATTCATGTATGCCTATCTTCTGATAGTGATGATGAAGAGGTGACATTAAAAATATTCTCCTCCCCTCACCGTATTTCTTTCTTGTGTATTTGAAATAGCCCACCTGCAGTATGACAGACATATTTTCAATAATGAAAATCCCGCATAAAACAGGAATCATAATTTCCTTACGAACGGCCAACGCTAACACTGCAATAATTCCTCCCAAGGCAAGGCTACCTGTATCTCCCATGAAGACTTGCGCTGGGTAAGCGTTGTACCAAAGGAAACCCAAGCATGCACCGACAAATGCAGTACAGAAAATCACCAACTCTCCAAGGTTAGGGATGTACATTATACTGAGGTAATTACTAAAGTCAACCCGACCTGAGAGGTAAGCAAAAATGGCCAGCGTTAACCCAATAATAGCTGAGGTGCCTGCAGCAAGGCCATCTATACCATCCGTAATGTTGGCGCCATTAGAAATTGCGGTGACAACGAACACTACCATCAACACATATATTACCCACGTATAATCCTTTGGAAGAAATGGAATCAAATTAGAGTAGTCCAATTCATTGTTCTTAAAGAATGGCACTGTTGTTTTAGTTGACTTTACATCTTCATAGAGATTCGCGCGCTCCTCATTAGAAGTGACTGCGACCTCTGGCTTCAATTGTCTTATCACTACATCCTTGTTGAAATAGAGAACTGATCCCACAACTAAACCCAGCCCTACCTGCCCAATGATTTTAAACCTCCCTGCAAGACCTTCTTTGTCCTTTTTAAAAACCTTAATGTAATCATCTAACAAACCAATGAGTCCCAACCATATGGTAGTGATGAGAAGGAGAATCACATAGATGTTATCAATGCGGGCAAATAGAAGAGTAGGAATTAGAATTGCACCAATGATAATAAGTCCTCCCATTGTTGGAGTACCTTTCTTTTTCATTTGACCTTCCAACCCCAAGTCACGTATATCCTCACCCACTTGCTTTTTTCTTAAGAAATTAATTAAGCCTTTCCCAAGTGTAATCGTAATCACTAATGACAATACCGCTGCTGCTCCTGCACGGAAAGAGATGTATTGAAACACACCTGCTCCCATGAGGTTGTAATGCTTATCCAAATAGTCAAATAAGTAATACAGCATCAGTTACTAAACATTTTTAACATTCTCTCCAAAACCTCTTTATCATCAAATGGGTATTTAACTCCCTTAATCTCCTGATAAGTCTCATGACCTTTTCCTGCCACCAAAATGATGTCTCTTTCTTTTGCCATCATACAAGCTGTCTTAATAGCTTCTTCGCGATCCAAAATCACGAGTGTTTTTTTTGCATCCGTTATCCCAACCCCTTTCTGCATGTCTTTGATAATTTCCATGGGGTCTTCACTTCGTGGATTGTCTGAAGTGAAAATGGCTTTATCACTATACTTACAGGCGATGGCTGCCATTAAGGGTCTTTTCATTTTATCTCTGTCTCCACCACACCCTACAATAGAAATCACCTGCTCCTGACCGGTCCTAAATTGTGTAATGGTTTCTAATACATTTTTTAAAGCATCGGGTGTATGAGAGTAGTCAACAATAGCCGTAAATTTTGATCCAGGCAGAATCAATTCAAATCTTCCTGCAGCGCCCGTTAAGGCTGAAAGTCTCATCAAAACACTTTCCGGGTCTTCACCCAACAACACTGCTGTTGCATATACAGAAAGAAGATTATAGGCATTGAAATCACCTATCAGCTTAAACCAAACATTTCTGTTCTCAATTTCTAACTCAAGCCCTTCCAGTGAATTAGTTATCACCTTGGCTTTGAAATCAGCCATTTTCTTCAACGCGTAAGTTCTTTTAGAAGCTTTGGTATTTTGCAACATCACCATTCCTCTTTTGTCATCCAGATTGACCAATGCGAACGCATCAGATGATAACTCATCAAAGAACCCCTTCTTCGCACGGATATAACTCTCAAATGTTCTGTGATAATCAAGATGATCGTGAGAGATATTGGTAAAGACACCTCCTGCAAAAGTGAGCCCCTCTACTCTACCTTGAACTACTGCATGCGAACTCACCTCCATAAAACAGTGTGTACACCCTACCTCCAACATCTTTACCAATAACTCATTTATTTGGATAGGATCTGGAGTGGTGTGTGTTGCTACAATAATTTCATCGTTTACCCTATTTTCCACTGTAGACAATAGCCCGGTGGAATATCCCATTGAAGTAAATAACTTATATAATAATGTAACTACTGTAGTCTTTCCATTGGTACCTGTTACCCCCACTAGCTTCAATTTGGCTGATGGATTACCGTAAAAATTAGCTGCAATTGTACCTAATGCCTTCGCGCTATCCTTAACAGTAACATAGGTAATGTTGGTAGAAAGTGTCTCTGGAAGTTTTTCACAAACTATTGCTGTAGCACCCTTTTGAATTGCTGCTTTAATAAACTCATGCCCATCTGACTGGGTGCCCTTTACCGCTACAAAAAGAAATCCTTCTTTTACCTTTCGAGAATCAAATGCTATTCCCTTCAGTGAAATACCCATATCACCTGATGCAGAGGTGATATTGACTTTATACAATATGTCTTTTAATTCATGCATCAACTTAGACTGATATGTATTGTTCTTCCTTTACTTACCTTGGTACCTGGTGTCAATGATTGATTAACAACTCTTCCCTTTCCATTGTACTCCACCTGCAGGCCCGATTGCTCCAACAAGAAAATAGCATCTCTAAACGTCATCCCTTTCACGTTGGGCACTTGATCCTTTGCCGCTGTATTATTATCCCACAAAACCGAATTCCCATTTCGAACTGCCTTTATCCAGTCTTCATCTGTTTTAGTATGATTAGAAACCCCCAATTCATTACACAGCATAGTCAGTTCATCCTGCTTGCCCGCTTGTATCACCGGAAACACTCCGTACTCTAACACCTTCTTCTTCTCCATCGCCATATGAAGATTGATATCTCTTGAGTAGATGTTATCTGCAATTTCCTTGAACACAGGTCCAGCTACGTTATTTCCATACTGCCTCCACCCCTTTGGGTTTTTAATCAATACTATGGCAGTGTACTTAGGATCATGTGCTGGGAAATACCCAACAAATGAGGTAATGTACTTCTTAGTGTACCTTCCATTCTCAAGAATTTGAGCTGTCCCCGTTTTTCCTGCAATTTTATAATGGGCATTCTTCAGGTTACTTGCTGTTCCATCTTCCACCACTCCTTCCAGTAACAAACGTAACTTGTTCAAAGTACTGCTAGAGCAAATTCTACTGTTTAAGGTTTCTGTTTCAAATTCCTTCTTTACCTGATCTGCTTTTGAAATTGCAGTTACAAAAATGGGTTTGATCATTTTACCATTGTTAGCAATTGCATTGTATAATGTCAGCGTGTGCAATGGCGTTACCTCAAACCCATACCCATAAGCCATCCACGGTAAAGTGATTCCACTCCACCCTTTTGAACCTGGGCGAAAGATTTTCGGATAACCTTCTCCCTTTATTTGTAGCCCTAATGGTTTTGAAAGTCTGAGTTCATCCACTAGATCGATAAACTTGTCAGGCTTCAAACCAAAGTTATGATCCAGCAATTTGGCCATGGCCACGTTGGAAGAAAGAACAAATGCATCTCTAATTGTTAATTTCCCGTAACCTCCATCATGGTGATCTCTTACTGTGTTTTTGTAAAAAGTAAACTCACCCTCACCGGTATCAATACTATCCGTTAGTTTTATATTCGACTCTTCCAAAAGAGCCATCATTGTTACCAGTTTGAAGGTAGAACCAGGCTCAAAAAGTCCGCCTACGGCATGATTGAATATTTCATTGTAACCGTTTCCTTCCCGGGTAAGATTAGAAATTGCTTTAATGTGACCGGTACTAACCTCCATAACCACAACTGTGCCTGCATCAGCATCGTGCTGCTCCATGGCGCGGTGCAAAGAAGTTTCCGCCACGTCCTGAAGATTAATATCAATAGTAGTTTGGATATCCAATCCGTCTTTGGATTTGATATTATTTACATCATATACCGGCTTCCACGTACTGCCTGCAATTTTTTGAAACAAAGCCTCACCATCCTGACCGCCCAATGCCTCGTTGAAACTGTATTCCAACCCTGCACCTTTTCCATTTTCATTGACAAAACCAACTGTTCTTCGGCTAAGGTTAGAGAAAGGGCGATAACGCACATCAATCTTTTCAAAAATAACACCTCCTCCATAGCGACCATTTCTGAAAATGGGCCACTCCGACATTATTTTTTTAGTTTGGTAATTGATTTGTTTGCGATTGAGCACGATGTATTGCCTGTTGGCAGCTCTTGCATCCTGAATCATTCTCTTATACTCTGTGGCAGACTTGTCTTTATAGTACCTTGCCAAAAGCATAGCAAGAGAATCGATTCCACTTTTAAATATTTTGTCTTTCGCCAGCCTTGGATCTAAGGCCACTTTATAGAAAGGCAAGTCAGTGGCCAGTAAGCTTCCATTGTCGGAATAAATATTTCCTCTTGTTGCTTTTATTTTTTTGTAGTCAAATGTGATTTGCTCACTGAGTTTTGTCCATTCTTCCCCTTCCACAAATTGAATGTGAGACATCTTCACTATTACGGCTATACCGAAGAGCAGCACAAAAAGAAATGCTATCCGTACTCGTATTAATATGGATCTCTTAATATTCACCTTCTTTTACAACTATTTTATAGGGTGGTTTAATACTTTCTTTTAATCCTAATGACTTTACTCTGCGAGCTACCTCTGATTGCTTGCTGGCAAACATCAGGTCTGCTTTCAGTGTGGTATAGTCCGCGCGTATATCTTCTACTTCTGTATGCGTTTTGTTTATTTTTCTTATTGTCTTTTCAGAATAGT
This sequence comes from Cyclobacteriaceae bacterium, assembly GCA_020436125.1. Classification (GTDB taxonomy): domain Bacteria; phylum Bacteroidota; class Bacteroidia; order Cytophagales; family Cyclobacteriaceae; genus ELB16-189. Next base: position 11,308 of record JAGQYK010000065.1, on the reverse strand, counting down.
GTGTGTTACCTATATAGATTAAGCTCAGCATAAGAACAAATAGGATTTTAGGAAGGTACTTAACAGGAAACCCCTCTTCGAAATAAGCTTCCAATTTCACATGCTTCTCCAGCCCAGAAAAAATACTGCTTCCGTCTCCTTTCCTTTTTTCCTTTTGCCCTATCCTAAACTTATTCTCGTTCATATCTATAACTTTTCAGCTATTCTCAATTTTGCACTTCGCGCTCTGTTATTTTGTTCAAGCTCTTCTTCTCCCGCTGTAATTGGTTTTCTATTGATGGCTCCGAATGGTCGGATTGGATTACCATAAAAATCCTTTTCCAATTCACCATACACCTTTCCTGTGTTGATGTAATTCTTAACCATTCGGTCTTCTAACGAGTGATAGGACATCACTACCAATCTGCCTCCGGTTTCCATTACTTCCCCACACTGCATTAAAAAGGATTCCAGCGCTTCCATTTCTTTATTTACTTCAATCCGCAATGCCTGAAATACTTGTGCGTAATATTTAAAGTCCTTTCCACGCGGTGCAATTGGTTTAAGCACTGCTAACAAATCAAAATTGCGTTCAAATTTTTTCTGCAACCTTGTTTGCACAATCACCTTCGCTGCCGTCTTTGCATTTTTCACTTCTCCATACATCCCAAAAATCTTATGCAATTTCTCCTCTGAGTATTCATTCAAAATATTAGCTGCTGTGATTGGGCCTTGTACATCCATTCGCATATCTAAAGGCCCATCAAAACGAGTTGAAAAACCTCTGTCAGGCGCATCAATCTGATGCGATGAAATGCCAAGGTCTGCCAGAATACCATTCACCTTAGTGATTTGATTTAGCTTCAAGTACCTTTTCATGTACATGAAGTTGGCTTGACAAAATGTTAAAGAACGGTGGTCGATTTTTTCTGCTTCACGTTTTGCATCCTCATCCTGATCAAAGGCAATCAACCGTCCGCCTTTGATCTTTTCCAAAATCTTCAAACTGTGTCCACCTCCTCCAAAGGTTACGTCCACGTAAACTCCTTCAGGGTCGATGTTTAGAGCGGAAATACATTCACTGAGCATGACAGGCTGATGATAGCGTGCCTCACTCATTATTCGTCAAGGTATTTCTGCGCTAATTTTGACAACTCACCAGGATCATTAATCATGTGCTTCTCATATTGCGTAGGATTCCATATCTCAACCTTGTTACCCATACCCACCAGTATCGCTTCTTTATCGATCTGAGAATATCCTAGCATATTTTTCGGAATGAGAAATCGGCCGTTAGCATCCAGTTCAACGGTGGCAGTACCCGAGAAAAAATTGCGTTGCAACTTTCTGTACTCTTCGTTGAACTCACTAAGACCAGAAATTTTTGAGAAGACTTTTTTGAACTCCACCATAGGATAGAGAATAAGGCATGGCTCAAATCCCCTGCGAATCACCAGCTCGCTACCAGAACTATCTGGCAACTGGCTTTTGATCCGGGCAGGCAGTACCAGCCTCCCTTTGGAATCAAGCTTGCTCTCATACTCACTAGTGAAGAAAGTCATGACGTTTTTAGTGGTTGTCTTTTCTTATTTCCACCCCCATCTGCGATAGGGTTGGTTCTCCTAAAACAAACATAGGTAGAAAAATAACATTTTCAACCACTTTCCCCCACTTTATGACACTTTATGGGTTCACTTGACCTATAACCCCATTAAAAAAGTGGTAATTAGCAGACTTTTCTAACTCTTTGAGAACGTCAATTGTATAATTATATACTTGATTATCAGCTATTTAAATTTCTTAATAACGAATAAGGGTTCTTCAGCCCAAAATAAAGGGCTTAAAAAAACAGGGAGGAAGGCGAATCGTCAAAATTGATAAGAAAGCCCCATTTTAAACCACCTACCAGGTAGCGTAACAAGGTTTGTTTCTTTATAAATGGTGTCAAAAATGTTAGTAACGTCCATAAAAAGGCCAATTTGACCCTTTTTAGCACTAATTCTGGAGTCGACCACTGTATAATCATCCATTGTTACCCTGTCTGCATACCTAAAATAAATGGATTGCTGCAGCCATTTGGAGTAATTAAGGCTAATTCCAGCTGAAAATTGATGTTTTAGATTTTCAAGGGCATACCTGGAAAATAGGGCATCACCACTGGAGACACTCACTTTACCTATATAGGTATAATTGACATCCAGTTTTTGGAAAAGGCCTTTCGTACCTGAAAAAGCAGAAGGCAAAAAGGAGATATTCATTTCAACGCCATCCATATTTACTTGAGAGATATTTCCTGCCTGCCAAGGGTCAGTATCTGCGTTTCTGGTCCAATCAATAGTATTTTTCCCTTGTCGGGTGAAATAACTCACGTGGCTCACTATGCCGCGAATGCCTATCAATTTCAGACCCAATTCATAAGCAACTGCTTTTTCTGGTTCCAGGTCAGCATTTCCTACGTTTGCCGGGTCTGAATAGTACAAATCGGTAAACGATGGTACCCTGTAGGTATACCCCCAATTACCAAATAGCTTCAACGACTGATTTAAAGTATAGCCAATATCAATCCCAGGGAATGCGTTAAGTCCAAAGTCAGAATAATAATTCAATTGTACTCCAGGTGTAGCATCCAATCGTTCATTAAAAAAAGTAAAACGATGCTCGGCAAACAAGGTAGCCACAGTTCGCTCCCGCTTACCCAGATTATTACTTTCCAGGTCTATTCTATTGACATCCACTCCTAAACCAGTACTCCCCAGTTTCCCTTCATGAGTGGCATTGACTTCCGCACCTATTGTTTGACCGGTGTGAATATTCTCATAATAGGCTGGATTAGATCGAATAAAAACGTAGTCATCCTTATTTCTCCTCCAATATACCCTTGGTTTTACAGACCATACGCCATCACTTTGAGGGTCGTAAGATAAAGCAATGAGACTCGTTTGAACTTCTTCATATTGGTCGCGAAAATTTTCACTCGAATAAAATCCGTTGGCACCAAACTTTCTGTCCGTCAGCCCACCCATGAATGAAAAAGAACCCTTGCCTACTTCTATTTTTGATTGATAGAAATAGTTATTGATGCTGTAGTCGGTATTGTATTTATATCCTCCTGATTGATCGCGACTAACACTGGCATAATGACTTACCTTTTCTCCTTTATAGGCACCTCCTATTTTTCCTCCCCACAATTCAAAATCTCCACCAGTAAGCTGAAGCGTAAGTGCATTTTTATCTGGCGTTTTGGTGATAAAGTTAATCGCACCAGCGAAAGCATTTTGCCCATAAATACGGGCTGCTGGTCCTTTAATAATTTCTATCCTCTCAACGTTGTTAATGTCTATGGGCAAATTCATCGCATGATGCCCAGATTGAGGATCACTCATTTTAATCCCATTCACCAAAATCAAAACCTGATCAAAAGTACTTCCTCTTATCCCCGGATCAGTTTGAACACCATTGGCTCCTCTCTGACGGATATCCATACCTGCATGATAGCGTAGCACATCTGTAATACTTACAGCGGGAGCATTCGAAATATCTTTAGGAAGAATTACAATTACATTGGCAGATTTTTCATCAAATCCAGTTTGCATTCTATTGGAGTGAATAACAACCTCATCCAAACGGATGGTATCACTTTGGGCATTGACAACAACAAATGAGTTGAACGCTAAAATTATAATTATCAGACCTTTCAATTTATTCCAATTTTAGTCTGCAAGTATACGGGCTTTTTTAGGATTTAGTTAATGACTTTATTGTGACGAAGCGTGTCAATTTGTTCCGCAGAGAATTGTAAGGTATCTCTCAAAATTTCTTCTGAATGTTGTCCAAATTGAGGCGGTAAAAATATGCCAGTAATGTCGGGAAGCTTTCCATTACTATTACTGATTACATTTCTAATTCCCGTCAAATTTTCACCTTGAATTAAAATTTCTTTTGCCTCACCCATTTCAAACACTTCCTTTATATTTTGAATGATACCAGCCGGAATCTTAAATGTTTTACTACCACTCATGAAATCCGTTGCACTCAACTTGGAAATCCCAATCTGTAATTCAATGTTTAATGCTTCCCTATTTTTTACCCTCATCGGGTTGGTAGCAAACGTTGGGTTTGAAGCCAAGTGGTTCAACTCAAGCATTTGACATAAATCGATAAACTGGCGATCACTGCCAATTGCTAATAGTACCCTCTTGTGATCCTTACTTAAATAGGTGTCACCATAAGGCGCAATATTGGGGTGAGCCGATCCCTGCCGAGCGGGTAATTGATGCGATACTAACCAATTGGTAGCCTGATTAGTCAATGATGTAATGGCTGCTTGGATAAGTGACACCTCCACAAAACCGCCCTCACCCGTTCTTTCCTTTTTTATCAATGCAAGTAATATCCCCTCTTTCAGGTGATGCCCCGCCAACACATCAATAAGTGCTACCGGCATTTTTAATGGTGCACCATCCGGCTCTCCATTCAAATCCATAAAACCTGATTCAGCCTGAATCACAGCATCATACCCAACGCGCTCGTTATCGGGGCCATACCCTGTAACCTGGCCATATACCAAAGAAGGATTTTGTTGAGCAAGTGTGGCGTAATCCACGCCCAACTTCTCAGCATCACCTGGTTTATAGCTGGCAATAACTATATCTGCCGCAGCTGCCAATTGATAAACGATATCTCTCCCCTCCTTTTTCGACAAATCAATAGCAAGGCTCTTTTTCCCCCAGTTCACCGAAGTGAAATAGGCCGATGCTGCTTCATCACCTTCCTGTTTCCCCTTCCAAGTTCGGGTAATGTCACCTCCCGTTTTAAGGTTCTCCACTTTAATCACCTCGGCACCCAATTCTGTAAAAAACTGTCCCACACTTGGACCAGCAAGCACAGAAGCAAGCTCCACGACCTTTAGTCCAGTAAACATTTCTTTATTTTGCATTGTTATTGAACATTTACAATTGTAATCACACGAAAATATGAGGTTAATTCTAGTTCTTATGTCTGCAAGCATCCTTTTTTCCTGCAGCACCCAACACGACTTAAAGCAAGGTTCCTGGAGGGGTATAGTGGATGTGCAAGGTCAGGAGCTACCTATGAACTTTAGGGTAAAGAAAGAGGGTGACAAGTATCTGGTGTTTTTACAAAACATGGATGAAGAAATTGTACTTGACGAAATCTTCTTAAAAGAAGATTCAGTAATTATGAACATGCACATTTTCGATACAGAGATTCATGCAAAAATTAAAGGAGAAACATTAACCGGATATTATATCAAAAACTATGAGGTAGACTTCAAGCTTCCTTTTACTGCCAAATTTGGAGAAAAGCACCGATTTGTAAAAGCAAGTGATACCCCTGCAGAAGATTTCAGCGGAACTTATGCTGTTGATTTCGTGCATGAAGGAGATACCACTGTTGCTGTTGGTTTATTCAATCAATCAGGCAACGAGTTGACAGGCACATTCCTCACTCCGATTGGTGATTACAGGTACTTGCAAGGAAATGTAGTTGATGGAGAAATGATGCTGAGCACCTTTGATGGTAATCATTCATTTGTATTTAAAGCTAAGAAAACTGAAAACGGAACACTTAGTGGAGATTTTTGGAATGGAAAAGACTGGCATGAGACATGGACTGGAGTTAAAGATGATAATGCTGCCTTACCCGATGCCGAATCATTGACTTTTTTGAAGGAAGGCTATGATAAAATTGAATTTAGTTTTCCTGATGTAAATGGGAATATGGTAAGTCTCACCGATGAAAGGTTTCAAAATAAGGTGATTCTCCTTCAGATCTTTGGCACATGGTGCCCCAACTGTATGGACGAAACTAGATTCCTTTCTCAATGGTATCCCAAGAATAAGGATCGTGGTGTTGAGGTTTTAGGGCTTGCCTATGAAGCGAAAGATGACTTTGAATACGCCAGTCGCAGAGTAAAGAAAATGAAAGAAAGGATGTCTGTGCCCTACGACTTTGTCATCGCTGGTAACATGGACAAGGAAGAAGCAGCCAAAACGCTACCCATGCTGAACCACGTGCTATCCTTCCCTACCACCATCTTTATTGGCAAAGACGGCACTGTAAAAAAAATACATACTGGCTTTTCTGGGCCTGGCACTGGCATCTATTATGAGCGCTTCATTCAGCGATTTAACCAGACAGTGGATGAACTTTTAGCTGACAAATTAGCTTCAATACAGTAGGTTTGCGGTAGGGTTGAGAGACCCGTTTTTATTCAAATGAGGCCATTGTAATTATGTCAAAAAGAGTTGTTGTTGGACTTTCTGGGGGTGTTGATTCTAGCGTAGCTGCGTATTTACTTAAAGAACAAGGCTATGAGGTGATTGGCATGTTCATGAAAAACTGGCATGACGATTCAGTGACTATCAGTAATGAATGCCCCTGGCTAGACGATAGTAATGATGCCATGATTGTGGCCCAGCATCTTGGCATTCCGTTCCAGACAATAGATCTCAGTAAAGAATACAAAGAACGAATTGTTGATTACATGTTTGCTGAATATCAACGTGGACGCACCCCCAACCCAGATGTGCTTTGCAATCGTGAGATCAAATTTGATATCTTTTTAAATGCTGCCATGAAGTTGGGTGCTGACTACGTGGCCACCGGGCATTACTGCCGCAAAGGTGAGTTGAATCAGGATGGAGAAGTTATCCACCAGCTACTCGCAGGTAAGGACAACAACAAAGACCAAAGTTATTTTTTATGTCAACTTACGCAGGCCCAATTATCGAAAGCGCTTTTCCCTATTGGTGAATTGACCAAACCTGAAGTACGTGCTATCGCCAAGAAGATGGGATTGGCTACTGCTGAGAAAAAAGATTCTCAAGGTCTTTGCTTTATTGGGAAAGTGCACCTTCCGGAATTTCTTCAGCAACAATTAAAAACCAAAAAAGGGAAGGTAATTGAAGTGCCAGGCGATGCCAACATATTCAAAAACAGATGGAGTGAAGAAGATTACGCATCAATTACCCAACCTTATGACTTAAGCCCGGAGATAGGCGCTGTGGTGGGCGAGCATAATGGGGCGCATTTTTATACCATCGGCCAGCGCAAGGGATTGAATATGGGTGGATTTCCAAAACCCATGTTTGTTATTGGAACAGACACAGAACAAAATGTAATCTATATGGGACAAGGTGAAGACCACCCTGGCTTGTATAGAAGCGGTCTATTTATTCAAAAAGAAGAAGAGCATTGGATACGCACTGACTTGACTTTAAAAGAAGGTGAGTCCAGAAAATATAAAGTGAGGATAAGGTATCGACAACCGTTGGAAAATGCTGAACTCATCAAGCATAAGGAGGGCCTTTACATTGTATTTGATCATCCGCAGCGTGGAGTGGCGCCCGGACAGTTTGCTACTTGGTATGATGGGGATGAACTTATTGGCTCAGGTGTAATTAGTTAAAAGTAAAAGACCAACCCTGAATTTAGAGTTGGTCTTTAGAGTGAATTAGTTTTCCGCTGCATCTTCTCTGGCCTCCTTAATGCGTTTGTGCTTTAACCTTGCATCCTTAATACGCTTGTTCTTCAAACGAGCATCTTTGATTCTCTTATCCTTCAACCTTGCCTCTTTAATACGCTTGTCTTTGATGCGCGCATTTTTAATTTTAGCATCTTGAAGCCTCGCTTGTTTCATTCTTGCTTGCTGAATTCGTTGTTGCGTAAAGTCTGGTTGCTCCATTCTTATCTGCTTGATACGGGCTTGTTGTATGCGGGCTTGCTGCACACGATCCACTCTATCAGCACGAGTTACAAGATCGGTTGGTCTATCCTGAGCAAAAGTTGCTACCGAAATTCCCATCAAACCGCTAAGCACTAACATCATTACCTTTTTCATAATTGTAACATTTTAGTTAAACAGTATTTGGAGGTTAGACTATAGTGAAGTACGAAGGTTTAATCCCTTCAAAAAGAGGGGTTGAACGAGCAGAAAAGGTCTTTCTGGTATGCTTTGTTAATTCAGGGTAAAGAACGATGTCTCATTCCCGTAGTACACCTTAGAATAATCTTGGTTGGCGGCATATGATCTAACAAAATATTGTGTATTGGACATTAGAGACTCTAATCGAATGCTGTACTTTCCTTTTTCACTAGTCATACCCAAATCAACTTTGCTGCTTGCGGTGAAAAGGTTAAGGTCTGATGATTCACTCCAAAGGAATCCATAGCGGATAGGGCGAATAGTTCCTGTCTCCTTTATCTCCATTTCCAATACCACACCGGTTGATCCTATCTGCTGTGCTTGTAACGTTATTAGCTCAGGAAACTCTGCCTCCTCGGAATCACAACTTATCGTGAAAATGAAAAGTAATAAAAAGAAGTGTAGCTTAACCATGCCTTTAAAGGTAAGACTACAATTCCTTAAATCCAGAAACTCCACCCGAAACAATAAACTTCATGGCTGAAGGTCCCGATATGTGCAATGGCTTGATACTTGTTTTAGGAACTAGAAAATGATTACCCGAAATAGCATACGAATGGGGAAAGTACACGGCTACCATATCATTGAGCCCTAAATCGGATAGGTCCTGTTGCGTTACGAAACCAACCTGGTATATGTCATTCTCTTTATTAATGGTCACCAGCACCGGTTTATTAAACTTCTTCTTTTCACCCACGAAGGCCGATAATAAATCCTTTAAAGAAGAGTAAATCAACTTGATAAATGGAATCCTGTTCATTCCCACCTCAAAAATCTCTACAAACGTTTGAAAGGCATAAGTAGAAGTGAGGTATCCAAAAATACTGATGGCCACAATAATAATAAGGAAGCCAATACCGGGTATGGTAAAGTTAAGCAGGCTATCCAACCAGCTGAAGCTAATATATATCACGTAGGCAGTTGCTGTCAATGGAACGATAAACAATGAACCACTGAAAAAGTACCTGGCAAATTTTCTTAACGTTTCGCGCATAATGGTAGGTATTATAACAAAAAAGGCTCCCGAATAATCAGGAGCCTCTGAATTCATTTCCTGAAACTGATCACAAAGCTATTCCAATAAAAGACTTGAATGCAATACCCATCAAACCGGTGATGATCATGGTAAGTCCCAAACCTCTAAGTCCATTAGGCACATTGGAGTATTTAAGTTTTTCGCGAATGGCTGCAAGAGCTACAATCGCCAGCATCCAACCAATACCCGAAGAAGTTCCAAACACAGCAGCTTCTGCCAGCGTATAATCTCTTTGTACCATAAATAATGCACTACCAAGAATAGCACAGTTCACAGCAATCAAAGGAAGAAATATACCTAGTGTTCCGTACAATGCAGGAGACACTTTCTCGATAATCATTTCCACTAACTGTACCATACCTGCAATGATGGCGATGAACATAATGAATTGAAGAAACTCCAAATTCATTCCTTCAAACTGAGGACTGATCCACGTAAGGGCACTCTCTTTAAGGATATACTGCTGTATCATCCAGTTGACAGGTACAATAATCGTTAAAACGAAAACAACTGCTGCACCCAATCCGATGGCAGTAGACACTTTCTTTGACACCGCCAAGTATGAACACATGCCCAGAAAGTAGGCAAAGATCATGTTGTCAACGAAGATTGATTTTATTCCAAGACTTACTAGTTCCATTGCTAAAGTCGTTTACTTGTTAATGCTCTACGTATCCTGTTTTGGAGCGTTGTATCCATATAATGATCGCCAGGATCATAAATGCACCAATTGAATCCACCATCAAACCATTGTTAACGTATGGTATACTCAACGCTTCAAATACTTTAAAATTCAAAATTGATCCTGATCCCAAAAACTCTCTAAAGAAAGCAACCGCAAGGATGATCCATGAATATCCCAACCCACTGCCTAATCCATCAAGAACAGAATCATAAGGTTTGTTACCCATGGCAAACGCTTCAAGGCGCCCCATTACAATACAGTTGGTAATGATAAGACCAACGAATGCTCCCAACACCTTATACATTGGATAGTTAAATGCCTTTAGAAACTCACTTACCAGTGTTACAAAAAGTGCAACTACTGCCAACTGTACAATAATTCTAATACGGTTGGGGATATAATTTCTAAGCAATGAAATTAGAAGGTTGGAGAACACCAACGTGAAAATAACAGCCAAACTCATGATAATCGTTGGCTCCATCTTAATGGTAATCGCCAATGCTGAACAGATTCCCAATACCTGAATGGTGATGGGGTTATCCTCATTGAGTGGATCACTGATTAACTTCTTCCGTCTCTTAGAGAAAAGATCTTCTGACTTTTTCTCTACTACTTTTTCTTCTGCTACTTCTGTACTCATACTATTATCTATTAAAGTCCTGCCACGTTCTGTGACTTTACTTTTTCAAAATACGATTCATAACAAGCTAAATATTCTTTTAGCATTTTGTTCACTCCGTTTCCTGTCATGGTGGCTCCAGACATACCATCTACATGATGCTCATCCAATGGCGCTCCCTTCTCTCCCTTCACCATATCAACAGAAACAAGTTCACCTTTGTCATTATAGATCTTCTTTCCTACATATCGTTCACTGATCACGGGGTCATCAGAAATACGCGCTCCCAAACCTGGTGTTTCAGCTTTATGACCAAAAGAAACTCCCTGTACTGTTTCCAGTTTATTATCAAGGGCCATAAAACCCCAAATTCTATCCCATAATCCATTTCCGTATACGGGCAAAATATAGGCGTCCACCTGAGTAGAGTCCTGCTCATTGGTATACTTAAATACCGGGAACAACCTTTCTTCAGGCTTCAATTTGTAGTTTTTAGCTACATCCACTTTTTCAGCTATCAAGGGTTGTCCTTTGCTGTCTGTTTTCACCTCTTCGCCTTTATAATTTACCACAAGGCTTTTGATGCGTTTGTCATAGATTCCAAGCACATCATCTTTTTCTGTGATGTTCATTACCGCCCCCAGAATCTGAGACTTGGTATCATATTCAATAGACATGGCCTGACGCGGTCCCAGCAAAATGGAAGTGACCGCCAATGTTCCACCTACAAACACCGTGGTGATTAAGGTGAAAATAATGATGTAAGAGTTAGACTGTCGCACGCTTTAATCTTCTTTTTTTGTTAGCACCCACTACGTAATAATCAATTAATGGAGCAAAAACGTTCATTAATAATATGGCCAACATCACCCCTTCAGGGTATGCTGGGTTAAATACTCTTATTATGATCGTTAACACACCAATTAAAAACCCATAAATCCACTTTCCTGTTTCTGTTTGGGAAGCTGTAACCGGGTCGGTAGCCATAAACACAGCACCAAAAGCCAATCCACCAATCACCAGATGGTAATGCGCTGGCATTAA
>JAGQYK010000064.1:9274-21156 GCA_020436125.1 Cyclobacteriaceae bacterium | reverse complement strand
CCTTCTTACCATCAGCTGGTCAATGAATTTTACCTTACAGAATGAGTTAACTCATTCTATGTGAGTGGCTTTCGTCAATCCTGTTCATCGTCCATTCATCATAAAAAGAAGCCTCTTACGGGCTATTCGCAGTATCATTGCGGCTTTAAAATTACCCCGGATACTGTGCGAGTCGTTTTTTTCCTAATTTTTAGTTTTCTAGGCCTTATTGGGTTTGCCCAACAACAGGGACTCAGCATCTTTAAAACTGATGAGCGGATCACGATAGACGGAAATCTAGATGAATCGGTATGGCAAAACGCTCAAGTGGCCAATCGGTTTATGCAGTTTTTTCCCTCTGACACCATCCTTTCACAGATCGACACGGAAGTCAGAATGGCCTATGATAATCACAACATCTATATCGCTGCCAAAATGTATAATAAACCTGAAGCAGCGGGTAAATACGTCACCCCTTCTTTGAGGCGCGACTTTAAAGGTGATGCCAATGATGGGATTTCTGTGGTGTTTGACACCTTCAAAGACAGGACCAATGCCTTTATTTTTGGTGTAAACCCATATGGAGTTCAACGAGAGGGCTTGATTTCCAATGGAGGTGGTGGCGGTAGCTCATTTTCCCTGAACTGGGACAACAAATGGTATGCAGAAGCTCAACAATTTGAAGGGTATTGGACCGCTGAATTTGCCATTCCTTTTAAAACACTCCGCTTTAAGGAAGACCTCAGTTCATGGTATATCAATTTTTTTAGGATCGATAGCCAAACCGGAGAGCGCTCCACCTGGTCTCCCATACCACAAAATTTTAGTATTTCAGCTTTAGCTTTTAATCGGGAATTGATTTGGGATACCCCACTGAAAAAACCGGGAGCCAATATTTCAGTGATCCCTTATGTTGCCACTGCTCAAGAAAGAGATTTTGAGGAAGGAACTCCACAAGAAGGCGATTTCAGTTTTGGAGGAGACGCGAAAGTGGCGCTTAGCTCTGCTCTTAATCTTGATATCACTGTCAATCCAGATTTTTCCCAAGTGGACGTAGATGAGCAGGTAACTAACCTTGATCGGTTTGAAATTTTCTTTCCTGAACGCAGGCAATTTTTCCTTGAAAACGCAGACTTATTTTCTGACTTTGGAGTAGACAGGATGCGGCCCTTCTTTTCAAGAAGAATAGGTATTGCAGAAGATACTGCTGCCGGTGAAAACGTGCAAAACAAAATACTTTATGGGGTTAGATTAAGTGGTAAGATCAATAATAATTTAAGAGTAGGTGTCTTAAACATGCAGGGAGAACAAGACCGTAGTATTGGCTTATTGGCCAATAACTATACCGTAGCCACCTTCCAACAGAAAGTATTTTCGAGATCCAACATTGGAATGATCTTTATGAACAAGCAGGCCTTCAAAGATTCCTTAGATGGCTCTTTTACCTTGTCTCCCAATGATTACAACAGGATTATTGGATTGGATTATAATCTTGCCAGTGCCAATAACCAATGGAATGGGAAGTTCTTTTATCATCGCTCTTTCGATGCAGCTCAATTAGATTCTACTTTCGCATCAGGTGCAGACATAGAATACAACACATTGAAATGGGAAGTACGCACTAGCCTGCAAAATATAGGCGCCAACTACAACCCTGAAGTAGGTTATGCTAGACGAGTAGACTATCAGAGAGCCTCCGGGAATGTCTGGTACAACTTTTATCCCACCTCAGGTATCATCCAAAAACATGGCCCTGGCTTTGATTTTGATTATTATAGGAACCAGAAATATGGCCCCACGGACTACGATGTGAATGCTATGTACCAAGTAAGGTTTGCCAACCTTACCTATTTCAATATGCGGCTAAGGAAAGAGTTCGTTTACCTTTTCGATTCCTTTGATCCGACCCGGACGGAATCATTAGAATTGGCTGCAGGCACTTCCTATAGCAATAATGTGATTATGGGTTGGTTTAATTCTAACGAACGTAAAAAATTCTCCTACGGCTTTAACACAAGAGTTGGTGGATATTTTAATGGAACGCGTATAAACCTGGGAGGAGATGTGAAATACCGTTATCAACCGTATGGAGTTTTGTCCATGAATTTCTCCTACAATCGCATCAAACTACCACAACCCTATGCCAGTGCAGATATTTTTTTACTGGGTCCTAAGTTTGACTTCACTTTTACAAAAAATGTTTTCTGGACAACCTTTGTACAGTACAACAGTCAGATTGAGAACTTGAACATCAATTCCCGTCTACAATGGAGATTCAAGCCCGTTTCTGATTTATTCATCGTTTATACTGATAATTATTTCGCTTCCTCTTTTGAACATGGAGAGGCTTTTCAGGTAGGGCAGCCCAAATACAGATCCCTGGTGCTAAAATTAACCTATTGGCTTAATCTTTGATATTCTAAATCGTATCTTGATAGTATAGCATCAATAGATGTTTAAACATTGTTTTGACTAAATTGCACTATAAATACACCAACTATGAAAAGAATAAGCTCAATACTCGCATTAAGTGCTCTGGTAAGTTTTAGTTATGCTCAGAGCACCTGGAACATTGATCAGGCTCACAGCACAATTGGATTTAACGTTGCCCACATGATGATATCAGAAGTGGAGGGAAACTTTAAACAATTTGAAGGCAAGGTGACAACCAGTTCGGACGACTTTGATGGCGCTCAGGTAGAATTCACTGCACAAGTAGCCTCTATCAATACAGATAATGGTAGAAGAGACGGGCACTTACGCTCGGACGATTTTTTCAATGCTGAAAAATATCCCACCATTACCTTCACAGGAAACCTAGTAAAGAATGGCAGCAAGTATCTATTGAAAGGTAAGCTCACCCTCCGTGACGTCACCAAAGATGTTGCTTTTGATGTTACCTATAATGGAACTATTAACACCGGAAAAGTAATGAAAGCAGGTTTTAAATTAAACGGCACCCTCAACCGTCAGGAGTACGGTTTGAAATGGAAAAACAAACTGGAGTCAGGGGAATACGTGGCAGGAGATGAAGTGGAATTAGTGTGCAAACTAGAATTGAATAAAGCCTAGATATTTTATAGGGAAGGTTCTTTAAAACCGAGCACCTTCCCTATTTTTATTTTACAATGAACATAAAGGAAGAAATAAAACAATCTCGCTTTCGGAATATCTATCAGGAAGTAGCCATTAATATTCTCTACACCTCAGGATGGTTGGCTAACCAACACAAAGATTTCTTCTCACAATTCGGTATCACTTCTCAACAATTCAACATCTTATCTATTCTTAGGGGCCAATACCCTAAGCAAATATCGGGGTCAGAAATAAAGTCCAGAATGATGGACAAAAACTCTGACGTCTCCCGGCTTTTAGATCGCCTTCTTTTGAAAGGATTAATTATGAAAACGCAGAGTCCTGAAGATAAGCGTGCAGCCAATATTGAAATAACCACTCAAGGGTTAGCCTTGCTTAAAGCTTCCGATGCTCAAGTATCTGCCATGGATAACATTCTGAACAACCTCACTGAAAGTGAGGCTGAACAGCTCAGCAGACTGCTCGACAAACTAAGAGGTTAGATCTTACTGATCTCTAGCTTTACAAAGTCCATTAACTCCTTGATGTACTCTTTACTAAAATCGAAGCGAATACCCGCTGCCGAATAAATCTCAGGAATGGTTTTCATGTAGCCTAGCTTCAAAGCATTCATGTATCCCTGCAATCCTTTTTGTGGGTCTTTTCTGTAATTCCTCCACACGGCAATTGCTCCTAATTGGGCCATTCCATATTCTATGTAATAGAAAGGCACCTCGTACAGGTGTAATTGCTTCTGCCACATGTAGTCTTTTCCATCTTGCAATCCGCTCCAATCTGTAACGCTATCTGAAAATTCGTTCAGGATCCTATTCCAGTTCGACTTTCTTTCGTCTAGTGTATGCTCTGGGTTTTCATAAATCCAATGCTGGTACTTATCAATAGTGGCTACCCAAGGAAGGGTAGCAATCAAATCTTCCAGATGTTCCAACTTCGCTCTTTTTAAATCCGCCTCATTGTCGAAGAAAATATTCCAATGGTCCATGGAAATTAATTCCATAGACATCGAAGCCAACTCGGCTACCTCCATTGGAGGTGACTTAAAATCATTGAGCTTTAAGTCCATGGTAAGGAAGTTGTGCACAGCATGCCCTCCTTCATGCATGATCGTAGTCATGTCTCTTAGGGTAGAGGTTGCATTCATGAAAATAAACGGAACACCAATCTCACTCAAAGGATAATTGTACCCCCCTGGTGCTTTGCCCTTTCTCGAATCCAAATCTAAATGCCCCATCTCACGCATGATACTAAGGCATTGACCCAAATAAGGATCCAACTTTGTAAATACCGCTATGGCCTTTTCAGTCAATTCCTTACCATCATTAAAAGCTTTCAGTGGCTCTCTTCCTTCAGGATCAACAGCTTTATCCCAAGGCCTCAAAGTGGGCACTGATAATTTTTCCTTACGTTGCTGAGCCATCTTGTCAAGTAGCGGAACTACTTCTGCATGGATGGCTTCATGGAATTGAAAGCAGTCTTCTGGTGTGTAATCAAATCGGCCATACGATTTGAACATGTAATCTCTGAAGTTAGCGAAGTCCGCATTGGAAGCCACCTTGGTTCGCAATTGGATCAACTCCGAAAACAATTGATCCAAAGTCTCTTTGTCTTTAAGCCTTCTTTCGAGAATGGTTCTATAAACCGTCTCTCTCTTTTCTCTATCTGTGGACATCAGCAACACTCCAGCTTGCTGCATCGTCATCTCTTTTCCATCTATCTCCACGGACATCGCACCAGAGATCTGTCCGTACTTTTGTGTTTTCATGTTGATCTCAGTAAACAAAGGAATATTCGCTTCTCTGAACAATTCAATTTCCTTTCTGATGTTGCGCAACATCATGTCATAGCCTTCCTGCTGCTCCAACCCTTTCAGGTATTCACAATCCATCAACTTCTTATTCAGTGCATCCGACAGTGGTGACATGTGGGGTTGAATATTTTCCACAAAATCCTGATACCTCACTCTATGCTCCTCATTTTCTGTGAAGCAAGTCATACGAATGTATCTCCATCCAGCATCCTCCGAAATGACTGATTCCAATTCACTACGGTGCTTTAGCCATTTTTCAAGCTGCCCCAAAGAAGACAATTCCATATCCATGAGCTGGTCGAAATAAGGTTTCAAAGCCTCCCATGTAGTTACTTTAAAATCTTCAGGTAAAAATTGACGTGCTGGTCTTTTTGGAATTGATAGTGCAGAACTCATGATGTAGGGATTGAATAAAAAAATCGATGGACAAAATTAGTTAAATTGGTTGTTCAACCCAGCGCATTTTGGATTTCTCCTTTTCTTTTTACTCAGGTTGCTCACTGAAATAATGGGTACCATTGGAGATTTTGGATCTTCAATATTCTCTGTTTCCTCGGCAGGTTCTCCTTTATGGTTCCCAAACTATACTTGCCCTAACAGGCCTTTTGCATGTTTTTAGCCATACCACTAAAATCTATCTATTCAGAAAATCTATTGATTGTTAATGAAATATTGGAGATTCTTCAAACGTAGTATAACTTCGCTACACTTAACTCTGGAGTATGGACACTACACTATATTTCATTACACAAATAGGGTTTGTCGCTATCACAGTAATCTTTTTCGGGCTTGTTCTAAAAGTTATAAAAAATGCACTTGCCCAATCAACCATAGCAGCAGACAGGCAGAATAAAATATTTAAAAATGTGATTATCGGACTCACCCTGTGGATGGTAATGCTTTCCATTTTATCTATCATAGGTTTTTTCTCAGACTTTTCAGGATTCCCTCCACGGTTTATAATTATCTTATTGGTGCCCATGATAACTTTGGTATGGTCACTGCTTATTTCCAAAATAACAAAGCAACTCCTCATCCTCATACCGCCTCAAACCATAATCAACTTACAGGTATTTCGGGTGTTTGTTGAAATATTACTATGGATGCTCTTTATTCAAAATCTTCTGCCTATTCAAATGACATTTGAAGGCCGGAACTTTGATATTATTGCAGGTATCACAGCCCCCCTCGTTGCTTATCTTGCCTATTCGAAAAACTTACTATCGAAGAACATGGTTATTGCATGGAATTTTATTTGCCTTGGATTATTGCTGAACATTGTACTCACTGCTATTCTTTCAATGCCTACTCCGTTCAGGTACTTTATGAATGAGCCATCCAACACCGTTGTCGCTGAGTTTCCAATCATTTTCTTACCCGGTTTCCTTGTACCACTAGCTTATGGATTGCATTTCTTGTCAATCCGCCAGTTGTTAAATCAAAAAAATTGAATCGGTCATCAAAATTGCATAGTTATGCAATATGAAATTACTCATAGATATACTTGGGTGGGTTGGATCCGTAGAGGTGATTCTGGCTTATGGTCTCAACAGTTACCAAAAAATCAATTCCAGTTCGCTCCTATTCCAAACCCTCAACCTTACAGGTGCCCTCTTTCTCATCGCCAATACCGTTTATTATGGGGCCTTTCCATCTGCCGTTATCAATGTGATATGGGTGTTAATAGCTATTCCGGCCATTTTTAGAATATTAAAAAACAATAAAGCAGCCATAGCGAAGGGCCAATAAGGTATAATTCAAACTGGGTATTTTTAAATTTGATTTTATATCTTTCTAAAAAACATGCCCTCATGAAAAAAATCAGCTTACTCCTCCTCTCCGCCTTACTTAGTTTCAACCTTGTCTTTGCACAGTCAAAAGCGCTAACTAAACAACTCAAGGAATTTGATACCTATGTTGAAAACTCAAGAAAGCAATGGGATGCAGTAGGTTTGGCCATTACCGTAGTGAAAGACAATGAGGTGATATTTAAAAAGGCCTATGGTGTACAAGAGTTGAATACCAATCAAGCCGTTGACAACAACACGCTTTTTGCCTGCGCCTCTACTACTAAGTTGATGACAGCTACCTGTATGGGTATGCTGGTAGACGAAGGAAAGATAAATTGGGATGATCCTGTCATTCAATACTTACCTGAATTTCAGCTTTATGATCCCTACGTAACAAGAGAGTTGCGGATAAGGGATCTCTTCCTGCACAACAGCGGTGTAGGAAATACTGATTTTCTTTGGGCCTACATGAATATTAGTGGTGAAGAAATATTGGAGAGGATGAGATTAGTGAAACCTAGTTATTCCTTTAGGTCAAGTTTTATCTATCAGAATATTTTCTACTTGGCAGCCGGCCAGGTTATCGAAAAGGTAAGTGGAAAGCCTTGGGAAGAATTCATCAAAGAAAGAATTTTCAGTCCGTTGGGTATGAATAACACCTACCCTACATTGGCAGCCGCCCCTACCGCCAACAAAACAAAGCCCCACCTGAAAATGGATGGTAAGAATATGGTGATAGAAGACATGAGTGCGGATGCGATCGGGCCTGCTGGATCAGTATGGTCATCCATTGAAGACATGAGTAAATGGGCAAAAAGTATGCTGGACAGCAGTAAGTATGCGGGAGGAAGATTGATACAATCAAAGACATGGGAGGAAATTACCAAAGTTCATACCCTGGTTCCACCCAATGAATTCTATCCCACCGCACAACTCACACACCCCAACTTTACCACCTACGGATTGGGCTGGTTCCAACATGATTACAAAGGAAAAAAAGTAAACTTTCATACCGGAAGTTTACCTGGATCAATAGCCATTCACGGACAGATACCAGAGGAAAGGATTGCAGTGTATGTATTTGGCAATACCGATCACGTAGAAGTGCGTCATGCACTGATGTATAAAGCCTTTGACCTCTTTGCACTGGGTGGCACTACCGACTGGAGTAGCGATTTTCTAAAACTTTATACTCGACTCAATGAAACTGGAGAAGCTGCACAAAAAGCTCAGGATGAAAAACGAGTTGCCAACACAAAACCTTCATTACCGTTGTCCGCGTATGCTGGCACTTACCAGGATGAACTTCTTGGTGAAGTAATCGTAGTTGTTGCAAGCAATCAATTAACTGTGACTATTAACGATATGCACAAGGCCACCTTATCGCACTGGAACTTTGACACGTTTAAAGGACCGATGGAGAAAAAGTGGAACGGTGATGTAACCGCACTTTTTCAACTTAATAGTGCTGGAGAAGTAGTTGCACTGGATCTGGCTGGGTTTACATTACAAAAAGTAAAGTAACTCCAAAATCCCCCTTCTTGCAGAAGGGATTACCAGGCAATAATAATTAGCTTTGCCAGTTAGAATACAGAACATGAAAAGATCGATCGTAAGTATATTGATAGTGGCGTTGGTACAAATCGGATGCTCCACGCAAGAGCCTTATTTCAAACAAACCACAGTAGAGGAATATCTCAACCAGATGCTGGATTTTATGGAAGCAAACCATATCAACCGCAAATCAATCGACTGGGATGCATTTCGGCTAGAGGTGCAACAGAAAGGCACCGAAGCAGCCACTATTGATGATGCGGATGAGAGTATTGTATTAGCACTGGAGAAGCTCAACGATCAAACGAGTTTTTTAATCACCAGACTGGGGGAGCCTCTCACTTTTAGCACCCCTTGCACTGATACTGCGGCTCCTGAAGTAACCGTTCCAGATGGCATTGGTTATATCAAAGTTCCTGCGTTTGGTAACACTGGTGTAAATGCTGCCATCTTCGCAGAAAAAATGCATGGTGACATCAATGCACAGGACAAAGCAGATTTAAAAGGTTGGATCATCGACTTACGCGGAAACACTGGCGGCAACATGTGGCCAATGATTGCGGGAATTGGACCCATTTTAGGAAATGGTACTGCATGTTATTTTGTAGATAGTGATAATGTAAAGAATGCAATTGGATATAGCGATGGTGCTGCGCACTATGATGATAACGCAGTAGTAGCCGTTAGTTTTCCTTATACCTTGTTAAGTCCGAATAGCAAAGTAGCTGTACTTGTGGATCATGCTACCACCAATGCTGCGGAAGCGGTAGCCATTGCCTTTATTGGCAAAACCAATGCTCGCAGTTTTGGAACCCTTACTTGTGGAAGAGCAGGTGGTAATCAGACCTATGCACTCTCGGATGGTTCTGTATTGTACCTCACTGTTGCTTTTCTGGCAGACAGAACGGAAACAGAGCAGCGCGGACAGTTGACTCCTGATGAATTGGTCAACGACCCTGCGATGATTTTTGATAAGGCCGTGGAGTGGATTAATGAGTAGTTATCCTATTTCAATTACTACATCATCCGTGAGGGGATGTCCTACACAAGTCAGTACATACCCTTCATCTCTTTCTGATTGAGATAATCCCTCCTCTTCGTCCAGTTTTACTTTTCCTGACAAAGCTTTTCCGCGGCAAGCGGTACAAAGTCCGCTTTGGCATGAGTAGGGTAAGTCAATACCCATATCTAAGGCAGTCTCCAAAATGGTGCTATCTGGCTCGACCTTTACTTTATACTCTTCACCATCGTAGCGAATAGTTACTTCCCTTGCCTTTACTTCATTATCAGCAGGCGCGGTTTCTTCCTTTTTAGATTCTTTATTAATCGTACCCTGTACAAAACTTTCCTTGAAGATTTTCTCTTTTGGAATATTGCGTGCTGCCAACAGAGTATCTACGTTTTTCATCATCCCTTCCGGGCCGCACATCAGATAGGTAGTTTTATCATTGCCCCAATCAGGAATGCGCTCCACCAATTTGGCCAGCATCTCACCATTCAGTAGCCCCGAGTATCCCTGCCAGTTCATCGGGGCGTTGTCCAACACGTGAATTACGTGCAATCTTCCCTCGAAAGTAGTCTGCAGTTTTTCCAGTTGGTCTTTGAAAATGATACTATCAATATCCCTATTGCAATAGATCAGCGAAAGAATACTTTCTGGTTCTTGATTGAGAATACTTTTGATGATGGACATCATCGGAGTAATTCCAGATCCTCCTGCAAAGAGTATCAAATGTCTTTTGTTGGACTTGTCATACTCAGTAACAAACTGACCCATGGGCTCCATGACCTTCACTTTGTCGCCTTTCTTCAGGTTATCAGGAAGGTGATTGGACATCAATCCATTATCTACCCGTTTTACTGTCACTGCCAGTGTATCATCTACAAATGGCGAAGAGCACAGGGAGTACGCCCGTCTCACCTCTTTGCCACCCACCGGTACAATAAGGGTAAGAAACTGGCCAGACCGATATGTTATTTTCTTTTCTGCCGGGTGATCAAAGACGATGGTGATGGCATCCTTTGTTTCCTCGATGATATCTTTTACAGTAAGTTCATGGTAATGGGGGCCATGTCCACTCTCCTGTTTTTTTTCCTTTTTCTTAAATAATCCAAACGCCATTTTTCTTCGATCAAATCAAACAAACTAGGGCAAAAATAGTCGAAAGATGCCATTCCTGCACCCTATTTAGATATTAAACCAATAGGTCCACTTGAGCACCAATGCCCTATTCTTATTGACAAAATTACTGGACAAGTAGTTCTCTGTGTATACAACAAAGAAATCGGATGCAGGTTTAAATCTCCACTGAAACCTTGTGTTCAGGTTCACATTCTGAGAAAAGTCATTGTATTGTGCAAAAGCTGTCAAAAACAGTCTATCGGTGAACGTAACGTCCAATTTGGGGCTGATCAGGAATAATTGTTTTTTACCATAATTTTCGGGCAAGTTGATATCGTTGTAGTCGAATTGCACAGAAAAGCTTCCATAGGGCTGAAAACGGTAACTCAGCTGGCCATTGATGTTGTTATTAGTTCCATTATAAAAGGATCCTACGCTTCCCCCAATTTTATAGGTAAGGCGTGGTCGCTGATCCGAGGAGTAACTCACTAAAGCACGATTCCATTCATACGACTCTCCTTTCAAAAAGCTGTCATACACATCTTTATCCACTGGATTGAAGTCTCGGACCAGTCGCTGAAAACTATTCTCTCCACTTACATCAAAACTTGAGGTGTTAAAAAAACTTATTTTGTAGCCTGCCTTGATGATTTTGTCGCGATTTCTCCATTCTGAGATATTGGTGAAATTAATTTCTGCGTAAGGTCCCATGGTAGAAATTTTGTTGCTCTTGGGTATAAACCTTCCTTCTACCCGACTGAAGCCTGAATAATAGCCTGAGAACACACCTAGCTTAGGCACAAAACCTACTTCTGCATTGTAATTTTCTCCTGCACCATTTTGGCCCAGCTGTATGCTGATATTTCTTCCATAGTATCCCAGAAAAGTTCCAAAGGAATAATTTTTATCCGTTACCCCGGCATCAACAGACCTATGGTAATACATATCACCTCTTAGCTTATTTTTCAATCCTCTTAAATTGAAGTCAACGCCAAATACCCGATTATATCTGCTCAATGATTTTATAGTATCAGTGCCGATTACATTTTCCTTTACCAGACTTTCATGATAGAAGACAGTAGGATCGTAATCAGAAATACCCAATGACTCTTTGTTCACCATCACAAAACCAATGTTGGAAAGACCAAGGTTGCGTTGAAGTACCCCCACGGTATAGTTTTGCTTGGGCAATCCCATAGAAGGTCTGTCTTCAGTTTGAAGATTCATTAATCCAACCCTCCATTTCGCACCCATTTTACCACTTAAGCGAGCTCCGTACTGTATGGGCACCCTTTGAACTACACCAGATGTATCACGTACCAGCCCTATTCGTCTGGAAAAAAAAGGTCTTGTATCAGGGAAGCCCGGCTGTTCAAACAAGTCATTGTTCTCCAAAAAGAATTGTCTTCGTTCCGGAAAACCAAACTCAAATTGTGTGAGGTTGATTACCTGCTGATCCACTTCCACCTGAGAGAAGTCAGGGTTTACGGTCAAGTCCAGGTTGAGACTGGGTGTCACCGCAATTTTTGCATCG
>JAGQYK010000064.1:0-9175 GCA_020436125.1 Cyclobacteriaceae bacterium | reverse complement strand
CGCAGAACCCGACAGGTAAGGAATCAAAGAAATATTCATTCCTGGCTTAGGTGCAGGGTCGTCCCAAATCATCTTTCCTGAAAAGGCAAACGCACTGGGAAAGTATTGCAACGGAGTTTCAATCCAGTTGGATCTTTCGTTGCGCTTAGCATCATTGCGCAAAATATTAAAATTCCATATGCCATTATTATACCGAATGGATTTAAAGGGAATAGCCACCTCTACCACCCAACGATCGTCATATTGAGCCGCAGCGGTGTACCATTTGTTGTCCCAAAAAGAAGAGTAGTCACCAGGATCATTCCCGCCCGATGACATCAAGCCTTCTCTTTGCACACCGAAAGGATTGACATTAAAAAAGAAGCCATTGGTTCTATCATTATAGGTATCTACATAGAAGCCTATATTATCATTATTACCAAAATCAAAATCTCTCCGCAGCGACTGAATGAGTACCTCTTTATTATCATCAAAGGCAGTGAGCCCAAGGTATAAGTTATGATCATCAAAAGTCATTCTCACCTCCGTCTCCTTTTGAGGTGGAATGGAGTCGAATGGCGTGTTCATAAAAAAACCTGTAGCTACATCACTGGACAGCCAATCTTCTTCTGTCAATGCTCCATCTAAAACAACAGGCCCTTTGGCCTTGTGGATATGAAACTCAGAGCCGGGCTGATTTTGCGCCTCTGTTAGCAACGCAGCAAGCACAAAACAAGAAGTCAATAGGATGTACAGTATCTTCATTCTCGCAAAGAAATAAAAGATATTCTGATTTCCTTTACCATTGGAATAAACCCCTTAGCGCTAAAATTTGTAAATTTGCCGCTTACTTCAATTCAAACATGTCCATACAATCCCTTAAAGCTATATCCCCCATTGATGGCCGATATGCGAGCACTACAGCCCCCCTCAGCGAATACTTTTCTGAACAGGGCCTGATGAAGTACCGCGTCTTGGTGGAAATAGAGTATTTCATCGCATTGTGTGAAAACAACCTGCCTGAATTGGCCACTTTCCCAAGAAATAAGATTGAGGCGATACGTGCTATCTATAAGAACTTCAATGATGAAAATGCCCTTGAGATCAAGCGCATAGAAAAAACTACCAACCACGATGTAAAAGCGGTAGAATATTTTATCAAGCAGGAGTTTGATAAGCTAGGACTCGAAGCCCATAAAGAGTTTATTCACTTTGGCCTTACCTCGCAAGATGTAAACAATACAGCAACCCCCTTATTGCTGAAAGAATTTCTGGAGAAAGAATTCTTACCCCAGCTCATCAATACCATCCAACTCTTAGAAGGGCAATCTGTTGCCTGGAAGGATGTATCGATGCTGGCAAGAACACACGGGCAACCGGCCTCCCCAACTCGCTTAGGCAAAGAGGTTGACGTCTTTGTGGTTCGCCTAAAAAATCAACTGACGCAATTGAAAAGCATTCCGCACAGTGCCAAGTTTGGCGGTGCCACTGGCAACTTCAACGCCCATCACGTGGCTTACCCCGATATCGACTGGCTGGGTTTTGGTAACCGTTTTGTAGCTGACTACCTGGGACTAAAGAGAAGTCATCCTACTACACAGATTGAGCACTATGATAACATGGCTGCGCTGTTTGACAATCTCAAACGCATCAATACCATTTTGATTGACTATAGTCGCGATGTATGGCAATATGTGGCCATGAACTATTTCAAACAAAAAATAAAAGCAGGTGAAGTAGGTTCTTCTGCTATGCCGCATAAGGTGAACCCTATTGACTTTGAAAATGCAGAAGGTAACCTTGGACTAGCCAACGCACTCTTTGAACATTTGTCAGCCAAGCTACCCATCTCCAGATTACAACGCGACCTTACCGACTCTACCGTATTAAGAAATATCGGAGTACCCCTGGCCCATAGTTTTCTTGCTTTGCATTCTTTAGCAAGAGGCATTAACAAACTGGAATTGAATAAAGCCGCCATTGATCACGACCTGAATGAGAACTGGGCGGTGGTTGCTGAGGCGATACAAACTATTCTGAGGAAGGAAGGATATCCCAATCCTTATGAGGCGTTGAAAGACCTCACCCGCAAAAACAGCAAGATCACCAAAGAGAGCATTCATACTTTCGTGGAATCATTAGACGTAAAGGAGGAAATCAAAGAACGCTTACGCGTCATTACTCCGTTTAACTACACGGGTTTATAAACTGAATGAAAAAGATCATCTCTTTTTTAATTCGCTTCGTTCCGCGGAAGTACCTGCAACGCGTTAGCGGTATTGGTCTTAAAGTATTGGGTGTTTTTTATTCAGGCAACAACGTGACCTGCCCCATCTGCCAACATCATTACCGTATCTTTTTGCCTTACGGTAGAATCAATCCAAGACCTAATGCCTTGTGTCCGCATTGTCAGTCGCTGGAAAGACACCGGTTGATCTGGTTGTACCTGCAGGAGAAAACCAATTTCTTTACTACTCCCCTCCACGTCTTGCACATTGCCCCCGAGGCGTGCTTTATGCAACGCTTCGAATCGCAGCATGGTGAAGGGTATATTACAGCAGATCTTGAATCCCCCTTAGCCAAAGTGAAGATGGACATCCACAAGATGCCTTTTGACAACAATCACTTTGATGTAGTCCTCTGCAATCATGTGCTTGAGCATGTGGCTGACGACATTCAGGCCATGGGGGAAATCCACCGGGTATTGAAACCAGGTGGTTGGGCATTGATGCAGGTTCCGTTTTTTTCACCTGTGCCTGAAGTTACGTTGGAAGACAATTCGATTACTGATCCGAAAGAAAGAGAAAAACTATTCGGGCAAGATGATCATGTGCGCAAGTTTGGAAAAGATTATGCTGAGCGCATCAACCGTTCCGGCCTGAAAGCAGAAGCCCATACTTTCGCAGCATCCCTCCCCGCAGAGCAAACCCACCGGTATGGTATTGAGGCGAAAGAGGTATTGTATTTGGGAAGGAAGGAATAGTATTTAGTATTTAGTATTTAGTATTTAGTATTTCTAATTGTTGGCTCCATTGAGCCCGGAAGTAACTTTCCTGTTATAATCCATTCGTTACTTTTTTATAAACACAAAATCCCCACCTTCATCACCGGTATCTTGAATGACACCCATTTGAGGAACAGTACTGGTGTTGTTGAGAACGGCTGCTTCCAGACTATAAAAAAGTTGTTTAGCTGTTAGGTATTTATTCGAATTTTCATTCAGTCTCTTCACAAAATATTGCATGAACTTACTTTCGTCAGGTACGGTAGTCAGCGTTCCGCTGGTCATCGCTTTTCGACTGGGTAACTGATAGATCTTTGCTATGCCCCACTCATTGATCTCTGTCGTTACCTCTCGCGTTTTGAATATGCTTCCACTGAAACAGGCATCGCTTATGAGTAGGGTGTGCTTTGACTGAATACCTGCAATATAATCTCGTATGGTACTATTGGCAATCCAACTGCTTTTATCCGTTGTTTTACTATCCGAAGGCAACCAATAGCCTACTTTTATTCGCTCATCCCAAATACCATGACCAGCATAAAAAATCAGCAAATTATCTTTAACGGTTATTTTTTTTGCCATGTTTTCCAAGGCTTTAATAATATCAGCTCGAGTTGGATTGGCTAGCAATATGGAGTTATCTGGGCTGAATGAATATTTTTCTATTAGCACATTTCTGAGTGCATTCGCATCGCTCACTGGCTTATCTAAGTTGGGCAGATTGGATGAGGAAAACTGATACTTATCCACCCCAATTATCAGAGAATAATATTTTGGCGTACCACTTATTTGCTCCGAAGGTTTCGAGGCGGTCTCAGGCGTAGTCGTTCTAACTGGTGGAGTAGCAGGTATATTAGTTGCTACAGCTGTTGGTCTCAGTGTTAGTTTTATCTTATTTGAATTCCCTCCGATCGTTTTACCGGAGCTCGAGACAAACTGCGCCTGATGACCTATTGACAACTTTATCTTCGGACTATCTCCGGAAATTGCCCCTTCCTGACCTAAAGCCACGGAAAAAGAAAAAACCAAAAAAACCAGAATGCGCTTCATGCTATTTTGAGACTGGCACGTTGGTGAAACTAAATATCTTTTCCGGATCGCTATATCCGGCAGCGCATCCGCCAAAGGAATATATCCCTATCCTTAAAACTCCTATCGTAGACAATTCTGATGACAGGTTATCAAATACTAACCGTGATTTTACAGGAGCATCCTTAATCATTTTCTTATCTACATCCAACTGAGCATCCCCCAATAGTCCACTGGTAGCCTGATACTGATTGCCCGAGGTATCAACCAGGCTGGTGTACTCCTTTCGCCTGTCTATGCCTGACGTGCAGTCTGCCTGCGAGGTAACGATCATATCCACTACGATCTTGTTTCCCTCCCCTTTCACACTTGTCAGTTCCACTTTGGCACATCTTTTTTCAACAGGTGCCGGTAAGGTTATTTCGTACACTGTAGCCTCCACCCGAAAAACGGCATCACCATTATAAGAGGAAACTTCCTGCCCTGCATCCCAAACTATCTTTTTCCCGCTACCTGGCTGCGTACTTTTCACATCGCCAGACACATATTTTAATTCATCTCCAAATGTAGTGCCGCCATCTTTAGACATCAGCAACTTCACAAAGTACGGTTTTCCTGATGGATCATTTAAATCATAGGTGATATGTACTTTTTGGTTTTCCTGCACAGCTTTTACATTTTGAACCGTCTGTCCCACTGCCTGGGTATAGAAAGAAGTACAAAATAATAAAGCCAGGAAAAGCCGGAGTATATAGTCGTTTCGTTTCATTCAACTATTGTCTGGATGAATAACAAATATACCGCTTTTCAACGTTGGGTGTATAGGGCTGAATGGAGGTAATTCAGCACTGAGCAAGCGTTATAAGTACGCCAGGTTAGCGGGCACGGAAGTAACTTCCACATCAGAAGATGAGTAAATCGCACTAGAAAGTGAAGTTGAGGTCGGTGTTAACAGCCGACCTCAGACATGGATAATAATGCTTGCGCATTTATCCCAGGTAGGACCTTAGGATATCTAACCTGGAGGTTCTGCGCAGTTTGCGTGTTGCTTTTTCTTTGATTTGTCTTACCCGCTCTGGGGTCAGATCAAACTGATTGCTGATATCGTGCAGCGACAAAGCATGCCCTCCCGAAAGGCCGTAGTACATTGATAGTACCTGCGACTCGCGTTCAGATAAGGTAGACAGCGCCAACTTAATTTCATCTACTAACGATGCTTGTATCAAACTGGCATCGGGAGCTACTGCATCGCCATCAGGCATTACGTCCATTAAGTTACCTGCGTCACCATCATTACCCATAGGCGCATCCATTGATAAATTGCGGCCTCTGTGGGTGAGAATGTTCCCAATATTGTCAGGTGTTATTTCCAACACATCTCCCAACTCCTCATTGGTTGGTTCCCTTTGATGTTTCTGCTCCAATTCAGAGAAACTTTGATTGATTTTATTCAATGACCCGATACGGTTCATTGGCAACCTTACAATTCTGGATTGTTCAGCTAATGCCTGAAGAATACATTGGCGGATCCACCATACCGCATAGGAAATAAACTTAAAACCTCTTGTCTCGTCAAACCGGGAGGCAGCCTTAATCAGGCCTAAATTGCCTTCGTTGATCAGATCACTCAAGGTCATGCCCACCTGATGGTACTGCTTGGCCACAGAAACCACAAATCGCAAATTGGCATTGACCAGCTTTTCCAGTGCCATGCTATCTCCTTGACGGATGCGTTGTGCTAAATTGACCTCTTCTTCTGCTGAAATCAAGCTTATTTTAGCTATTTCAGTAAGGTACTTATCCAATGATTGTGTTTCTCTGTTGGTGATTCTGCTGGTGATTTTTAATTGACGCATGTTCGTGTTTTGAGGTAAGAATTATTTTTTTAAGGCCGTACAGTACTCTGAATACTCTTTCTTATCAGTGGCATGCTTAATCCACCAGAAAGGCGGCAAGGCTGCAAGAGGAGGGATAAGGCGCTAGAAGAGAAAATCCATATATTATAGTATAATGAATATATCTGACAAAAGAAAGGCTTTGTGGATATATCTTTTGTTGGTGAAGAACATCAACAATGGTTAGGGTGCCTGTAAGACACGAAAGAAGCTTTTGCGCTGGATGGGCTATTCCATTACCATAATTTTGGAACGAGCGCCCAAGTGCGCTTCTTATAAGCTTCATAGGCAACGTTGCCCGCGTATTTCTTCTCCAACATGGGCACTCCTGAAACGAAGACAAGCAACAGGGTGATGGTTATTGGGCTAATGATGGTCCACCCACTATTGGGTAACTGCAACACGATACCATAAATACCCCACCACATTAAGATCTCTCCAAAATAATTGGGATGCCGGGAATACTTCCATAATCCTTTCTGCATGATTTCACCCGGCTGTTTTGTTTTGACAAATCGTGCCAATTGATAATCTCCAATACTTTGAAAAAGAAAACCTATTATCCAGATGCTCAACCCTATTCCTGTCAACATTGACCAACTGTCAGTCGACAAGGAAGCCCATAAGAAGGGGGTGCTGATGATCAACAAGAAAAATGCTTGTAACAAATACACTTGCAGGTAGGATCTCCAGTAAAAGGATTTACCCCACTCGTTGCGCCATTGCTTGTATCGAAAGTCTTCCCCTTTTCCCCGATTGCGGAGAAAGATATGAACGCTCAACCGCACACCCCAAAGGCCAACCAATACATATAACAACAAGTTGAGAGCACCAGTGGGTTGCGTCAGGAATAACCACCCACATAGCAAACCATAGCCAAGACCCCAGGCGATGTCGGCAATGTCGTTTCGTTGGAGGATGACTGATACTATAAACCATCCGGTCGCATACACCCATAGGATAATCGCAGCGGACAACCATAAGTTTATGAATTGATCCATCGCGTAATTGTATAACCAGCTGCACTTACTGTGGCTGTTAAAACAACACCCCACGTGATGTCAATCAATACAATCTTTAATGGCCAGCCTTTGAGTGTGGCCAAATTGGTAAGATCGTAGGTAGCGTAGGTAAAAAAACCGAACAGGGCACCCATCACAATTGCTTTGCTTAACGAAGCCTTGTCTACAGCAGGCAGAATGGCGAAGATAAAAATGCCTACGATAAATAGCAGGTAAAAAATAATGGCCGCAGTCCAGTTGACCTGGTCGCTTAGCAAATTGCCTAAGTACTTACTGTACCATCCTTTTGCAATCACACCCAACCACAATAAGTCGATAGCAAAGAAAACAACGGTGGTAAGCAGGTAACTAATGATCAATTTTGATGACATCACGTTAATTAGTTGAAGCGTTCATTACTTTCTTTTAAAGCATCTTCCCTACTGATGGTGGCTACCACCTCATTTCTACGGAAGACGATATCCCATGGCGCATTGTAGCCCAGGTAGTGAATTTTGTTGTTGTGTTGAATTCCCATGGATTCCAATTCAGCGAACAATTGTTTTTTCTTTTCTTCAATTTTATCATCCGATGCATATCCACCAAAACGAAGAACCGCTACATATTCTGCTTCTGATTCATGTAGCTGAATTTCGTTGCTCAAGGGTGCAGGCAAGTTTTTTATTGTATATCCTTCTGGCATCACAAAACTCATCTCGGATTGGGTCTCTTCAAAATCCATACGGACAGGCGCTGTCATGGCAATTTCTTTTTTCCCTTGATTGCTTCCAAAAATATAAGCTGCTAGTTTTTGGAAGTTGTTGTTGCTGCTCTTTTTATAAGTGATTTCCTCACTTTTAACTGTAGCCATCCATGCTTTGGGATAGTATCGAATTTCGATATCCCCTACTTTCCTGACTTCTTTATAAGGTTGCTGTGGTGTATTGCCCATGGTCATATAAAAGATGAAAATAATTACCAGTATTAACACAACCACGCCAGCAATAATAAGGGTTGATTTGTTCATAGGTATTGGTTCTTTCCCTTATTAACATCTCAACGAGCAAATGGTTTTAATTCCATGGCTAGGATGGCTAGGGATATGAAGGATATGAAGCACGCGTTATAAACACGCGCTATCTCATAGATTTACTTTGTGTAAACCTATTTCAGGACAAGACATACTATTTAAGTAATAGAATGGTGTCGGGTGCGGAAGTAACACCGCGCTAGTTGAAAGATGAGATTGGCTATTTCAAAATCCGCCTGGTAGAATAATGGCTCCTACAAAAAGTCGGTCTAGACCTCTCCAGTAAGCACGGAAGGTGGGGTCGTTGGCAAATAATATGACGTGACCATCACCATGCGGAATATCCGCGAGGTATAATTTTCCCGCCAGGTCATTCTCTGTCGTATCCCATTGATGCCCTGAAATATGTCCCTGAGGTTTGAAGGTGATCACATTCGTCCCTTTCACAGTGGGGGAAAGATGATAATTCCCTCTGAACTGGACACCTATCTCTTTTCCATAGCCCATTCCTAAGTAGTAATCATTGTTCACTTCCGCTTTAAACATCGAACCTGCCACATTTTCAATGGCTTTTCCTGAATCATTATTTTGCTGAGCTACCAGCTCCACATCCGACAAGCCCACTTCTTTTCTGGCCGTAAATGCAGCGCCTCCCTTCAGTCCTATGAATGTGCCGCCATTCTTAATCCAGTTGGTCAATTCAGCAATTCCCTCCTTGCCCAACATCTTTTCGTAATCGGCTGCACTGCCATCGGGAAAAATGATCACATTATAACGGTACAGATTGATATCATTGAACATGGAAGTACGCACGGGTGTAAAGTCCAAACCGAAACGCTGTGTCAACACACTGTACACGCTACCATAGGTCACCGCGCGGGTTGGCTCCTGTGTCATCACCATGATCCTTGGCTTTTGCAAATAGGCCACATATTTTGACCCCAACGAAATGCCCCCCTCGCCCCAAGCCGTATTTAACGCTTTCACTTCTGCTCCCAATTCTTTCGCTAATTTTTTAATTGTTTCGTGAACATCCTCAGGGCTACGGTCTACGCGCACCAGATACGTTCCTTTTCCCAGTTGCACGCCATCTACCTGAGTGGCTTGCAGGGTGTAGGCCACTTTGTAGTCCATCTGCAAAAGTTTTGCTGCCAACTTAGTGCTGCTAGTTTGGCTGTGACTAAAGGCATAGGCATAGGTGGCTTTTCCTCCGGTCACCTTTCCCTCGAAGTTCAGG
>JAGQYK010000063.1:8433-21223 GCA_020436125.1 Cyclobacteriaceae bacterium | reverse complement strand
ACCTTGAACCTTAAACCTTAAACCTTGAACTTTAAACCTTGAATATATTACTTTCCGTATTTCTCAATCACGTCTGCAATGCGGCTGGAGTATCCGGCCTCGTTATCATACCATCCTACCACTTTTGCAAAAGTGCCACTGCAGGCAGTAAGGGCTGAATCGAAGATACAAGAATGAGGATTGCCAACGATGTCGATGGACACGATAGGGTCTTCCGTGTATTCCAATATGCCTTTCATAGAAGACGCTGCAGCTTTCTTCATGACGGCATTGATCTCTTCTTTTGTAGTCTCTTTTTTAAGCAATACGGTAAGATCAGTTAATGAACCATCTGGAACAGGTACTCTCATGGCGATACCATCTAGTTTTCCGTTGAGGTGGGGCAATACCAAACCTACTGCTTTAGCAGCTCCTGTGGAGGTAGGAATGATACTCACCGCTGCTGCTCTGGCCCTTCTCAAATCCTTGTGAGGAGAGTCCTGAAGGCTTTGATCTGAAGTATAAGCATGGATGGTAGAGATGTATCCTTTTTCGATACCGAAGTTATCATCCAATACCTTGGCCATAGGTGCAAGGCAGTTGGTAGTACATGAGGCATTCGAGAAGATTTTCTCATCACCTTTTAATGTGTTTTCATTCACCCCCAACACAATGGTAGGGATGTTTCCTTTGGCAGGAGCGGAGATCACCACTTTTTTGGCTCCTGCCGTAATGTGAGCACCAGCGCCAGCTTCGTCTACGAATCTACCGGTAGACTCCAGCACGGTATCGATGTTATTAGCAGCCCAGGGTAATTTAGCCGGGTCGCGTTCTGCGGTTACTTTGATGGTTTTACCGTTTACAATGAGGGAGTCGCTGGTGGCTTCTACGGTGCCCTTAAACTTTCCATGTACCGAATCGTACTTTAAAAGGTGAGCCAGGGTTTTGGTGTCTGTCAAATCATTGATGGCAACCACTTCCACATTTTTCTTGGCGAGTAAGGCCACAAATGAAAGGCGCCCAATCCGTCCGAATCCGTTAATTGCAACTCTTGTCATTGATATAAAGGGTTAAAAATTGAGACGCAAAAATAAAACTATGGAGCCCCAAAACCAACGGAATAAGTCGCTTTAGTCTTAAAAAAAGCAGGGTGGTTTTTGTTAATGTGTACCTGAATTATATCTTTGCGGCTCTTTAGGGGAAAACTTGAAAAAAGGTCCGTTCGTCTAGGGGTTAGGACACCAGATTTTCATTCTGGCAACACGGGTTCGATTCCCGTACGGACTACTTAAAATAAATGCAACTAATTGTTAGTCAGTTAGTTGCATTTTTATTTTATATTCCTGCGAACCCTAATGCGAATCTAATTTACTTAATTTAAACTTTAAGGCTGACTTTGCTCTTAGACCCATCAATCCTGCCAGCTTTTTAGTTTGCCATTTTCAAAGTATAGAATTAATGAGGAGTAAACCCATTGTTCATGTACGCCCCAACTTCCTACTGATCTGTTAATATCGTTAGGAGTTCCTTTACTATGCAATGCCATCGTATCTGTCATTCCTAGCCATACTTTACCCTGATAGATTTTGGAACCATCAACTTCACCGAATAATGTGATTAATCGAGACCTCCTAGCCTCATTACTTTGGTTTTGAGCTTTCTGATTGGCCAGTTTTTGTTGTTGCCTCTTTTTTTCAGAATCTAACCTTGTCTTTTGTTGATCCTTCGTCTCAAAATAATAATCAAAAACCCAAGCATCTCCATTATTGTACTCAATTCTGTAGTAATGCCCTCTTCTTTCGTATGCTAATAGGGTTATATTTTTTGGGACTTTACCTAGTTTCCTAGAACTTACATCAGCACTTTCATAAACATCATCCTCCTTTATAGAATAAATCTCAAAGCCATTATCTGCATCCTCTTTTATCTTCAACTGGCTTATCTTTGAGTTAAGTTCAACCAATTCGCCATTTATTTTGTAGAGTTTAGTTTCTAATGAGCTTTTCTGCTCGATAAGACTATCTATTTGAGTCTGAATTTGACTTACATTTTGTCCAATCGCTATTCTTGCGGAAATGTGAATTAATATGGTTATAACTAAAATCAATTTCATGATAAATCTCCTTTAGTCGATAATTAACTTTTATAGTCTCTTGCCTTTGGTACAATAGGGCACTAAAGATAGCATTAGGTATTTCTCCATGCTAGCTAATTTCCACTTTTTTATGGACTCTGAAAACTCAGGCAATGGGGAGGGGGTATTTGAAATAATTTGATTAATCAAATGGATTAATTCTCCGCAGAGTCTCTGTGGGATGGCCTGTGGGGAAGCGGACTCTGCGGCTAGGAAAGACGCACACATGTAGCTGTAGAAAATATCATCAAAATTCTCAGATATTCAGTATTTTCAAACATGCCTGTTCGTAGAGCTATTCATGAAAATGATGGAATATATTTCATCACCATAACTTGTGCCAGGTGGAGGAAATTGTTCGAGATCACCAGTGGATATGATGTCGTGTTTGATGGTTTGATTATTTAAAATGTAAAGGTCACTATATCAATGGGTATGTGATCATAGAAATTGTGTGATTGGGTAAACCTAACGGACAGAACCAGAGGAAAGCACCTTACCTGGCGCGAGTCTTCTGGCTGTGAAAAGGCACGTGTGAGACTCGTGCCTATGTAGTTTTCATCTTAACAATATTCAATTTGAATGTTGATAACAATAACTTCCACCCTTTACTATTCTCTTACACCTTGCGCCAGCCTTTGTAATTCCTTTACATTGCTTTGATATTGCGTTTTTATTCGGTTCCGTAGGCTTCGCAACATCTCCCGGAGCAGTTTGGATTGATTCATCTCTGCTAGGTTTACATACAGCACAAGGCCCAAGACCTAACTTACTTGCTTCATCTAAAGAGATTGGCGTACTGCTGGTCGAATAATGAGATGAAGTGTGATATTTACTCCCAGTTCTTGTCTTATATACTGTTTGACCGTTGGCTAATAAAGATAATCCAGAGAAAATGAGCGTAAATAATATTGCTTTCATCTCAGGTTAACTAATTATATAGAACATCAGGCTGGTAGTAATAAACTTAGAAAATATATATGACTTTTCCTAAACTAGATTATCAAAGCAACTGGCACTGGTCTCTCGGCTGAGGAATGGCCTAGAGACTCTTGCTTAAGCAGCTAAGTAGTAGTGAAATCATTATATTTTTCATAGCCATGGGATATTCAGTCGCTCAGCCCACAAGCCTCTATCGCTCCTTCTGAATGACGTAAAAGGGTGGTTTGTATTTCATCGTTGGGTCTGCTAATTAAGACCACCAATTAACTTGCTCTCAATAGGATGAGATAGTGCGAAGGCTGGTTCTGAATGACCATAGCTTTGGGTTGAAGTGCAAGGGATCAGGCTGTGGATAGTATGACTTGTAATGTGGGGAGCAATCTTTAACTTTATAAAGATGCCCAAAAACTCAAGATCCTTTGATGAAATTCTGTTTGGTCTTCCGAGAGCGGAACAGGTACTTGTCAAACGCCTCCGTACCTTAATCCTGGAGTGTATTCCAAAGGCAACAGAACATATATACGATGATGCGGATTTTCCATTCTACCGGCACAACAAACTAATATGTTACATCTGGCCTGCATCGGTACTCTGGAAGGAAGGCCGTACCTCCGAAACTCAAAATGAGAAGGGCACAGCACTTGGATTTAACCAGGGGTATCTGATGTCGAATGAAGAGGGTACTCTATTGGCAGAAGGTCGGAAGCAGGTGTATGTAATGTATTTTAAATCACTGAAGGACCTTGATGAGCAACAAGTGCGGGCATGGTTGTTTGAGGCAGCAATGATAGACGACCAGTTTGCAAATCGGTTGAAGGGATTAATAAGGAAAAAGTTATTGTAACTGAGACTCTCTGTGCGGATAGGGAAGACGCCTGAATGTTGCTGTAGAAAATATCATCAGCCCAATAGATTAACTGCGGTTCAGGTATAATCCTCTTTTTGTAGAAGTAAGGTTAAAGAAAGCGTTTTGATTAATTTATTTTAGGAGTAGTTCTAAATATTTATTCAGTATAGACTTCTATCACCTTACATAAGCCAAGGTCGTATATTTATAAAATACTGATGAATATTACTTATTTTTTAATGTCTATGCATTTTCTTAGTAAATCTTACATGTACGTTTTTGATTGTAACAAATGACAAAACAAATTTTAAATTTTAATATTCTGGTGTTCATAGTGAATTAGTGCTATCTGTAGATTTCTACCTACTTTCGTAAGGACCTATTACCTTAAAATAGAAAATGAAAATTCACCAAAACCTTAAACCAAGGCTAAGAGAATTAAAATCTAATTTGTATATTATTATTAAGGCAAAGTAATCCAGTTGATTATTTGCGGTTGAGTTGTTGGTCTTAATGGATAGAATCGAATGTCAATTGCTGAAAATTTTACACAGTCTTCCCAGTCGGATTCATTCTCCGTTCGATTGAAGAATTGGTCTAACTACCTTTCTTGGGTAGTTGTACTAATCGCCCTGCTTGTACTTGCAGGGTGGCAATTTGATATTGAATTATTAAAAAGACCTTTGCCGGGATTGGTCGCTATGAACCCCGTCACAGCGATCTTGTTTATGCTATCTGGGGTGTCGTGCCTCTTACTTGCTCCCTCTGTACCGTCTGCAACAAAAAGGAAGATGGGTATTCTTTTAACTCTTCTAATTGTTGTAATCCCTTGTTATCATTTTATTCAGGAATTATTTGGGCTTTCGTTTCAAATAGACACTCTACTTTATTCACAGCGTGTAAGTAATAATTCTGGTTTCGTATCTAATCGTATGGCTATTAATACTGCTGTTGGGTTTGTGCTATCTGGAATTGCCTTGCTTTTGCTAAATTTTGAAACAAAAAATGGGAGATTGCCTTCTCAATATATTGCTATAGCAATTGCTTTTATTGGTCTATTTTCCATTATAGGATACCTCTACAAGGTCGATTCTTATTATGCCTATCTGGCCTATATTCCTATGGCCGTTCATACAGCCGTAGGATTTTTATTATTGTCTTTGGTTATTCTTTTTTCAAATCCAGAAAAAGGTATCCTGCTGGAGTTCACCGGCCCTTACCTGGGAAGTATTACTGCGCGCATCCTTATACCAGTAGCCATTATTTTTCCAGTATTTCTTGGGTTCCTAAGATTAACAGCACATTGGTCAGGCGATGTCTCTACGGAATTAGGAACAGCTATATTGATCCTAAGTATAACGGCTATTTTTTTAGTTTTTATTCTACATAATACTGTATTGCTCAATAAGCGAGATGAAGAAGCTCAATTTTCAAAAAAAGAACTTCTCGACCTTAATCAGGATCTTGAGGGTAAGGTAGCCGAAAGAACGAAACAAGCGATGCAAGTAGAGAAACGATTTCAAACGGTAGTGGAGGCTACTCCCAATGCGCTTATTCTCGTTAATCATATGGGAATGAT
The DNA here is from genome assembly GCA_020436125.1 of Cyclobacteriaceae bacterium. Taxonomy (GTDB): domain Bacteria; phylum Bacteroidota; class Bacteroidia; order Cytophagales; family Cyclobacteriaceae; genus ELB16-189. The sequence continues at coordinate 15,742 of JAGQYK010000063.1, read as the reverse complement.
TGAATTGGTAAATAGAGAGGCTGAAAAGTTGTTCGGTTACCAAAGAGATGAACTCATTAATAAAAGCGTTGAAACACTAATTCCTACTCGTTTTAATGGTAAGCATCCTCATTTCCGTATTAATTTCTTTGAGAACCCAGAGGCTCGAACAATGGGAGCGGGACGAGATTTATATGCTATTCGTAAAAACCAATCAGAGTTTCCTGTAGAAATAGGTTTAAACCCTATCGAGATTGATGGAGCAGTTAACGTACTGGCTTCCATAATTGATATTACGGAACGAAAAAAAGCCGAAGAGAGATTTCGATTGGTGGTTGAATCTGCACCTAACGCAATGGTTTTGGTTAATACCGAAGGAAAAATAACATTAGTCAATCGTCAAACTGAAAAATTATTTGGCTACCAAAGAAAAGAACTGATAGGACAAGATGTAGAGATATTAATACCTGCTAGGTATAGAATGGGTCATTTTGGGTTTAAAAACGCCTTTTTTTCAAAGCCGCAAAATAGAGCCATGGGAGCTGGAAGAGATCTTTTTGCAACTAGAAATGATAGCAGTGAATTCCCTGTTGAAATTGGGCTCAATCCCATTGAAACAGCAGAAGGAACCCTTGTTTTGGCATCTATTATCGATATCACGGAGAGAAAACTCCTTGAGGTGAGCCGTTTGAAAAGTGATTTTCTGGCTAATATGTCCCATGAACTTCGCACGCCACTGAATGCTATTTTAGGATTCTCAGAATTGCTCATCGATAAAAGGATGGGAGCATTAAATGAAAAGCAGCTAGAGTATCTCAAAGATATACATGCTGGAGGAAGTCATCTTTTGCAGTTGATTAATAATGTGCTGGATCTTTCAAAGATTGAGGCAGGGAAAGCTGAGTTAAGTGTAGAAAAATTTGATTTGATTGAGATAACTGAAGGTGTTATCAATGTCTTGATGCCCATTGCGGATAAATCAAATGTAGAGATCATCGCTAATTTATCTGGAGAAGTACGTCATGTGATTTTGGACAAGAATAAATTCAGACAAATTCTATTCAATCTACTTTCTAATGCTATAAAGTTCAATAGAAATGGAGGTAAAGTAATAATTGAAACCTTAATTGTCGGAAATAACAATTTTAAACTTTCGGTCACTGATACAGGAAAGGGTATTGCTAAAGAAGACATGAAAAAACTCTTTATTCCTTTTGTTCAATTAGATGCTGGGTCGAATAAGGAGCATAGCGGATCGGGTCTTGGGTTGTCTTTAACTAAAAATCTTGTGGAATTACAAAAGGGTCAAATTACAGTGGAAAGTAAATTAAATGAAGGGACTACCTTTTTAGTAAATATGGCCATGAGAATTGATGAGGATTTAACATTTATCCGGTAATGAATAAGGTGAGAATAATGATAGTGGATGATAATCCCGCAAACCTGAAATTAGCATCTGACCTGTTGGAGTTGGAAGGATTTGTGATTTGTAGATGCAAGGACGCTAATGAGGCGCTTGAAAATATGAAAGAATGTGTTCCTGAATTGATATTAATGGATATAGGACTACCTGGCATGGATGGCGTTCAGCTAATGAAAAAAATTAGAGATGAAAAAATATCGGGAGCTAAAATTATTGCACTTACTGCCTATGCTATGAAAGGCGATCAAGAGCGTATGCTTTCGGTTGGTTTTGAGGGTTACATAACAAAACCCATTAATACGCGAAACTTTGGGGACGATGTAAGGAGTTACTTAAGAATCATGGAATGAATCGGACATTACTTTTAGCTGACGACAATGCAACTTCATTGAAGCTTCTGAGAGCCATTTTTGAAGTAGAGGGTTATCGTGTGGTGACGGCCAATGATGGTAAGGAAGCTTACGATATTTTGTTGGGTATGCCGATTGATTTAGTTATTTCAGACGTGCTGATGCCTAATATTGATGGCTATTATTTATGCTATAAAATCCGAACGAATAAAGACCTAAGCCATATTCCGATTATTATTTACACGGCCACATTTACGTCCCATAGTGAGGAAAAGGTGGCTAAAGATATGGGAGCCAATAAGTTTATCCGTAAACCAGCTCTGTTACCAGACCTTCTCAGTGCTGTTGAAGAGGTGCTTACTAACCCTGCGCCAACCGAAGATCTTGTCGTTATTAATAGTGATAAGTATGAAGTCATTCATCAGTATAGTTCAAACCTGGTCAATAAATTGGAGCAACGAAGTATTGAATTGGAGGATGCGCTTGATTCCTTGAAGCGCACCGTGAATAGATTTCAACAGGCACAACATATTAGCCACCTCGGTCATTGGGAATATGACTTTACTACCAAACGTACTGTTTGGTCGCATGAGATGTATAATATTTTGGGCTTGCCTGTTGATTCTGTGAAGCCATCTCTTGATTTATTGCTTAAGTATGTTCATAAGGAAGATAAAGTGGAGGTAAGAAAAATCTTTAATGAATCGATTAAGAATTTAAAGCCGTTTACACATAAGCACCGTATAGTGACGAAGAAAAAGTTAGTTAAACATCTGCTTTCTGTGGGACAGTTTGAATTTGCCGAGTCCTTGAAACCATTAAGGATTTATGGTATATCTCTTGATATTACAGATATCAGTGAAAAAGAGTTGAAATTGCAGCGAGCCAACAGAGAGTTGGAAACATTTATCTATAAAGCCTATCATGATCTTAGGAGTCCGATTGTTACAGTGGAAGGTTTGACCAATTTGGCGGAACAAGATGTTAAAGATGAAGTTGCTTTGTCTTATTTTAAGCTAATAGGTGAGGTAACGAGGAAGCAGAGTAGTATGCTATTGAAGCTTACAAATGTGATGGACATCAGGAATCAGCATCTCGAGTTAAAACCTTTTCTAATCGGTGATGTAATTAACGAAGTCCTCCAATTGCTCTCTCGCTTGCCCGATTTTAAAAGATTTAAAATAAAAGTATTCAATCAACTGCTATCACCTATTTCCAGTGATAGAAATCTCATTAAACATATTGTACATAACCTTGTGGAAAATTCACTGCTTTACTATAATTTAGATCGATCTGATTCTGAAATTACAATTACAGCTGATTATAATAGAGAAGATGATATCATCATTGAGGTAGAGGACAATGGAATTGGAATTCCTGAAGATGTGAAGCGGAGCGTATTTGATTTATTCTTCAGGGGGACAGCATCATCAAAAGGAGCCGGACTTGGTTTATTTCTGGTAAGAAATGCGGTTGATAAATTAAAGGGTTCAATCCATTTAACTACCTACGAAGGATTAGGGTCCACTTTTACTATTATCTTACCTCAAAATAAATAGGGTTATTTCTCTGCAGGGTTTTTTTTGTGCCCTAACCACCCTAGAACACCCACCTAATTGCCTGTGAGGAACAACTTATCAATAAAATAGAGCCTGTATATATAACTTTCTTATATATAACCCGTATACGGGATATGGCTCCTAAAAAAGATCTGATCAAAGGCACTTTACGCCTTATTGTACTCAAACTTCTGGCAGAAAATACCCGCATGTATGGGTATGAAATTACCCAACGGGTAAAAGAACTGACCAATGATGAAATTGAACTCACCTTTGGGGCACTCTACCCAACACTTCATAAACTGGAGGCTGAGAAAATCCTGGTTGCCAAAACGGTCGTCATTGATAACCGCGCCAGAAAGTATTACTCCTTAAACAAAGAGGGCGTGAAAACCGCCAAGAGAGAGATTGCCGAGTACTTTACTTTCACCAAATCCCTGAACCTGGTGCTCAAACCATGAAGTGGGACTATCACGATATCCGCTATATCCGTAAGGACCTAAGGGAAAAAGGCCTGGCACAGGGGATACTCCTCGATGAGCTCGTTGACCATGTCTGTTGTGAGGTGGAACTAGAGATGGAAAGTGGATTACCTTTTAAGAAAGCTTATGAAAAAGTACTGAAGGCCACCACTGAAAAGCAGCTGGGGCAACTGAGGGAAGAAAGTTTTTATGCAATTAATTATAACACACGTCTTATGCTTAACAATATTTTTAAGATCATGTGGCGCAATGCGTTGAAGTACAGATTACACACCTTTATTAGCCTGATAGGATTAGCCATTGGCCTCATGTGTTTTCTGGTCATTGCCCTGTTTGTAAAACATGAATTGAGTTTTGATACGCAGTTCAGTAAGTCGGAATCCATTTATAGAGTGACAATGTCTTCCACAGTAGGAGGGAATACAAACACTATTCCTACCAGCTATGCGCCTATCGGGCCGGAGTTGAAGGCACGCTTTGGAGAGGTAGCAGAATATACTCGTATCATTAATTATAAGTACACCCGTCAGCAGCCAACCTTCCGCAGTGAAGAGAAAGTCTTTTATGAAGACGGAGTAATTTTTGCAGACTCCACTTTCTTTTCCTTGTTCGACTTTCCGTTTGTGGCAGGAAATGCAGCGACTGCACTCAACGAACCGAATGCAGTGGTGCTTACGCAGCAAATGGCAGAGAAGTATTTTGGTGAGAAGAATGCACTTGGTAAAGCATTGCGCTTCAATGACACGGAAATGACTGTAACGGGAGTGCTTGAGAATTTGCCCTCCAACACCCACCTGCAATTTGATTTTGTTATTCCCATGACGGGCCTGGCTTTCTCAGGCGTATTTGGCAGTACGGGATCAGGCGTTCTTGAAAGTTATCAGGTAGATTGGTTTTGGGATTACCTCTACATTCCGGATGGCAGTGCCATTGAAAAAATTGAGGCGGGTGTCAATGCCCTGGCGGAAGAAAAAACGCCAGACACTTTTAAAGCGTATAATCTAAAATTCTATTTGCAGGCATTGGAAGATGTACATCTCCGATCCGAATTTGATTACAATACAGATATCTCTGAGAATGGCGACAGGAAGAATCTTTTTATTCTTGCGTCCATTGGTATGTTGGTGCTTATAATTAGTAGCATCAACTTTATTAATATCGCTATGGCTGCCGCCACACGCAGGTACAAGGAGGTAGGTATCAGCAAAGTGCTTGGGGCAATGCGTGCTCAATTGCGTTTTCAGTTTTTATTGGAAGCGGTAGTTACCTGTATCGCGGCTTTGGTAGTAGCTGTGGCGGGTACGCTTGTTGTGCTGCCAATATTTTCTGAAATGCTGGGTGTGCCGATCAGCTTATCCCTGATGCAAGATCAATGGATATTGATTGCCGTACTGCTATTTGCAGTGTTTATTGGAATAGTGTCTGGGGCATATCCCGCCTTCTTTGTGTCTTCATTTGAGCCTCAGCGTGTACTCAAAGGGGTATGGAAACCTGGAGTTGGGGGGACTGCCTTTAGAAAGGTATTGATTGGTGTGCAGGTGGCCATCTCTATTTTCTTAATCATCGGAACGATTGTGGTCAGTGAGCAACTCAGGTATATCAACAACCGTCCGCTGGGTTTTGACAAGGAGCACGTAGTGATGTTACCTATTCGGGGCACTCAACTAAGTAGGGGTGGGTATACCACTTTCAAAAACACTTTATTGAATGAAACTGCCATAGCCAGTGTGACTTCCGTATCGGAGCCTATTGGAAGGGAAGTTCAATTCATGAGTTTCAAAATTGAAGGGAGAGAAGAGGATCAGTTTGTGAAAATATTGAATGTGACCCATGATTTTGTAAATACGATGGGCCTCGAGTTGGTAGCGGGTCGAGATTTCTCTCCCGACATCGCCTCTGACTCAATGAGTGGATTTATCATCAACGAAGCCGCTGCCAAAGCATTCGGATGGGATGACCCTATAGGAAAAGCCATTAATCATACCTGGAACAAAGGCGCAGATGGACGGGTGATCGGTGTAGTAAAGGATTTTAATTTTGAGCCCTTACAAAAACAGATAGATCCCATCATCATCTGGTTTGGTAGGCCCTTTTGGTATGCGGCCGTAAAGGTAGAGCAGGGGAGAAATAGAGAAGCCCTCGTTGCAATGGAGAAATCCTGGAAATTATTAGAACCTGAAAAACCATTTGCATTTCACTTTCTTGATGAATCCATTCAGCATGTGTATGACAAAGAACAGCGCATGAGTCGGTTGTTTTATGTTTTCTCTATCCTTTCCATCATTACAGCAATGTTGGGATTGTATGGATTGGTCACCTTTATACTTGAACAGCGCCTGATGGAAATAGGTGTGCGGAAAGTAATGGGTGCCAGCGTGTCCAACATTATTCAATTGATAAGCAAAGAATACCTGATACTGGTAATTGCTTCCTTTGTGGTGGCTGTGCCAGTGACGTACGGAATTATGAATCAGTGGCTTCAGGGTTTTGCCTACCGCATTGGATGGAGTGCTTGGTATTTTGTAGTTGGGCTGATCGTATCCTTGGGCGTAGTGCTGATTACCGTGATATCAAAAGCGGTTGCTGCTGCGGCTGTAAAACCGATAAAAGTATTACGTGGAGAGTAAGATGAACTGGGATCAGTGGATAAGAAGCTCTCCTGAGTGTAGATGGTGTAAGAATACCTTTCAGCTGTGTGACGGTTAAACCACTTGCTGAAAGGTATTTCTTGGTTGTTTACTTCTTGAATGGAGTTCCTTTTCCAAGAACCATCCATTCCAAAGAAACATCTTTGAAAAATTTGGACAACTTAATGATAGTGGAAAGCTTTGGTTCCGTGTCACCACGTAGGAAGCTTCCAGTTTGTCCGTGATACAATCCTGCTTTTGCATCTAGTGTCATCACGCGGATGTCATAATGCTTCAACAGATAAGAGAGGCGGTCTTTAAACGTTTTTTTTGACATAATTTTGGCTCATTTAATATGCATAAAGTTAATCAATTCGGATTAAACTTACTCAATGGACACGTAATAATTCGGGAAATACTTATCTAAAATTTGATGATTGGCAATCTTTAAATTTAAGGATATCCCAAGCGTTCAGCTCGTGATATTCTTCAACACACTGATAAATAGGTATTTACAATCTGTTTTATGTTTATTTACCCTGGGTTTACTCCATCGGTAGGGAAAGACAAAATTGTTATGAAAAGTAAAAAAATATTACATCGAAATGGCTGGAAATACTTACCCAAATTCAAATATTAACCTGAACTGATATAATAATGACCAAAATTAGATGGATGCCTGCCGGAAATATAGGGGAATCAGGGGGTGCGGGGCCTTAATACCCTGCTTATTTCGCAGTTTGTTAACAAAATATGCCTATGAAAAGCGTTTAATCGGTAGTATATTGAACCTTACAATCACAAAACAACAAAACATCCTATTACTATGGCAACTTATACGCTGCGTGTCAATGGCAAATCGGTTCAAGTGGAGGCAGATCCTGACACC
>JAGQYK010000063.1:0-8334 GCA_020436125.1 Cyclobacteriaceae bacterium | reverse complement strand
TGGCAAATCGGTTCAAGTGGAGGTAGATCCTGACACCCCGGTGTTGTGGGTGCTTAGAGATTCCCTCGATTTAGTAGGAACAAAATACGGATGCGGTATCGGTCAATGCGGTGCATGCACTGTCCACCTGGATGGAACAGCCGTACGTTCTTGCTCACTTCCAGTTTCTGTGGTAGGGGACAAGGCACTGACTACGATAGAAGGACTTTCCGAGAAAGCGGATCATGCCGTGCAGCAAGCATGGCGTGAGCACGATGTGCCACAATGTGGCTATTGTCAGGCTGGGCAGATTATGAATGCAGCCGCATTGCTTAGCAATAACCCTAAGCCATCTGATCAGGAAATTGATAGCGCGATGCACGGGAATTTGTGCCGCTGCGGTACCTACCTCAAGATCAAAGCGGCTATTAAAACAGCCTCTAGTAAATTATAATACCTCTTAAATTACTGATGCCATGTCAATTATTAAAACAACATATAATAGAAGATCCTTTTTAAAAGCGTCAATAGCTGGAGGTGGAGGTCTTATGCTAAGTTTCAGTTGGTTGGCTGCCTGCAGCCCTTCTGAAGCGACCAAGGCCATGCCCTCAGCATGGTTTGACCTGAACGCTTACTTGTCCATTGCCGACAACGGTGAAGTCACCATCATGTCGCCTAACCCTGAAGTGGGACAAAATGTAAAGACTTCTATGCCCATGATCATTGCAGAAGAGCTGGATGTGAAGTGGGAGGATGTAATCGTTAAGCAAGCTCCTCTTAATTCAGTAAGCTTCACCAGACAAGTAGCAGGAGGAAGCCAGTCGATTAGACAAGGGTGGCAAAGTTTGCGTATGGCAGGGGCGACTGCTCGGGAAATGCTAAAAAATGCAGCGGCAAAACAATGGAATGTGAACGCAGCAGATTGTACTACAGCAGAGGGCTATGTGATGCATGGCAGTGACAAGTTGAGTTACGGTGAGATTGCTACTATGGCCGCGGGTATGGCTGTGCCGGAAGAAGTAAAATTGAAAGACCCATCGACATATAAAATAATTGGTACTGACCGCGGAAACGTAGACATAGACGGAATCATTACTGGTCAACCATTATTTGGATTGGATACCAGAAAGGAAGGGATGCAATATGCGGTGGTATTGAGACCACCAGCGTTTGGTTTAAAGCTAAAATCGTTTGATGATGCGGAGGCGCGTAAAGTAAATGGAGTGAGTGATGTCATCCAGTTTGGAAGCAAAGTGGCCGTTTTAGCTAAATCTACCTGGGCGGCCATGAAGGGACAGCGTGCTTTGAAAGCGGAATGGGAAAAAGATACGATGTTAGAAAGCACTTCCTATCATGATAAGACTATGCGCGCGCTTCTGGATAAGAAGGCTGCGGAGCCTAAACGATCGGATGGAAATGCCAAGGCGCAGTTTGCCAGTGCAGACAAAGTATTTGAAAAAGTATATGAGGCGCCCTTTCTTCCTCATAATGCGATGGAGCCCATGAATTTCTACGCCAATGTAACAGCGGAAAAGGCGGAGTTCATAGGGCCTATACAGACACCAGAACGCACCAGAAGCCAGATTGCAGAACTATTAGGAAGACCCGAATCGGAAGTGACCATAGACATGACACGTATGGGCGGTGGATTTGGAAGAAGACTATATGGAGACTTTGCATTGGAAGCGGCAGAAGTATCTAAAATAGCCAAAACACCTGTGATGGTTGTGTTCTCCAGAGAAGACGACATGACAGCAGGAACGTATCGACCGGCTTCTAAGTACAAATTCAAAGCAGCCATTAAAGATGGTAATATGGTGGCTTATCATTTGGTAGGTGCCGGGGTGAACATGGGGAATTCTACAAGAGAAAATAATTTCCCAGCCTCTACACTAGATCATTATCTGGTTGAATCACATAATCTGGAAAGTAATATCACTACAGGAGCATGGCGAGCACCTATCACCAATTTCCTGGCTTACGCTGAGCAAAGCTTCTTTGATGAATTGGCCAGCGAATTAGGAAAAGACCCTGTTCAATTTAGGTTGGATTTGTTTGCCAGAGCCAAGGAAAACCCGGTAGGGGAATTGCAATATGATGTGGATAAGTCTGTAGGTGTAATAAAACTAGCCGCTGAGAAATCCAATTGGGGTAATGCACCAGAAGGAGTGTATCAGGGCTTTAGCACTTATTACTCGCACAATACGTATGTAGCCGAAGTGGCAGAGGTAGTGATGCAAGGTAATACTCCAGTGGTAAAAAGAGTGGTGTGTGCAATTGATTGCGGAATAGTAGTGAATCCAGTGGCGGCTATTAATCAGGTACAGGGTGGTGTGATTGATGGAATAGGCCATGCTATGTATGGCGATTTCTCTTTCGAGAATGGTCAGCCTCAGACCAAGAATTTTGATAAGTACAGACTGATACGAATGAAGGAGGCACCAGAGGTGGAGGTCCATTTTGTGAAAAGCACCAATGACCCTACAGGATTAGGAGAGCCGGCACTACCGCCAGCAGGTGGCGCTATTGCTAATGCCATTGCCAAGGCGACAGGCAAACGCTTTTACAAGCAACCTTTTATCAAAGAACAAATTATATTGGGATAACCTTAAAAGTAAAAAGCCTCGGTAATGAGGCTTTTTTTAATTCTTCTTTTTCTTCTTCTTGGTGAGAATCTTTTTGTGATTCTGTTTTGGAGCAGAAGGTCTCGTGCCCACCAATGGTTTGCTGGAGCGCTTGGCTTCAAACTTCTTTTTGATTTGGATAATCCTGGCAATTCCAATTTCAGCAGATAAGTAAATCTCATGACGGGTGCCATAAAGATCAGGTGCACCACTGGTTTGTTTCAGTTGTTCTATGTAGTCTTTCTTACGAGGATCAAACAACCCAAAATTGGCTCTTCCATCAAAATTTAAACTCCAGTCATCACTAAGGTCAAAGTCGGAGCGCAGTCCTACTGCTGCAAAAAGTTGAAATGCGTTGTATTGATCTTTGCTTACATACTCAAGATTATTCACCTCAGGTACCAGCACACCATCAAACACTTCTGTATAACCTGGTTCTGATGGTATTAATACACTCGATGGGTACTTCTGCTTAGATGCTGAATAGGAGATTGTTTCTCTTCCATTGAGCAGGTAGGTAAAGTTGATTGCGGCTACTGCACTTAAGCGGAAGAATGACAGATCATTCAAGTGGAGTTTTAAGGCTACCGGCAAATTGAAATAATCCATTTGTACGTCACGTGTGCCTACATCACCTCCTACAGTATTCTTTATTAAAAATTGCTGACCAATTTTAGTCAAAGAAGGAGTGAGCACAAATCCGAAGCCCACATGGTCGTAACCGTAAGTGAAACCCACCGGTGTGGCGCGAAAAGTTACCTTACCTTCATAGCGGAGGTCTTTATTAAGTCCTTCATCAAAGGTGACAGGCACGTTGAAGCCTCCAAAAACTCCGAATGACTCTACATTTTGAGAATATCCAGAGTGAAAGGTCGCTATTAATACCAAACAGCAAATAAGCCTCATCAATGAGTTGCGAAAGTTTAGGTTCTTAGGATTCAAAAACAATATCAATAGTCCATTTTTAATATCCACAGAATTACAAAACTAAGACAAAAACTGAAACCATAATGAGGTTCCTTAGGGTTGATTTGCCTTATTTTGCGCCTAAATGACGTCATTTAGGTTTAAACTCCGTCTTCGGATGGGTTAATAACGCTGAAGCAACACATAATGAGGCTTTTAGAAGGTATTTCATTGCGAGAAAATATTTATTGGGCGTTAATTAAACGCCTTCTGCTGGTAATGGGGTTCTATACCATCTGCAGAATAAGTTTTTACTTATTCAATATCAGCTTTTTTCCAGATATGACATGGGGTCGAATGTCTACGATCATGCTGGGTGGACTCAAATTTGATTTGTCTGCGGTACTTTATCTCAATTCATTATTTATTTTATTGACGATTCTTCCACTCACTATCAAGTATCACCCTACCTATCAGAAAGTACTTCATTATATATTCATCGTCACCAACGGAATAGGACTAGCCATCAACATTGCTGATAATGTGTATTATCGCTACACACTAAGAAGAACTACAATTACTGTTTTATCTCAATTTGAAAATGAACAGAATTTTGGAGCATTGTTTTTTTCTTTCCTTGTGGATTACTGGTATGGGTTTGCATTCTTCTTTCTGATCCTTTATCTGTTCATCAAATGCGCTAAGCAAATTAAAGTATCGGGGCCACAGTTTAAAAACAAACTGACATTTTATGGGAGCGCAGTGGCTCTAATGTTGATCATTATTTACCTTTTTATAGGAGGTGTAAGGGGAGGTTTTCGACATAGCACACGGCCGATCACCATCAGTAATGCCGCTGAGTATGCTACTATTCCCAAAGATATCAATCTAGTGCTCAATACACCATTTGCGTTGATGCGCACTGCCAAGGCCAATGTAATCGAGAAGGTAGATTACTTCAGTTCTGAGGAGGCACTCGCAGAAGTGTATACGCCACTTCACGTACCGACTGATACAGCGGAATTCAAATACGACAATGTGGTGATCATCATTTTGGAAAGCTTTTCCAAAGAGTTTGTGGGTGCGTATAATAAAAATATGGGCATCGAAAACTATAAAGGGTATTCTCCTTATATCGATTCACTGATTGGGAAGAGTTTGACCTATCAGTACTCCCTCTCCAACGGAAGAAAGTCAATCGATGCCATGCCTTCTGTGATTTGCAGTATTCCTTCTATAGAAGTGCCATATGTACTCTCACATTACTCAGGCAATAAAGTAAATAGCCTGGCCAGCTTGTTGAAAGAGAAAGGTTATTCCACCTCATTTTTTCATGGCGCCCCAAATGGATCAATGGGACTTCAGGCGTTTGCTAACCTTTCGGGCTTCGATAAGTATTATGGAATGACGGAGTATGATAACGATGATGACTTTGATGGTATCTGGGGGATATGGGATGAAGAGTTTTTGCAATACTTTGCCAATACATTGAATACATTTAAGGAGCCTTTTTATTCAACCTTATTTACTGTTACATCTCATCCTCCGCACATTCTTCCAGAGGAATACAAGGATACATTTAAAGGTGGCCCATTACCTATTCATAAAACCATAGAGTATACAGATTATTCTGTGAAGCGATTTATGGAGACAGCATCAAAGATGCCATGGTTTAAAAACACCTTATTTGTATTTACAGCTGATCATGCTACGGCCGCCATCCATTATCAGTTATACAATTCTTCGTGGGGATATTATTCTATCCCATTATTTTTTTACAAACCAGGTAGCGACTGGTCATCCTTTTCTGATGGCATTGTGCAACAGATCGATATTATGCCTTCAGTGCTTGGGTATTTGAATTATGATAAGCCGTATATGGCTTATGGTAGAAATATCTTTGATCCTTCAGTAGAGCCGTATGCTTTTAATTATGCTGATAATGTATACCAGGCATTTATCGGAAATTATTTGCTCCAGTTTGATGGTAAAAAGTCGGTGGCATTGTACGATTTCAAAAATGACAAAGGGCTAAAAACTAATCTGGTCAATGATCGATTAGATATTGTGACCGCGATGGAGACTAAATTGAAGGCGTTTATCCAGCAGTACAACAATAGGATGGTGGATGATAACCTTACGCTGGAGGGGCCACAATCGGGCCCGAATAGGGTGGGAAAATAATTTTTACCTACCGCATAGGGGGCATTGGCCAACTGGTTGTCTTATTATCAAAACAACCAAAAAATGACTTTTATGCGATTTTTCAAGCCTTTTACTTCAATTTTAATCCTTATAGTTGGATTAGCTTCTTGTAATGTTCGTGAAGATCCGGGCCCCATTCAATACAATGAACAGCCATTTGCCGTATCGGACTTCGACAGACTGGACATTGGTGATGCCATGTATGTGACCATCACCCGGGGCAATTTATTCTCAGTCACTGCCAAAGGGGACAGAAGAAATCTTGATGATCTTGAGGTATTTAAAGTAGGAAATACGTTGGTAGCAAGGTTTATTAAAAACCGAAACAGGAAACACACCACCTACATTACTATTTCAATGCCTTCTCTGGTATCAGCAGACTTTTATGGCGCGGCCACGGCTTATGTCAGTGGATTTGAGGAGGAGAGTTTTACCATTAATTTATCTGGTGCATCTTTTGCGCAGGTTGATATTGAGGCAGACATCAGCAAGGTTAATTTGTCAGGGGCATCGAACCTTACGTTAGCGGGAACCTCAACCACCGTAATTAGTGAGCTGTCTGGTGCTTCATTGTTTAAGGCCTATAACATGGAAGTGGAAGACTTAAATGTGAAAGCTTCGGGGGCGAGCCACGCTTATGTGAGGGCCAGTAAAACACTCACTGCGGAGGCAAGTGGCGCAAGCTCAATATTGTACAGGGGAGAAGCAACTGTATTCTCTACAGCCACTGGTTCAAGCTCTATTATAAAGGATTAGTATCTCAGAATTAAAAACTCAGGGTTTAAAGTTTAGGGTATAACCTTGAACTTTAAACCTTAAATTATTTAAGCCAGGTTGTGATAAACTACCTGCACATCTTCATCGGCCTCAATGGTAGTGATACACTCCATTACCTCATCTTGTTCCGCTTCTGATAATTCCTTGGTAGTGGTGGGGATATACTGCAGTTCTGAACTGATAGCTTCTAGATTACTCGCTTCAATAAACTTCTGCATGTTACCGAAGTCGTTAAACTTAGTGTAGATGGTAATCTGATCATCTTCCTGTTCTATTTCTTCAGCGCCAGCATCAATCAGATCCAACTCAAGTTCATCCAGATTGATAGCATCTTTTGCAAACTTAAAAACACCCGTTCTTTCAAACATAAAAGCAACAGAACCGGAGTTGCCCATGCTGCCCCCTTTCTTTGAAAAGTGAAGGCGAATGTTGGCTACTGTTCTTGTGGGGTTATCCGTGGCACACTCAACAAGTACCGGTACACCATGAGGTGCGTAGCCCTCATAGGTTACCTCTTGAAAATCTTTTTCTTCTTTGGATGATGCTCTTTTGATCGCGGCATCCACTCTGTCCTTGGGCATATTGGCACCCTTGGCATTTTGAATGGCCAATCTGAGTCTGGGATTATTTTCAGGCAATGGGCCCGCCAGTTTTACAGCGATTGAAATCTCTTTCCCTATTCGTGTAAATGCCTTCGCCATGCGGTCAAAGCGCGCAAACATTTTGTGCTTCCTTTTTTCAAAAATGCGTCCCATAGTTAAATCCCGGTTTGAGTGGGTAAAATTAAGGGTCTGAACGGAAATAGGAAATATAACCTGATGTCTGTTTGTAACCTTTTAGTTTAGCCTTATTCACAGCGACCCCATGGTGGAACGAGTGATGAAAAAAATTGCTGGCTAAGCTGATCCCGCTCTTTCTTTTCTAAATAATTCTTTTTTCTCTTCCAGTTTACTAGGCCTTACAAAGGTCATCACATAGGCCTCTTTCAGTGATTTGGAATTTTTAATATCCTTAACAATATCCATCCATTCATGAAAGCATAGGTATACGGGATTGTATGACTTAATGGGCTTGGTAATGCCGTAATCAGCCTGCTCTTCCTCCCCCTGAAATGTTCCGAAAATTCGGTCCCAAATGATAAAAGTAGATCCGTAGTTTTTATCCAGGTATTTATCGTTGCGTGCGTGATGTACACGATGGTGCGAAGGGGTTGTAAAAATATACTCGATCGGTCGAGGAAGTTTTCTGATATATTCAGTGTGAATCCAGAACTGATAGAGCACCGCTATCTGATGGCATATAAAAAACACGACAGGATGAAACCCGGCTAGCGCAATCGGAATAAAGAAGATGATTTTAATGTGCTGTGTCCAGCCCAGCCTGAAGGATACGGACCAGTTGTATTTTTCGGAAGAATGATGAGTGACGTGAGTGGCCCACCAGAATCTGTTTTCATGTGCTATACGGTGTGCCCAATACCTCCAGAAATCGATCCAGATAAAACACAAAATAAAGGCCCACCAAGTATATGGGATACTCCAGGGCACCATGTTGTAGAAAAACAAGACGATGCCAAAGGTAATTACCTTGAGGGCGGCACTTATGGCTACATTGCCTAAACCAATGACGGTCGCAGCTATGGTGTCTTTACCATCGTAATATTTTCTTTTCTTTATATAGCTGATTATCCATTCGATGGCTACCAAGGATATCATAACAGGTGCTGCGTACAAAATTATATTGGGGAGATCCATTGATAGTACTTGTTCAATGGTCAGTTTTTCTTTAGTCATGCGGCTTACTTAGCAGAGAATCTTTATTTAGGCTCACTAGGTTAATAACA
>JAGQYK010000062.1:2484-21253 GCA_020436125.1 Cyclobacteriaceae bacterium | reverse complement strand
AGACCTTATTACTCATCTGGAAAATGGCACCTTTAATTTTCTACTACTTGATTATCACCTAGATCAGGACGCTTATTTTATCCTGGATAAAATAAGAAAGCTTACTAATGACAATAGCACCCTACCGGTTTATATCATGTCAGCCGGCAAAAAAAAGGATATCATTGATAAATTAAGTTCCTTTAAAGTAGATGGTTTTCTGGAAAAACCTATTGAAAACAATCAATTAAGTATTTTACCTCTGAATACTACTGTTTCAATTTCCGATTCCGATGACCAATTTCTTAAGTCAATCATTGGAGATAACCCGAATAGGATAAAAGCCATTAGTAATTTTTTTATTGCTGAAGTCCCTACTGCCTTAACAACAATTGAAAAGTTATTACAGTATAATGACTTTAATGGTGTTAAAAAACTAGTACACAAAATACGGCCTGCCTACACTTATGTCGGCCGAGATGACATCCAGATAAAGATGGGAGAATGGGAGCTCGACTTGGCACAAGGCAAGAACCAGAGTGACTATAAAAATACACTTGATCAGGTGATTCAGGAAACAAAAAAATTAGTAGCAACCTTCTCCTCCCAACTTACCAACGAGGCAACGAGCACATCACAACAAAAAAACACTAGTTACTCCGAACTTAATGGTTTGAAAATTCTAATGGTAGATGATAATCAAGTAATTCTAAGTGTCTTTACATCCTTGCTTCATTCGTATAAAGTGGAGGTCCATACTGCCATGAATGGATCTGAGGGAGTGTCTGTGGCTTTTAGCCTACACCCTGATTTAATTTTAATGGATATTCATATGCCTGAAATGGATGGAGTAGAAGCGATAAATATGATTAGAGAAAAGGGATTAAAAGTACCCATTATCGCGATATCCAACGCCATAGATAGAAAGAATGAGGCTCTTAATGCAGGAGCAAACCAGTTTCTATTGAAACCTGTGGACGCCAGTGATCTGTTATCGGCTATTGTAACTGAACTTCGTCTTTAAACGTTTGAGGAAGCCTGATGATGAATTCACTTCCTTCACCTTTAGCACTCAGCAAATCAATCGTTCCTTTCAGTCGCTCGACCAATGTTTTGACAATCGATAAGCCAAGTCCGTTAGAGGTCTCCCCGGCTGTTGGTCTAGCGCTGAGCTTTTTAAATTTCTGAAAAACTTTAACCTTGTCTTCTTCGGAAAAACCAGGGCCTTCATCCTTAATGCTAATCCATACCTCCTTGCCATTTATTCCCGAAGAAATATTTACAACTTGTGCTGAAGATGAGAATTTAATGGCATTTGAAATCAGGTTATCTACTACCCTACCTAACCAGGCTTTGTCAGTGCTTATTGAAGCATTCTCCTTTATATTCAAAGACACTGTAATTCCCTTGGCTTGCGCTATTGAACGAAAGTAGTTAACTCTTTCATTCAGTAATTCACCCATTTTAAAATGGATAATAGTAGGCTTACGCTGTGATTCTAGTTCATGGGCATCTAACAATTCATTAATCAAATTGAGTCCCTGCAAAGATGAGGCGTTGATCAGCCCTGTAAATTCGAGTTGCTTTGGTGTAAGCGTGCCCAACTCCGGAAGCACACTTAAAATACTTTTGATATTAGATAGCGGTGTTTTTAGATCGTGAGCAACCACACTCATCAATGCGTCCTTTTCATCATTCAAGGCTACCAATTGTTGATTCTGATTGGATAGCTTCCTGTTAACCCGTTTCCTTGCCCTCATACTTTGCCATAAAAAATAACTAAAAAAAAGCACCAGTGCGATCACCAATATTGCTCCAAAATTGATCACTTGCTGAAACTTTATGGTAGCCTCATTCCTTTGTTCTTCCGCTTTTAAAATTGCATTCTCCTGATCCTTTCGCTCAAGGTCTAGCTGAAAATTGAATTTTTCAGCTTGCAATGCCAACTCGTTATTTCTTATCGAATCGTTAAGAAGGCGATACTGTCTTTCATACACTGCAGCACTCTCATCTCTTCCCGTAAGTTCATGAAGTCGTGCCAGATAAAAATTAGACTCCATGTAAAGACTCAGTTGCTTTAGTTGAGAAGAAGTTTGAAGTGTCTCCATAAAGTAAGCCTCAGCTTGAGGATAGTTTTTCTTTTTAAGAAAAACTCTTCCCAATAACAAAGTAGACTTACTATGTATACTGGGGTTAGAAAGCCTTGTAATAATATTCTCTGCTCTAAAAATTTCGCTTTCTGCTTTTGATAGACTACCACTTACGAGGTACAGCTCACCCAACCCTAATTTGATCAGCGCAAGATTGGCCTCATCTTCAATTACACCAGCCAGAGATTCTGCCTCGCGATAACTTGTTTCTGCCTGGGCTAGATTTCCTGTAAGTCTGTATACCTCACCCAGCACATTAAGCGCTGCCATTTCTCCCTTCTTATCACCAATAGCTTTTTTTATTGTAATGGCTTCATTTGCCATTGCCAAACTATTGCTATAATCCTGCTGCGATTTAAATAGATCCGACAAACTAAGATATACTTCCGACAGACCAACTCTATTACTATTCTTTTCAAAAACCAATCGGGCTTTGGCAAAATTTTCAAATGCGTCCGCCAGGTTACCTATATTTAGAAAATACCTTCCTAAATAATTACGGCTTTGAGCCAGGATAATTGAATCACCTTTGGTACTAGCCATGGTTATGGCATCCTTGTGTTGGACAAGCGCCTGACTAATATTACCAATCGAAGCGTTGGCGATCGCTTGATAATTGAGTGAGCGTACAATCCCTCTCACGTTGCTCTCTTGCTCAGATAGCTTTTGAGCCTGTCCGCAATAGAAGATGGTACTGTCAGGAAATGCGGAGGCATATTCAATTCCAATTTTATTCAGAAACTCAATTTGTTCTGATGCTGACGAAGGCCGATAAAGAGAGTCTTTGTATGCCTGAATACCGAAAACATCCTGAGCAACGCCATTAAGGCTATAAAACGAGCCTATTAGGGCAAGCATTGAAATAATAGTACGCTTTCTCCAGTGGTAGATCATATCAGCCTTGGGCGAAAATAGCTATTTTTAGGCTTCACAAGAAAATGACATGGAATCAACTGTAAAGTGTGTGATTGTAGAAGACGACCCCGTCTCAATGGAGGTAATGAAGGGCTTGGTAGAGCGCGCGGGGTTTTTGAAGTTACAACAAGCCTTTAACGACCCTTTCAAAGCAGTGCAATGGCTGGCAGACAACACCACCGATCTCCTATTATTGGATATTGAGATGCCAGGTATTAACGGACTGGAGTTACTGAAATCCATTACACAGAAACCATGTGTAATCATTATTAGTAGTAAGGAAGAGTATGCAGTACAAGCTTTTGATTTTGATGTTGTGGCGTACCTGGTGAAGCCCATCAAAGCGTATAGCAAATTCTTAAATGCAGTTTCCAAAGTCAAAGACAAACTAAAAACTCAAACTAGCACTGACACCCCAGATCGTATATTTGTAAAGGTAGATTCACTCCTTATTGGAATAGAGTTTAACAGAATTCTGTGGGTAGAAGCTTTCGGTGATTATGTAAAAATTAATACTGCGGAGAAAGTTTTCACCACCTACAACACAATGAAAACGGTTGAAGGAAAACTTCCCCGTAATCAATTCACTAGAGTCCATCGTTCATTTATAGTCAACGTTTCAAAAATTGGAAATATAGATCAAGGCACCTTACTCATTGGAAAGAAAATTATCCCGATTGGAAACTCCTATAGAGAAGCACTGATGAATCAGTTAAACACACTTTAGCTAAGTTTAGTCTTAAAATTTAGTTAATCATCCCGCACAGACCTACTTGGTCTAATTCAGTTACTTGCAATCCCACATTGCAGTGGGTTTGGTAATACGTTTGCCCTAGTGAAGAGTATATCCAAAATGACAATAAATTGAGATTTTACATTGGAAGGGCAAAAGTTTTCGGGATACCAATGATGATCGTGCTCTTGATAATTTTATATCTTTATGCCCAGTGAGACTTTTCCGCTTTATTACCCTGCTATTCCTCTCTTACCCTCTATTTGGGCAAAATACTGCTCCTGAGACGGGTATTAAATTTACGGCCATCGAAAAGCAAGGTAAAATACCTATGCTGTTTGCAGAGAAAGAAGGTGTGCTTTTCAGTTTTGCTAATAAAGGAGACTCTCTACTGGAAAATCGAAGCCTTGGCCTGACCATAAGAATCCCGAAAGGTTTCCGCACAAATATATTGGAATCCTGGATTAAGAAAGAAATACAATCAGCCAAGTTTGATATTGCTCAATTTACGCTCATC
Source organism: Cyclobacteriaceae bacterium (assembly GCA_020436125.1). Taxonomy (GTDB): domain Bacteria; phylum Bacteroidota; class Bacteroidia; order Cytophagales; family Cyclobacteriaceae; genus ELB16-189. The sequence continues at coordinate 16,959 of JAGQYK010000062.1, read as the reverse complement.
AAAACAATTTATTTTGATTTTAATAGTGCGTTGATCAGAAATGATGCCAGTGCAGAATTAGATAAAATGGCAGAGTTGATGACCACCTACCCCTTTGCCAAAGTGGAAGCCATAGTTCATACCGACAGCCGTGGATCCTCCCACTACAATAAACTTCTTGCCTCCAGACGGGGCAACTCCATAAGAGAATATTTAAAAACTACAGGCATTGCTTTAGATTTATTCGCTATCACAGTATCTGGAGAAGAAGCTTTAACCGAAGATTGCCTTGATCAGACAGACTGTGATGAGATTATTCACCAACTTAATCGCAGGGCCGAATTTAACTTTGATCCGCGAACACAATGAAAATCAAAGTACTAATACTTTTCCTCTCAATTGGAATGGCTACAAGCCTCACTTACGCGCAAGAAGTAAGTTGTTCTGCAGAACAATTCTTTGAAACGAATCAAGGATGTCTGGGCTCAAACCGAGGCAGTAAATGCTTACAGCTAGATGTGAGTCATTCATTAGACAAACAAGGAAAAGAGTTTGTTTATTCATGGAATTTTGGAGATGGGCATTCACAGGAAGGGCTACTTACCGAGTATTGTTTTGCCGAATACGGTTCTTACTTCATTACACTTGATCTTATTGACGCCAAAACTAAAATGGTGATTAGAAATGAGCTATCAACTACTGTTACATTATGGCCACCTGTCACTTATCAGGTAGACACACTGACTCAACACATAGCCAATTTTGAATACAATAAGGATGAATTTCCGGGCTTTACTGCCTCAGATATTTACTGGAGAATTGAAGATGAGTTTTATTGTGGGCCTACCGTTCGCCATACCTTCAAAAAAGATGGTTTTCACCTGATTGAGATTGGCATGATAGGCGGCAGTGAAGAGAGGCAAAACCAAACAGGTTGCACGCTCATGGGAGTATATATTAAACCGACACAATGAAAATACAACTAATCCTATTTTCATTGCTGCTTTTCCATTTGAACACCTTGGCTCAAAGAGTACCCAATGAAGTAGAAAATATCGATTACCTCATTACCTACGGAGCGCAGGCAGCTTTATCATTAGGCGATGATGACCATGTTCAAATTTTATTCTTTAGTGTTCCTCTCAACTATAAATCCCCCGTATACATCAGGGTGTATGATCCGGATACCGGAGGCACCCATGACGAAATTCATGGAATCGTTAACACCAAAACTAAATTCTCAGTGTACGGTGGCAACGAAGCATTCTCTAATAAGGATGCCCAAAAAGTAAACCCTACTGGAAAATTTGACAGCGGCAGTCTATTAGCCTCTAAAATATTCGGTTCAGAATCTGCCTATGATGCAAATTGGTATACATTCGGCCCTTTCAACCCACTACAAGGAGAAAGGTCTGAAGCCATCGGTGGTTATATCTTTAAATTGATTGTTGAAGGGTTACAAGGCGATGATGGCAATCAGTACCGTTGTTTCTTTAGCGAGCAACCCACGCTTAACAGAAGCATTGAGGGAGCAAATGCCTTCGCTTATGAATACACATTTAAACTACCTAAAGCCAAAGGCATTTCTCATGTCTATCCTTTTATTGATAGGTCTGTAGTATCCATTACTCAAAACAACTTTGACTATGATCGGGACGGATCCATTCTTATATACTCTGTAGCCAAAAATAGGCATGAAGGAACCACGTCAGGCGATAATGAGTGGGCAAAAAGTAAACACGAAATGAAAGACGCTGAGAAAAACACCACGCTTGATATTCAAATTCAAAAGCAGAGTCAGGGAGAAAATGCGATGAGTCTTTACATCACTAATCAGTACGATGAGGCCATTCCTTTTTTCGCAATTCCGATTGGCGGCCCGCCTAAATACAAATACGATTTGAAGGTGACTCTAAAGCCTTCTACTGGTCAGAATTAAACATGTTTAGGCTTCTCATAGTTGGCATATTTTTTTTCTGCTGTGAATTAAGCTATGCACAACTTAATAAGACACAATTCACCCAACTAAATGAAGAGAACGGGCTGGCTCAGAACTTTGTATACGGTATCGTAAAAGATAAGCGAGGTTTTATTTGGATTAGTACTGGCAATGGCCTCACACGTTTTGATGGCAAAGACGCTAAAACTTACACCACCAAAGATGGGCTGGCCAATAATTTCATCACTGAATCATATCGTACAAAAAACGGACGAATCCTTTTTGGTCACTTCCAGGGAAGCATGTCCCTCTATAATGGTGCTTTTTTTGAAACCATCATTGGAGATAGCCTGAATAGTGAACTAGTATCGATTACAGAATCTAATGAAGGCATTATTTATGCCGCTACCCGATCCAAAGGCTTGGTCGTATGGAATGAATTAAGTGCACCACAAATTCAATTTCCAGCCCAACTGCAAGGCAAAATAATAAATCAAATAAAGGTCGCCAGCAATCAACTCATCGCAGCTACCTCTGAGGGGGTTTACACATTTCAAATTGATGGAGAGCATCTCATTTTCAACGATGCTCCCAAGGATCTACTTTACGAGGAGATCACAAGCCTTGAAACAAACAAGAATGATTCGCTGCTTATGTGGGCTGGGTCTTCTAACGGTCTTTATCTTATCCGCACAGGTACCTTCACAAAAGTGGAGCATCATTTATTCACAGAACAGCTTGGAAACGCAGATGTTCGATCCCTTATCCACAACGCTCCCCATTCCTTATGGATAGGCACCCATCAAAAAGGAGTTTACCACTATACCCTTGAGGCCGATACCCTTGTCACCAACATTGTTCAATTTGATGAAACAAATGGCTATCCAATATTTTCTGTTAACACAATGTATACTGAACAGGAAGGTACAATTTGGATTGGCACATTGAGCAATGGCCTGATTAAACTCTATGATCCATTTTTCAACTTTTACGGAGCCCCCAGTCTCATTCAACACATTAACGCAATAGATGAATGGAATGGAGTTTATTTTGTTGCAACAAATAATGGGTTGTTTACTTTTAACGCAGAAGGTATTGATAGCTCTCAGCAATTTCAGGCTATCCCAAGTTTTGAAAATCAGGAAATACTTACTATAAAAGTAAAAGATGATGAATTGTGGATTGGAACACAAAATGACGGAATTGTTGTTTATGATTTAATCCATAAGAAAACCCGAAATCTTTCATTGGAAGGCTTGAGTAAACAAGCTATTCGCGCACGGCTTTTTGAACTTGATAAAGGAGGCAATGTCTGGATTTCCCTGATGGGTGAGGGCGTATTACTTGTAAATGATGAAGGACAGGTTTTAAAACATTTCTCTACGAACAATGGATTTATACACAATGATATTTATTCCATTTGTGCAAGCAGCAATGGAGAAGTGTGGTTTGGGAGCCTGGGTGCAGGGCTAGCCCGATTAGATAATAACGATGAAATTCAAAGACTATCACAACAAGACCTGTTTCCAAGCCACGATATCAATGACATCACTGAACATGATGGTAAGATATGGATCGCCACAGACGGACAAGGCTACTTCAAATACGAAAATAAAAACTTCGTTAGAGTTGGGCCTTCACAAGAATCCGAATCTCCTTTTATTAAAAGCCTAAAGGCTGACTCAAACGATAGAATCTGGATAACGTCACGCAGAAACATAGGGTACTTGGATTTAAAAACTGGCAAGTCGAGGTACTACGACAAAAATGACGGTTTACTTGAAAAAGAAGATTACGCCTCTCCAGTTTTTATAGACTCAATAGGAAACCTCCTGCTTGTTAATGAGAAAGGAATAAGCGTTTTCAATACTGAAAAAGTTGGAAGTCCTGTGGTACTTGACACCTACCTGACATCCATAGATATTTCCTTTTCGCCTTATACCCCCCCTGCTCCATCGAGTGAAGAAATAAAAAATGGAGCTTACCCTTCTGTTACTCTAAGTCATGACCAAAACCACGTCACTTTAAATTTCAGAGCCATTGACATCAATTATGGTGGCAGGGTGTATTACAGGTATTTTCTTGAAAATCTCGAAAAAGGATGGTCGCCTCCTTCCACGAACAGTTCAATCACCTATACATCACTGGAACCTGGAACATACACCTTTCGGGCACAAGCCACGAATAATATCCATGCCTGGGTGGACAAGCCTTTGGTGTACACTTTTGTAATCAATAAACCTTACTGGAGCACCTGGTGGTTTTACCTTTTACAAATGACTGGAGTTGTAGCTCTTTTCGGGACGACCTTTCTCCTCATTAGAAATCCTGCAACTAAACGTTCGCTGGGGAGAATCATGGTATTTATGTGCATATTCATTGTGTTTGACTATCTCCAAAACTGGTTAGAACCTGTCACTCCAAAGTTTATTGGTAGCGTACCTCTTTACAAAACCCTTTTAAACCTAGGTCTGGCACTCATTCTGTTTCCTGTAGAGCGTGGAATCAAGGGTTTCTTTAAAAAACAAGAAAGAAGAAACACACTAGAGCAATAGTCTCTATCCTCTATTATTTCTTAATCGAGCGGTATCCAAGATTCATCGAGGCATACCCTCCATACAACGAAGAATCCTCATTTGGAGTGCCTAACTCCCTACTTTTGAGTCAACATTAAGAAAAACAGCCACTAAAAGCATAAACACCAACTGTAATGATAGATCAAATAATAAACAACGTAAAAGGAGAATTAGGAAGCAAATTGATTTCCTTAGGTCTTCCAGAATCAAAAACCAATGGAGCGATAAAACTGGCCAAAGAAACGGTTCAGTCACAACTACAGGGCCAGGTTTCTGGTGGAAATATTCAAGGGCTATTGTCACTCTTCAGCGGAAAGCCTCCATTGGATCAGAGTTCATTGGTGAAATCCATGGTCTCCGATTACGGAACAAAAATGATAACTAAATTAGGTGTCTCAGACACCATTGCTAAGTCTGTATCTTCTTTTATCATTCCCTTCGTCATGTCTCGTGTAAGCAACCAGGTGGCAGGAAGTGGTGAAGCAGGAATGCTGAAGCTAATAGGCAAGAGCAACCCGCTCAGTAAAATCAAATCACTGAGCAACATGTTTAAATCTGTATTATAATTCAAACTTATAAATTAAATCAAAATGGCTAACAAGAAACTATCTGACATCGAAGGGATCGGTCCCTCATACGCAAAGAAATTACAAGTAGCAGGCATTCGTTCTGTTTCAGGGTTACTAAAGAGCTGCGCATCAAAAAGCGACAGAAAAAAAGTGGCGTTGGCTTCCAACATCAGTGAAAGTACTATCTTAAAATGGGCTAATATGGCTGACCTATACCGTATTAAAGGGATTGGAAGCGAATATTCGCAACTGATGGAGAAATCAGGTGTAGATACTGTAAAAGAATTAAAAATGCGCGTACCTAAGAACCTCCATGAAAAAATGATGGAAGTAAACGCTAAGCAGAAATTGGTGAGACAACTGCCTTCTCTATCGAAAGTTGAATCTTTCGTAAAACAAGCAAAGTCATTGAAACCCGCAATTACCTACTAAAACTCAAGAACAGTTGGTGAAGTATAGCAGTAAAATCCTGAAATCATAGTAAGGATTTTCTGCTATCTTATTATCTTGCACAACAATGTAAAATCCAACATTATCAACCACCATTCATGAAAACCATTTTTACAATATTATTTATCAGCACGGCATTTTTATCCCAAGCCCAAATTGTACGAGTTGACTCTACTACCCATTGGAAAAAGAGCCTCAATTTTGGAATTAACTTGAACCAGGCCTCATTTTCCTCTAACTGGAAAGCAGGTGGGGTAAACTCAATTGGGCTTAATAGCCTTTTCAATTACAAGGTCAATTACAAAAACGGCAAACATTCATGGGACAATGAAATAGACATGCTCTTTGGCTTTGTTAATAACCAAGGACAAGGATATCGCAAAACTTCAGACCGCATTTATCTCGATACAAAGTATGGCCGTGACCTGAACGACAAATGGGGACTATTTTCATCGCTTACTTTTTCCACTCAATTCACCAAGGGATACAATTACAATGATGACGATACCAAGGATTTGATTTCAGATGTTTTTGCTCCTGCTTTTGTTACTTCAGCCTGGGGTCTTGAGTATCACCCTGTTGATTACTTCAAGTTGCGTATAGCTCCATTTGCACCAAGACTTACCATTGTAAAAGATCCTGCACGATTTGTTACAACTGTGGGCCCTGCTCCCTACGGAGTAGAATTACCTGACGAAACGCGTTGGGAATGGTTAGCATTTCAAATGCAGGCAGAATTCAACAAAGACATTGCTGAAAATATCAATTTGAAATGGAGATATGTAATGTTCGCCAACTACGAAACAATAGAAGCAAAGACAATAGATCATCGCCTTGATCTTAATATTACCGCAAAAGTAAATCAGTTTATTAACGTGAGTGTAGGTGGTATTCTACTTTACGATTTCGATCAAGACTCCGGTGTACAGCTAAGTCAGGCACTTACAATAGGGTTTGCTTACTCTTTCAGAAATTATCAGGAGAAGAAGTAATTTTACTTACAAAAAGAGCCTTTCTCAAAAGTCTGATCGTCATTGCGAACGAAGTGAAGCAATCCCCAAAATCGTAAAATGATTATTGGGGATCGCCACGTTTCACTCGCGATGACGGTCTTAATAGACTTTTGAGAAAGGCTCTTTTTTTATGTTATCTATTTGGAAGGCACAGCCTCCATTAACAATGTATAAGCTTTATCCAATGCCACCCCTCCTTCTCTTGCTCCTGAATAATGTCCTAAGCGAACTACGACCAAATCATGAGATGGAATAATGGTAGTAGATTGTCCCCCGGCTCCAAGCATCATATAGGCATCCTTTGGAATAGGTCTACCTCCGTCTCCATTGATCCAGAAAAAGCCACCATAGATGGGCCTACCATCGTCCAACCAGGGTTGAGCTAAAGTGCTTACAAAATCCACATATCCCTCCGGCAAGATTCGTTCTCCATTCCAGACCCCATCTTGCAAGTAGAGATTACCCAGTCTGGACCAATCTCTTCCTGAAGCAAACTCATACCCTTGCGTCAAAAAGTTTCCATAAGGATCAGCCTCCATGATCATTGTGCGTACACCGATCTTATCAAACAGTTCCCGTTGTGGAAATTCATGATAGTCTCCTCCTCTACCCTCTACTCCTAATCGTACCAGATAATTGGTCAGAACGGGATCGGAATTGCGATAGCGACCTACTGTATTGGGTAGCCACTGTTGAGGACGTGTTGCAGCCCATTGGAAAGAGTTTATCGATCCTGTGTAAACGTAAAGATGATCAGGATATCCTAATGAAGGATCAAAGTCTGGATCTTGTGGTGCGCGAAAACGCAAACCACTAGACATATGAAGGATATCGCTTATCCTTATGCTCGCTCTTCCATCTCCTTCATTTTGCCATTCGGGAATGGGAGCTGGCTGGTTTAAGGTATACACCCCTTGATTGATTAACACCCCCAGCATAGTGGCCGTCAAACTTTTCCCCATCGACCAACTTTCCAACGGAGTATCTTTGGTTATCCCCTCACCATACCGTTCTCCAATCACTCTTCCTTTATAAGTCACTACAAATGCTGCCGTTTTTCCATCGCCCTCAAATGCTACATCCACAGCTTGCTGCACTTTATCCATATCCAACTCAGCAGGCATAGGATCATCAGGTAAAACATCTCCCATAGGCCATGGAGTTGTGTTGGCATCAGGTAAATTGCGTGTGATCTTTTTTGGCTCATAAAAGACCTGCTCCATCCCCACTGGCAGCGTAACACATCCCTGACTCTGATCACCAAGGTAAATCGCTGTTCTCGTTACACCACTAGGCAGTGTAATCGAAACAGACTTCTTCTCAAAATCTACAACTGGCTTTCCTACTTTTGTACGTTCTTCAAATGGGCTAGAAAATCCACCCACATGGGCAGCGGCAAACTCAGCATCAAGGCCGGTAATAAATACAGCGGAGCAAACCACCTTGGCATAACCAGAGGTATGATGCTCTAGTGGGTCACCCGGAGGTGCCTCATAAGGCGTATCCAATTCCAATGAATCACCTCGGGCAATCATTTTTGCCTTTACAGCAGCAGGATTGTCTTTTACTTCTTCTTGGGTAGTATTTGGTTGGCAACTAATCACCACAATAATTAAGGTGAGGAATGCCAGAATTCGTAGAGAAATCAGGTTCTTTTTAGGATTCATAGTTTAGGCTTTTTTAAAAAGTTACGGAATTCAGTGGTTAATCAAAACAATAACTTGATAGCGAGCTTCTTATTTCATATCCAATATTCCATCAATCGCTTTTAACACCTTCTAAACCGTATTTAAGTTCATCGATAGATGTGTGTTTCTTTCCATGACTGCGAAGTCTTAGCTTCAATAATCGGTTGTCTGTGGTTGGGTAAAACGAAAAGGTATGGCAGCACAACTTCCTGATATTATCACACTTGAAGCAAAAGAAATGGATTTGTACACCAATCCATTAGAACCCTTCTGGGAGACCTTCAGTAAAAGAAAACCCAACTTCAAAATCACTGAAAATTGCAAGCGAGGCTATGTTGCTGGTTGGGCTATCAAGGACAATCAATTAATACTCACTCAAATCAAAGGTAAACATTATGCGCGCAGTCTGTTCTTTGGGGATAAATTGGTTGAGCTTTCAATGAAAAAACTCTTTCCTAAATCCAAAAGCAATTACATACTTGCTAATTGGTATTCAGGTAAGCTACGAATCCCTGCTGGTCCGATGACACAGTACGAACACTACAATTACAACTCACGCTTCGAAAAAGAAATCATCATCACAGTAAACAAAGGAAACGTAATCAAAATGGTTACATTGGATTATACTCAGCAAAAGCTAGTGGTGAATTTAAGATAACAACAGGTCAACTATACTTTGTGGGTATTCTATCAGGTGTATTCATGGTTTCAATAAGATCGTTGAGTACCACTTGCAGCTGATTAAGGGTTTCCTCAAGAACAACCCCTTCCTTATCGACTTTACCTTTTGCTCCTCTGATCAATAAAGTAGAACGTGGGCCTATGGTAGATTCAATGGTTGTCATTATCAGGCTTAACGATTCGTATGCCTTTTCCCCAGAAGCCGAAGCTACAATAATGGCCACCGGCTTACTAGAAAAAAGTGTAGTAGAAACAGTCCATTCTATTGCATTCTTTAAACTACCAGGAATACTAAATACATACTCTGGTGTACAAAAAATCACACCATCTGCCTTACTAATTTGATTCCTAAAGGAACCTACTGACTCTGGTAGTTGATCATTATCAAGGTCTGGATTAAAGTGAGGTAGCTTATCTATACCATCGTAAATTTCCAAGTTCACTTGATCTTTACACAGCGTACTGATGGCTTTTATAAAAGCTTCGTTGGACGAGTTCTTCCTGGTACTCCCAGATATAGCCAGTACATTCCACTTCTTCATTATCCTAACCAATAAAATTCAACGAAATCAACACAATAATCACGAACACACCAAGGAGTGCTACAAAGAATAAATAATCCGCAATCGCTTCGCTCTGTTGTTCTCTTTTCGCATTGGATGTTCGAATGGAGATAAATGAAAAAATACAAGAAGCTGTCAGAAAGAGAGCAATAACAGAAGTCAGTTCGTCTATAACATGTGTTTCTATCTGGCTATTAATATGGAGAGAAGTAATCACAAAAAGACAAAACCCAAGAAGGTTAGCGGATGTTCCCAGAATATGAGGAGAGGTATTACTAGCCATAGATTCAAATAAGTATAAAGCAATAAAAGTAAGTGATTATTAGGTAGTGTAACCAACTATTAACACCAAAAGGCTATTAAGAATTGAGTCTATTTATAAGCCTCCAATAAACTCCGGACTGTAATTTCTACATCCGCGTTTCCTAAATAATATTCTTCCAACGCAGAACGAAAGTCGGGTGTATTCGCATTGCTAAAGATATTTTTCACATCCATCAACAATTGATGCTCCTTCCCTTTCTCTTTCAGATGATCCTGAACCACTCTCCCTGATAAGTAAAACTGTGATACATGCCATAGGTTGCGAGGAAAGTCAATCCCTAGCTCTTTACTAAGGAAAAAAATCGATGACCTGAAAGGGCTATCCATTGAAAACAAAAGGTGAGTCCCTTCATGAAATATGGTTTCTACGAATAAACTTGACTCCACCGTTGGGTCAAGTGTAGATATGGTAATGTTCATAGCAGGTCTGGACACCGTGTAGGCACCAGCAAAATTGGCATACGCAGTTAAGTCCACCCGTACCTTAGTATCCGGCCATTCCTTACCAGACAGCCTTACCAAATCCTTGATTACATCTTCTTCCAAGTCCTTGATCCAACCTATTTGATTTGTTACCACTTTTTGGTTCTGCGCACTATGTAAAGGCCAAAACTTCTTACTGTACAAAGGTGCTATCTCATTGAGCACATTAATCAACTCAGATGAAAGTGTTGTATCTGAAATTACTCGCTCACCAACATGCCCCTGTAATCCTACCCTTATATCTCCCAGCTGAAACAGGGACTTTTCTATTAAATGATCTCGATAATAATTAACAGCATGATTTAAAATAGCACTATCTATTTCAGAAAGATCACTCATCACTTTACCCTCTCCAATATCAATTAAGCTAGCACCATCCTCCTCAAGTTTCTTCAACTGACTTCCTTTTGCCTGCTGATACAAAAAATGATGAAGATTAATCCAGTAATTGTTATAGAATTCAAAATATTGAGTAGCCGCTATTGGGTGGGAAGACTGGCCATTACAATAAAGGGACACCCATAAAAACAATATCATTATAACACTTCTCATTGGCTAAATTATGCTTACCCGTATTCAGTGTTAAAGTTACAAAACGAGTGCTTTCAATTGAAGAACAATTCGTATAAGTACCTACCTGGAAAGAAGGTAAACCCACCAGCTATGATTATAGCGCCAAAATAAAGTAATATCATCTTTCTTTGGTGTGATTTAATATCTCCCTTTTTAATGGCCCAATAAGCCGTTGGGACGGTGTAGATAGCTAAAAAACTAAACCCATGTATATAACCAAAATGACCCAAGAATTGTGGCCCTACCTGAGCAGGCATAAACAAGGTAATTGTGGCCGTGATCAACATTAGCGTCATGTATAATCTTCCCCACTTCTTGTGTCCAGGGGTTCCTTTTTTTATAATCAGGAGAGCTGTTCCAATAATAAAACAAGGCACCACTGTGGCCAGGTGCAAATACATTAAATCAAAGTAACTCATTAGAATCTGAGGATGGTTAATATTTAGCTTTTCTATCTGCATCAATTCACCGCTCGTGATTACAAAGCTGTGTAAGTGACTTCTTGATCTGTAATACCTCTTACCCCAGCAACAAAAAACTAATTGCTAAAGTAACACTGAGCAGCCGCATAGGTGTCAATCAGGTATACCTGCTAAAATTAAGGAATAATAGATAGAATTCTTTTATTATATCGAACTGCCTACCCCCTCCATGTATAAAGTTACCAATTAAAGGGGACTTGATTTGTAAATTCCATTGTTCGTTGCAATCAATAACTCATCATTGGCTGTATATGTAAAGTCAGATGAACCTTCAAAAGGAGGTGTTACGATTACTTCCTTACAGTCATTGTTAGGTTGACCACAGACATTAATTACCAATGAACCATCGAACTCAAATTGTGACCTTACATATCTACCGTTTCTTGTAACATGGTTAGTCAGAGTGAAGCCTTCTCCCAATTGCAGGGGATCGATACTTTCGTAAGTAGCTCCATAGTCCTTACTCTTGTAATAAACTATCACCTGATTACCTAAAGGGTTAATATTATCACTGTATACTACTGTACCATCTGGATTAATGGCACCAGGCCCACCACCTCCTAATCCTTCTTTATTCGAACCAGGAATAAGATCCCATTGTATTCCATCCGTGGAGGTATAGACAGCCTGATTAAACTTAGGAACAGAAAAACCTGTACCACCAAGATAGTAAGTATACTTTTCAATGGTCATTCCATAGTATTTTCCGTCAATACCCTTAATCATTATTGATGGCTTGATTCCATCTTCAGACTTTAATGACCAAGTTTTATTGTCTATAGTCGTGTAAGTGCCCTTGTCAGTAAATGCGATTATTTTATCACTTCCATAAAATACATTTCTTACACTACCAATAGAGGAGGTGGAATAGTTCTTTGTGTTAACATTATAGGTCTTATCTTCAAAATAAATATTATCGCCTACTAGAAAACTTTTTTTCATTATACTTTCTCTAAGACTTAAAGGAAGGTATTCTGAAGCACCGTTTTTATCCTTAATTATACCACCCTCCTGTCTACTACCGTTTTCAATAAATCCATTTCGATATACATTATCTCCAATACGTGTTATTGGGAACTCATAATCAGTTTGGGTGATGTTGGAGCCAATAGTTTCAAAAACTGCAGACCCACCAGTGCCTTTAAAAATATTTACATAAGCCTTGTCGCCAAACAACTTCAATCCACCTTCCGTGTTAAGATATATTTGATATTCAGCGGGGTAGTCATAATACGTAATATTTCCAGTAGGTGAAATAATTAAACACCCTCCCTCCTTTGCATAAGCGAAGTACCCGTTACTATAGGCCTTCTTTACTCTACTTGAATTAAGACCATTCCCACTGATCTTACTGTAATCCAAATTCGTAATTTGTCGCTCTGTAAATGTTTTCGCAGTGACGTCAAATTCGGCAACAGTTTTGCTTCCTGTCACAAAGAATCCCAACTTTTCACCAGAGACGCCTACAAAATAAGCTACATCGATAGTAGCTGCTACTCCTGTGCTTACAAAGGTTCCATTTTCGTAAATAAAGAACGCATTCTGACTCAACACAGGATCATTCTGAATATTAACATATTTCCCAGATTGAGTAACTCCTAAGACATTGTTAACCGTTCCTCCTATGCTTGGATTATCCAAATTGTAAACCGCACCATCAAAAAGAAACTCACCAAGATCACTGATAGGAGTATCTATTAACTTGCTTCTGTTGTTAAAGCCAAAATCTATTGGGAATAATTCCACAGTTTGTCCTCCATCATTTGAATAGTAGTGCTTAACGGTTGTATTTTCTTGGTATGAAATGAGAAGGTACTTTTCATTGTTACTCACATTGATAGTGTTGGCTGCCGCAAATGGTGAGTTGGATGATAGTTGGGTAAACGTCATGTTTTGAGACGCTCCAACCAGCGGATCTAATTCATCTTTAGAACAAGATAGAGAGAAGATAAAAAGACAAACTAAGAGTAGCCTTGATGTATTCAGCGTAAGCATGCGGGGTAAGATCATGGTAAGGATAGAGATTCTATATAATAATTGATCTCAAAATTACCAGCGCAATGCAACCCCTTCAATCCGTACCACAAGGTATTTAATATACCCAGCGTTGGGTATACGAGACGACTGACTACGATTATCGGACCGTTACTATAACGTTACCGATCTTTCTCCCCGACATTACATATCGGTAGGCATCAGCTATCTCCTCCAGCAAAAACGACTTATCAATCAATGGCTTAAACTTTCCCGTCTCTAACAAATCACGCATCAGCATGAGACTTGCTTTTGGATCACGAGGTACAGGAAAAATTACTTTCTTGCCTCCAAGCCATGGTGTAACTAGTGCAAAATATAGGTTTTGCGAATACGGCCCAAGTTCAGATGAAATATAAATCCCATGATCACTGAGCAATGGTTTGCATTTGGAAAAAGTGCTTTTACCTACCGCATCAAAAACAAAATCATAAATACCTGCATCCTTCGTGAAGTCCTCGTTTTGGTAATCAATAACCACACTGGCTCCCAAGGAACGAACTAAGTCCACATGCTCTCCGCCACATACCGCTGTTACATCAATTTGATTAGCAATCAACAATTGAACAAGAGCTGACCCAATGGCACCCGTGGCTCCATTTACTAAGGCCTTCTGCCTTGCTTCGAGATTTACTTTGTTAATGATGTTATAGGCATAGTGTGCCCCCTCAGCACTAGCCGCTGCCTGTTCAAATGAAATACCCTCGGGTATAGTCACCATAGCTCCCTCTTCAGGAAAGGTCATGAATTCTGCATGAGAAGATAATCCTCCATCTTTAAAGCCCCACACTTTATCCCCCACTTTAAACTGAGTCACCTGCTCACCCACTGCTTCAATGACTCCACTGAAGTCGGTACCTGTTATTGGAAGCTTGGGTTTCATCAATCCTACCACAAAGCGCATGATAAAAGGCTTTGCCATCAAATTGGCACAATCCGTTCTGTTGACAGTAGCTGCATGCACTTTTATCAATACCTCATTAGGTTTTGGTATCGGTTGCGGCATCTCTTGAATACGCAGTATTTCGGGTGGGCCAAAAACAAAACGAACAGCAGCTTTCATTTCTATATTAAACTAATATGCAAAATAATAATTTCGATAAGAGCACCAATCGCTTAGC
>JAGQYK010000062.1:0-2384 GCA_020436125.1 Cyclobacteriaceae bacterium | reverse complement strand
TTACACCAGAAAGAATAATACTCACCTTTTGATTACTGAATTGCTTGATCACCTCCTTCAGCCTGTAAACCCCTGTTGCATCAATAAAGGGAACATGTCGCATCCTTAATATCAGCACCTTCGGTTTTTTTTGAAGATTGTTAATTGTATCCTGAAAGAGTTGCGCCACGCCAAAGAATAAAGCTCCGTGTATTTCATAGATGGCAACTCCTTTTGGCAATGCAGGCAACTCCTCTTCAAATAATCTTTCCCCATTTCCATTGATATCGGCTAAAACATCTCCTGCATCCTCAATACTCATCGAGTCGCTCATTCTTTTCATCACCACAAAACTGGATAAAACTATACCTACTTCAATGGCCACGACTAAATCAAAAATAATAGTAAGGAAAAATGTAGCCAGGAGTATAAGTACATCCGTAGAACCTCCTCTTAACAAAGATTTGAATTGCCGCCATTCACTCATATGATAGGCTACCACCACCAGGATGCCCGCCAGGGAAGCCATAGGGATTAACTTCGCATAGGGTGCTAGCAACAGCGTAATCACAAGCAGCACAACAGCATGCGTAATACCCGCAATGGGTGTACGGCCTCCGTTCTTTACATTGGTGGCTGTACGCGCTACAGCTCCTGTAGCAGGAATACCACCAAACATGGCTGATGCACAGTTGGCTACTCCCTGCGCCACCAGTTCTGCATTAGAACGATGTCTGCCGCCTATCATACCATCCGAAACCACAGCAGAAAGCAGAGACTCTATTCCTCCAAGAAAAGCAATAGCAAGCGCAGGTTGAATCAATACTTTTACCGTTGCTAAATCAACATGTGGAATAGATGGCCAAGACAAACTATTAGGGATTTCACCAAATGCGGTTTCAATGGTAGTAACAGGAAGTTGCAACCACTCTACTAATAATGTACTCAAAAGGATAGCTACAATAGAACCCGGAAGTTTAGTAGTAACCCTATGAAAGTTAAAAGCAATCAAAACAGTCCCCGCAGCGATGAAAAAGGCAATCCAGTTGATCTGATCGAAGTGTAAAGCATATACTTTCCACTTTTCAACAAAGTCTGCTGGAACTTGATCAATCGTTAGTCCAAAAAAATCTTTAATCTGTGAAGAGAAAATGATCACGGCAATGCCACTGGTAAAGCCTACTATGAGCGGATAAGGGATGTACTTTAGTAGGTTACCAAAGCGCGCAAGCCCCATGGCCACTAAAATAAAACCAGCCATGAAGGTGGCTATAGTTAATCCATTCACACCATGCTCCTGAACGATGGCATACACGATCACAATAAATGCTCCAGTAGGGCCACCGATTTGCACCCTGCTTCCTCCCAACACACTAATAATAAGGCCTGCAATGATGGCGGTGATTAATCCCTTATCGGGAGAAACCCCAGAAGCAATCGCAAACGCTATCGCAAGAGGTAACGCTACAATGCCTACAATCAGCCCAGCTGTTAAATCTTTAAATACTTGTTCCTTTTTGATCCCTCCCTTAAGTAGTGAAAATAACTTAGGAGTAAATTGCCTGTCTTTCATTTATCTGCATGAGCTTTTACCATGAGGTACGTGAAGATGGCGTGACGAATGTCGCAGTGTTTCGCTAAAGGTTAGGTTAGAGAAGTATCTCGTCTCCACCCAGGTGCACGTAAACGTGCCGCAAAGATAATGCTATTATTGAGAAAGTCATTCCGACTCTTCAAACATGAAAAGCCGGAATGAATAGTAAAATTAATTCTGTCCTCCGTTACGATTAGGACTCCTTTGTGTCGGCCAGGTCATTTGCTCTCCTGTTCGGCTATCTATTGGAAGTACTGACTTTTCTCTAGATGTCTTTTCCGGATCTTCACTGGCCATATAGGCAAGGATGGCAGTAAGAATAGCATTATTCCGGACATCATCAAAAACGATCTTATCATAAGTATCGAGATTGGTGTGCCATGTGTAAGTACCATAACTCCAGTTTAATGAACTCAACGAAAACGCTGGTGCTCCTGCCGCCACAAAAGAAGCATAGTCGGAACCACCACCTCCAGGTCTGCCTGGAAATTCAGTCTCAATGTGTTTTGTAATATCATCAGGCACCACTTCCAACCAGCGACCTAAATAATCATAAGCATGAAGAAATCCCTGTCCGGTAAGTTTTACAACTCTACCTGTTCCGTTATCCTGATTAAACAACGCCTGCAACCCTTTCACCACTTCCGGATGATCTTCTACAAATGCACGTGATCCGTTCAGGCCTTGCTCTTCACTCCCCCAGTGACCGATAATAATCGTTCTTTTAGGATTAGGATAAATCTTTTTCAGTATTCGTGCTGCCCCCATCATGGTCAATGTGCCTGTCCCGTCATCACTGCCCCCTGTCCCC
>JAGQYK010000061.1:6812-21465 GCA_020436125.1 Cyclobacteriaceae bacterium | reverse complement strand
CATTTCCGAAAGTTTCTTTTGCACCAATTGAAATGAACCAATGGGTTTACCAAACTGAATTCTTTCCAATGAGTACCTTCTTGCAGCATCATAGCAATCCATAGCAGCTCCAATAGCGCCCCATGCTATACCAAACCGCGCGGAGTCAAGACACATCATAGGCGCACCTAGTCCTGTTTTGCCTTCCAGTAAGTTTTCTTTAGGAACTTTCACATTATTGAAAACAAGCTCACCCGTTGTGCTGGCCCTCAATGACCATTTTCCGTGAGTTTCAGGAGTAGAAAATCCTTCCATTCCTCGTTCCACAATCAATCCATGAATTCTACCCGCTTCATTTTTGGCCCATACTACGGCCACGTCTGCTTTGGGTGAATTAGAGATCCACATTTTAGCGCCATTGAGCAAATAGTGATCCCCCATGTCTTTAAAGTGGGTGACCATGCCGCTTGGGTTAGAGCCGTGATCCGGTTCTGTCAAACCAAAGCAGCCCAGCCATTCACCAGAAGCTAATTTGGGTAGGTATTTTTTCCGTTGTTCCTCATTTCCGAATTTGTAGATAGGGTACATCACCAGCGATCCTTGCACGGATGCGGTTGATCTCATGCCTGAGTCTCCTCGCTCTATTTCCTGCATGATTAACCCATAGGAAATGTAATCCAGACCTCCACCGCCATATTGTTCAGGAATAGTAGGGCCAAAAGCGCCTATTTCACCAAATTTTTTAACGATTTCATAGGGGAAGTGAGCTCGTTCTGCCCAATCTTCGATGTAGGGTGATATTTCCTTTTTTACGAAATCTCTGATGGAACTACGGATTAGCTTTTGTTCTTCCGTTAGCAATCCGTCCAATTGATAAAAATCAGGATGCTCAAACTGATCCTGTTTCATGGATTTTTTGGACTTAGATTCCTGGGTAGATGAAGATGCTGACATAGGTGTTTATTTTGTTCTGATTGCACTTATGACTTAACTCATTCGCTGCAACCATTTAAATTTTTAACTTTCCATCAAATTTAATCAAGTATTAAGAATTCCATGGATAAATCTTCTCTTGACCCAAAAGTGGTAGAATTAATAATAAAACTGGAACAAAAGTATGCTGTGATGGGGCAGGATTTGACTTCCTACCTTGATGGACTTTTGCATTCAGATTACCTCACCTATTGGGATTATATCCATTTGGATACCTTGCTAAGTCTCCAAAATCCAAAGACGCATTTTCCAGACGAAAGGATATTTATACTGTATCACCAGATAACGGAATTGTACTTCCGCTTGATCCTAATGGAAATTGAACAAGCTGCCTTCGATACCAATCCAACTGAAAAAATGTTCATCATGAGGTTGGATAGGATCATCCGCTATTTCAAACACCTGGAAGATTCTTTTATGATCATGATTGATGGCATGGAGAAAGAACAATTCCTTAGTTTCCGTATGGCATTGTTGCCTGCCAGTGGGTTCCAATCTGCTCAATATAGAATCATAGAATTATGCTCTACGGATTTGATCAACTTGGTAGCCCTGGATAACAGGGTGGAGATGGTCAGCGAATCGGATATAGAAAAATTAGTAGATAAATTGTACTGGCGGCAAGGCGCTACTGAATTGAAGTCGGGTAAAAAAACGCTAACGCTTCAACAGTTCGAGCAAAAATACGGTAAGGAATTTCTTGAAACAGGCATTAAGTACAAAGACACAAACCTCAGAAGGGTGTTTACTAAACACTTCAGTAACTCAACGGAAGTAATTGCCAGATTGCGTGAATATGATACCCTTGCCAATGTACTGTGGCCGTTGGCTCACCTGAAAGCAACCGCCAGGTACTTGCAGAAAGACCCTGCTGATATTAAAGCAACTGGGGGCACCAATTGGCAAAAATACTTACCTCCAAGGTTTCAAAAAGTGATGTTCTATCCGGAATTATGGTCAGATCAAGAGAAGGCCGACTGGGGGAAAGCAGCTGTCATTAAGGCGCTGAATCTGTAGAAAATGGACTAATTTCTGGCTAAATTTACTGCTCAATCTTTTGAGTGTGAATAGGTTCGTTGTCTTTTTGGCTTTCTTCCTACTGAGTGGCTGTGTTAAAATATTGGCACAGGGCTCAACACGCTATACCTATCATGATGATGCTAAAAAGAACCTGAAAGAAATTTATCAGGTGAAGGACACCATCTCCAATATTGTCCACGGAAGGTATATCTCTTATTACTTAAATGGCAACATCGAATCCAAAGGGCATTTCGTTGATAATGAAACCACGGGGATATGGGAGTTTTTCTATGAAACAGGTAATCTAAAAATGCGAGGTGTGCTTCGACAAAATTCAAACTATGGCTTGTGGGAGTACTTTTATGAAAGCGGACAAAAGAGTATGGTAGGTACCATCAATGAGAAAAAAAGAGAGGGGATGTGGAAAGTATTTTATGAAAGTGGCGAGCTAAAAGAAGAAGGCTATTATAAAGAAAATAACAGGGATGGCTTGTGGAAAACTTATTTTGAAGATGGGGTGCGTAGAGGAGAAATAGAGTACACTGATGATAACGGCCGTTATATCGAATACTATCATTCTGGTAAAGTATTGGCAGAAGGCCCTAAATCGGGAACGAGGAATGTGGGGCATTGGCGTTACTATGCTGAGGATGGGACCTTGAGCAGTGAGGGAGATTTTGTTAATGGAAAGAAAAGTGGACTTTGGAATTACTATTACCCATCAGGTAAAATAAGTTCAGCGGGGAATTATGAATTTGATCTCCCGGTGGGTGAGTGGAAATATTATTTTGAGGATGGGAAACTAAGTGCTTCAGGAGAATTCATAGGAGGTAAAAAGAATGGATACTGGAGTACATTGAATCAAAATGGAAGCCTTAAAAGTGAAGTGACCTATACGAATGGAGCGGGGGAATACCGTGAATACTATGAAAGTGGAAATCTTAAAGTGAAAGGTGACATTGTGAATGGAAAGAATGAAGGAATATGGAATTATTACTTTGAGAATGGGAAGCTCGAGGGGGAGTGTCATTTTGAAAAGGGTAAGGGTGATTATACAGGCTATTACCAAAGTGGAACACTGCAGACGAAAGGTGTTATTGAAGACGAATTAAGGGTAGGTACATGGGAACTTTATGCAGAGGATGGTGCCTTAACGGGGTACTACAAACCCTTCTATGAAGACAATAATTTAGCGGATCAGATTAATTCACTTTTAAATAGACCGTCAACTCCAGTGGTTACGGTATCTAAAAATGCGAAGAAGGGATTTTATTATTTCACAGAACGATTTCCAGAATATCATGGAGTAATTATTCAGGGAAATCCATTAGCAGCGTTTATAGGTTCATTTCCTGTTGCAGTAGAATTTTATAATCAGGAACGATTAGGGCATGAATTTGAGTTTGAGGGTATAAGAGATCCTTTTTTTGTCACTGATGGTGAAGTGCCTGATAATATAATTTTTCATCGAGGTTACTCTATTGCGGCTAAACAAAAGTTTTACAATCCCATGAAAACGGGTATGTGGTATTTCGCGCATGAGGTGAGGTTCAGTAACATAGGGCATTTTACCAATATGACTTTTTCACAGCAACAGCTCACACAAATAACAGCAAGTGCATCTGAGCAAAGAGCAGAATATGGAGTTTTGCTGGGAACTCGTCTAATGCAAAAGAATGATGGCGATGGGTTCACTATAGATGCCTTTGTGGGGTACGGCATCGGATATCGTAGCTATGATGTGGAACCCATTTTTGAGAATGTATTTTCAGCACTTAATAGCAATAAATTTTCCCATTCATTTAGGTTTGGGTTTAATTTTGGATATTCATTTTCCTTTGATGGAAGAAGATAATTTTAAAGGATAAATACCTTTCATAATTTGTGATGCGAACTATAGAATTGGTACTCTCACCAGAAGAGGCCTACAATGAAGAACTTTTTCCTTCTGTCCTCAGAAGTAAATTGGAGTTAGAAAGTGCGGATGATCTAATCATCCAGCCGATAAAGCGATCCATTGATGCCCGTGGCAGAAAGGTACTCGTTCGGGTGCTTGTTCAAATTACTCCTAAAGAGGAATTTAAGTCGGAGCTGTCAGTTAAAGATGGCTATCGAAAGGTAAGTAATGCTCCTTCAGTTATTATTGTTGGAGCAGGGCCTGCTGGCCTGTTTGCCGCTTTGCGATTAATTGAATTGGGCATTAAACCCATTGTGATTGAGCGCGGCAAGGATGTAAGAGCCAGACGCAGGGATTTGGCTGCCATCAACAAAGAACATATTGTAAATCCTGAATCCAACTATTGCTTTGGAGAAGGAGGGGCGGGTACTTATTCGGATGGAAAACTTTACACCCGCTCGAAAAAGAGAGGGGATGTAAAACGAATACTTGAAATATTGGTAGCGCATGGTGCGAAAGAGGATATTTTATTTGAGGCCCACCCGCATATAGGAACCAATAAATTACCTGCAGTAGTCAGTAACCTGAGAGAAAGTATTATAGCCGCAGGAGGGGAAATTCATTTTAATACGAAGCTGGTTGATATTGTGAT
This sequence comes from Cyclobacteriaceae bacterium, assembly GCA_020436125.1. Classification (GTDB taxonomy): domain Bacteria; phylum Bacteroidota; class Bacteroidia; order Cytophagales; family Cyclobacteriaceae; genus ELB16-189. The sequence goes on along the minus strand of JAGQYK010000061.1, from coordinate 16,924 downwards.
ACAAGGTGATGCCATTAAAGGTATCATTACTCAGTCTGGTGATCGGATGAATGGCAGTGCATTGATTTTGGCTACAGGTCACTCTGCGCGCGATATCTATGAGCTATTGCATTCAAAACATATTCAGATTGAGGCCAAACCGTTTGCGCTGGGAGTAAGGGTAGAGCACAGCCAATTATTGATTGATCAAATACAATATCACTGCACCGCCCGAGATCCTTATTTGCCCGCCTCTTCCTATGCCTTAGTGCACCAATCGAAAGTGAACGGAACAGAACATGGTGTTTTCTCATTTTGTATGTGTCCGGGAGGTTTTATAGTGCCTTCAGCAACTGCACCTGGCGAGGTCGTGGTCAATGGTATGAGCCCATCAAGAAGAGACTCCAGGTTTGCCAATTCAGGGATCGTGATGGCTGTGGATGCACAGCGATTTAAAGCATTTGAAAAGCATGGTCCTTTGGCAGGGATGTATTTTCAAAAAGGAATTGAGCAAATGGCGTGCACCATTGCAGGGAATACGCAAAAAGCTCCGGCACAACGATTGGTGGATTTTGTGGAGGGTAAATTATCTTCACAACTATTAGAAACGTCTTATCAGCCCGGACTTACTTCCGTTAATATGGAAGATGTATTGCCTGATTTTATAATCGATGGGTTAAGGCAAGGGTTTAAAAACTTTGGAAATAAAATGAAAGGCTACCTGACGAACGATGCGCAGGTAGTTGGTGTTGAAAGTAGAACTTCATCGCCAGTGAGAATCCCCAGGAACAAAGAAACCTTAGAGCACCCAACACTCAAAGGACTGTTCCCATCAGGAGAGGGTGCTGGCTATGCAGGTGGTATTGTTTCAGCCGCTATGGATGGGGAAAGATGTGCCGAGGCGGCAGTAAAAATGTATTTAGATAAAGAGGTCAAATGAAAAAAACGGTCATTGTAGGGGCAACCACAAATCCAGGTCGATATGCGTACATAGCGGCTTCCATGTTAAAAGATGATGGCCATCCTATTGTGCCTGTTGGTATAAAAAAAGGTGAGGTATTTGGTGAAGAGATTTTGGATATCAGGGAAAAGCCGGCAATAGCGGATGTGGATACGGTGACGCTCTACATTGGTCCTCAGCACCAACCGGAGTGGTATGACTATATCATCAGCTTAAGGCCCAAGAGAATTATCTTTAATCCGGGTACTGAAAATCCCGTTTTCGTAAAGAAGGCAGAAGAAGCGGGAATTGAGGCAGAAGAGGCATGTACGTTGGTGCTATTGCGCACCAATCAATATTAGCAGTGATGAGAAACTGATCTAAATCATAGGGGGAAATCAACAAATCCTAGTAGATTGAATGAAAACCAAAACCCCATCAGCCCATGCTATCGGATGAAAAGATTATTCAAATCGAAGCCTTGCAAGTGAAGCCAGGCAGTCAGTTAAAGCTCTCAGATCATAAGACTAAGTATGTTGGTAAAACTTTAAAGAAAAAGGATGCGGCAGCAATGCTTGAAATCGGCCGAAAACATTTGGCTGAGATTCAGGATAAACTGTATGCTCATAATGAGCATAGTGTTTTAATTATTTTTCAGGCGATGGATGCAGCAGGAAAGGATGGAGCGGTAAAGCACATCATGTCTGGATTCAACCCTTTGGGGGTAAAGGTGTATAGTTTTAAGGCGCCTAACTCACATGAACTGGATCATGATTATTTCTGGAGACACAGTTTGGCTTTACCTGCAAGGGGAGAAATTGCTATCCATAATAGATCGCATTACGAAAATGTATTAGTCACAAAGGTACACCCCGAGTATATTCTCAAAGAGAATATTCCTGGTATTGATTCATTAAAAGATATTGATAAAGATTTTTGGGAGGATCGTTATAAGCAAATCAGAAGGTTTGAAAAAAACAGAGCTCAAAACGGCACATTGATATTGAAGTTTTTTCTCAACGTATCTAAAGCAGAACAAAAAGAAAGGTTTCTGGAACGGATCAATGACCCAAGTAAAAACTGGAAGTTTTCTGGAGCAGACTTGAAGGAGAGGGGGTATTGGGATGATTATCAGAAAGCCTACGAGGATGCTATTACTGCAACATCAACAAAATATGCTCCCTGGTATATTATTCCTGCAGACAATAAATGGTTTGCCCGATTAGCCATCGCTTCTATTATCTACCGCGCTTTCGATAAATTGGATTTGCATTACCCGACTGTGACAGAGGCTCAAAAAGCGGATTTACAGAAAGCAAAAGCTCAATTACTAGCGGAGGATAAAATTTCAAAGAGCAAAAAATCAAAAGGGAAGGAACCTAAAAAGCCGTCAAAGAAAAGTAACGTCAACTAATATTGCTCTAATTGGATGATGGCTACGCGTATGATGTCCTTCATTGTGCTAGCAACTTGCACCGAGGTGGACTTCTCTTCTAATGATATCAAAGTTTGATTTTGTAGTTGACTTTGAAGCCACACTTGATCAAGTTGCCGCTTGGATGCAATTACAAAAAGTTCATTGGTTTGTGGCATTCCTTCAAGGCGATAGAAGGATTCATTGCTTGGTAGTGTGATATTTTGTGAAACGTACGGGTGGGTTTTGAGATTGGGGAACAGAGATGTCACTTCTTTTTCTTTGAAAAGAAAATACACAAAAATGCCACTGCTTGCCCTGATGCTCATTCTGAATTTTGTACCAAGTTTTAGTGGCTCCTTAATGATGTGATATTTATTATCAATATCTAACTGGTCGATTACTTTTCCTGTCTCATTATACAGAACGACAGAAGACTGAGGAAATGTAAAGCAAGTGGCGCTGTTGATAAGTTCAAATCCGTATCTGGCAAAACGTGTCATGTCTGAATATCTAATCCAGGTAAATCCGTCCTTGCCCCAGCTCTCTCCCCATTGGTTAACTACTTCAAAAGCACCACCAAATTTCTGATCGTCATATCCCACGACACATAGTGCCTGGGCGGAATGAGTGGTATCAGGTTGTTCCCTAGGCTGCCAGAATTCATCAGCTAATGCAAAGGAGGGTGGAACTATCGTGCCTACAATCACAGGGTGACTGTTGTATAATGCTTTTTTGATGGCTTGTGTCTTTAAATCTTTTGTATCGAATGGATTAAAAAGTTTGACAAACCCGTCAATTTTGTTCTTTTCTAACAGATCTGCACTTTTCGGAATCTCCGAGGGGCATAGGTCATTGAACTCGGAAAATTTTGGTGCGCCATGGGCGTATTGATGTTCGAGCACATCGATAAGACTCACTGGCTGATCACATCCTGAATTATTTTCGACAGAAGTATAAGTGTAGAGTGGTGAAAAGGCACTAGATGTAATTGCGTTGGGATCACTTTCAAGACAGCTGGCTGCCTTCGCTATGGTTTGCCCGTACCACACGCTGGCCCAGCCGGCACTGGTAGCAAAACTGATCTGATTAACTACACGCGGACTAAAAGCTTTTAAGGAAAACTTTGATGGAGTGACTTTAGCTACACCAAAATCTGTTTTGAGAGGCAAAGCAAGGTATTTTTGATCTTCCCAAATAATACCAGATGGAGATTGTGAATAGGCAATTTGTGCGACCAGTATTAGTATAATAAAACCTAGTCGCACGGGCTGATTAGTTAGCTACGAATACAAACTCACTTCCTGGTTCATTGTCACCAAATGTTCCAAAGCGTGGTTCAGGCTTCACACGTTCTACATACCAGAAAACTTGCTGAGAGGTAAGTACTTTGTTCTTTCCACCATATCCACGCAATGCTTCTACCAACTTGGAGGCGAAGGGTGAATGTTTTCCTGCTCGTCCATCGGGCACGTATTCCTTGGCTCCGGAGGTGAGGTACAGTCTGGTTTTAAATTTCAGTTTTTTGGTGATGTATTCATCCTGTGTAATTTCCCTGTACATATTGTCATCGCCTCCTCGCTTGGCAATAGCCTGATCGAAGGTTCCGCCAAAGCATGCATCCATTACCAGAAATACATGGCGGCTGGGGTTGTTGTCAATGGCGGTTCTCAAGTAAGAGAAGGGGAGGTAGCTCTCATGGGTGTCATCCACTTTTTTAGAATCTTTACACACCAAATACCCATCTTTAATCAGGTCGTCAAACTTGCCGTGCCCAGCTATAAATATGAAAAGCTGATCATTGGGTAGGAAATTCATGCTGTTGTACTCACGCAACTTTCTCAGTAACTCAGACTTAGTAGGGTTCAATACCATGTCTACTTTGTAACCGTAGTTTTCCTTTAGCTCATCTCCAATGGTAGTGGCATCAAATACGGGGTTGATGAGGTCATCCCACTCATCGTATTCATTCGTGGCTATAATCAGTGCGTAGTCGGTGCGTTGAGCAATAACGGCTTCCTTTACATTAATCACTCTTGATTCTGTTGTGACTACCCCGCTTTCATTTTCAGCCATGATTTTAATCTCATTGGAACCTGTTGAAAGAATGACCTGCTTCTCAACGGTGTAATCAAAATTGGTGGAGGGTGATATACCTATGCCACGATCAGATGCGGGCACCCGACCATTAACGTAGAGTTCTACCTGTTTCAATCTTTCATCAGATCGTATGCCTGCTTTAATGGTAACTGAACCGTTCAAAACCTCTGATGAAATTTGCTCAGGCCATTGCCACACAATAGCGGGCTTACCATGGGTACTTGAATTCAACTCCAAATGTACGGTGTTGCTTTTACCCTTTATTTCCTGACTGAACGAGGGGGTGATCAATAAGGCAAAGGCGAAGCATACGAATAGTTGTTTCATGGCTTTGTTTATTTGATGAGCAGTCGGGTAGTTTTTTGAATGTTTCCGAACTGTATCTGTACAATATATATGCCGGGTGTAAGTGATAATTGATGAAGGGGCATAACCTCTTCCTTTATACCAGAATTAGCCACATTGTAAGCGAAAGAGGCCACTTTTTGACCTAATGAAGAGAATAGGCTCACGTTTACTGCAGATGAAGTGGTCAGTTGTTCTGGAATCGCATAAGTGATGGAGGCCTGATAAGCTGCTGGGTTGGGATGCACTCCGTAGAACACGAATTGATCTCCCGCTATTTCTTTTTTTATATAGGAGGCATCGCCATATACCGCTTTGAAATGGCGGGTACCAGTGCTATGGAAGGTATACTCACTATTGGTGGTCATGTCAACTGGCCACTGGTTATCAAGGTCTACCAAAATCAGTTGATTGCCTAGTGTGGAGAGGGTAGACGGATCCCATGAAATGGTGGTTGATCCTTGTTGCGCAGATTCTATGGTAAACTCCCAGGTTTTTTCCAACGAGGTGGGAACGATGTCCATGCTGTAGTTAAATCCATGAAGGCTTTTTTCGTGATTAATTTCCAGGTAGTTGCCAAAGCGTGGCAAGGTGATTTCATCGTAAACGTCATAAGCAACTTGCGCATCACCTCTCATTCCCAACCCACCCAGGTGGTAGGAAGCATCGGTTTGATCAAGGTTGAAGACAACCTCCCAATCCCCGTTGTTCAACGGTTTTCTTAAAGGTTGAACTTCTTCTTTGACTCTGCCTCCGTTTATGGTTTTATTTTTAACCACTGGAAACCCTATCGTCTTCGTATCATCGGCAAAAATGAATCCTCCACCAAAGGCTTCAAGTTGTGTGCCATTTGAAAAGCTTCCTTTAAAGACCCTTAAGTCTTCAGTAAGATTGCCGTTGAAAGCCTTCATCTCAGTCCAGGAGATATTAAAGTTATAGGGATTTCCAATAAGATTCCATCCGGGGCTAAGTTCTAATCGGTAGGGTTCAGTTCGCGTAACCGCAACAGTGGTTCCTCCACCTGTGTTCATGGGCCTGTCATTTCCAGCTACGATCAGCCAATACCCCTTTCCCACTTCAAGACTGGAGTTGGCATTCAGTTCAGTAGTTTGATCACCATAAGTGAAAAGTCGGTATTCATTGGCATTGTAGGCCCCCAGATCGTCTTCGAAAATAGACTTCACTGTTTTATTATTCAGGGTTAATGGGATGGAAATAATTCTGTAGTCTTCCTGACTGCCATCTCCTGTGCCTTTTTGTGGAATGGTCAGGCCATCCGGAACATTAAAATGGGAGGTGATCAGTGTTGATACGGGGCCGACAACACCAACGGTATTGGTAGCCACGCCAAAGAACTCTATCCCTACTCCATCAAAATCATCTGAAGGTATGGTTCCTTCAAATACATTTCCGGTTTTTTTAGTTAAGGTAACTTGCTTAAACGTTGCGTTTGCACTCTCACTAAGACCTCTGTACCTTATGGAGGCTCCACCGGTAGCAACTCCCGATTCCTTGTCTTCAAGTTCAACGCTCACCAGCAGATCACTACCCAATGTGGGTATTCCGGTATTGTTGGTTTTTATCTGAGGGGGAGTGTAGTCGTATTTGGCAAGATAAGTATCATCCAGGTTCACAGAAGTGGCAATTGAAGCACCATCAGAAAACTCAAAATCGATCGCAGCAGAACGTTGTCGACCGTATACGATGAGGTTACCACCATCAATGGTGTGTTTAGCTCCGTAATCACTGCCAGAGCCACCTAATAGGTAGGCATAATTAAGGGTGCCATCGGCATCGTAGTTGGCAATAAAAGCATCTGTAGATTGGCTGGTTAAAATATAGGATGTGTTTCCCTGTTGATTAAAATCGATCTTACCTCCGCCACTCCCGGTTACAAAAACACTTCCATCTTCACCAAATGAAACTACCTCTGGGATCTCCAGACTTGAATTGGGACCTCCAATACTTTTGGCCCATTTTAGCTCACCGTCATTGTTAAAAACAACAACGTAGGCATCAGGTAAACTACTTTCATAGGGCAATAGGGTTTCACCCACTCCAGGGTCAAAATCAGCATTATTGACCTGGTAATATCCAGTTATAGCAATATCACCCAAATCATTAATAGCAATCTCGCTGGAAGATTCACCACCAATTACTGATTTAGCCCAAACGTAATTTCCATTCAGGTCATACTTGGCAATGAAGGCAGATCTTGAAAATTGGTTGGAGGCAATCGTTGCTGTACCCGGTCCTGGGTCAAAATCAACATTTCCGTTAAAAACCCCGGTAACATACACATGGGAGCCATCTACTTTAATACTAAATCCTCCATCACCAACTGCACCATCACCACCAAAGTTGTGCGCCCAGATGAGTTCACCATCTGTATTATATTTTGCTATAAAAATATCGGATTGAGAACCAGGGGCTGTAAGCACACTGGCAGCAATGCCATTTCCAGACGGGTCAAAATCAACTGAGCCAATAAATGAACCCGTGATATAAATGTTACCAGAGAAATCAGCGGCTAATCCACCACTAAAGTCAACGTTTGCACCGCCAATATTGTAGGCCCAGGTGTTGGTGAGTCCCCCCTCATCAAATTTGGCAAGCATAATATCAAGATTTCCATTACTGGTGACGGTGGTGGTGCCTGCTATGGCATTAGTAAAACCAGCACTTCCCTCAATATTGCCTAAAACAACTAAACTCGAGCCGGACAATGCCATATCTGTGATGTATTGATCTCCTGCACCGCCTGCTGTGAGTACACTGCTTGCATTGAGCAAGTCTCCTTCACTATTATATTTAGCGATGAAAATATCATACACTTCATTCGAAGTTCTGAACAATGTATTTACAGGATCAGGGTCAAAATCAATGGTACCTCTGAAGTAGCCTCCGGTAAAAATGGTTCCGTTGCTTTTGACTTGTGCATGATTGATTTCTACAAGATCGGGCGAGGTGGTTCCTTTCAAACTCGACACAAACTGAAGCCCCAAATCCTGAGCTGAGAGACTTAAGCTGGTGATTGCAAAGAATGCTATAAGTAAATTTCTCATCATCATTATTCAGGTTCTGGAGGTGAGGGGAGCACTCCGCCATCATCACTACTTTTTCCAAGTAGGACGGCAACGACAATAACAACAGGAACCGCAAGACCTATTTTCAGCAGAAGAGGATATTTTGCATTCACGGCAAAGGATTCACTGGTGATCGAACCAGAGGTACCCGTGAAACGCAAAGTGTAGTCTTTCCCTTTTTCCATCTCTTTAGGAATAGCCCAATTGTATGCTCCGGAATTATTGACTTCACCCAAATTGGAAGCCACCACACCGGCTTTCAGTAATTCAATCTTTACTTTTTCAGAGGGTTGCCCTCCCGTCCAGTTGATCGTGGCTGTTGAACCCCTGCGCACTGACTTGCCTGCGGCTGGTTTGATTACACGTAAGAAACGGTAGACTTCAGCCCTAATCTCAAATGCCAACTCCCCATTGAACGAACCTAATTCAGCTGCAGCATCCCACTCCACTCGTTTACCATTTCCAGGAATTACGGAGTAATCTGAGCTCACGTCTCCTGAAATATTTTTCAGGGGACTACTATAACCATTGTGGGAGCTGTAAATGGACGTGTTGAAGCGTTCTGCATCTGGATCTCCCATGAGATCATAAGTGATAATAACCTTACCATTTGATTCAACTTGAGCGACTACATTCTCTACGGACTGACCAGAGGTGGATAAAAGACAGCACTGCGTGAGAAAGAAAATGAACAATATTTTAAGTCTCATTATGTAAACTTACCCAAAACAGGGGCTTAATGCCAGTTTAAATTTATTCATTATGGGTGTATACCCCATATGGAAATAGGGTAAGTGTATTTTCAGAAAGCGAGTCTGAAAAAGCTGCTAAGAATGACTTCTCTTTTGAAAGAAATCTACCTCAAAATCATCTGATTTTTTAGCGCAAAATATTACCAGAATAAGTGCTTAAAAATACTGTTTACGACCTCAAAAAAGCTTATTTTTGCCCTCTTATAAAAACCCAAAATGAGCGAAGAAAAAGCACTTAAAGGAGGTAATTATTCCGGTAGTAATATTCAGGTTTTAGAAGGTCTGGAAGCAGTTAGAAAAAGACCCGCCATGTACATTGGAGATGTAGGGGTCCGCGGACTTCACCATTTGATTTGGGAAGTTGTTGACAACTCCATTGATGAAGCAATGGGTGGCTATTGTGATGATATTCATGTCACCATCAATGAAGATAATTCTGTAACCGTAATCGATAACGGACGTGGAATCCCCACAGATATTCAGCCAAAGCTTCAGAAATCTGCATTGGAGGTAGTAATGACAGTGCTGCATGCTGGTGGAAAGTTTGATAAGGACACTTACAAGGTATCTGGTGGATTGCATGGTGTGGGAGTGTCTTGTGTGAACGCGCTATCTACCATGCTCAAAGTAACAGTTTACAGAGACGGAAAGATTTCCGAACAGGAGTATGAAAGAGGAATTCCTAAATACACCGTACGCGAAATAGGGGATACCGATACGCATGGAACCACAGTTCACTTTAAACCTGATAATACCATCTTTACGGTCTCCGAATATAACTATGAAACCGTTGCCACCCGCCTGAGGGAGCTTGCATTTCTTAATCCGCTCATCAAGCTGACGCTAAAAGATTTAAGAGAGAAAGATGAGAAAGGTAATCACAGAACCGATGTGTTCTTTTCGGAAGGTGGATTAAGAGAGTTTGTGGAATATGTGGATTCTACACGTGAAAAATTAATTCCAAATCCGATTTTTATTGAGAGTGATAAGGGTGAGATTCCTGTGCAAGTAGCCATGAGTTACAATACATCCTTCAGCGAGAATCTGGTGTCTTATGTCAATAACATTAATACCCACGAGGGAGGAACTCACGTGGCGGGTTTTCGCAGAGCACTCACAAGAACATTGAAGAGCTATGCGGACAAATCAGGATTGCTAGAAAGGGCAAAGGTAGAGATTAGCGGTGATGATTTTAGAGAAGGGCTTACGGCCGTTATTTCTGTGAAAGTTCAGGAGCCTCAATTTGAAGGGCAAACCAAAACAAAATTGGGTAACTCCGAAGCCATGGGAGCTGTTGATCAGGCGGTGGGAGAAATGCTTCAGGTATATCTTGAAGAAAACCCGAGAGAAGCAAAGCAAATTGTTAACAAAGTTATTCTAGCTGCACAAGCCCGCTTGGCAGCCCGTAAAGCAAGGGAGATGGTGCAACGGAAGAACGTACTATCTGGAACGGGCCTACCAGGGAAATTATCAGATTGCTCGAGTACTGACCCTGC
>JAGQYK010000061.1:0-6712 GCA_020436125.1 Cyclobacteriaceae bacterium | reverse complement strand
GAGCATAAGATTTACGAGAATGAGGAGATTAAAAATATGATCACTGCATTGGGGGTAACTTTTGGAACAGAGGATGATGCAAAAGCATTAAACACAAAAAAGTTACGATATCATAAAGTAATCATAATGACGGATGCGGATGTGGACGGTAGTCATATTCGTACCTTGATCCTGACTTTTTTCTTTCGGTATATGCGCGAATTGATAGAGCAGGGTTACGTGTACATCGCATTACCACCGCTTTATTTATTGAAAAGGGGTAAGGATGAGCGCTATTGCTGGAATGAGGAGGAACGCGAGGCTTTTGTGAAAGAAATGGCCAAAGATGGTAAAGAAGAGAATATCAATGTACAACGCTATAAGGGTCTGGGAGAGATGAACCCAGAGCAGTTATGGTCTACTACTATGGATCCATCCAGAAGATCTCTAAAAATAGTGAACATAGAATCTGCCGCTGAAGCTGATCACTTGTTCTCCATGCTAATGGGGGATGAGGTGGCGCCTAGGAGAGATTTTATTGAAAAAAATGCCAAGTACGCACGTGTTGATATATAGTTTCCAATGAGTGCGCTGTTGAGCAATGGACAATCAGAAGTAGCGGATAAAATTGCCCGTCAAATTTTTGAGAGCAATTACATTAGCCGTGATCTAAGTTGGCTGCAGTTTAATTATCGTGTGCTTGATCAGGCTAAGCATATCGATCGAAGTGTTTTCGATCGCCTGAAATTTCTTTCCATTACTTCTAGCAACCTTGATGAGTTTTGTTCAATTCGATTGGGCAGTCTCTACAATTACGTAGACTATGGAAAGGATAGAGTAGATTATAGCGGACTGAGAGAAACCCCGTTCCGCAGTTTACTACTTTCAGAAACGAGGAAGTTTGTTGATGACCAGAACGATTACTACATCAAAAAATTAAAACCTCTATTTGAAAAAAATAATTTTCTGATAGCGGATTATGATTCGCTGTCTGTTGAGGAGAGTGAGCGAGTTGATAAATATTTTTCGATTACTATTTATCCAATGCTCACCCCCATGGTTTTTGATAACTACCATACTTTTCCTGTATTAAAAAACCATAGACTGCATTTTGGTGTAGTAACAAAAATTAAAGGCGAGGCGAACAACAATAAGCGGGTGTCCTTTATTCAGGTGCCAAGCAACATTTCAAGATTTTATGAAATTGTAAGACCGGATGGTACCATTCTTTTCGTTCCTATTGAGTCAATCATCCAGAAAAATATTCATGTTCTTTTTCGTAATGTAGAAATAAGAAGTGTTAGTCTTTTTCGGATTAATAGAAACGGTGATTTTACACTGGAAGAAAGTGAGGATATTGAGTCTAATTTTCTGGAAGAGTTGAGGAGAAAACTTCAAACCAGAAAATCTGGTCGAGTAGTGAGATTAGATGTATTGGAAAATGCTGACCCCTGGATGCTCAGAGTACTTAAAATCCAATGGGATATCGATGACCAAAATATCATCACTATCCCTAAAGAAGGATTGATTGACTTTACGGGATTAGTTCAAATCTGTAGCCATAAAGAATTCAAAGATCAGAGATCCAAGGGGGGTGAGGCGGTACCACCGATTTCGTTTCCGGAGTTAGGAACTAGAGATTTGTTCGATGTACTCAAGGAGCGAGACATCTTGTTGCAACACCCGTATAATTCAATGGAACCGGTATTGGAGCTACTGGAGAAAGCAGCAGAAGATCCAAAGGTACTATCTATTAAAATTACGATCTATCGTGTGTCCAAAGAATCGCGCATCACTGCTGCGTTGCTCAGAGCCGCAGAAAACGGAAAACATGTTTCTGTTTTATTTGAGGTGAAGGCTCGGTTTGATGAAGAGAATAACCTGAGAGAGGCAAAACGATTGCAAAAAGCAGGGTGCTTTGTGATTTATGGAATCAGTAGTTTAAAAACACACACAAAACTTTTATTGATTGTAAGGCAGGAAGAGGATGATAAAGTGGTGCGATATGTTCACTTATCCAGTGGTAATTACAATGAGACGACCTCGAGACTTTATACTGACATTGGTCTGTTGAGCACTAATGAAGTCTATGCCAATGATGTATCTGAGTTCTTTAATGTTATTACGGGACATTCACAACCCTCCACCTATCGCAATCTGATTACATCCCCAAGGGATATGCGTATACAGCTAATCAATCTGATACAGCGTGAAGCAGAGAATGCGAAGAATGGAATTCCATCAGGTATCGTTTTGAAAGTTAATTCCTTGCAGGATAAGGAATTGATCGATGCATTATACGCTGCCTCTCAAGCAGGTGTACCCATTAAACTAATCGTTAGGGGTATTTGTTGTCTGCGGCCTGGAAGAAAAGGTTTGAGTGAGAATATTGAAGTGATATCTATTGTAGGAGAGTACCTGGAGCATTCAAGAGTTTACTACTATCATAATGCGGGAGATCCTAAAGTATACATAGGAAGTGCAGACGCTATGGTTAGAAGTTTTGATAGAAGAATCGAATCACTCTTCTTGCTGGAACAAGATATTTTGAAAAAACAGGTGATGAACATCGTACGGTATAACCTGATGGATAACGTGAATGCGTACACGATGAAGGAGGATGGAAGTTATTCTGTTAAAGACTTGGGTGGTCATCCTCCCTTTAATGTTCACAAGGAATTTTTCAATGTGACTAAAGAAATCATTGAGGAGGTAAAACTATTTTGAAAAATTTAGTTTTTTCTGCTTCTGATTTTTCTCCAGTAAATACAAAAGCATTCCATCTTTAAGTCCTACGTCAGGTACGATGATGCTCTTTGATCCTGCCCATTCCATTACTTTGATATAAATACTACTTGCGGGAATGATCACATCTGCGCGGTCAGGGTTCATCTGAAGATCATAGATACGTTGATCCATAGTCAGCGCCTCTACGCGGTCTCTTACTTCTTTCACGGTAGTCAAACTGATGGTTTTGCCTGGTTTCTTACCAGCCAATTCGAATATCTTACTAATGTTACCTCCGGTTCCTACTGAAATTAATCGACCATATGATTTCTTAACATTCGTTTTTATCCATTTCTCCATGTCTGTCCACATCACGGGTAAGTCAGTGTGTTCTAATACCCGTACGGACCCCACTTTGAAAGAGCGTGTTTTAATTTTTTTTCCGTGGACATATAGGTTGAGCTCTGTGCTGCCGCCACCTACATCTATATGTAAATAGGTGTGATCTGTAAGATAGGAGGCAATTGCCCTGTTAATGAGGTCTGCTTCCTCTTTTCCTGATATCAGTTTGATAGTGAGGCCCAATTCATTGAATACCCTTTCGGCTAATTCTCTGCCATTTTCGGACTCACGCATGGCAGAGGTGGCACAAAACATATAATCATCTGCTTCGTAAAGCTCAATCATGGTTTTGTAGGCACTCATGAGCTTCATGAACTTCTTTATACTTTCCTTACTGATCTTTCCTGTGGAAAAAACATCATGGCCTAGTCGAAGTGGAAACCGGATGTATTCTAGTTTTTTAAAAAGTATTTTAGGTCCCTTATCCAATACCGTTGATATCTGAAAACGGATGGCATTAGATCCTATGTCAATGGCTGCGAGCTTCAAATTTGTGGAATAGCGTGATCATTCATTTCAATAAACAAAATAAGCATTTTGATGCTTCATTTTTATCAACTAATTGCATTTCTTTGCAATGCTTATCCAGAAAGACGGAGGGACTGGGCCCTTAGATGTCTTAGCAACTTGTTCTGATAGTAACGCTACAGGATGTTGTGCTAATTCCCATTCGAAAATGAAAATTTTCGGAGAAGATGAGCGGCCAATCATTTAAGGCTCTTTCTGGATGTAAGTAGGATTAAAACACCAGAAGAGTGACAATTCAAGAGATACTAAAGAAAAGAATAATGGTATTGGATGGTGCTATGGGCACTATGATCCAACGTCATACTTTAAGTGAAGAGGATTTTAGAGGTGAGCGATTTAAAGACCATCAATATCCACTAAAGGGAAACAATGACTTGCTTTCTCTTACCCGCCCTGATATCATCAAGGATATTCATAGGCAATACTTTGAGGCTGGTGCCGATATTGTAGAGACCAATACTTTCAGTGGTACTTCCGTGGCTCAAGCCGACTATCATCTTGAAGATATTGTTTATGATTTGAACTTTGAATCAGCAAGGATTGCCAAAGAAGTGGCTGTTGAAGTCACTCAGCAAGATCCAGATAAACCAAGATTTGTTGCTGGTGCACTAGGGCCCACCAATAAGACAGCCTCCCTTTCTCCAGATGTCAATAATCCCGGGTATAGGGCCATTACCTTTGACGAGCTAAAAGAGGCCTATAAAGAGCAGGCTAGAGGCCTTATTGATGGCGGTGCGGACTTGCTACTGGTTGAAACGATATTTGATACCCTTAATGCAAAGATTGCGCTGTTTGCTATTCAGGAGCTTTTTGAGGAGACAGGAAAGGAAATCCCAATAATGGTATCGGGCACTATTACAGATGCCAGTGGAAGAACACTTTCAGGTCAAACTACCGAGGCCTTTTTAATTTCCGTTTCTCATGTCCCTATTTTAAGCATAGGGCTTAATTGTGCATTGGGGGCTTCCCAGCTGAGGCCTTATTTACAAACATTGAATGAGAAGGCACCCTTCTTTGTAAGTGCCTATCCTAATGCAGGTCTTCCGAATGAATTTGGAGAATACGATCAAGGGCCTGAAGAAATGGGAAAGCAAATTGAAGAGTTTTTAAAAGAAGGACTGGTCAATGTGATCGGTGGATGCTGTGGTACAACACCTGATCATATAAAAGTGATTGCGGAGTTGGTTAAGAAGTATTCACCTAGAGAAATATTAATTAAGGCATGACATTATTATTAAGTGGACTGGAGGCTGCAATAATTACCCCAGAATCTAACTTCGTCAATATCGGTGAACGCACCAACGTTACGGGATCGGCTAAGTTTTTGCGACTTATTAAAGAAGGAAATTTTGAGCAGGCGCTGGATGTGGCATTGGACCAGGTACGTGGAGGTGCTCAAGTCATTGATGTCAACATGGATGAAGGGATGTTGGACAGTAAAGAGGCCATGGTCACTTTTTTGAACCTCATGGCTGCGGAACCTGAAATTGCTAGAGTTCCTTTTATGATTGATTCTTCTAAATGGGAAGTCATTGAGGCGGGACTGAAGTGTTTACAAGGAAAGGGCATTGTGAACTCGATCAGTATGAAGGAGGGTGAAAAGGAGTTTATTCGTCAGGCGAAGCTAGTAAGAAGGTATGGAGCGGCTACCGTAGTCATGGCCTTTGATGAGGACGGACAAGCGGATACGTATGAAAGAAGAATTGCCATTTGTGAGAGAGCCTATCGGATCTTAGTAGATCAGATAAAATTTCCACCTTCAGATATTATTTTCGATCCCAATATCTTCCCAGTGGCTACAGGGATTGATGAGCATAGGAACTATGCCGTTGATTTTTTCAGAGCTACGAAATGGATAAAAGAAAATTTACCTGGAGCACATGTTTCAGGAGGTGTCAGTAATGTCTCCTTTAGTTTTCGCGGAAATCAGTTGGTGCGAGAAGCCATGCACTCAGCATTTCTCTATCACGCCATAAAAAATGGTATGGATATGGGAATCGTGAATCCTACCATGCTGGAGGTGTATGATGAAATACCGAAAGATCTACTAGAGCGTGTGGAAGATGTTTTACTAAACAGGAGGGAAGATGCAACTGAACGACTGCTGGATTTTGCGGAAACAGTAAAAGGGTCGGCCAAGAAGAAAGAAATAGACGATAGTTGGAGACAAGGCTCCATTCAGGAAAGGATAACTCATTCACTGGTCAAAGGAATAATAGATCATATTGAAAGTGATACCGAGGAGGCGCGCCAGATGTATGACAAACCACTTGAAGTAATTGAGGGGCCCTTGATGACGGGGATGAATGTGGTGGGTGATTTATTTGGTGCGGGCAAAATGTTTTTGCCCCAAGTGGTAAAGAGTGCGCGCGTAATGAAAAAGGCGGTAGCCTATTTGACGCCTTATTTGGAGGAAGAGAAACGAAGAAGTGGAAATACAGGACAGCAGGCCGCTAAAGTTTTGTTGGCTACTGTGAAAGGTGATGTTCATGATATTGGTAAAAATATTGTGGGAGTGGTGTTGGCCTGCAATAATTACGAGGTGATCGATTTGGGCGTGATGGTGCCATCAGAAAAAATATTGGAAGCAGCCAAAAGAGAAAATGTAAACATGATTGGATTAAGTGGACTGATTACTCCTTCGCTGGATGAGATGGTGCATGTGGCCAAGGAGATGAAGCGTGAAAATATGGATTTGCCTTTATTGATTGGCGGAGCCACTACTTCACGTATTCATACCGCAGTGAAAATTGATCCAATGTATGACGGCATTGTCACTTACGTATTAGATGCGTCTAGGAGTGTACCTGTAGTGAGTGAACTGATCAATAAGACCACCCGCGAGACTTTTAAAAAGAGAGTAAAGCAGGAGTACATTGACTTGCGAGCAGATCATGTGAAAAAGCAAGAAGTAAAAAATTATATCTCATTAGTCGAAGCCAGAAAGAATAAAGTGAAGATTAATTGGTCGGAGGCTGAAATAAAAACGCCTTCCTTTTTGGGTAGAAAAGAGCTTGTTAGTTATCCCTTAGAGGAAATAAGAAAATACATCGATTGGACGCCATTTTTTCAAACC
>JAGQYK010000060.1 GCA_020436125.1 Cyclobacteriaceae bacterium | reverse complement strand
TGCCAATGGTAACAACACTCCGCGTGTAGCTCGTGTTGGGCTTTCATCTTTCCGTACGGAGGAAATATTGGAGATCCCCAATAGTGGAGGAAATCACTCTTCACCTTTCATAACTGAAAATACAGAATACCTGGTGGCGGGTACTCGTTTTAGTGTTCCCATGGGAGCCAATAAGGATGTTCCTATCAATTCTTACAAAGAGAATTTCAAGGGCTCTATCAGCTTTATTAAAGTGAATCAAGAGACGGGTCGTATGAATATTGAATTCCAATTACGCACTCCTGGGTTTAATTACGATTTAAGTAGAGCGGGAAAAGGTCCTTCTCATGGTTGGTTCTTTTTTTCTACCTATAACACAGAGCAAGCCCATACTTTATTGGAAGTGAATGCTTCACAAAATGATAAGGACTTTATCATGGCGGTGAACTGGAAAAAGGCAGAAGAGTATCTGGCTCAAGGAAAAGCAAAAGTTGAGAAGGTAAAATATGCGCATAATATTTACGATGAAACTACTCACTCAGCTACAAGTACAATGTTGGATGAAGTGATGGTACTGGATGTAACAGAGCTGAAAGATATTGTCTACTTTATCCCTTGTCCTAAGTCTCCACACGGTTGTGATGTGGATCCAACTGGCGAGTATATTGTCGGAAGTGGAAAATTGGCCGCAATGATGCCAGTCTTTTCTTTCACAAAACTACAAAAGGCAATTGCTGATAAAGATTACGAAGGTGATTTTGAGGGTATCCCAGTTATTCGTTATGAAGCAGCGCTTCATGGTGAAGTACAAAAACCAGGCCTAGGCCCGCTCCATACGGAGTTTGATAATAATGGAAATGCGTATACTTCTATGTTCGTGTCTTCAGAAATTGTAAAGTGGAATGTAAAAACATTGGAGGTATTGGATCGCGTACCCACCTACTATTCTGTAGGTCACTTGAGTGTTATGGGAGGCCCAACAGCAAAGCCTTACGGAAAATATGCGATAGCTTATAATAAGATTACGAAAGACCGCTATTTACCAACCGGACCGGAATTAGCACAATCTGCCCAGATATATGATATATCAGGTGATAAGATGCAATTAATTTTGG
This sequence comes from Cyclobacteriaceae bacterium, assembly GCA_020436125.1. GTDB lineage: Bacteria > Bacteroidota > Bacteroidia > Cytophagales > Cyclobacteriaceae > ELB16-189. The sequence continues at coordinate 20,760 of JAGQYK010000060.1, read as the reverse complement.
ACTTCCCTACAGTTGGGGAACCCCACTATGCTGAGGCCTTGCCAGCCAGCTTGATTAAAGATAAGTCCACTAAAATCTACAAATTGGAAGAGAATAAGCATCCTTACGTAGCATTGGGTGAAGCGAAAGCAAAAGTAGAACGCAAAGGGAATGAAGTGCATGTATATATGACTGCAATACGTTCACACTTAACACCAGACAACATTGAAGGTGTGAGGGTAGGTGATGATGTATACTTTCATGTTACTAATCTTGAACAGGATTGGGATGTACCGCACGGTTTTGCAATACGGGGTGCTCTTAATGCAGAGATATTGATTATGCCAGGCGAGACCCAGACTTTGAAGTGGAAGCCTTTGGCTGCCGGAGTTATTCCGTTTTACTGCACAGACTTTTGTTCAGCGCTGCACCAGGAGATGTCTGGATACATTAGAGTATCTCCTGCAGGTAGCAATACACCATTAAAATTCTCAACAGGAGCTGAAGATTAATCTTTAATTGCTATTGAGCAACCTGTTTTCTCATAGTTTACAGGTTTGAGATCGGGTAGCCTCCCGGTCAGGTTCGGGAGGCACCTTTCTTTTTAAATTTAATTATAAAGATGAAGTCACTAAAGCCCATTTCAAGAATAGCCATTGCGGTATGTGCTTTGGCCCTTATATCAGCTTACTTTATTCCACTTTGGCAGATTTTAATGTGGGCACCACAATATCCAGAAGGGTTGGAAATGAAAATCTGGATCAATACGCTTTCTGGTGATGTGAGAACCATCAGTGCTTTGAACCACTATATTGGGATGAAGCACATAGAAGTAGAAATGTTTCCAGAGTTTGGTTACATGATTTACATCGTTGGATTTATTATCGCCTTTGGCTTGCTCACAGCCTTGGTCAACAAGCGGATTATGCTTATAAGCTATATTGGTTTATTTGTAATCACAGGAATAGCCGCATTGGTAGACTTTTATTTATGGGGGTACGACTATGGACATAATTTAAATCCCGAAGCTCCTATTATTATACCAGGCATGGCTTATCAACCTCCTTTAATAGGCACTAAAATATTACTCAACTTCACGGCCTTCTCCGGTCCGGATATTGGTGGATGGATTTTTATTGTTGTTGCGCTAGTGCTTATGGCTGTTTTGTTTTATGAGGTGAAGATGAATAGAAATGTTGTTGCTATCCTCGTTTTGCCTTTAGCAGTGATACTTAGCTCATGCTCTACAGATCCTATCCCATTGGAATTTGGAAAGGATACCTGTTACTCTTGTAAAATGACATTGATGGATAATAAATTTGGTGCTGAATTGGTCACTAAGAAAGGTAAGGTGTATAAATTTGATGACATCAATTGTTTGTTAGATTACTACAATTCGAATGAGGAGGAGCAGACAGAATATGCTCACAAGTTGGTAATCGATTTTACTAAACCGGGAACATTAATTGAGGCGAGTAACTCACACTATCTCAAAGCAGAAGAGATTAAAAGTCCTATGGCCAGTAAAATAGCGGCCTTTGAAGATTATGAATTGATGAAGGCGAATAAAGAAAAGTGGAATGGTATTTACCTCTCATGGGGTGAGGTGGTTACCCAGTTTAAATGAGATTATTTTTTATTCTATACCTCACATTTTTGGCCATGTCTTCCATGGCTACCACCTGGACGGTCTCACCATCTGGAGAAATTAAAACGATCAAAAAGGCCATTCAGCTGGCCGACAAAGGCGATACAATTCTCGTTACGAAAGGACATTACAAGGAGGGGAACATTATCGTAGCGAAGGAAGTTGTTTTGATAGGAATTGATTACCCTGTAATTGATGGCGAATATAAGTATGAAGTATTCACCATAACAGCTGACAATGTCACTGTTCGTAGTTTTAGCATTATCAATGTGGGAATTTCCAGCTTGAATGATTGGGCAGCCATTGGAGGGGAGAATGCTAAGAACCTATATATTGCCAATAATAAAATTGAAAGGGCTTTTTTCGGAATACATCTGGCCAATTGTAAATCAAGCCTGGTTGAGAATAACACACTTACTGCAGCAGCGGTAGCGGAAAACACCACAGGTAATGGAATCCATATGTGGAAGAGTGATAAAATCACTGTTAGAAATAATACTGTGGATGGACATCGTGATGGAATATATTTTGAATTTGTAACCAACTCTCTTATAGAAAACAATACCAGTAAGAATAATCTTCGTTATGGTTTGCATTTCATGTTTTCTCACGATGATGAGTACAATGAAAACTTATTTATGAATAACGGTGCCGGTATTGCAGTGATGTATTCCAGAGGAGTGACGATGAGGCGCAACCGTTTTGAAGAGAACTGGGGTGCTTCTGTTTTTGGTCTCTTGCTAAAAGAGATTAGTGAGAGTATGATTGAAGATAACCTATTTTTAAGGAATACAGTAGCCATTTACATGGAGGCCTGTAGCCGAAGTAATTTTAGAGGTAACGAATTCCGTGAAAACGGGTGGGGTATAAAACTGCAAGCAAGTTGTGATGATAATGTTTTCGAAAAGAACAACTTTATAGCCAACTCCTTTGACATGGGAACAAATGGAAGCATGACTTTGAATACTATTGACAGCAACTATTGGGATAAATATGGGGGTTACGACCTCAACAGTGATGGAGTGGGGGATGTGCCTTTTCATCCTGTGAGTTTGTATTCCATGATTGTTGAAAAAATGCCAACGTCAGTGATGTTGTGGCGAAGCTTTTTGGTGTTTTTGTTGGATCGTGCAGAAAAGGTAATTCCTGTGGTTACACCAGAAAATTTAAAAGATGAAGCGCCTGTAATGAAATCTTATGATATCAGTATCTAAAATAGAAAAGCGATTTGGGGCATTGGACGTGCTGAAGTCAATAAGTGCCAATTTTGAAATGGGAAGGTCATATGCACTTATTGGGCCCAATGGATCAGGTAAAACTACTTTAATAAAAAGCATATTGGGTATGGTGGTTCCTGATAGTGGCAGGATTGAAATGGATGGAGAGTCCATAAAAGGGAAATGGTCTTACCGTCAGAAAATTGGCTATATGCCACAAATTGGAAGATATCCTGATAATATGACGATCGGTCAATTGTTTTCAATGATGAAAGACTTGCGTTCTGATTGCAAAGCAATTGATGAGGAATTGATCGAGGGATTTGGGTTAGATAAAATAATGAGCAAAAGAATGCACACGCTTTCAGGAGGAACGCGTCAAAAGGTGAGCGCAGCTCTGGCTTTTTTATTTAATCCAAAAGTGCTAATTCTGGATGAGCCCACTGCGGGCTTGGACCCCCTGGCTGTTGAGGTGATTAAGGAAAAGATTTTGACAGAGATGGGAGACAGTAAGATATTTATCATCACCTCACATATTCTCAGTGATTTGGATGAGTTATCCTCGCATGCATTGTATCTGGACAATGGTTCACTTATTTACAATGATTCTATTGCTTTATTAAAAGAGGAGACAGGAGAGATTAAGTTGGGTAAGGCGATTGCTACTATAATGAGACGTAATCAGAAAAATGTGATAGTATGATTAAGATAGCGAAGTATGTTCTGCTTGATATATTAAGAAACAGGTTTGTTATACTGTATACTTTTTTTCTATTCCTCGTTACTTTGTCGATGTTTAGTTTGGAAGGCAATTCGGATAAGGCCATACTTAGCCTACTGAATATCATTCTTATGGTTGTTCCCTTAGTGAGTATTATTTTTACGACTATCCATTTTTTTAACTCTTACGAATTTATAGAGCTTTTGCTCTCTCAGCCCATCAACAGAAAGGCAATATTTTTGAGTGAATTCTCTGCAGTTTCCATAGCACTTTGTTTGGCTTATGTTATAGGAGTGGGAGTTCCTGTTACCTTATTCAGTCAGGGAATGGATACGGTGTATCTTATTATTTCGGGTATGCTACTTACGCTTGTCTTTGTGGCCTTAGCATTTTGTGCCTCAGTACTTACACGAGACAAAGCCAAGGGGATTGGTGTTTCACTTTTGTTTTGGTTTTACTTTACTCTTATATATGACGGGTTTGTGCTCTATGTTATATATGCTTTCAATGACTATCCTCTGGATAAGGTAACGCTGGCACTTGTTTCATTGAATCCAGTAGATCTAGCAAGAATAATCATTTTGCTAAAATTGGATATCTCCGCATTGATGGGGTACACAGGTGCGTTTTATAAACAGTTTTTTGGGAGTAGCATGGGAATCATCTACTCGTTTGTTTTTTTACTGATTTGGGCTGCTCTTCCATTGAGTATCTCTTTGCGGAAATTCTTAAAAAAGGATATTTAGAGGATTATAATATTGATCATAGAATATGATTACAATCACATTCATAGCTTAAGGTGTAACGCTTGACTTCTGTTACAGCTGAATATGATTAAAGTCATTGTGCTTTCCTGTATTCAATGTCAATTTCGTTATGAAAACTAAACTCAACCCCTATGAAATTATTTAGATATTTAACGGTGGCTTTTTCTGCCATTCTCCTTTCGTGTAGTTCAAATTCTGGAAACCAAACTGACCAAGCCAATGACGGAGTCAGTCAGGCTGTTACAGATGGAGGTCAGGCAACTGTTCAAGATGATGTATCTCAGCAAAATATAGTTCAGGTAGCCTCCGGGTCAGCTGATCATACTACTCTTGTAGCAGCACTTAAAGCAGCCGACTACGTAGACGCGCTAGCTAATGCAGGACCTTTTACTGTTTTTGCTCCAACCAATGAAGCCTTTAATAAATTACCTGAGGGTACTGTAGACAATCTGGTGAAACCTGAGAACCAGGCTCAACTTCGTGACATCCTGGAAAACCATGTTTACATTGGTGTGATGAGAGAAAATATGATGCGTGATGGACTGAAGTTAAATCAAGCCAATATGAAGAATGTGGTGATTTCGAAAGATGGAGATAAAATGTCAGTTAGTGGCGCCAACATTGTAGCTACTGTGCCCTGCTCTAATGGAATAATATATGTTATAGACAAAGTGTTGGTTCCTGAAGAATAAGTAGGTAGATAAATCTTTTCAAACATAAACAAGAATGGCTGGTAGTATCCAGCCATTCTTGTTTATATCAAATTCGTCTCATTCCTTCGAAAACATGCGACTCCTCGACACTTTCAATAGGACCATTAAATTGTATTCTGCCTCCCCAGTTGTTTACAAAAGTGGCGGATACTATTCCTGACAATCCCACCTGGATGGTAAGCGTTCCTTGACCAATGCTTGGGGTACTTACTTGCGCCAGAACCGTTGTCATGTCGTTACTTTCATTGTGACTTACATCATAACTGGTCACTTTTCCTCTTGCTGTAATACCACCAAGTCCATTGAATCCTACTCCACCTACGAATGCGGTTTGAAGGACGAAATCATCACCATTAACCATAATGAAATTGTTAGGGCCAACATTGACTGTACTGCCATACTTACCTCTCACTGTGGTGGCTTCCAAAACAAAATTCCTTTCTTCCACCAATTTTGATGCATTGTCATACACCGCCTTGGCTTCTGTTTCTCTTTGAATCTTTTTTTCAGCCCGTTGTAATTTCCGGTCCTCCTTTTTCTCTTGCGTACTTTGTGCGATTGCTGATCCTATTGAGCCGATCAATAGTAACGCAATCAATCCCATCTTAGTCATTTTCATAATGCTATTAATTTGCTCCTACATGTAAAACGTAAAAAGACGAACTAATAGTTTCCCAAGTGTCATTGATTTTGTTTGCTGATTGTTCCAGTAAGTACAATTTGTCGGCAAAATGGGTTGATCACGGACAGGAAGTGAGCCTGTTACTTTTTATACCTCAACCGGTATCTTGCTAAACGTATCTGTGCTAAACTTGTGACTCTATGTTAGCATTTATCCACAAGATTCCGATTCTTACTACACTTTTGTCTGGCTTCTTTTTTGTGATCCTCTACAAACATTGGGATTCAAAAGGGCGGCCTCCTTATTTATTTTGGTGGACACTGGGGGTGCTTACCTATGGATTGGGGACGTTGACCGAAAGCATTGTCGGCTTATTTGGGTGGAGTGAACCTGTTTTTAAAGCATGGTATATACTTGGGGCTTTATTGGGAGGATTTCCACTTGCTCAGGGGTCTGTGTATTTGATTTACAGTAAGCGCTCAGCCGATATTATGGGCGGTGTGGTAGTGGTGGTGATTATCATTGCATCTGTTTTGGTTGCTCTTTCTCCTATTAATTATGAATTAGTAGAAACGACAAGGCTTACTGGTAATGTGATGGTTTGGAGTAAAGTCAGGTTGATTACACCATTTGTCAATATCTATGCCTTTGTCTTTTTAGTAGGAGGTGCATTTTATTCTGCCTATAGGTACAGTAAGGAAAGTGTCTATCGAAACCGGTTTATTGGAAATCTATTGATTGCCATCGGAGGTCTGCTTCCAGGGATTGGTGGGTCATTTACAAAGTTTGGTTACACGGAAGTACTTTATGTAACTGAGCTTTTGGGGATTATCTTGATCTATTTGGGATATGCATCTATCAGGAAGGATAGCACTTTATCGCTTTATTCAGTTCAAAACTGATATATCCAAGGTAAGCGTTTAAGATGCTTTTCGGGTCTGTGGCCCTCTTCTCATCTCTTCGATCAACTCCATATCGTGAACGGTAAAGGAGGTGGTTTCTGTGTTTTGAGAGGTTACAAACTCTTCAAGGCTTTGGTATACTCTTATTCGGTATTTCCAGATCGTTTTAGCCGTTATTGCTAGTTTAAAGGCCCTTTCGTCAAGGTCTTTATCAATCCAGTACATGTCATGGTCAGTGGTTCCTGATGAATTGCCGATATATCCAGGCATATAATCGATATGGGAATGGTGTAGCCGTTTGGCCACTTCCTCCTTAAAGCCTTCCTTACCTGTGATATATACAGTAACCCAGTCCATTTTTTTTGATCCCAATTTTTCTTCTGTCCCCAGATGTAGTTCATCCTTTAAATTCTGAGCCAGTAGGTTTACGCCTAATTTTATGTCTGTTACTGTCGATTTGATTTTCATTAATAAGAAAAAACTAATTTCCAATTCGTAAAATTACTTATATAGACTCACTAATAATACGTTTAAGCGTCATATAAGATTCACTTCCCTTCAATATTATTTTATTGAAGAGAGTAACCACTTTAGCATTGTTATTTTTTCAGTGGGAACGGGTATCAGTTCTGAGCTTCAAAAACCTTTCGAGCTTCCAGAATATTGTTTAAAGTAAGGTCACGTTCACTTTCTGTCAGGTACGTATGCTTACTGGCAGATTCATATACCTTGTCTATCCATTGAATGAAATAACGAGCATCCTCAGAGGAATGAATGGGTTTATTGTTGACAAGCAAATAGACCGGTCCGGTGGTAGAATAGGGGTAATAATCCTGAATGGATGGAGATGCGCCATCGTTCCATGCCCTTAGCAATAACCAAGAACTCTTGTCAATAGTAATGGTTCCTGAGATATCTGCAGAAGTTTTGTCTCCTTTTAGATCAATTGTTTTGATCACTTTTCCATTACTAATGATTTCAAGATGATCCATAGGGATAACTGATCTCATGAATCCTTTATATGATACTTTCCTTTTGCCCTGTAATTGAATTTCAGCTCCAGGGCCCTTTTCATTCACTTCAAAGTGAAGAAGGGCACTGTTTGTTGCCATCGTGTTACCTTCTTTCAACCCTCTCAGCCAAGCTGCTTCTTTTTGAACAGGGTCTGTAGGTTGGTTATTCATTTGTACATAGGTTCGGTTTACACCTACAGGACCTCGCAATGAGGCATAATTGGTCATCGCGTCAGTACCCCCGGCAGCGCTTATTCTAAATCCACAGTTGAGTAACCGGTGCCACACCTCTGCACTTGGCCGGTGCCAGCTAAAGCCGACCACTTCGTAGTAGTCTACTTTGCCTAAAGCCACATCAATGGGCAATGCATTGCTAATGCTCTCCTTGCTCGGGTCTGGAGCATCATAAAAGGGGTGTACGTATCCTACCAACGCATTTTGTTCGTGAGCTAAATCAGCAATAACGGAATTGGAGGGATGTGCACTTTGAATAGCCGTATTGGGGTAAGCCGAATATCCTGGGAGGAGATAGTGATCCTTTAAACCCAGTAAGCCCAGATGACCCCAAAAGCTAGTGTGGTGTTCCTGAGAATGCGCCACTAAAACGTCAGGGGTAGACGCTGGATCTGGTTGGGTAGAGAAATAATCCATATCGGGGATACGTTGCTCTTTGTTAACAATCGTGTTGAATACAATGTCCAGGTCTTCGGCTTTGGCTTGCGCAACCAGTCCGGATGGCGTATTAAGATAATGTCCTCCATAATTCATATGTACATGCACATCACCACTTACCCATTGTTTGTTCCAGTTTTCGGGTAGGGGGAGGGAAGACATTGTTACCTGAATAGAGGTGGGCTTATTTGTAACATCGATAGTTTGGTTATGAATGGCATTTTCAAGACCGCGGTAAACTGTAATCATGGCCTTTCCAATTGGAAGAGTAAGGACGGAAGTACCTTGTGTGTGAAAATAGTGGTTTTCATAAGCCTGTTTTGTTCGGTCAAAGGCATCATCTGCATGCATCCAAGCATTGTTAGGGGCATAGCTTCTACCATCTGATCCAATGACTGAAACTCTCGCGGGTACTTCTTTTCCATTTAGGTCTACAATGCTAAGTGTAAGATTGGAGTGAGGTGTCAAATAATTTCTTTTTTGTAGAAGCAAAGGATAAGTTTTTCCGCCCAATACTTCCTGAATCCATAATGCAGTATTACCTCCTTGATTGGATAGGTAGGCAATTCGATTGGCATCTGGTGACCATCTTGGATTGGTGTTATCAAATTTCCCATAGGTCATAGGGTAAGGATCGCCTTTTCCTTTTGCAGTTGTGATCCACAGTTGATGCCATTGCCTTCCCAAATAGGAGCCATAAATTATTCTTTTACCATCTGCAGACCAATCAGGTCTCGTTCGCCATGATGTTTCTTCTTTTTGGATTAATGTTAGTTGATCGGGATTACTGATTTCTGAAGTGTAAATAGATCCGGTTCCATAAATATTATCCGGGTTAGAAACAAAAACCAGTTGCTGGCCATCAGGCGACCAGGAAGGACTCAGTTGATGATCCCATTGGCTATAGTAATATCTTGGTGTCTGTGTTTCACGCTCGTTGGAAAGTGCTTTGCTTTCCAGCTTGCCATTTTTTAAAGTGCCTATCCAAATTCTAAAGTGTCCGGTATTTTTAGTAGAAACAAAAGCAATTTGTGATCCATCAGGTGAAAACCGGGGTTCGAGATTAACATCTCCATTGGTAGTGAGTGGAGTTACTTGTCCATTCGATAAGTCCAATAACTGCAACTCCAACGCTTGGCCTGAATAGCGGGTAAATACGATGGAACTACCATCACTTGCCCAGTCAGGTTGATAATCATAACCAGGTCCGTTGGTCAATTGTGTAGCAGTGGTTTCCGAAACTTTTTGGCGCCAAAGTGAACCCGCCATGCTGTAGACTACTTCTTCTCCATCAGGCGACCAGGTAACCGAACTGGGTCCAGTGGTGAGTTGAGGGAGGTACATTTCTCTGAAGTAATAATCATGAGGTACTTTAATTTGATTAAGCACTGGCTCGCGCTGACCAAAAGCAACAGAGACAAAGATGAATTGAAACAAGAGCAGGTAATAGAGAGGATTAGAACTTGCAGGTTTTACCATAGCAAAGGAGGATTTGTATGAAAAGGTAAAAAAGAATGAAACAATAAACCAATGGATGACCATAGGTTAGTTACAAGAAAGCGCTAGTTAAAGATATCTGTTTCCAATGGAGCAACAAGATTCTCTGTATATAAGTCAAATGATTGGAAAATATGTTTGTTGGGCCACAGTACTTCTATATTTAGAGCATTAACTCTATAAATAATTGTGTACAAGGTGCCGAAAGATTTTTCGAAGTTTGTATTATATAGGGGAGGGTGTAAAAAACGACTCAGCATGGTAGCTTCAGTTTCATAAGGTGAGGTCACCATCTCTTCCAGAAACCTTTTCCGTTCTATCGTTCCGGTTAAGGAAGCATAATCACCCCACTCTACCTCCATTTGATGGTTGGTAGCAACAGGAATATTTACGATGATCGGTTTGCGATCTGGAGATAAATATATAGTTGAGTAATTTCCTGTGGCATCGATCAATGTAACATTGTATGCCATATGCACTGGAACCCTATTTAATATTGAGATGCCTTCTTCTACGGTTTTTGCAATTTCAAGTATATACCGGATGATCACAGGTATGCCAAAACCAGGCCCCACAATTTTACGGCCACCAAATGTAAGAGAAGCAGCAAGACCGCTGGCATTCATTCCATCCAGTAATCCCCATGTACAATCACTCACTCCAATCACAGGTTGTAGCCAATTGGTGTACATCATCGTACCCTCAAACATTTTGAAACTGTAGTCATAGTTTCGGATGAGGGAGGAACTGTCTTTAGTCCACGCTACTTGCGAGCACCCTGACATATAGGCTGGAGGGCAATACATGCTCAGGAACCTTCCTTCAAGATCGCCACCACCGGCAAGCCTAACCAGTTGATCATACACTGGCAAAAGCTCCGGCATGTGTCTTTTAAACTCTGAATGAGAAGTGAGGTAGCCTTTTCGGGCCATAGCACCTTCTGACAAAAACCATGTTTTGTAATGAGGCCATGTGCGATCAAAAAGTGCTTTCCACTTTTCGCCAGGCTTATCTTCCTGAATACAACTGAACGAGATATGCATTCCGAAATCTACATCATTTTAAAGCCACCAATTTCGGTTGCTTCAGCGCGTGGAGTTTTTGGGGCTGTAAATGGAACGGCTGCATAAGAACGCTTAATTGCATTGATCCAATTAATTGCCCTAGGTCTTAATTGAAAGTCATCGGTCATTAGCCGGCCTCGCATAACGAGAATACCCATGTCAGCACCTTCATAGAAATAATCGTTAGCCCGGCTTATTCTTAAAAAGAAGGCTTCGTTCTCTTTTTCCACTGCACGCCTATGTGTGTCCATCCTGGAAAATTTAATAGTCCCATCTGGATTCATAATATAAATTCCCGAGCGAGGGGCCTGTGTTATTATTTTCACTTCTTTTTCAGTGTATTTGATAACGAGTTGTCCCCAGGAATCAATATTCTCAGGTTTAAACCAACGGCCGTTAATGGCATTTACACTTAATTTGTAAGGCTGATTCATCCACTCTAACATATGGAACAAGACCAAAGGCATGTCAGAGAGTGCGAAGACAGCGTGATTGGTAATGGAGCTTGCGCCTGTAATTCGTGGGTTCAATTCTCCAAGGTATAGCTGCTGATTGTCCTGATCAATGAGGAAGTCCAATTCAAAATATCCTTTATAGCCTTCTTTTCTCAATTGATCGCCAAATAGCTGTGTATATTTTCTGGCTTTGGCTCTAATCGCTGGTGTAAATGCATCGGCATAGATTTCGTTACCACACCAGCCCCCCTTGTAAGGAGTCAATTCTTTAAAGCCTACCAACTCAGTCATTAAAGGAGCTACAATGGTACCATGTTGGGTTACGCAAGCTTCGATAGCAGACCCACGACAGTTAATCCGCTTCATCACCTTTACTTCTTTCTCTTTCACAATTTCTTCCTCATACTTTTCCCATTCTTTTTCATTGGAGATAAAAAAAGTAGTGTGACCAGAGTCGCCAAAAGGTGTTTGGATAACAAGATCGGTACCCAGTTTCTTTTTACTAATAGATGTAAGGTGCTTATAGCTTTTCACCTTAGACAACAGATAAGGAACACAAGGAACACCCGCTTTTTCGGCAATACGATTGGTGTTCACTTTGTTGTCCATGAAGGTTCTCATTTTTGCTGAAGGGAAGCAGACCTCGAGTCCTAATTTCTTGGCTAACTTTTCTGTGCGCCCATCAAACATAAGGAAGAGGGCTTTTCCTTTTCTACCCCTGCTTTTAATGTAGTCGACTACCTCTTTATGTTCTAATAGATAATTGTTAATGTCTTCAATGCTTTGGAACTCTTCGTGAGGCAGTTCTTCCTTGGGTGAGAATACATTAGGGTGCAGTCCGTCAAAACATTCGATATAGCAAATGAATTTAAAACCTTTAATCCACTCATCAGCGCCAAGAAGGTTGAAGTTGGTGGCGCTAATAAAATAAATAGGGGTCTCATTGCGGTAGAAAAATCTTCTGATATCAGAAATACCATTGAGCATTGGCAAGGTATTCTTTTTTGTTGTTGCCTTCTTTGCTATTTTTTTTGTGGCTTTTAATGGCTTTTTTGATTTAACGGCTGTTTTCTTAGTAATGTTTGCAGTCGATTTTTTTGTTGTTGTACTTTTCTTTTTCATAATGACAGCCTTTAAACTTTAAAACCAAAAATTATTTAAACTTTTCTAATATAAGATAATCTCGTTCTTCCTTTGTAGTAGTAGCCCTGCTTTTTTTTGAGATCACCCAAAATACGATTCCTAAAACACTTAATGAAAGAAGAATCATCCATTCTAGAGGCCAAACCAATGCAGCAGGACTTCCGGGAAGTGTGATGGCAAGAAGTATAATGATTGATCCGAATATGGATATGTATCCGGTAACTTTTCCACCGGGAGTAAGATAAGGGCGATGTTGATTGGGAAACGATTTTCTTAATTCAAGAAAGGAGAAAGACACACCAAGAAAAGCGGCAGCAATACAAAATGATCCTACATCTACAAATGCAATCATGGCGCCACGTCCTAAGAAAGAAGCGATCAGGGTTATAATTCCACTGAAGAGTACAGCGTTATACGGTGTTTTGTATTTAGCATGTGCTTTACCTAAAGCAGGAGCAATTATTCTACCACGGCCCATGGCAAAAAGCACACGAGACCCTGCCAGAAAAAAACCATTCCAGCTGGTGAGTAAGCCAATGAGAATGGCTACTAGAATTCCATCAACAATAAGTTGCGATCCGAATGCCAGCTCAAATGCTTTAGCGGTAAGTAATTCTGCATCTAATAAGGATTGCCAATTGCCGATCATGGATGTGCTCATGATCAGTAGGATGTAGAATAAAACTGCGGTAACAATTGAAATGATAATAAGCAGTCCGATGGTGCGGGGTGAGACTGATGACTTAGCTTCTTCTGCTCCTTGAGGAATGGTATCAAAACCTACAAGCCAAAACGGAACCGTGGCAAACACGGCCAAAATTCCTCCTAGCACGCCTACCTCTTCGGTTGCTACAAAGTAGGGCTTTAAGTTGTTAATATCGCTTTTGTAAAACGAAGCGATCACTACAGTGATTACAATAATCAGAAAGGCGATAGTGAGGTAAACCTGAAATCGCATAGATCCTTGAACTCCCACGTAGTTGATCCAGGTGATAATGGAGACAAAAACTAATGCCAATAAAAGATGACTCCCGAAAATCGTATCCCCGTTGATGCTGTAGAGTGGCCAGCGGTCAATGGCTGGAAAAAGATAGCTGGTAATTTTTCCAATAGAGATGGCTTCGAAGGCAGAAACAGAGATATAGCCAAAGGCAAGAGACCAACCAACAATGAAAGATTTAGAGGTATTGTAAGCCTTGTAGGCATAAGCCACTTCACCACCTGATACAGGTAGCATAGCTGTGACTTCTGCATAACAAAACCCTATGAATAGCATGAGTGTGCCTCCAACGGCAAATCCAATGCTTGCCCCAATTGGACCTGCTGCTTTTAGCCAGGGCCCCATGGCAGTTACCCAGCCCACACCAATCATAGCGCCAAAAGCAAGGCAGAAAAATCCAACCTTGTTGATTCCTTTTTTTAGAGTAGCTCTTTCTTTTGGATGTTCAATAATCAATTAAAAATTACTTTTGATTGTTAAGTAAGCCCAATAGGGGTAGCTATTGGGCTTATATCGGGTATAAATAATTAGTTGTTCTTAGGAGTTGGTGTCTTGCCTTTTCTCTTTCCATTGGTGCCACCACCGCCCATTGCGCTCATGCCCGCAGCAGCACCCATCAGGGCTGTGCCAGATTGATGTCTGTTCAGGGCGGCATTGGTAAATATGCGAAGCCCTAATTCAGGTCGATAGCCATGAATTTCCTTCACATCTAATGCCTGAAGGAAATCAAGAATCTCTTCAGTCATTACCTGACCAGGCACCAGCACTGGAAACCCAGGGGGATAGGGGATAATAAAGGCAGATGAAACTAATTGTCGCCCCTCTTCCATTAATCTTTTGCAAGACGAAAGTTTTACGTATTCACATTTGGTTTCCTGATAAGCGAGAAAGTAAGCTTCCCTTATTCTTCCACCAGGAATACCTGCTACGGCACGGAAGGAGTCATGAAAGTAACTGAAGTCAGGGAGTGGAGGCGCCTGCTCTGTAAGTGAATAAATTTTATCTTGAAGAATTCTATTCTCTTCAGGGTTCAGCGCATCGAATTGGAGATCTATCTGTTCTGCTATTTTCAAAAGTGCACTTATCAAATAGCTCACAGAGCTTCTAGTAGTACCAATGTTGGTCATGAACAACACTGAGTTTCTTGAAGTTTTGTTGATCTGGATGTGAAATTGATCCATCAGGTACTTGTTCTTGAAGGTGTCTCCATCTACGCCCGTATTACCAATATGTAAATTGATTTTAGTGGGATCAAGTACAAAATCATCCGAAGTCCACGCATCCTCCAAACGTTGCCATCCATTGTCTGGGTGGTAATACTCGGTAAGGCCAGACTGACGATACTGATCAGGAATGATGTCCTTTATTGTAAGAATTTTGAAATACTTTCGAAGCTTTGGATGATCGTTGATTTTTGCACGCAAGAGCATGGCCATCTCGATGCTTTTTTCTACTAGTTCATACCCCTCAAACGAAACTTGTCTTCTACCAACATCCAAGGAAGCAAGGATTTGATAATTGGCAGAAGTAGAGGTGTGTGTCATGTACGCTTCATGAAATGATGTTTCTGCCTTGCGCTCGAACTCCTCATCATAGATATGGATCATAGAGCCTTGTCTAAAGGAGGAAAGTGTCTTGTGTGTGGACTGCGTAGAATAGACTCTGATCTTTACCAGTTCTGGGTTCGGCATTTTAGGAGATGCATCACCACCTTTTTTCTTTATGTCTGCCAGATGGTTTTTATACTGCTCTTTATATTCATCTGTTTTGTATTTCTTACACAACTTGTTGGCTACATACATAGCTGTTCTTTGTCTGAAGGTGTGGGTGAAGGCAGCAAAACCAAACCATGCCTCATCCCATAGGAAAATCATATCGGGTTTAATAGCGAGTACTTCCTCCATCACTTTTTCTACATTGTAGACCAACCCATCAAAAGTACAGTTAGTAAGGATAAGCATTTTTACATGTTCTAGCCTTCCTCCTTTTTTGAGCGTGTGCAAGCGTTCTGTAATTTCAGAGAGCGGCACTGCACCGTACATCGAATATTTTTGCAGTGGATAAGAATCTAGGTAGGTAACGTAGGCACCAGCCAATACCATTGCGTAATGGTGTGACTTGTGGCAGTCCCGATCGATTAATACAACATCTCCGGGCTCCACCAATGCCTGCAATACAATTTTGTTGGATGTGGATGTGCCATTGGTTGCAAAGTACGTGCGCTTAGAACCAAATGCTTTGGCGGCCAATTCTTGTGCCTTTTTTAATGGTCCTGTGGGTTGGAGTAAGGAATCCAATCCACCGGTTGTTGAGGAGGTCTCTGCCAGGAACAGATTTCTTCCATAGAATTCTCCGAAGTCGTCAATCCAGTTGGATTTGAAGATTGAATTGCCTCTTGAAATAGGCATGGCGTGAAATACTCCGGTCGGTTTTTGACTGTACTCTTTTAAAGCAGTATAAAAAGGTGTTTCGAACCGATCTTTTATTCCTCTGATAATGGTGAGGTGAAGTTCTTGTGCATCTTCCTTTCTGTAGAATATGCGTTTAAAAATTTTAAGTGCAGAATCAGGTAGACTGTTCACTGCATTGTCGGTGACATAATAGATGTCGAGCTCAGGTCGGAGTACACGTATGGCTTGGCCTAGTAAGATACCCAATTCATACTCCTGAACATCTTCATAATTCTCTTTGAACAGGTGACTTACGAATGGTTTTAAAATTCCTTTTGCATTTTTTGACTTAAATGGAATTTCATATCGGATGACGCAGGCTTGAATGTTGGGATTGGCTAACAATGCAATCAGTGTATCCTGAAAAGATTTCACGTAAACCAATTGATAAACAAAAGTATCTTTTGGATCTCGGACATCAGTCAGTTTCTTGGTGATAACATTTTCTTCCCTCGAAGTAAGGTTATCTACAAATAGTACTTCGAAATATCTTCGCTTTACTTTAGGATCTTGGAGCTGTTTATTGCCTTTCCCCTTCAGTAATGTGGCAAATGAAAATAATTCCGCATCATTCCTGTAGTCTTCACTTACCAGAAGTCTTAATATTTCTTTAATTGAATTTTTGAGAATCTGAAATTCATCATGTTTCAAAAAATCATTGATCACATTTATTGTTGCCGTACCGGGAAAGGCAAAGTATTGCTCTACTTCAAGAAGCGTCTTGAGGAGTTTGGCCATTTGCGCTTTGCCCTCATCCTGATCTTCTTTATTTTGTTTTCGAGCCAGCACATAGGCCTTTAACTTTAATTCAGTCCACAGCTCTGTTCGCAGTTGACCGATATTATAGAAATGCCCTGTGAGTAAGTTTTTCTTCTGCTTTAGTTGACCTTCACCTTTCATAACACCTTAGATTATTACCATAGGATATAACCGTCCAAAAGGCAGAATGTATCCCTATTGATTTAATATTGTTGCTTTAACCCAACTTTTGGAATGGGTCTCTTATAAAGCTAATTTCTTGCGAGAAGATTCGCAATTAATTTTTTGAGTGAAGGGCCAGTCTGTTCCCTTCTGTATCCATAAACAATGCGAAGTGACCTACAGCATCGTTGATTAATGTTTTATTCATAATTATACGTCCCCCTGCATCTTCAATTTTATTGAGAACGATGTCAAGGTCTTTCCCTCCATTAAGATATAATAGAGGGCCTGTAGTGTTAGGCGTGCAACCTTCTCCGGCCACAACGGCTCCACCGATCCCTCTTTTGGCTGGAAAAAAAGCCATGGAGTAACCGTTAATTTCGGTCACATCCATGGTGATGTTATAAATATGATTGTAGAAGGAGACAGCACGTTCAAAATTGTAAGCGGGGATTTCAAACCAATTGACATAATGCTTTAGGTTCATTGGTTTCTCTTTCTTCACATGTTTTACTGATGCTTTCATGGCCTCTTTCTTTTAGGTTTATATTAATATCATATCTTCAGTTTGTTCATCCAATTTTGCAGCACGGTCGGTTCTTCTCCGTTTGTTTGCAATACCTCTGCTATTTGTTCGAACCGCGTGGGCTTGTGTAACTTGCCTAATGTATTGAGGTAAGGTAACTGAGCACCTGGTTGATAAATATCAAATTGAATGTTTCTATCTCTAAAACTTTTAAGGGGTTGTCCGAGACGCAAAACGCCCATTTCTCTGCTGCGTTTTACCCTTTCGATATCGATTTCTATTGGGATGAGCTCTTCACCGGTGCTTGCCTGATGCAACACACGTCCATCGGGGCCACATACTATAGAACGCCCCGTACCTCCATCACCTAAACCATTGATATCAAAAATGAAACATTGATTGATGGCTGCAGTGGCCTGAACCAAGGATAATTCTATGTCTCTGTCAATGGTAGCTGTAAGCGTAGGGTGAAGGATAACGTCAACACCGTTGACAGCAAGGGTCCTTGATGTTTCAGGGAACCACATGTCATAGCAGATGGTCAATCCAAACTTACCTACTTTAGGTACATCCCACATGAGAAATTCATCTCCTCCGGTTACACCTACCTCGTAGGGATAGAAGGGAAACATTTTGTTGTATCTGCCTACTACTTCCCCTTGAGGATTAATAACACTGGCGGTATTATAAACCTGGCTGTCTTTTTTTTGAAACATGGTGCCGGGAATTAACCAAATGCCATATCGCTTGGCGATGTCACAAAATTCCTTTTCGGTTTCATTTGGAAACTCCATGGCATTGTAAGTGAGTGGTCCTAATGGGCACAGTTCACTAAACATGATCATCTGTACCCACGGGTACACCGACATCATCACATCTATTTTATGTTTCATTATAGGCACATTGCTGTGACTGGCCGAAACATGCATTTGAATTCCTGCTATTGAGAATGGAGTCATTAGTTAGTGATTTTTAAAAGTTCCTCCTCAATTATATCAAGTCCCTTATTGAGCAATTCATCAGAAATCACCAATGGACTTAAAATTCGGATTACGTTTTTGTTGGTACCGGCACTTAATAAAATAAGACCTCGCTTGAGGCAAGCCTTTGTTA
Source organism: Cyclobacteriaceae bacterium (assembly GCA_020436125.1). Taxonomy (GTDB): domain Bacteria; phylum Bacteroidota; class Bacteroidia; order Cytophagales; family Cyclobacteriaceae; genus ELB16-189. The sequence goes on along the minus strand of JAGQYK010000060.1, from coordinate 2,337 downwards.
ATTGAGTCACTGTTTCTGCATCAGGTAAGCCAGGATCATTGTTTTCAACAAATTCTATGGCTTGCATAGCACCCAAAGAACGAATGTCACCGATAGCAGAACACTTCTCCTTTAACTTGGAGAAACGGTCGCTGACGATCTTGCTTATTTTCTGGGCTCTACTATTAAGGTCAATTTCTTCCATGTATTTAATAGTAGCCAATGCTGCAGCACAGCATACAGGGTTGCCTGGATAAGTTCCTCCAATAGTACCTGCCAGGGCAGAGTCCATTACTTCTTGTTTACCAATTACGGCTCCAATCGGCATACCTGATCCCATTGACTTGGCCCAGGTTGAAATGTCCGGGGTAACCCCGTAATGCTCGTATGCACCCCATTTTCCCGTGCGGCAAAAACCGCTCTGAACCTCATCGAAAATCAGCATAATACCAAACTCATCACAAAACTCACGTAACCCTTCTACGTAGCGCTTAGGAGCTATATTAAATCCACCCTCACCCTGCACCAGTTCTATAACGATGGCAGCAATATTGTCCGGGTCTACTAAGCTATGGGTAGCGTCATGTAACTTGAGCAGTTCTTGTTCTGAAAACTCGTCCTCACTTAATCCTTTGCCCTCATGGTAGAAATTTGGAAAGGGGAGTCTATACACTTCTGGGGCAAAAGGCCCACAGTTGATTTTGTAATTGATCTTAGAGGTAAGGGTCATTGCCATCATGGATCGGCCATGGAAGGCTTCACTATAGCATAGCACAGCAGATCGTTTTGTAGCCTGACGCGCAATTTTTATAGCATTTTCAATGGATTCTGCCCCCGTGTTGGTAAGCATTACCTTGGTTTTCTCACCATGAGGAAATAGACTGACCAACTTCTCACTTAATTCCATATAGGGCTCATAAGTGGAAATATTAAAGCACGCGTGAATAAGCTTTTCTGCCTGCTCCTGGATGGCCTTAACAACTGGTGGCGGACAATGGCCTGCATTGAGCACCCCTATACCTCCACCAAAATCAATAAGTTCATTCCCATCGGCATCGATAATGGTAGCTCCATGAGCACGTACTGCTGAAGAAGGAACAAAAACACTGACACCATTGGTGACAACTGCTTTCCTTCTTTCGATGAATGATTTAGTCTTTTCAAAAGCCAGTTCCTTGGACTTTGAGTTGCTTGTTGCACTTTGCATATTTTGTTTACACTATTTTTAAATTAATACGATTTGAAAGGCATTCATAAAATCATAAATGCGTTTCAAAGGTATTTATAATTCTGAATCGCTTAATAATACTTCTAGGTGCGTGTTCTCCTAAATATAATCAATCAAAAGTTTGGGATACGAGTCAAACAACACCTCGGGAGGAGCGAGATTTGGGGTCAATAAATTCTTTGACCATGCTCCAATAACTCTTTAAGATAATGCTTTTTTTTGTCAAATCCCAGTTTTGTGCCCATTATGCCCCTTTTTTGATCAACAATTAAGTAATGAGCCAAACGTCCCAGTTAATAATGATGGAAGCGATGATGGCTAATATCCATACCGTGACGATCAATTTATGCACCCATTCCGCCTGTATTTTTTTAAGGGCAACTACAGAAAGTACCAGAATGATAGCGGCCTGAAGTATAATTCCTTCCAGTCCGTGCGAGGAAATAAAATAGTTTTCTAATCCGGAAAGCAATGCGCTGATAATTACCCCAAAGAAAAATTTTCGATAGTTGGCCATGAAGAAAGCCTTGTAGTCGAGAACGACCTCGTCATGACTATGGATAGGAAAAAGGAGTCGTGACAATATGAAAAGATTAATCGGATAAAGACTAATGAATAGAAAGGTAGGTAAGCGCCATACATCGTATAACCGCAGGTCATAAATATTCCACCATTCCTGTATATGCAGAAAAAATATGATCAACATCCAAAACGTGTGGGGCCAGTACAGTTTTATTTGCTTCCATTGATGAATAATGTCAGCCAGGCCCGTCACAATCTGGGTAATTCCTAGCCCTAAGATGATGGAAATGAGTACAGTTACGTATTCGAACGGACTAAGCATGAGGAGGCCTGAATATTCTATTTAAATTCATTCTAAATTGCGTATTATCGTTGAATATCTGTTTGATAGTTAAACAGAATTTTAAGGTGGTAGCGAAGTAACATGAAGTGTTCAAAATAATGCCCTCAAGCATAAAATTAAATTTGAAATAATGCATTACGAGTGTAGATTTGTGCACCTCCGAATAAAACCGGACACCTAAACGAATCACGATGACGCACCAAATCTCTGGTTTATTTAAGAATCTTGCTACGGCTCTTTTAATCGTATTAAGTCTTACTTCATT
>JAGQYK010000005.1:39341-99551 GCA_020436125.1 Cyclobacteriaceae bacterium | reverse complement strand
TGTGGCATTGGGAAAGTTCTGGGTGACATTAAATGTATGGGAACCGTTAGTAGTGATCTCCCCTAGTTCAATCCCTTCGTTGCGTATGGAAGTTCCGGAACTGTTATTGTTGGAAAGATAAATGAAGGTGCCCAGTGCAAAGTCAGTCATAAAATCATCACTGAATTTTAATATTAGATTTCCTCCTTCGACCTCCAGTGTCACCATGCCCGTGGCCTCGTAGCCATTGGCCGATTGAAAAGTGCCTACCCGCTTTCCTCCACCCACTGTTATTTCTATTGGATTGCTGAATACACCATCTACTACCGCATACACATTGGCTATGCCAGCTGCTTGTGCAGTGGCTGTGCCTGCTGCATCCATGGTAATTACCATTTCATCGGTAGAAAACCATTGCGTAGTAATCCCTGCAACCTCCACCTTGTTGATGTTTTTAGGTATTGCCATCAGTGCAGTAGATTCCCCTACAGATAGTGAGGTTGCTGTTGCACTTAAGTCGACCAAAGCCACATCATTATCATCTTCAACTACTGTAACATGGATAGAGTCTGTGGTAATGGAGTAAGTCGCAAAAAGAAGGGCTTGTCCTGGAATAATGGCGGTAACCTTACCGTTGGCATCCACGGTAGCAACGCTTTCTGGTTCGGTACGCCATGCTACTGGTACTGCCTCTTCTATTCCAAACATATTGAAATAGGTAGCATCAGCTATTTCAGAAGTACCCACCAATAGCGCCAATCTTTCTGGAACAATTTGCAGTTGACCATCAACGATCGGATCATCCACCAGGTCAGTTCCAATACAACCACCCAGCATAAGGAGTGCACTCAAGGTTACGATCTCAATTCTCATACAATAATTTAATGAAAATTAGCGAGGACAGATTTGAATTCGAGTCGCAGGGTTGACAAGTTAGTCTGAACCATCAAAAAAAAACTCCTCAATCACTCCAAAAGGGGGATAATGGACAAAGGTGAGCAGAATATATACAGAGAATAATTCTTGTTTACCGATGTATGATTTTACACCTTTTTATAAAAAACAATATTTGCAGACGATGAACCTTTGTATCTACAAAATACCACTACGAACATGAACAGATTAAAAGGTTTGTCAAAAGTTTGGTTAAAAGAAGGTTACTCCAGAAGACTTAGGGAAGCTTTGTTACTGAGCTTAATCATCATTATAGGGATCATATTTTCAAACATCTTGGGCGTTTAACACTAATTTTACGCAAAAGATATTAAGCCTTTCCCCGAAACGGGAAGGGCTTTTCTTTTTACCTGCTGAAGTAAGTAGATTTGTACATGGAATACAGTCCGGAAATTTTCTTAGCTCATCTCGCTCAAACCACTCCGTTTCCATTCCTTATTCCTATTGAACGTGCCGAAGGCATTTACCTTTATGAGCCAGGGGGTAAGCATTATATCGATCTGATTTCAGGAGTTGGGGTCACCAACATTGGCCATCGACACCCCAAGGTAGTTCAGGCCATCAAAGATCAAGTGGACAAACATCTGCATGTAATGGTGTATGGCGAATACATTCAATCTACTCCTAATCTACTGGCGCAAAAGCTGACCTCATTACTTCCCCAATCACTCAACAGTTGCTACTTCGTCAACTCCGGAACAGAAGCTAATGAAGGTGCCTTAAAACTAGCCAAAAGGGCTACGGGAAGAACTGGCATCATCTCCTGCAAAAAATCGTATCATGGAAGTACACATGGATCGTTAAGTGTATCCGGAAACGAAACCAAAAAAAGTGCCTTCCGTCCACTTCTTCCTGATGTTCGTTTTATTGAGTTCGGCAACACAGATCATCTTTCTATGATCAATGACAAAACAGCGTGTGTGATCATGGAGACCATTCAGGGCGATGCCGGAGTGCGCATCCCCACTAAGGCCTACATGAAGGCACTTAGAAAAAAATGCCATGAAACAGGAACACTCCTTATATTGGATGAGATCCAATGTGGGATGGGTAGAACAGGAAGCTTATTTGCATTTGAACAATTCGACATTGTACCCGATATACTCACTATAGGTAAGGCGTTTGGTGGAGGACTCCCCATTGGTGCCTTCATTGCCGATCAAAAGTGGATGAAACTATTGACGCACGATCCGATGCTGGGACATATCACCACTTTTGGTGGCAACCCTGTGTGCTGTGCATCGGCATTGGCCACGCTGCAGGTACTTCAGGAAGAAAACGTAGTAGCGCAGGTGGAAGCAAAGGGAAAGTTATTTGAAAAATATTTGACACATCCTTCCATAAAAGAAATCAGAAGAATCGGTTTGTTTTTTGCTATCGACTTTGAATCTGAAGAAAAGGTGAAACGCATTGTAGGCAATGCATTAGCAATGGGCGCTATTTGTTTTTGGTTTCTCTCCTGTCCTAACAGTTTCCGGATTGCGCCACCTCTCACTATTACTGAAGATGAGATCAAGTTCTCCTGCGAAATTCTGCTTGCAGCGATTGAGCAATCCTAAGTAAGAACTACTGAGGCTTTTCGATAATAATATTATGATTGGTAAACACACAGATATCGGCAGCGATGTGTAAACTGTCTTTCACCATTTCTTCAGCAGAAAGTTGAGGAGCATGTTTTTTCAGTGCGAGGGCAGCAGCCTGGGCATACATTGAGCCCGAACCTATCGCAGCCACCTGATTATCCGGCTCCAACACATCACCTGTTCCTGATAGCACTAACAACTCATCCTTGCTGGCTGTGATCATCATGGCTTCCAATCTTCTGAGGTAGCGATCCATGCGCCAGTCTTTGGCCAATTCAATGGCAGCCCTTTTCATGTTGCCACCAAAAGCATTGAGCTTTTCTTCGAACCTGTCTAATAAAGTAAAGGCATCGGCCGTAGAGCCTGCAAAACCAACTACAATTTTTCCGTCTTGCAGTTTGCGCAGTTTTTTTACGTTGCTTTTGGCAACAGTATTGCCCATAGAGGCTTGTCCATCACCACCAATGGCGACTTCACCGTTGTGCAATACGGCAAGTATAGTTGTAGAACGAATTTTTTCCATTAAAGCTTAGACTCAGATTAGAATTCTCACCGGGTCTTCCAGCAAACCTTTCAAGGTTTTGAGGAAGGCCGATCCAACTGCACCATCCACCGCTCGGTGATCACAAGACATCGTTACCTTCATTACATTTCCAGGTACTATCTGTCCGTTTTTCACAATCGGAGTTTCTTTGATGCCACCCACGGCCAAAATACAGGCGTCAGGAGGATTAACAATGGCGGTGAATTCTTCAATGCCAAACATCCCAAGATTAGAGATGGTAAAAGTACTTCCTTCCCAATCGCTAGGTTGAAGTTTTTTATCATGCGCACGTTGTGCCAGGTCTTTTACTTCCGTAGAAATATGAGCCAATGATTTGTTATCGGCAAAGCGAACCACAGGAACGACCAAACCGTCCTTAACCGCTACGGCCACACCAATATGAACATGATGGTTCTTTCTGATCTTATCGCCCAACCAAGAGACATTGACATCCGGATGCTGACGCAATGCTGCAGCTACCGCTTTAATCACAAAGTCATTAAATGAAATCTTTACAGGAGCAATTTCATTGATGCTCTTGCGTGCTTCAATGGCCTTGTCCATGTTGATCTCCATGGTAAGGTAAAAATGAGGCGCAGTGAACTTGCTTTCAGACAACCTACGCGCAATGGTTTTACGCATCTGAGAAACGGCTACCTCTTCAAAGCTTTCTTCTCCTACCACTGATGGCAACACCACCGGAGCACCTCCTGCTTTGGAAGTGGAAGCCCCTGGCTTAAAGTTTTCAACGTCTTTTTTAGTGATACGTCCATTGTCTCCGGATCCTTCGATCTTACCCAAGTCATAGCCTAAATCTTTGGCCATTTTCTTAGCCAACGGTGAAGCCTTCACTCTTCCATTGCTGGAATGGGATGAGGTTGAACTCGCAGTAGAGGATGAGGGAGATGATGCTACAGGTGCTGAGGTCGGTGCAGGTGCACTTTTCTCTTTTGGTGCTTCCTCCTGTTCAGAAGCCTTTAACAAAGTTTTCCAGTCAGCGTCCTTTTCTCCTACAATGGCAAGCACTCCATCCACAGGAATGGAATCTTTTTCTTTTGCTCCCAGGTAAAGTACCGTACCAGAATTGTACGACTCGTATTCCATGGTGGCTTTATCCGTTTCTACCTCGGCCATCAACTCACCGGATTTCACGGTATCACCTACCTTTTTGTGCCATGCAGCGATTACACCATCTGTCATGGTATCACTCATTTTCGGCATACGGACTATTTCCGCCTTGATATTTGATGTATCTATCGATTCAGCTACTGCGATATCCTTGTCTTGTGATGTTTCTGTTTTGCCTCCGGCAGCAGCGGTTTCCGTTTGAGATGATGAGGCTAGTAATTCCTTGAAGTCTTCCCCTTTCTTTCCTACAACAGCCAGTACATCATTCACTTGCACGGCTTCCCCCTCTTTGGCACCCAGGTGTAAAACGACTCCCTCATTGAACGACTCGTAGTCCATTGTAGCCTTGTCTGTCTCTATCTCTGCCATCAGTTCACCAGACTTAACTGTATCTCCAACCTTCTTATGCCACTTGGCGATCACCCCTTCGGTCATGGTATCGCTCATTTTCGGCATTCGGACTATTTCTGCCATTGTCGTAACGCTATTAAATTAGAATCAATTCGTCAAAAATAGCTGTAAAAACCTCCATATTCAAATTCAAAAGGGCTACATCAAAAGGGAATATTGCCCAGGATGAATTCAAAAACAGCGCCTCCTTTATTAAATCTGTTGGCCTGGATGTAAGAAGTCCTGAGCCCCAATTCAAATTGAGGAAGGAACCTCATGATATTGATGTCAAAAGTAATCTCAGCGCCTACCGATTGGTATACATCGGCATTATCGATAGAATATACCGTTGCTGACTGCCCGGTATTGAATCGATAGAAAAACTGACTTCCCTCTCCGCTACCGTAGTCAAAATACAAATTGGCTTTGATCCGTTGGATGTTAAGCAATGGACCGATACTGATATCCGGGTACCATATGGGCAACGCGTAATTGGATGAAATGGAATAGAACCGTGAATCCTGAGGATAAGAATAACCACGTGGTTTGGCTAGCCTGTTTCTGAAGGAATAGGTATTCAGATTAAAATCTGACAACTGTTGCTGATAGCCTCCTCTAAAATAAAGAGAGTGGTGTTTAAATAATCCAGGGAAGAAGAATGTACCTCGAGCTACATACAGGTGTCCAGTAAAGTCACCTCCGAAGGCTGTATTGTATGCCTCAAGCGAAACCGACTGTCCATACTTGGGGTTAAAGTCTCTCCTGCTGCGCTTCAACAGATTGTTAAAACTGAAGGAAAATTGATTGTACAACAAATCTCCATTGCTGGCTTTGTTAAAAAAATTATAAGACAATGAATCATTGGCTGGCACTAACCTGCCAAACCCGGAAGAGATGACACTTCCATTTTCACTTACCGTATTTTTAAATCCTGAAACTTGGGTATACCCCACTGAATTACCGATGGACAGACTTCTGTTGTACTTTGAGCTGGTGAGAATCAACGGAACTCTGATACCAATTGCACCGCCAATCTCCGTCCATTTGAATTCCACATCCCTGCCAAAGATGCCATCAGAGCTGCTTCTTTTCGCATAAGTAAACGAACCGTCAACTATCGGATACATCCCCTGATAACTGATATTGGCTCCCCATGCACCGGTTTGCTCATTGATATCGTAAGTATATCCACCACTAATTTCAGTAGTACTTAATATGTCTTTGGATGTAATGCCTAAGTTGGCCTGATAAATAGAATTGGTAAAATAAGGACCCCATGAATGTGGATTGATCATCCCGCTGGCGCGATGGTAACGTTTACTTGCATATTCAGTAGTAGGAATAGTTTCCATCAACTCCGGTTCCCCTTCCTGTTCCGCCAGCATATCCGCAAACAAACTGGGCTGCACTTTTACCTCTTCCACAGGAATCCAATTTTCCTTTTCAAAAGGTATTTTTACAACATCAAACCCATCTCTGGTTTGCTCATTGTACCAAATTGTTTTCCCATCAGCAGCCATAGAAGGATTGAACGCTCCGTATTGGCTGGATGTAACTTGAAAACGCTTTTGTGTAGATAAGTTCAGTGCATAAATATTATCAATGCCACTAAAGGGAGAATTATATAGCAACACATCGTTGAACAATAACGGATGGCCTACGTTTTCGTCACCTGCTTTGTAGAGCATGCTTACCGCTGATGAAGCTACATTCACCGCCATTATTTCCTTTCCTTCACTGGTTAATTGAATGAACACAATTTGTTTTCCATCATGGCTCCATCTGGGCATGGTGAGGATGCGATTATCCGGGTTGTCTATCTTTTGAATTAGTTCACCTGAGTTGTAATCTAAAATCACCAGGTTGTTTTGATAGGAATCGTCCACTTGAATCGTTGCTACTTTATTTCCATCGGGAGACAAAGCGGCTGCTCCAAAGCGTTCATGTTTAGCAATCACCTTAGGCTTACCGGTATTGAAGTCATATCCTTTAATAATTGAATAAGACCTTGTCTGCCATCTAGGATCAAAACGATACTCATTCCATACTGCCTTATTTGCTGCTACAGAAAGCATCCCTGCATCATTGATGGGGCCAGGCACAAAATGTCTTTTTTCCTTCCCGGTATCTGAGAGCGTTACCAACTGAGAGAAATCTCCAATACCCGTTTTAATGGCAACCATCCTTCCATCGTTGAGTGGCTGTGGATACAAGTAATCCGTGTACGCTTTGGATGATCTTGAATTAACGGTTTCAAACTCAGTAAGCGAAATTTCATCTTGCTGTTGTTCCCATTCTGCCTTTGCTTCCTGCGCCATCTCCTTATAAAGGTCTGTCACATATAAGCCTGTCTCCTTTTTAATGGCATTGGAAAAAGTAAAAGGGATAAACGGAACATTCCATGCACGTTTTGTAATATCTGCCCATACATTGGGATTACCGGTTTTTCTACGCAAGTAAGAAACCATGTGGTAGCCTAACACATAATGATTGGGCACCGCATGTTTATAAGATCGTAGGTACTGTTTATGATAGTTGAAATTTCTTTCCTCCAGCAAATTGGTTCTGAACAACATATCAAACTCTGGTATCCTACCTCTTCCGCTGGGAGTAAATGCGGTTTCGACCGCCACGGCATCTCCTTCCCAAAACCACTGAGGTACAGCAACAAACGCCATTCCCGCCTGAGCCAGCTGCCCGAATAAAAGATGAACGCCTTTATTAAAACCAGTTACACTTTTTTGAAATTGAACAATATGACGGTATTCATGAGACGATAGCAGGGTCAGCCACTCATTGGTACCAATGAAATTATAATTCTGTGGCGGCATGGCGTAAAACTCTGACCGTCTGGGGGCGAGGGTCACAAAACCATTAGAAACTGCAGATTGACTATGTAATACAATCGATATTTTTTTTGGTGTAGCATTTAGGCTTTTGGCTTCCGGCACTCCGATGTGTTCCAGGGTGTTGGCTACACGGTTGGCTTCTTTTTCAAAACCATATGGATAGAGTACCCTGAAATTACTGGTATTAATCTGATACCATTTCATACTGGCAGGGCTCGTCTCCTGCACTACCGATTCCTGAGCTTTAGCAACCTTTATCAGGCATAAGCAGATGCATACTGCTAAACATATTCTAGCGATCACAATATCAGATTAAAATAAAGCCATGTAAGCTACATCAGTAACCTTAAAGTACACAGTTCTTCAGCATTAAATTTCAACATCCCCATCACCAATTTTACGGTAGCTGAGGATAAAACATTTACGTTTTGTGTAATTTAGCAATATGTTACGGTGGATAAAGAGAATGTATAACGAATACAGCGCTTACGTGAAAACGGATTTGATCATGTATGGCGTTTGGATTCTCCTCATCATATTATTCTTTATCTATACGATGTTGGCAGATTAGTCCTGCAAAAGAATCTCTTTCACATTGTCCTTGATTTTAAGCGATAGCTCATCGGTAGGCAAATCGTTTACATCGTTACCAAAAGGATCTTCAATTTCTTCTGCAATAAGCTCTACACTCAATAGCACGTATGAAATAAGAATAACAATAGGCACTGTCATGTACTCTGCAATGGTAACAAAGCCAAAGGGCAGAGTGAGTATGTAAATAAATATGAATTTCTTGATGTACATGGTATAGGAATAAGGTATGGGCGTATTCTTAATCCGTTCGCATGCACCAAGTATATCGGAGAATTGTTTCAATTCCTTATCAACAATGTACAATTGATCTCCGCTCAATTTTTTATCCTTGTAAAGATCATTCACGCGCTCATACATCATTGTGGACAATCGGTTTGGAATATGCTTCACCCCTTTTAACCTACCGTTAAAATTCTCATCAACTATTTCCAACTCATCCATCTTCACTCCTTTCCGCAAGTGCTCCTTAGTAGAATAAACAAAATTGGGAATCATTTTAGCAAACCAATTTCTATTAGCTGAATCTCCGCGATCAAGAAAGGCATTTAATTTATGCGCTAAATTTCGGGTGTTATTCACTAAGAGTCCCCAGTGTTTTCTACCTTCCCACCAACGGTCGTATGCAGTATTAGTTCTGAAAACCAAAAAAAGTCCTAGCACAATACCTACAAGAGAATGCATTGAAGTGGTGCTATGCAAATCTTGCTCTTGTAATTTATAGACATCCAGTATAATGTAGCAAAACGCAAAACTGAACATACCCATAAAGACAATAACGGGTGTTAAAGTCTTCATCACGTGTCTACTGTAGGAGTGAAAAATTAAAGAAAGCCAGCTTTTGGGGTTGTAAGAAATCATCTAAAGTGGAATTATCCGCTAATAAACTTATTCATAGCTTCATTTCCAAAAGGCACTCTTAAAGATCAACCTTACTGAATAGAAATGCTTATTGTCATCAATAAAAATGTCAACTTTTTAGACTTTCCAGAAAAGCAATCGCCCTCTCTCTATCTGTCCAAAGCACAAACACCGAGCATATCACAACAACTACGGCCAGAATAAACAGATAACCACCATCACCCTGAACCACTATGCCCAATAACGTTAAATGCATTCCTATTGCACCCAGCATTAAGCCTAGACTCAACAAAGCACCTATCCAGGAAACGCTAGTAATTAAGAGTAATAATGCCGCTAGGAGTTCCAGTACACCAATTCCAATTCTGCCCCATGGCTCCATGCCTACAGTAGAAAAAATATAGACCGACTCAGCTGACCCTGAAAATTTGAAAAACAAAGTTTGTAGTAAGATAAGAGCTGCGATGACCCTGGCACCCCAGTAGAATAATAATTTTACCATAAGAACCAATTAGTTACTAAAGGGCATTATTATCGTCCAAACGAAGACTTAGCTGATAGTCTTGAATCAATTTAATAAATTAGTTCAAATTTAGGTTTATGAAAACACTAATAATGGATAAAAACATAGCCACAGCAAAGACGCTGAGCACGGATTTTTATCTTAAGGAGGAATACTACGAAGCCGCTAAAGAAAAGATATTCAGTAAAGCATGGCAGTTCGTTGGCGATACCGATCAGGTAAAAGAAAGCGGCTGGGTAACACCTGTCAACCTTTTAGAACATTACATCAATGAACCACTTATACTCTCCCGAGACAAAAGCGGAAATCTTCATTGCATGTCCAACGTATGCACACATCGTGGAAACTTACTGGTGGAGCAACCTTGTCATGTAAAAGACCTGAGGTGCAAATACCACGGAAGGAGATTTGCTCTGGATGGCAAGTTTCAATCCATGCCAGAGTTTAAGGAAGTTGAAAATTTTCCAACTCAGGATGATGACCTAAGTAATATGCCCACCTTTGAATGGGCCAAGTGGATATTTACTACCCTTCAGCCAAGCCTTTCTGCAGAAGAATTTTTGGGCCCCATGATGGAGCGCGTCAAGTGGATGCCTCTGGCCGATTTCAAATTCCGGCCAGACCTCTCCAAAGTTTATCTGGTTACTTCCAACTGGGCATTGTATTGCGAAAATTACCTTGAGGGTTTTCATATTCCATTTGTACATGCCGGCCTCAATGCTACTATTGATTACAGCAGCTACACTATTGAACTCAATAAATACAGTTCACTCCAAATAGGCATTGCTAAAGAGGGAGAACTTACTTTCGAGTTACCGAAGAATTCTCCTGACTACGGAAAAAATGTAGCTGGGTATTACTTTTGGGTTTTTCCCAACATGATGTTCAATTTCTATCCATGGGGATTGTCCATCAACATTGTGGATCCTATGGCTACCGACAAATGCAAAGTTTCATTTCTCTCTTATGTGTGGGATGAGAGTAAGCTTCGATTGGGAGCAGGATCGAACCTGCACAAGGTAGAGATGGAAGATGAAGACATTGTGCAAAATGTACAGAAGGGCATCCGATCAAGGTTTTATAAACATGGACGTTATTCTGTGAAGCAAGAAAAAGGAACACATCATTTTCATTGCTTAATTAGTGATTTTATGAATGAGCAATAGCAGCTATCGATCGAGCCAATCCTTAAAAGTTTGTACGCGCTCGCGTGCCACAATTACATCATTGTCATCGTTGGTTTTTAAAACTAGCTTTAGCCTGCTGTTCGTATGACTGATCACATCGGTAATTGCACCAATGCTCACAATATATTTTCGATTGATCCTGCAAAACCGAGAAGGATCAACCAACCCATCTAATTGATCAAGGGTAAAATCAAGTATATGTTTTCTGTTATCTTTCGTAATGCAAAACGTTATCTTATCAGCGCTAAAAAAATACAATACTTCATCTACATCAATAAAGCGTAGGTGCTCCCCCACCTTAGTCACAAACCTTTCCTTGTATTTTTTGGTGAGCATTTGCATCGCCACCCCTACCCGCTCCAACAAGGATTCTTGCACCTGGGGTTGAGGAATCAATGTTTCATATTTTTGAAAAGCAGCTCTTAAACTCTCTTCATCGATGGGTTTTAAAATATAATCGATGCTATTTACTTTAAATGCCTTGAGCGCATACTCATCGTAAGCCGTGGTAAATATAACAGGCGCATTAATTGTAGTCTTCTCAAAGATCTCAAAACTCAACCCATCGGCCAACTGTATATCCATAAACACCAGTTGAGGCACTTCATTTTCCGAAAACCATTTTACAGAAGACTTCACTGTATCCAGAATATGTATTACCTCGATAGAGGAGTTAATATCTCTTAATACTTTTTTTAATCGCTCGGCTGCCAACGGCTCGTCTTCTATAATCAGAACCTTCATTACTCTTCTGTTAAAATGGGAAGTTTAACAATAAACTTGTTTTCCTTTTTTTCAATAACAACAGGGCGATCGCTTAGAAACTCATACCTTTTTCTGATATTATCTAAGCCAACACCCACGGAGTCGCTTATCAATTTCGATTTCAACTGAAGATTATTGGAAACAAATAGATTTGAACCATCAGCATATAATCTAATTATAAGAGGTTGTTCCTGCGAAACCTCATTATGCTTAATTGCATTCTCTACGAGCATCTGAAGAGCCAACGGTGGAACGTTTCCCTTTATGGGTTTTAACTCATTTTCAATCTTTAATTTATCTCCAAAACGAATCTGTTGCAGAAAAAGGTACGCGTTCATAAAATCCAATTCTTCTTCAATCGTTACGACTTCTTTATTGCGAGAATCCAAGACATAACGATACACTTCCGAAAGTTGCTTTATGAATTTGGCCGCTTTATCCTGATCCTCGTAAACAAGACTTGTAAGTGCATTTAAGCTATTAAATAAGAAGTGAGGATTCACCTGGTTTTTAAGGCTCTCATAGTTTGCTTTTATACTTTCCTGCTTGGCTTTTTCCGCTTCAATTTCTGCCAGTTTCCAACTTTGCAAAAAACCTCTCCCATGCATGAACAATGAAATGATAAAGGTGACAATGAGTGTAGAGTATTGGAATGTACTGGTATCTCCCACGTTCAGACCAAACACAGCCTTATAAACCCAAACCAAAGCATACGAGATGGCTACGGTATACACGACCATTACGAGCATGCCTACCACAAATCTCTTAACGGGTTCTTTTATCCATTCAATCCGCCTGTCAATCAGATCGCTTGCCAGGGCATTTCCTAACCACAAAAAAATCCACATTAAGGAAGAAAAAGAAGCTATTTTCAGAAAACCAGAAAAACCCCTGCCCATAGAATAAAAAGTAATTGCCGTTAACGACATTCCGGCTACGATCAACCAAATTGCCGTAATGACATAACCTCGAACTTTACCTGTTTCTTTTTCCAAAACTGAAAATATGACTAGTGAAAATTACACTTTATCCTGTAGATAAAGATCATAGTAATTGCTATAATACAAAAGCGAGGAATGCTATCCTCGCTTTTCAAACAAATAACTATTGACACTGCTTTGCTACCTGCATTGCTGTTTCCTTGCCCCATCGTGGAGCTAGTGGGCCAACTGAAGAAGTAGCATCGAACATAGCTATTGCATTTGTAGCTTTCTCACATGCACTAGTAGTTGGCGATTTAAAAAACTGTGCGGTTCCAAATTCCATTTGCGCCATTAACGCCATCGCCCTCGGGTTATTTGGATTAAGGCCAAGTGCCTTACCAAATGTTTGCATCGCCAATCCTGAGTATTGCTGTCCTCGTGTGGCAGGATCAACAGTTACTCTCATCATGTAAATAAAGCCCTCTAGCGCAATGATCTCAGAATCGTTTTTCTGGATGGCCGATGCTTTCTCTAAAACTTGCGTTGCCTTATCCAACAGCACATCTCTTTTGGCCCCATCCTCTTCACGAGTTGCCATCATGATATATCCAAAAGATGCGTAATAGAATGGCTCCCACTTACTCTTCTCTGCAGCACCAATGCGCTCAAAAGTATTTATACTTTGTTGCATTTCTTCGGCAGTTTGCGCCTTGTAAATAGATTGGATGTTAGTTTGCATGACCTGCTCATACTTATCATTGGCGAACAATAGTGTAGAACAGAAACTGAATAAAATTAGCATTTTGGTTTTCATAATTGTTGGGGTTTATAAATTGGGTAATTGATTAACTGATTTATTTTTTGATATGGTAAAGAATACACCTAGAAATAGAAATCGTTTTGCAGGCTGACGAATGGCTCGACTCAAGTAGTTTCCGTTGCTATCAGGAGCCTCACTGTAGTCGTATCCAAAAATATTATCCCTGCCCAACACATTGGTGACTGACAAATGAATGATAAGAAAAGGTTTGGGCAGGTAAGATACATTGACACTTAGATCCTGATACACTGGCGTTCTTCCAGTATTAAAACTCTCGCTATTAGGATTGTTGTAAGCCCTGGGACTGCTATAAGAATAAGTGACTCCGACTTGCGACTTGATCTCAGAAATAAATTTTTTGCCTACTACTGAAAAGTTATGTGCAGAGGCAAAACTAGGAGTAGAAGGAGTTGGGAAATGAAGATAATCCCTTTCTGTATCCAGGTAGGAGTAGGAAATCCAATAGTCTAAGTTGCGAACCGTTTTACTATCTCTCCAAAACAATTCAAAACCTTGCGCATACCCGTCACCAGCGTTTGTAAGTTGCTCTGGGTTGCCATTAATAAATTTGACAAGATTAGCGTATCGCTTATGGTAAAGCTCAGCCCTGAAAGTGCGTTGGTTGTTGATCACCTGATAATTCAAAATGAAGTGCTCCGCCTTTTCTTCTTCCAGGTTTTGGTTTATCCTAAGAAATTGATTTTGTGTCGCCTGACGAAATTGTCCGTACGCCAGTGAAAACTGACCGTATGTAAATGGCTTGTATGCAATGGAGACTCTGGGGTCAACATTTAACTTATCGATTAAACCATTGTATTCAGTTCGTACGCCTGCACGAGTCACAAAATATTTGCTGGCATACAATTCAGCTTCCACAAATCCAGCGCTGATAGGGGTGCTAAACGCTACTGTTTGTTTTAATGATAAGCTATCTATCCGTGAAGCTTCATAATTGGATTGAAGTTGTTCGACTCCAAACTTTAATTCTACATGATCAGAAACTGTATTTTCAAAAACTAGTTTAGCATGAATGGCTTTCTCTACTTCATCAATAGGGCTATCGTTCAGTACAATATTATTCTCATTGTAATTATAAGAGAGCCCTCCTTTTACTGACCAACTGTCGTTGAGTGCTTGTAAGAAAGAGGCATTGCCATACCCATAGTTATTAGCGTAAGCAAATGGCGTCTTTTGATTAGGGTTCAGTATATCATGGTTGTTAAGCTTAAAATCCGAATGGTTAAAATTTCCAAAGAACTTGACAATGCCGTGTTCACCTACTTCCTGCCTGAAGGCAGTACTGCCTTCAATAGAAGCTGGCGGGGTGATCCAATCTATTTCCTGATTGATCAACCCAAAATAAGGACGGATGTTAGTGTATTGGATTTTCCCTGATACCGATGCGCGATCCCACACCTGAGTATGGGCCACATCACCTCCCACCGAAAGCAATCCCAGATCGGTTTGATTCAGCTCGGCTTTATCTTTTGAATCGAGGACCAATGCAGAGGAAAGTGCCTGCCCATATTCTGCCGAATATCCTCCAGTGCTAAAGCTTGTTCCTTTGAACATAAAAGGTAAAAATCGACCTCTTGAAGGTGTGTTGGGCGCTGATGGACTGTAGGCATTGGCTACCAGCATTCCATCAATAAATGTTTTGGTTTCACTTCCATCACCACCCCTCACAAATAGTCTTCCACTCTCTCCTACCTTTTGTGTGCCAGGCAATGTATTCAGCGCCCCTGCAATGTCCGCTGTAGCACCTGCTGTGGTAGCAATGTCAATGGCCTTCAAAACAGTTCTTCTTTTCTCCTCTCCGGCTGTAAAAGAACCTGCAGAAATCACTACGGCATCCAATTGATTGATTTCCTCTCTCAGCGCAACTTGAAGCTGAATAGGCTCACCAACCAAATTCACCAACTGACGGAAAGCCTTAAATCCCACGAAAGTGATCAAAATGTTTTGCGCTCCTGTTTCGCTGGTCTCAAACTGAAATACCCCTTCCAATGAAGTACTCGCTCCATCATAAGTTCCTTCAATCGATACATTGGCTCCGGGAATAGCCGCTCCCCTTTCATCAGTAACTGCACCTGAAATACGTGTCTGTGCAAATGCGGTGCTGGTGATAAAAAGTAAGATAAGTTGTAGTGCTGTTCTCATAATGTTGTGATTACAGCGTAAATATTTGGCCACTAAGTCGATTCCTTGCAAAAGGTGTTACTGAACTGTAGGATAGCCCGGATGAACTGTCAGAAAAGGGATTCCCACTACTGAATTTGTTTTATTAGCCCGCAAAAAGGTAATTTGGCTTCTAAATGAAACCAATGAAGCGTATTTCCTACCTCATCCTCCTAATAACTGTATTAACTCACCCCCTATTGGCACAGGATGTCAATAAACTCATCAAGGAAAAACAAGTCTCGAAAATCATCAACACCTTAGCGGCAGATGACATGCGTGGAAGGTCCGCTTTATCTCCAGAAGATATCAATAAGGCTGGTGCATTTATTGAGAAGGAGTTTAAAAAGGCAGGCCTGCAAACGATGGAGGGTTTAGATGGATACCGACAGGAATTCCGGAAAATAAAATTAAGTAGGACGAGTTTAGAAGTAATCATAGCTGGCAAAGCAATTACTGAAGATCGGCTTATTCTTTCTTCAGGAGCTGAAATCATCAACTTAGATTCAACTACACCTATTGATACGATTGGGAAAAGTCAGCGGCTTTTTCCTTCCATTTCTGCGCTCGGTAGAAATGGCGGAGAAAGAATTGTACTGGTAGATAAAGCCCATGCGGAGGAATTTAAAACCGCACAACACTACCTGGGCCGTCCGAAAATAGTAGACCCTGACGCAAAATCAACTGGATCGATCCTCTACATCCTCGATCAAGAAAGACCAAGTGATATCTCAGTGAAAGCCACACAGAGTAGGGAGATGATTACCATGGCCAATATTGTGGGAGTTTTACCTGGAAAGTCAAAATCAAATGAAAGCGTTGTCTTCTCTGCCCACTATGATCATATCGGGATCCAAGAGCCTGTCGCTGGTGATTCCATTGCCAATGGCGCTGATGATGATGCATCAGGAACTACCGCTGTAATTGCTCTGGCCAAATATTTCAGTAAAATAAAATCGAATGAAAGGTCTTTGATATTTGTGGCCTTCACCGCAGAAGAAATTGGCGGTTTCGGGTCGAAGTATTTTTCTCAGCAACTTGATCCGGAAAAAGTAACTGCCATGTTCAATATTGAAATGATTGGTAAAGCTTCCAAGTGGGGACAAAATGCAGCTTTCATTACGGGCTTCGAGCGTAGTGACTTTGGAGAAATTCTTCAGAAGAATTTAAAAGGAACTGAATTTCAAATTCACCCAGACCCTTATCCCGAGCAAAACCTTTTCTATCGCTCTGACAATGCAACACTGGCCAGACTGGGCGTGCCGGCTCATTCCATCTCTACCGACCAAATACCCACCGATCCCTACTATCACACTGTAGATGACGAAGTCTCCACATTGGATATGGCCAATATCACTGCTGCTATCCGGGGGATTGCCCTTAGTGCAAAGACGATAGTGGATGGCGTGGATACCCCCAGCCGAGTGGATAAGTCAAAGGTGAATTGATCAAAATCATTGCCTTC
This sequence comes from Cyclobacteriaceae bacterium, assembly GCA_020436125.1. Lineage (GTDB taxonomy): Bacteria > Bacteroidota > Bacteroidia > Cytophagales > Cyclobacteriaceae > ELB16-189. Next base: position 82,811 of record JAGQYK010000005.1, on the reverse strand, counting down.
ATAGAAGCCACTTCAGGCTGACTTTCTCCCCACTTTGCCTTATTTTTGCGCTTTATTTTAAGGCAGAAAAGGCACAATGGCGGACTATAGCAAAGAAGAGATCAAAAAGATAGAAGAAAAGTGGCAACAGAAATGGCGCAAAGACGAGGTATATAAAGTCAGTAATGACCCCTCAAAGCCCAAATACTATGCACTGGACATGTTCCCCTACCCATCCGGAGCAGGTTTGCATGTAGGGCATCCATTAGGGTACATCGCCACAGATATCGTTGCCCGCTTTAAACGAGTAAAAGGCTTTAACGTGCTTCACCCTATGGGGTATGATGCTTTTGGGTTACCCGCTGAGCAATATGCCATTGAGCACGGTGTGCATCCTGCCATATCTACCGCAAAAAATATCGAGACCTTTAGAAGTCAATTGGATAGAATAGGGTTCTGTTATGACTGGAGCCGCGAAGTGAGAACGTGTGATCCTAACTATTACAAATGGACGCAATGGATCTTCCTGCAATTGTTTGACAGTTGGTTCAATCGCAGCTTGCAAAAAGCAGAACGCATCGAGCAACTCATTGCTACTTTTGAAAAAGAAGGAAACACAAACCATCCATTCCCCAATGCCAAATATCAATTGCCTTCAGGTACTACTGAATTTACTGCTGCAGACTGGAAGTCATTGGATGAAAAATTACAGCAGGAAATATTGATGCAATACCGCCTGGCCTATCTGGCCTACACCGATGTTAACTGGTGTGAAGCCTTGGGTACTGTATTGGCCAATGACGAAGTGATCAATGGTGTGAGTTACCGAGGTGGCCATCCTGTGGTGAAAAAGCAAATGCGTCAGTGGAGTTTACGCATTACAGAATATGCTGAGCGTTTATTAAAAGGATTGAATGAAGTGGATTACAGCGAATCCATGAAAGACATTCAACGCAACTGGATTGGAAGAAGTGAAGGCGCCAAGATTACATTTGATCTCAAGAGTGAAAAGGGTGTAGTAAAAAATATGAAGGTATTTACTACCCGCCCAGATACCATTTTTGGTGTGGACTTTATGGTAGTGGCCCCTGAACACGATATGGTAAAGGAGATTACCAGCGTAGCAAACCAGAATGAGGTAGACAAATACTTGAGCTATGTAGAAAGCAGATCCGAAGTGGATCGCATGGCGGAAGTAAAAAAGATTACTGGCTGTTTTACCGGAGCGTATGCTATCAATCCTTTTAATCAGAGAGAAGTTCCTATCTGGATCAGTGAATATGTATTGGCAGGTTATGGTACGGGAGCGATCATGGGCGTACCCTGTGGTGATGACCGCGATCATCGTTTTGCCAAGCACTTTAACATACCCATCACCAACATCATAGGTGAGCATTACACTGGTGAGGAAGCTAATCCCACCTTCGAAGCAACTCTAACCAACTCCGAGTTTCTAAATGGCATCAAAATGAAACCTGCCATGAAAGTGGTTATTGATAAGTTGGTAGAGATGGGCATCGGTGAAAGACAGGTGAATTATAAAATGCGCGATGCAGGCTGGAGCAGACAACGCTATTGGGGAGAGCCCTTCCCTGTCGCGTTTAAGGATGACATGCCTTATGCCATGGATGAAAAGGAGCTACCCTTGGAATTGCCCGATACCAATGAATTCAAATCTTCTGGTTCTGGTGAAGGGCCATTGGCCAACCTAAAAGACTGGATCAATATTGGTCCAAATGAAAAAAGAGATTCCAATACCATGCCTACGCACGCAGGTGCTGCCTGGTATTTCCTTCGCTACATGGATCCGCACAATGAAAAAGAATTTGCATCTAAAGAAGCTTTGGATTATTGGAACCAGGTGGATGTTTATGTGGGCGGTTCCGAGCATGCTGTAGCTCACTTGCTCTATGCCAGACTTTGGACAAAAGTATTACACGATTTAGGTTACCTGAATTTTGATGAACCGTTTAAGAAGCTGATCAATCAGGGAAAGATTACCGGGGATTCAAGGTTTGTGTACAGGGTTCGGGGTAAAAATCATTTTGTTTCTTCTGGGTTAAAGGATCAATACGAAACTGATGCCCTTCACGTTGATGTCAACATTGTCAACGGCCTCGAGTTAGATACTGAAGCCTTCAAAAAGTGGAAACCTGACTTTGCAAATGCTGAGTTTATTTTAGAAGACGGCAAATACATCTGTGGTTCTGCCATTGAAAAAATGAGTAAGTCCTATTTCAACGTAGTGAACCCTGACTACATTATTGAAAACTACGGAGCGGACACTTTACGTATGTACGAAATGTTCTTGGGTCCATTGGAGCAATCCAAACCTTGGAATACCAGCGGAATAGATGGTGTGTATAAATTTCTGAGAAAATTCTGGAACCTGATGCACGATGCAGAGGGCAACGTCAAACTGAGTGATGCCGAGCCTACCAAGGAAGAACTGAAAGTGTTACACAAAACACTAAAGAAAATTGAGCAAGACATTGACAACTTCTCTTTCAACACTTCTGTAAGTGAGTTCATGATTTGTATCAATGAATTGAACGCATTGAAATGTAATAAGCGTGCGGTAATCGAGCCTTTGGTAATAGCCCTCTCCCCTTTTGCCCCTCATATAGCAGAGGAATTATGGGAGAAACTAGGACACCCTGACACCGTGCTCAACGCCACTTATCATAAAGTAGAAGAAAAGTATTTGGTTGAGAGTTCTTTTGAATACCCCATCTCCATCAACGGAAAGGTAAGGGCAAAAATGAATATGGCATTGGATATGCCAAAAGAGGATATCCAAAAGCAAGTGATGGCTTCAGAGATTGTGCAGAAATGGACCGAAGGCAAAACGCCCAAAAAAGTAATAATTGTACCCGGTAAAATTGTGAATGTTGTACTTTAACGTTTGATTCCAGCCCGGAGTCCAGAATAAAGTAGAAAGGAATGAAACACAGCAAAATAGTTGGCCTTGGGCATTACGTGCCCGAAACGGTGATTTCTAATCAGTATTTGTCCAACATTATGGATACGACTGACGAATGGATTGTTGAACGCACCGGAATAAATCAGAGGAGATGGATAGATCCCGCAAAGGATACCGTTGCCAACATGGCTGCCAAGGCCAGTCGCATGGCGCTGGAAAGAGCTCAACTAAAAGAAACAGATATTGACTTTATTGTTTTTGCTACCATCACACCGGATTACTTTTTCCCAGGCTCTGGGGTGTTACTCCAAAGAGAGTTGGGTTTAGATGGAAGAATCGGAGCACTGGACATACGTAATGCCTGTTCGGGTTTTATCTATGGGCTTTCCGTTGCTGACCAGTTCATTAAGACAGGCATGTACAAAAACGTACTTGTTGTGGGAGCAGAGATCCAATCCACTGCTTTGGACCTTACCACAAGAGGAAGAAATACAGCCGTGATTTTTGGAGATGGAGCTGGAGCTGCCATTTTACAGGCTTCAGAACAGCCTGGCATACTATCTACACACCTTCACTCCGATGGAAATTTTGCGGAGGAACTTTACGTAAAAGATCCTGGAAGTAGTAGACCTCATGCGGAACGTCAGCCAGAACAAATTCTGGATACTTCTTCTTTTAAAGTGGTGATGAATGGAAGTCAGGTGTTTAAGCATGCCGTAGTACGATTCATGGAAGTGATCAATGAAGCACTGGTAGCCAATAACATGACGAAAGAAGACATCGGTTTACTCGTGCCTCATCAGGCCAATCTTCGTATCAGCCAATTCATACAACAAAAGATGGGATTGCCTGACGAAAAAGTATACAACAATATTATGCGATATGGAAACACAACAGCTGCCTCCATTCCTATCGCAATGAGTGAGGCATGGGATGAAGGGAAGATAAACAATAACGATATTATTTGCCTTGCTGCATTTGGAAGTGGCTTTACATGGGCATCGGCTTTAATTAAATGGTAAACTTTTTATAATGAAAACAACCTCCTATAATCCCAGCCCTCTTGAAGTAGATATGGCCAACGCACTGCTCATTCTACAAGGAGAAATTGAAAAACACATGCAGGACAATAAGATCATCCATGCAGAGTCGGACCTAAAGAAAGATAACCCCTCCATTAAGTTTAATCTACTGGATAAAGATGGTGATCCGCATGAGCTAGTAGTGAGAATTGTACAGATACCCGATAAATTATAGACTATGACGCCTGAGCAACGATTCGAAAAATTAGGACTCACACTTCCCCCTTCACCTGATCCGCTGGGTGTCTATAAATTATTACTCATCGATGACAATCACGCCTATATCTCAGGACATGGAACATTAAAAGAAGATGGAACGTGGATCGTGGGCAAGGTAGGTGCCGACCTGGACCCAGAGACAGCAAAGCTTGCAGCGCAACAAGTTGGTCTCGCCATTCTCGCTACTCTAAAAAAATACCTGGGCAGTCTGGATCGCGTAGATAGGGTGATAAAAGTATTGGGTATGGTTAATGCGGTTCCTGATTTCACACGTCATCCCTATGTGATCAATGGCTGTAGCGAACTTTTTGCCAAAGTTTGGGGTGATGACAAAGGCGTAGGTGTTCGAAGTGCAGTGGGTGTAAACTCTCTTCCTGAAGGGATTCCGGTAGAAATCGAGGCGCTCTTCAAACTGAATTAATCACGATTATCCCATACTATTTTTTACAATACCCGTTATTATTCAATAAATTTGAATGGTATGAGGAAGTTTTTGGTCGTGTTGTTAATTCCAGTGTTGGGTGTTTTTGCTTTTTCATTCACCCCTCCTGCTGAGCGCTATTTCGAGATCGCTAAGAACCTGGATATTTTTGCTTCCCTGTTCAAAGAAGTCAACGCCCTCTATGTTGACGAAGTCAACCCCAATCAATTGATTCGCACTGGCATTGATGCCATGCTCATGTCTTTGGATCCGTACACCAATTTTATTGCTGAAGATGAAGTAGAAACGTATCGTACCATGAACACCGGTCAATATGGGGGCATAGGTGCGGTAACGAGAGTGATCGGCAATCGCACATTGGTGACCATGATCTACGAAGGATATCCAGCAGAGAAGAATGGATTAAAAATCGGAGATGAGGTAATCAAGATGGACGAAGTAGAATTGGCCAAAATATCGATAGAAGAAGCCAACCAACTGATGCGAGGTCAAATAGGAACTACAGTAAAACTCACCGTGAAAAGGATGGGGTCACCAGAGTTGGTTAACCTAGAATTCAAAAGAGAAAAAATTAAAGTGAGCAACGTACCCTACTTTGGTATGATAGGTGCCAACTCCGGTTATATTCAGCTTACTGATTTCACACCTGATGCTGGTAAGGAAGTAAGAAGTGCCGTTGTTAAATTAAAAGAACAAGGCGCAGAAAACATTATCCTAGACTTGCGTGACAACCCAGGTGGGCTACTTTTCGAAGCCGTCAACATTTGCAATATTTTTATTCCTAAGGGAAAGAAAGTAGTTACTACCAAAGGTAAAGTGCAGAATAGCAACGTTACTTATGAAACACTGAACAATCCTGCAGATCTTGAAATCCCTGTGGCTGTACTTATCAATCGAGGAAGCGCCTCTGCTTCTGAAATTGTTGCGGGTACTCTTCAGGATTATGACCGTGCCATTATCATTGGAGAAAAATCTTTTGGCAAAGGGTTGGTGCAGATCCCCAGACAGCTCTCTTATAATTCGCAGGTAAAAATCACTACTGCAAAATATTACACCCCTACCGGGCGATGCATTCAGGTATTGGACTATTCCCATCGCAGAGAGGACGGAAGCGTGGGTGCCATTCCTGATTCTGTAAAAAAAGAATTCAAGACAACAAACGGTAGAGTAGTTTATGATGGGGGTGGAATTGACCCGGACATTGTATTGGATGGAAATGAAGTCTCTTCCTTAACCCAGATGCTATACCTCAATGGGTATATCTTCGACTACGCAACGCTATATGCAAGCGAACATGCTACGATTCCTCCAGCGCGCGACTTCAAGCTGACAGATAAAGACTATGAGGCCTTTGTCAGTTTTGTGAAATCCAAGCAATACAATTATCGATCGCCTGTAGAAGTTGAGCTGACCGTGCTGAAAGAACAAGCTAAGCGTGAGCGTTACTATGAGGAGCTCAGTCCTCAAATCGATCAAATAGCTGAACTCTTGAAAGAAAGCAGAAAAAGAGACCTCTATACTTTTAAAGATCAAATCAAACTCCTTCTCGAGCAAGACATTGCTTCCCGTTATTACCTTGAAAAAGGGATAACTGAGGTAGAGTTTAAGAATGATTCCGACATTGAAAAATCAGTAGAGGTGCTCAATAATAAAGCGGAGTACAAGAAAATACTTCGCCTTCCGTAAGCCTCTGTTCCATTATTTTTTCAATACGGGAAAAGAAGGTGATTACACTTTCTTTCGACTCACCAATTATAAATACTCAACCCAATAAAAAAAGGTTAGCCACAGTGGCTAACCTTTTTTAGGCTCAAACTAAATTCCTTAATTAACGTAAGAACAACAACTCGCGGTACTTCACCAAAGGCCAGTCTTCGTCATCTACCAGCAACTCTAATTTATCTACCGAATCCCTGATCTTATCGAAATATTTCTCTTTGATATCATCGCAATAAGCAAGTGCCCTTTTATCCATCTCCTCAATCTTGTTAGCCTTCTTTCTTGCTTCTGTCATCTTATTCACGTTCTCTTTGATTGAATCTATGTGGGAACTTATTTCCTTGATAGTAGCAATCACCCCGCTATTATCTATCCCAAGTCCTTTCAAACCATTGGCATTGATTATCAACTTGTTTTGATACGAGATAGCCGTAGGAACAATGTGATTAATCGCCAAGTCACCAATGATACGCCCCTCGATTTGCACCTTTTTGATGTACGCCTCCAATTTGATTTCATTCCTCGCCTCTACTTCAATTTTGTTGAAAATATTATGACGCTCAAAAAGATCAATTGACTTTTTAGATAAATAGGCTTCAATAGCGCGAGGCATATTCTTAATATTGCTCAGGCCTCTTTTCTCTGCCTCCTTCACCCACTCCTCGCTATATCCGTCTCCCTCAAATCGTATTGCTTTAGACTCTTTAATATATTTTCTAAGCACATTCACTATGGCTAATCTCTTCTCTGTTCCCTTTTCAATTTCTTTAGTCACAGCGGCATGAAAATCTACCAATTGATCTGCCATTATTAAGTTAAGAGCAGTCATTGGCGTGGCGCTGTTGTCGCTAGAGCCTACTGCGCGAAACTCAAATTTATTACCAGTAAAAGCAAAAGGTGAAGTACGGTTACGGTCAGTGGCATCCAATATGATTTCAGGAATCTGATCGATCCCTAATTTCATATACATATTATCCCCTTTTTGAATTTTTACATTTCCTTTTTTCTCCAACTCATCTAATACTGCGTTCATTTGTGTACCAATGAAAACGGACATGATAGCTGGAGGAGCTTCGTTGGCACCCAACCTGAAATCATTGCCTGCTGTTGCAATACTCGCTCTGAGTAAGTCGGAATACTCATGAACAGCTTTGATAGCTGTCACAAAAAAGGTCAAGAACAAAAGATTGTCCTTTGCACTGCTTGCTGGTGCAAATAGATTAACACCTGTATTGGTAATTAATGACCAGTTATTATGCTTTCCGCTACCATTCAAGCCGGCAAAAGGCTTTTCGTGAAATAATACCTGCAGGTTGTGACGCTCCGATACACGATTCATCACATCCATTAACATTTGATTATGATCGTTAGCCGCGTTGACCTCTTCGAACAATGGAGCCACCTCAAATTGACTCGGAGCCACCTCATTGTGCCTTGTTCGAAGTGGGATTCCTAATTTCCAGCACTCAATTTCAAAGTCCTTCATGAATTTGTAAACGCGCGTTGGAATCGCACCAAAATAGTGATCATCCAACTGCTGCCCTCTGGCAGGCGAGTGACCAAACACGGTTCTACCTGTCATCACAAGATCAGGTCGCGCCATATATAAATCCCTATCCACTACAAAGTACTCTTGTTCGCATCCCAATGAGGCTACTACGGTATTGATATCCTTATCGAAAAATTGGCAAACCTTGGTAGCCGCGTTATCAACAGCCTTTAACGCCTTTAGCAAAGGTGATTTTGTATCGAGGGTTTCACCAGTATAAGAAACGAATACCGTTGGGATACAAAGTGTTTTACCATAAATAAACATGGAAGAAGTTGGGTCCCAGGCGGTATAACCACGAGCCTCAAAAGTGCTTCTTATCCCTCCACTCGGGAAAGATGATGCATCCGGTTCCTGCTGAACCAGTTCACTTCCTTTAAATTTTTCAATTCCAGAAATAGGGTCGAAGAAAGAGTCATGCTTTTCTGCAGTCCCTCCCGTTAGCGGTTGAAACCAATGGGTAAAATGGGTTGCCCCCTTGCCCATGGCCCAACTTTTTGCTGCTGAGGCTACTGCATCGGCTGTTTCGGCATCAATTTTCTGATGGTTTTTAATCGCCTCGCTTACTTTCTTAAAAACAGCAGGAGCTAAAGAGCCAAGCATTTGTTTCATTCCAAATGCATCCTCTCCGAAAAACTCCGATATTTTAGTTGAGGGTAACTCAACCTGAACCTTAGTTCTTTCACTTAACTTACTTAATGCTTCAAAACGTAAATGAGCCATATAGTGGTTATTTTTTTATCTGATTTTACGCAAATGTATATGATATTAGGGTTAATAGGGTCAAATTTTACCCCATTTTTATAAAAAAATATTAAATATGGCTGATATAGGTTAATTTATTAACCGGTTCAAGAATATGGTATAGCAAGAATCCTTAAAGTATGTTGTTAACCTTGTAGGGGTAAGCGGCTATATAACTGTCTATAAAAGAGATAGGAAATTCGAACCTATCGGTATTGTATTACGTTGACTCACAAAAAACTAGGAATCATGATCAATTTCATTAAGAAAGCTCCTAAATGGCCGAAAATGATAAAGACAGACTCGGCTTACTTACACAGTTTCAGCCAGGCGGTTTTGAATTTTGAGCAGAATATTCTGGAGGAACGTCAGTTAAATGACGTCTCGAAAAGAAGAAAACCCAGCCTTAGACCGGGTTCTTCTTATTAATTAATTTGATTTTTTCACGGACCCTCCACTACTGGAGTCGGTATTGGTCTTCATGGGGTTTCCTCTGTAGCGGACATCCCCCCCGCTGGAAGCCCTGGCGTCCAACGACTTAGTAGCCGTAACCTTTACGGAACCAGCACTATTTGCCCTAGCTCTTACGGATTCACTTTCCAGTCGATAGGCATCCACATCACCTGCACTACTTGCTTCAACTTCCAAAACTTTGGCCCGTCCTTCAAGAACAATATCACCAGCACTTGAAACATCTGCTGTCACTTCTGTTGCATCAAGACTTACCTCCACTGAAGCTGCACTGCTAGCATTTATTTCGATGGATGATGTTTTTATGGTTCCTTCAGAAAACACGTTGGAAGCAGAACTGGCTGCTATCTTATCTAGATTAACGTAGGTTACATATACCTTCACATTGGTTCTTCGGTAATTACCACTAGCCATGTGAATCTTCAAGTAAGATCCAGAAGTTTCGGTAATTACATCAGATAGTGAGGTTCCGGTTGTCTCCACCCTAACACTTTCCTTATCTCCCTTTTTCAAGTATACATCTACTGCCTCAGCTGACTTAATACCACTAAAAGAGCCTACCGATCTCACTTCACTGCTTTGAGCCCACAAGGGGTTTATAAGCAATAATAATAATCCAATTAAAACGTAACTTCTCATATCAAGCACTTTTTGCACTAATGACAACATAGTCAACATAGGGTTGCTTACAAATAATGCCTCTGTAAGGTTTTTTTTTCCATGTTGCGAAAAATTATTCATTTTTACCTAAATTTCAGCTTATAACCGTCACAATTAGCGAAAATAAACTACTATGATTAAAGAACAGCTAAATATTTTAATCAATCTGGCTGCCAGTGATATGACAGTGGGAGAAAAAGAAGCAAAGATTCTTCACATGATTGGCAAAGCAAACGGCCTTTCTAAAGACGAAGTAGACGCTATGATGAAAGCGCCACAACCTGTCGGAGATCTCGGCAGTTTTAGTGAAGATCAAAAATTTGAAAACCTGTATCATTTAATCCAACTCATGAAGGCGGATGGTCAGGTCTTCAAAAGTGAAATTAGTTTTTGCGAGGAAATAGCGGATAAACTTGGCTACAAAAAAGGAGTTGTAGCTGAGCTTTCAGCAAGAATTTATAGCGATCCTACGATTACTTCAGATCGTGCATTGCTTATTGAAAGAGCACGCAAATTCTTGAAATAGAAATTAAAATCTTCCCATAAAAAGCCTCTGACCATTCAGAGGCTTTTTATTGTTTTCTACTTTCTTTCGTAGACCACTTTACCATCTACAATAGTTTTGGCTATTTCCGTTGACAATAACTCATTGTCAGGTACTGTCATTATATCTTTAGCAAAAATAGTAAAGTCGGCAGCCTTGCCTACTTCAATCGAACCAAGATATTCTTCCTGAAATGCTCCATAAGCAGCATCGAGTGTGTAAGATCTCAACGCTTGCTGTCTTGTCATTTTCTGTTTTGGTTCATAGCCCCCTTCTGGTTCTCCAGCAAGCGTCTGTCTGGTGACTGATGCATAAAAACTAGCTACCGGGCTGATTGGCTCGACAGGAACATCCGTACCATTAATAATCATTGCGCCAGAGTTCATCAGGTCCTGCCACACATAGGTCTCCTCTACGATTCTTTTTTCTCCTAGCCTGTCAATAGCCCAAGGACGATCAGAAGACAAATGGATTGCCTGCATAGCCGCAATCACTCCCATTTTTCCAAACCTTGGAATATCATCAGGATGAACATGTTGTGCATGTTCAATTCTAAATCGATGATCAGCGATCTTATCAGGATTTTCATTAAACGCTATCTCGTATCTGTCCAAAATCTCTCTATTGGCTCTATCCCCAATGGCATGGGAGCATACTTGAAATCCCGCTTTTAGGCCTGCTCTTGAAACACTTAACACTGTATCCATAGAAATGGTAGGCATACCGTACCATCCCGGTCTATCTTCGTAAGGTTCAAGGAGCCATGCGCCACGGGACCCTAACGCACCATCGCAATTCAATTTAATAGAACGAATGGTTAGAAAATATGCACTATCCACTTCGGGCCCTTTGCGGATCCACTCATAGACCAACTCAGGATCACGACCAGAAACCATTACATACAATCGCGTCTTCATGTTATCCGCAGACCTGAATTTTTTAAATAGCGCAATATCTTCTCTTGAAGCACCAGCATCATGAAAACTGGTTATACCTGCTCTCGCACACGCATCCATTGCTAATTCAAGCGCTTTGGTATCGGTTTCTTCAGTACTTTCAGGAATGTATTTGCCAATTAAGGATTGTGCTCTTTCATTAAAGAGTCCTGTGGGATTTCCCAACTCATCACGAATGATTTCTCCTCCTTCTCCCAGATCCTTCTCCATTTTTTCAACAGACATCTGATTCACCCCGGCAATTTGCATGGCTTTGGCATTGGCAAATCCTGCATGACCGCTGGCATGTCCTAAATAAACAGGATTGTCAGGTGATACTTCACTGAGCTGATGATGCGTTTGAAATCCATTAACCATTTTTTCAGGCTTCTTATCCCATTTATCCTGGTGCCACCCTCTACCAATAATCCATTCACCTGGTTTTGCTTTTCCTACCGCATCTTTTACGCGCTCTACTATTTCTTCCCAACTTTTAGTATCCATCAGGTCGATGTTCAACTCATTGTATCCAAGCCCCATGATATGGCCGTGTGATTCAATAAATCCAGGAGTCATCGTTTGCCCCTGCAGGTCTATCATCTGTGTTTGATCTCCTTTATATTTCTGCACTTCTGCTGCAGCTCCTGCAAAAACTATTTTACCTGATGAAACAGCCACTGCCTCCACGGTAGGATTGGTGTCGTCCACTGTGTAAATAGTTCCGCCTGAAATAATCATATCAGCAGGGGTTTGTTTCTCGCCACACGAGAACATTACCAATGCAACAAGTACTACTACAATTTTTTTCATTTTGATTTACTACTAAGGTTTATGAATAGAATAGGATGTATTAGCTGAAAATTAGCACCTTTTTGCTCGATTTAAGAATATGAATCTACAATCAATTAAGAAAGATAGGGTATGTCCTTAACTTTGAAGAATAAATGTTAGTGCTGATGAAAAAAAGTTTGATAACCTGCCTATTTGTAACTGTAAGCCTTTGTGGCGCCTTTGCCCAAAATGTTGGCCTCTCATTTTCCTACTTTATTCCCCGAAACGGATCCTTCTCCACACCCATTAGTCCTTTTTCGTTGAGGGGCGTTGGTTTCGATATCAACCGTTTTCTAGCTGTAGAAACTGGTGTTTCTTTATACAGAATGGCTGGCTTAAATATAATTGACCTTCCATTTGAAAGTAACAAATCCTTGACGGGCCCTAACTTCACTGTTTTCGTTCCTGTAGAACTCGTTTTGCAATTCAAGGGAAAACAAGCACAATTTGACATCAAGGGTGGTGGTTTTTTTTTCCATGGATTCGACCAGCGCATCGATTATGGAAATATGGACAGGGCACTACGCCAATATCAGGGATGGGACATTGCTAATGCCAATCTATCCTTCGAAAACAACCCCGGATTTGGTATTCACTTTGGTGCAGAGTTTACTGTGTATGTAACACGTCAATTTGGTATATCCCTTGAATGCAACTACCTCAACGGAACATCAAAATTTCCGATGATTGGAAATTATTCTGGAGGATTACTCGGTGGCACCAATCAAACAGTGGATGCGGACTTCCCAGATGCTAAGATTGATTTTACTGGTTTGGAGTTTTCAATCGGAATACTATTTACCGGAGGGTAACTCTTCTCTCCTTCTGTCCCAATAGTACCAGACTAGTTTTGCATCAGCATAGGGTGTTGTCGATTTTATTTCGGCTAATGCCTGCTCAGCAATCTCTCTATCGTAAAATTGTCCAGTTGTCCAGTTGAATAAGGAATCATTGACTTGTTCTACATTCAATCCATAAAAATTTAAAATCGAGGTAGAGTCTACAACGGGAAGTGAATCCGATGAAGAGGTTAATACTACCCTATAGTAACTGGTTTCTAAAGGCAACCTGTCAGACTCTGAAATATTCTTGTTCTTCAAAAACAATTTCCTCGAATCATCTTTAAAAGTTTTGAACATTCCTTTTGAAGCAGCGGTGGTTAACAGCATAGTGTCTTTCTCAAACTCCTTTACCGGAAGGATAAAGTACTTTTTAGGTGATTCATTATTTCTATACACCCACTCTAATTCGTAGGCAGCCTCCTTTATTTGAACAGCTGATGTGGAATCCGTTGCTCTTATCTTTTCTAACTCTACCCAAAGCATGGCCCCCCCATCTCTATATCGGGATTGTTGACCTGAAACAAAATTCCCAAGGGAGTAGGCCACCAAAGTATTTTTAACCGTATCCCGTTCCATGGGTTGTACCACATGCGGATGAGCTCCAATGACCAGCATGGCTCCATTTTCAAAACAAAGCGCTGCTATCCTCTTTTGCGAACGATTGGGTGTATCCTGATATTCTGCACCCCAGTGCATGAAAACTATAATCGCATCTGTGTTTTGCGCTCGTGCTTGTGCCAAATCAGCTTTAATCTTTACAGTATCAATCAGGTTGACAATATTGGGTTGAGTTACGGGAATTCCATTGGTACCATAGGTGTAGTTGAGGAGTGAAAAGCGAAAGCCATTCTTTTCAAATACAAGTGGATACTTTACAGCTCTGGAGGAAGAATCCTTAAAAGTACCGGTATGCAAAATACTTACGGAGTCCAACACATCGATTGTACGTTCTAACCCCTTCCTCCTTCTATCCAGACTGTGGTTGTTGGCCGTAACCAAAATATCAAACCCCGTTTCCTTTAATTCTTCTGCTAATTGATCTGGCGCGCTAAATTGAGGGTAACCTTTATATGGTGGGCCAGCAAGTGTTACTTCTAAATTGGCAATGGCAACATCAGCGGACTGAATGATCGGTTTTACGTACTGAAAGCAGGCACTATAATCGTATGATTTTGAGATCGGATCGTATGCTGCACTGATTTGAGAGTCGTGCTGCATAACATCTCCAACAAAAAGTAATGAAACGGTGGTTGTATCCTGTCCGAAAGTGACCTGAGCACTGAAGGCGAACAAAACAAATAGTATAATACTTCTACTCATTAATTTTAATTACGCGTTGATCAGCAACCACAAAAACATCATCTCCTTTTGACACACTCACTTTTACAAAGCCAGTAAATGCACCAAAGGCAGGAAGTATGGCTTGCTGCTTTCCAAAATGAAAGCAAGGTAGTGTAATTGATTGCCTGCCCTTCCCCTTCAGCCTTACCCCAGGATGAATGTGACCAGCTACATTATATGCATTTTCAGGTATCACCTCCAATGGTTCATGAGTAAGCAAAAATGGCCCCATTTCAAGTTGATCAAAAACCTCCAATTGGCATCTTTGATACTGTAATTCACTCATAATGTCATGGTTTCCTCGAACCAACTGAAATTGAGTTGAAGCAAAATGCCGTATTACCTGACTCAGAGCCTCCCACTCTTCATTATAGGAGCTATGAAAGAGATCTCCTAAAAAAATTACTTTACCCGGTTGATAGCTATTGATGAGCGCTATGAGTGTTTCAAGGTTTTTATTGTTCACTGCATTAGGAACCGGTATCCCCGATCTTCTAAAATGGTTGGCCTTACCCAGATGTAAATCTGCCACAAGTAATACCTGCTTCTCAGGTACCCAAACCGCTTTTTGAGATAACAATTGAAGGTCAGTCTCTCTTATTCTAAATATCTTATCCGCTACAGCGTCCACTATACCTTGATTATTGAATGTCAAAGATTCAAATTTCTGAATTTTGGCTTGGGCCTGCACCTTATTTAAAAAGAAATATGAAGTTTAATTGTGCCCTTTTTGTTAATAAACGGCTCAACTAATATCTTTCAACCCGTATGAGTGTATACCTGATTCTTATATGTGTTCTCTTTTCCCTCGCCTTCATCGACCTGATCGTTGGGGTGAGTAATGATGCCGTCAATTTCCTCAATTCTGCCATAGGGTCTAAGGTGGCTTCCTTCCGTACTATACTTATAGTAGCCAGTTTCGGTATTTTATTAGGCGCCACCTTTTCAAGTGGTATGATGGAGGTAGCCCGGAAGGGAATATTTAACCCAGCTTTCTTCACCTTTGACAAGATCATGATCGTTTTTTTAGCTGTTATGCTTACGGACATCATCTTATTAGATTTTTATAATACCCTGGGGTTACCCACCTCCACCACGGTTTCACTTGTATTCGAACTCTTAGGGGGTGCTTTAGTGACTGGATTACTTATCGCCTATGATAGCGGTTATGGTTTCGAAAAATGGGACGAAATCATCAATTACTCCAGTGCCATCACCATTATTACAGGCATTTTTCTCTCCGTTTTTATCTCTTTTCTATTCGGTGCTATCATCCAACATATTTCAAGAATCGTATTCACCTTCAGCATTGAGAGAAGTCTTAAGAGATACGGGGCGGTTTTTAGTGGTTTAGCAATCACTACCATCATTTACTTCCTGCTTATAAAAGGGGTAAAGGGTAGCACCTTGGTCAGCGCCAGTCTAGTGGATTGGATTTTGGACAATACCTGGATCATTGTACTGATTTCGCTCATCTTTTGGAGCATCACGATACAAATATTGATGTGGTGGAAAAAGATCAACCCATTGAAAGCAGTAGTGTTGTTAGGTACTTTTTCGTTGGCCATGGCTTTTGCCGGTAATGACTTAGTGAATTTTATTGGTGTCTCTGTAGCTGGTCTCATTTCTTTTCAGACTTGGGCTGCCTCCAATATTCCAGCAGGTGAATTTAATATGGCGGGGCTTGCCCAGAAGGTGGCCACTCCATCGTGGATACTGCTCTTTAGTGGTGTCGTCATGGTAGTTACACTCTGGACCAATGCTAAAAGCAGAAAAGTAAGTGAAACTGAAGTGGCGCTAAGCCGTCAAGATGAGGGGGACGAGCGATTCAAGTCAAATTTTGTTTCTCGCGGTTTGGTAAGTGTCGCAATTGCTATAGGTAAGGTAGCTGAGGTTATGGTGCCTGTAACATGGAGAGAATCACTGTCAAGGAGATTTACAAAGAACACTACAGGCCTAAGTGATAAAGAGAAACCATCATTTGATTTAATCAGAGCCTCTGTCAACCTACTGGTATCCAGTATTGTAATTGCCTATGCCACCTCCAAAAAATTACCACTTTCTACCACCTTTGTTACGTTTATGGTGGCCATGGGTACCTCTTTTGCAGACCAGGCATGGGGAAGAGAAAGTGCAGTATACCGGGTAGCTGGAGTTGTTAATGTAATTGCAGGGTGGCTTACAACCGCCCTTGTGGCATTTACTACTTGTGGTTTTTTCGCTCTAATACTTTATAAAACAGGAACGGTTGGCGTATTCTGCCTTGTCGCTGTGGCTGCTTTTCTTCTTGTTCGCAGTCATATCGTTTTCAAAAGAAAAACGAGTGAAGAAGAGACTTCCAATAAATTCCTTTCCGGATCAGTTGTAAATATTCAGGAGGTAATTGACGAAAGTAAAATTAATACCGTTAAGAATTTAAAAACGGTAATGAAGGTGTCCACCCTAAGTATCAAGTCATTAATAACCGAGAACAAAGAAGCCCTAGTAAAATCCAGAAAGGAAATACAAAAGCTTCGCGCTCAAAACGAAAAGCTCCACAACAAAATCATCAAATACGTTAAGAAGATTGAAAAAGGAAATGTTGCGGCAGGTAGATTATACATCCTTGTTTTTGACCTGGTACAAGACTTGTATCAAAGCGCACATCTTCTTAATGAGACCTGTGCTAATCATGTCATTAACCTTCACTCTCCTCCCAAAAAGAAATACATTCAGGTATTTAATGACTTGATGAAAGATTTAGGAACCTTCATCAACTTGAGCGCAGATTCTATTGAGCATCTTAAGTTTGAAAATCATGATGACCTGGAAAACCAAAAGAACAAACTTTTATCAACCATCAATAAAAAACTGGACGCCATGATTGTCGATATTCAAGGTGATGAGCTTGGCAATCGAATGGCATTCTTACAAACAAGAATTTTATTGGAGACAAAAGATATTGTAGCGGTGGTTCACCGCATGTATCAGTTGTACTACGAATTCGTTCAGCACTCAGTAACTACAACAGAAAAAAAGGATTAAGAACTGTATTGAACCATCATTCTCTTTACTCGATCCTCTAGTTTTTCTGAAGTCAACTTTTCCCTCAGTCGATCTACCATAATAGGAAAAGCAAAAGGAGTAGGTCGCACAGGGTATTTGATTACTATTGTTTGATGAGCAATTCTATCCAGCGACCTTCTTAGCCTTGTTTCTTCCAGCTGAAAATCCATCACTTCCTCGAAGGCCTGTAATAAGAGGAGGTTATGCGCCTCATGGTCATGAAACACTTCGAAAAACAATTGAGACGAGGATTGTAAATGCCTGTCTTTTACGCGTTGCCCAGGAAACCCTTTGAATACCAGTCCTGCAATAGCGGCAATATCTCTAAACTTCCTTCTGGCCATTTCTACAGAATTGATACTTGCCTGAATGTCTTCCTGTAAATTATCAATTCCCAAAATATTGGTTTCTACCGCCTCTTCAATAGGTATCTCCTGATCTGACAGTAATTCAAACCCATAGTCATTCATGGCAATAGAGAAAGTAATGGGTGTGATTTTGGAAATTCGATACGCCATCAATGCTGCCATTCCTTCATGAACAAATCTTCCTTCAAATGGATACATCATTACGTGATGCCCCTCTTTAGAAGTAAGACACTCGATTAAGAACTGTTTATCGTTGGGAATCAAAGAAAGCGTTTGCTGCAGTTTCATCATGGGTTGGAGAAACTTCATTTCAGGATCTAACTCCTTTCCCTTAATAAACTCATGGATTTTTAACCGAATAAGATCACCCATTTCCGATGATAAGGGCATGCGGCCACCTTGCCAGGACGGCACTTTGCCTGATTTCTTTTTGCTATTTCTCACTTGAGCGGTCATATCCTTTACCCGCACCAGTTCAAGATTTCTTCCTGCAAACCAAAATACGTCACCTGGATTAAGGCTGGAAATAAAATACTCTTCAATCGAACCTAGTGTTTTACCTGAAACATATTTTACAAGTAAGGACGTATCACCAACGATAGTCCCAATAGATAGTCGATGTCTGTGTGCTATCCTTCTATTATCAACTTTAAAAATTCCACGCTCGAGGTTTACCTTTCTAAATTCATCATATGCCGTTAGTGCTTCACCTCCCGAGGTGATGAACCTCAGCAGCCAATTCCAATCTTCTTTATCAAGAGACGCGTAACTGTAGGTGCCTCGCACTTCCTTAAAAATCTTATCTGATTCGAACCCCTCACTTACAGCAAGCGTGATTAGATATTGGACCAAAACATCAAATGAACGAACATAGGGTATCCTGTCTTCCACAATCTTTCTTCTCAAAGCCTCCCGTAAGGCCGATGCCTCAATGAGCTCTAGAGCATGGGTGGGTAAATAATAAATTTTGCTGGTGGCTCCCGGCTGATGACCACTGCGCCCTGCGCGCTGTAAAAACCTGGCCACTCCCTTAGGACTACCTACCTGAATAACTGTTTCAACAGGACGAAAGTCTACACCCAAATCTAAACTTGAAGTACATACAACCGCTTTGATTTTGCCACTATGGAGCTGTTCTTCTACCCAGTTTCTCAAATCAAGGCTAATCGAGCCATGATGCATGGCGATCTGTCCTGAAAGTTCAGGCGCCTTATCTAATAGTTTTTGATACCATATCTCAGCAAAGGATCGGGTATTGGTAAAAATCAATGTGGCATTACTTTTCTTAATGATCTCCACCACCTTGTCCAGCAAGTGAATGCCGATATGACCAGTCCATGGTAATTGTTCATCGTCATCAGGCATAATGGAATGAATCTCAATTTTCTTCTCTATATCAGCTCTAATTATTTTATGCTCTTTTTTCGCAAAATAATCTCCTAACAAAACCTGCATAGACTCTTCCATGTTACCAATAGTGGCAGAGATACCCCATATCTTAAGGTCGGGAGCAACATACTTCAGCCTCGATAGCGCCAATTCAACTTGAACTCCGCGCTTCGAGCCCATTAGCTCGTGCCATTCATCTGTTACAACTACCCTCAACTTTTTGAAATAATTATTGTACCCTTTCTGAGCAATAAGAAGGTGCAAACTCTCCGGAGTGGTTATTAAAAATTGTGGTGGATTGTCCTTTTGTTTTTTGCGTTCGGCCAATGTAGTATCTCCAGAACGGATACCTACTCTCCACTCCAGTCCCATTTCTGCAATCGCCAATTCCGCTGAATATTTGATCTCCTTTGCCAAAGCGCGAATAGGCGTGAGCCAGATGGCTTGTAGCCCTTTTTTTGAATTATTAGCAAACGCTTCTAGAATAATGGGGATGACCAAAGAGTATGTTTTGCCACTTCCTGTGGGTGCATTAACAATGCCACTCTGGCCATCAAGATAACTTTCCCAGGCGTCCAGCTGAAATTGAAAAGGCTCCCATCCTTTACTGACAAACCACTCTTTACCCTTTACAAGCCTGTCTTGCATGCCGTTGACTGTATACTTAATATTGGATTTATTGAACAATTTAACCAAACCATGGTTAGTAGTTTGAAATAATTAATATGGGAAGTTATTCCATCAAAGAACTTGAAACACTGTCTGGTATTAAGGCCCACACGATAAGGATATGGGAGAAAAGGCACAATATCATTGCCCCTAAAAGGACAACAACCAATATCCGGTATTATTCTGATGATGACCTGAAGAAAATTATTAATGTTTCTTTACTCAATAACAGTGGGCTGAAGATTTCAAAGATAGCCCGAATGACTGACCCAGAGCTCAACTCGGAAATTGTACAACTTGCAGAAAGTAAAAGTGAGGCGAGCATTTTTATAGACCAACTCGTGGTCTGTATGATTGATATGGAAGAAGAGCAATTTGAGAAGCTACTCTCCCATCTCATTATGAAGTTTGGTTTTGAAAGGACCATCACAGAAATTGTATATCCCTTTTTGGAGAAAATTGGAATTCTATGGCAAACAGGAAATATTACACCTGCTCAGGAGCATTTCATTTCCAATTTAGTGCGGCAGAAAATAATAGTGGCCATCGACTCGCTACCTTTCCCAAAGCCAAACGCCATTAAGGTTGTTCTTTTTTTGCCTGAAAACGAGCTTCATGAGATTGGCCTATTGTTCTATCACTATTTAGTAAGAGCCTGTGGCTATAAAACCTTTTATTTGGGCCAGCATTTACCTTATGACGACCTTAAACAGGTATGCGCAAAGCATGAACCAGCTATAATTATAACCTCCATTATTGCCTCTCAGAGGCCCCAAAAGATCAAGATTTTCCAACACCCCTCATACTCATTGGAGGCAACCCCGATCCGAAGAACATTCCGCAGCGCTCCAATTTTAAGGTGATCAAAAACGCCATCGCACTAAAGGCCATTTTAGCCGATTTTTAGCATATTGTTTAATATATATTAAATTAAGCTAAACATTTGTATCCAAAATTTGTATTGGTTAATATTTTGTTTAACTTTAACTATAAACTATTAAACAATATGACATCAGCCGAATTTACCGCCCAGATAACAGCCCTGAATGATACGCTAAAAGGGTTTACTTACAGATTTACGCGTAATGCTGAAGAATCTCAGGATTTGGTGCAAGACACTATGTTGAAGGCACTTACTTATAGAGACAAATTCAGGTCAGATACCAACCTTAAAGGGTGGCTGTTCACCATTATGAGAAATACGTTTATCAACAACTATAGAAAAGCCAAAATAGCCAAAACGTCAACAGACAATACAAAAGAGCTATACTACCTTAACGTTGCAGATACGCACACCTTTAATCGACCTGAAAAATCAATGGAGTTTAAAGAAATGTGGGAAAATGTAAACGAGGTAAAAGAAGAGCTCCAAATCCCTTTTAAAATGTATACCACTGGGTATAAATACCATGAAATCGCAGAGCATCTAAATATCCCAATAGGAACTGTCAAAAACAGAATATTTCATGCCAGGAAAGAAATTCAAAAAAAATTGATAGCTTATAAGTAGATCAAAACGGAGGAATTGAGAAGGGCATGGAGAAAATAGCGGTTATAGGCTCAGGGTTCGCTGGAATTTCAGCGGCTACCACACTAGCTGCGGAAGGCTTTGATGTAACCGTTTATGAAAAGAACGAAACAGCTGGAGGACGTGCAAGAAAATTCGAGTCTGATGGATATGTGTTTGACATGGGGCCAAGCTGGTATTGGATGCCAGATGTCTTTGAAAAATATTTTAATCGCTTTGGTAAATCCGTTTCTGATTACTACGAATTAGAACGTCTTAGTCCCTCCTATCGGGTTTTTTTTAATAAGGATGAAATCTGGGATATCCCTTCGGGATTAGAAGATCTATACCAATTCTTTGAAAAAGTAGAAAAAGGAAGTAGTGTACAACTCAAACAATTTCTTGAAGAAGCTGCGTACAAATACAAAGTGGGTATAGAGGACCTCGTTTACAAGCCAGGTTTATCAGTGATAGAACTGATGGACACCAAGCTTATAAAGGGAGTATTTAAGCTTCATGTTCTTCAATCGATTAGCACCTACATAAGAAAATACTTTAAGTCCCCGAGGTTAATACAGTTACTTGAATTTCCAGTATTATTTCTGGGAGCCGCTCCGTCTGATACTCCTGCCCTTTATAGCCTAATGAATTACGCAGATATGGTATTGGGTACATGGTATCCAAAGGGTGGTATGAACAAGATCGTTGAAGCAATGGTAACATTAGCCAAAGAAAAAGGAGTAAAGTTCGAATTCAATAGCAATGTGCAATCATTAAACATGAATAGCACAAAAGTAAAGTCCATCACTATAAATGGACGCAATGAGTCAGTTGACCATGTAATAGCCGGAGCAGACTATCATCATGTTGAACAACAGCTATTACCCAAAAAATTCAGGAAGTACGATGAAGACTACTGGGAAAATCGAAAACTCGCACCTTCCAGTTTAATATTCTATTTGGGGGTTAACAAAAGGTTAGACAACCTTCATCACCATAATCTTTTTTTTGATGAAGATTTTGCCGTTCACACAAAAGAAATTTATCAAAATCCTTCATGGCCAACCAACCCCCTATTTTATGTGTGCTGCCCCTCCAAAACTGACACTTCAGTGGCTCCGGAAGGACACGAAAACTTGTTTATACTTATACCAGTAGCTGCGGGGCTTGAAGATGAAGAAACTACACGCGAAAAATATTTTCAAATCGTTATTCAAAGAATTGAAAAACTAACGGGTCAATCAATTGCTTCTAACATTGTCTATAAAAGGAGTTACGCTCACCGCGACTTCATTGAAAACTATAATTCTTACAAAGGAAACGCATACGGATTGGCTAATACCATCAGGCAGACGGCCAATTTAAAACCATCTATAGTAAACAAAAAGGTTTCTAATCTGTTTTATACGGGGCAATTGACTGTTCCCGGGCCAGGGGTACCTCCATCTCTGATATCCGGACAAGTAGTGGCTCAAGAATTGATAAAAAGAGAGAAAAGAAAATCCAATAACTAGTCCAAATTCGATAATTGTAGATGACACCAAAAGAACTATACGATAAAAATGCCATAAAATGTTCAAGGCTCACTACAAAGGCCTACAGCACCTCCTTTTCTTTAGGCATATTGTGTCTTCATAAAGAATTAAGAGACCCTATCTACTCCATATACGGCTTTGTGAGGTTTGCTGATGAAATCGTAGACACCTTTCATCAATATGACAAAAAAGCCCTCTTGGATAATTTTAAAAAGGAAACCTATAAAGCGATTGATGATAAGATAAGTCTTAACCCCATTTTACAGAGTTTTCAACTTACTGTACATCAATACAATATTGATCACATCTTAATTGAGCAATTCCTACACAGTATGGAAATGGATCTCAATGAAAAAAGTTATGATCAGAAATCCTTTGAAGAATACGTGCTAGGTTCTGCTGAAGTAGTCGGCCTGATGTGTTTAAAAGTATTTTGTAATGGAGATGCATCCACCTACGATCACCTTAAGCCAATGGCCATGAGATTGGGCTCAGCATTTCAAAAAATAAATTTCCTTCGTGATCTTAATGCGGATTACATAGGAATGGGTAGATCCTATTTTCCAGGCATTGATTTAGATGCATTTGATGACGATGCCAAGAAGCAGATTGAAGACAGTATTGCTGAAGATTTCCAAGAAGGGTATAAGGGCATCCAACAGCTTCCAAGAGGTTCGAAGTTAGGAGTTTATGTAGCATACCTATATTACCTTTCACTCTTTAAAAAAATAAGGAATACCCCTTCAGAATACGTAATGAAAAAAAGGATAAGGATCAGAAACAGGCACAAGTTTTCGATATTATTTTTCTCCTATCTTAAACACCAACTCAATCTTATTTAAATATTTTATGGAGCATGTGATCTTGGTGGACGAAGAAGACCAACAAATAGGGACAATGGAAAAAATGGAAGCTCACCGTAAAGGTGCCTTACATAGGGCCTTCTCTGTTTTGGTATTTAATAGTAAAGGGGAAATGCTGTTACAAAAAAGAGCTAAATCCAAATACCACAGCGGAGGATTATGGTCCAATGCCTGCTGTAGCCATCCCAGACCAGAAGAAACTTTAGCAGCTGCTACCACCCGAAGAATGAAAGAGGAGCTGGGGATTGATGCACACCCTCAATATTTATACAAATTTCAGTATAAAGCCAATCTTGGAGATTTGATTGAGCATGAGTTGGATCACGTGTTTGTTTGTGAGTTTGACGGAGAACCAAATATCAATTTGGAAGAAGTAGAAGGTTGGACCTATGTAGAGCCTTCATTACTGAAGGATAAGATCAAGGAGAATCCTGAACAATATACTTTTTGGCTAGAAAGGATTATCAACACTTATACTCAATACGTTTAATTACCCTTTACAAATAAAAAAGGCTCCCGATGGGAGCCTTTTTTGTTAGTACTAACTTGAACAATTAGTCTAAGTCATCAGGGCGAACAACACCTGTTCCGTAATCCTGGTGATTGAATGTAATAGTTCCAGGGTATAGGTAAAAGTTTTGCTCTCTGCTTTGAGTATTTACAGATGGGCCACGGTACCCTATTCTATTCAAACGATAGTTATCATCCGGATAGCCTGTTCCACCAACCAAGGTCCTTACTGCAGTTCCATTTTCAAAATAGGCATCTTCCAAGTCAGTTTGATCACCTAATTCAATCTGAAGCGTTGCTCCAGAGCCACCCAACAGTGAGGTAAAAGTGATATTTACAAAACCATCAGCATCACCTGTATAATCTCCTCCATCATCGAAACTTACACCCGTAATTTCACCATCGTCATTTGTATAAACGTAGTCAATAACAGCTGTTTCTCCTCCAGCCGGTGCAGGCTCAGCAATGGCATAAATTGGATATACGTTTGTAACAGGATAGTTATTAGCATTCAAGCTATAGCCAGTATACATGGCAAATAGAGTCTCAATGGTTTCAATTTTAGGTAGAACCTCTGGAAAATATAATGGATCTGAGTCCAATCTGTTGTAGGCAATCTTCTGCCCAACTAACATATCCGGATACTGAACATAAACAGTTGAACCGTAGTTACGCACTGGCACTTTTACTTCGTAGTTGCCATCTGCATCAGTAGTTGCAGTAAATACTTTATCTCCATTATTCAAATTAACCCTGAAACGAAGTGTGATACCTTCCATTGTTTCGCGAGTATCATTAGTCAAATCAGTCTCCAACTGAATTTTTCCTTTAATTGTAGCCAATGTTTCATCAGCAATCGAATATATTCCTACTGAATAGGTCTCTTGAGAGCTACGAATATCCTCTGGGTAGATGTATTCATTATCTGTAACAGATGTAAAGTTTTCAGCAGTTACTGTATAAACAAACCCACCAAATTTTACACCAGGAAATGATGCTACTCCACTCTCATCAGTTGTCGCTTCTATTTTAGCTGTTCCTTGTATAAAAGTAACTGTTGCTCCAGGTACTGGCTCTCTACCCTCTGAGCTTTCATTATATACAAACAACGCGAAGTCAACCAATTGTTGTGCCTTTAGTGCTTCTTCTTCCGTAAATTGTTCCTTACATGATATGGATAGCGTCATCAATCCTATCATGAGACTAGCCGTAAACAGTTTAAACTTGTGTTTCATCATTGGTTATTATTAAAGTAAAGTTGATTTTAAAATTTAATTATTAAAGTCCTAAGCCGATGGTAACATATGCAGAGTGGGTACGTAAATCACCTTGCACATAATTCAAGCCTACATAGCTATAACTCTTCTTTACAGGTGTAACGCCATAGCGATACCTGAAATCGATCATTAATCGTTTGCTGCCTAAACTCACTTCACCACCAAATCCACCTGTTACCCCGACCTGAAAAGGCTCATACTGACTTCCCTCTTCTTTGTAGCCATTGGCCGTATAGAAGTCACCATTACTATTATAGGTGGTTTGATACGTGTTGGAAGCCCCCAGCGTATATCCAACTGCTGGCCCTAAAACAACGTTTGGCTGAATATCGCCAAATTTAGGCAGCCAATATTTCGCAAGTACAGGCAAATCTATGGTATGAAGAACAACATCCGAATTGGTAGCGTACATATCATAAAAAGGGTCAGTACTAAATTTTGAATCATCCTTAAATCTAACAAAGCGACCGCCTTGCTGCATATAAGATGGCTCTGCTTGCACAGACAATACATCAGAAAATCCGTATTCTACAACTCCACCCGCTAAGAAACCAAGTCTTGCGCTGGTGTGTGGCTGATCATTGGAAAAATTACTTACTGTAGCACCTATCTTAAATCCATAAGACAGTCCAGAACGATCATCCTGCGCATACAGCGTATTCGCAAGAAATATAAGTGATAAAAAAGTGATGGATGCAAACAATCTATACTTCATATTATATCTTAAAAGTTTCACCATTTTTAAAAGTCGCGCAAGAATAGGGCTATTAAACAAAAGTTACAACACTCACTGAATCAAATTGTAAAACTTATCAAGATGATAACACTTGTTTAAACATACTAAATGTAGAGAAATACCCATATTTGAATAGAATATCGACTAAGCCACAATAAACAATTCTTTATCCAAGATGTTTGTTAAAGGTAAGCTCTCTAATCAAGAAAAATAGATAACCAACTGATCCCTAACACCTTGTTAATGAAGACTCAGTTTATTGATAAAAATGTAACACTATTATGGCTAAGACGAGATCTAAGACTAAGTGATCATACTTCACTCTTTTATGCACTAAAAGAGAATAAAAAAGTTCTACCCCTATTTATTTTTGATAAAGAAATTTTAGGGAAGTTAGAGGATAAAGATGATGCACGTGTCAATTTTATACATGATACGCTGCAACTACTGAAAAGTGAACTCGAAAAGTTAGGTAGCTCGCTTCTGGTGGTTCATGCTTCTCCAAGCACATTTTTTAAATCAAATACACCCAAAGCGGTCTATACTAATGAAGACTACGAGCCTTATGCAATGCAGCGTGATAAGAAAGTTGCGCAAATTCTAGCTTCTAAAAATGTTGAGTTTAAAACCTATAAAGATCAGGTCATCTTCGCAAAAGAAGACATACTCAAAAATGATGGAACACCCTATACTGTCTTTACTCCATTTTCAAAGAAATGGAAAGCACAACTTATACCGAACGATTACAAAGATTACCCAATCAATAAATACCTCGACAACCTTATTAAGATCGCTCCTCTTCCTCTACCCTCTTTAAAACAAATAGGATTTCAAACAACGAAAATTGATTTCCCTCCACGTGTGATCAAGTCCTCAATCATTGAACATTATAGCCGCGATAGAAACTATCCAGCAAAAAAAGGCACCACACAACTTAGTATTCATATTCGGTTTGGCACAGTAAGCATCAGAAAGTTAGTAGCTGTTGCATTAAAGAAAAATGAAACATGGTTAAATGAATTAATTTGGAGAGATTTCTATCACATGATTCTGTGGCACTTTCCCAATGTAAGTCAAGCATTTAAACCAGCATATGATAGAATTGAGTGGCGAAATAACCCAAATGAATTTCAGGCATGGTGTGATGGACAAACGGGATATCCAATTGTAGATGCAGGTATGCGGGAGCTCAATACTACAGGGTTTATGCACAACAGAGTACGAATGATTGTCGCTAGTTTTTTAGTGAAGCACCTGCTCATCGACTGGAGATGGGGAGAGGCCTATTTCGCAAGAAAACTACTGGACTTTGATCTTGCGGCCAACAATGGTGGCTGGCAATGGGCAGCCGGTTCAGGATGCGATGCTGCACCCTATTTTAGAGTGTTCAACCCTTACCTGCAAACTGAAAAATTTGACCCGGAATTGATTTATATAAAAAAATGGATACCTGAGTTCAATTCTGATCAATATCCAAGGCCTATTGTTGAACATTCCTTTGCCCGGGAAAGAGCCCTGAGAACATACAAACAAGCCCTTCAAAATAAGTAAGCCCACTCAAAACAATCTGAAATGCATGGTGTTTTAAGGTTGTGAAAATGTACAACTTAAAACGCAAACAGATACTGCCCATTACCCTGGAAGAAGCTTGGGAATTCTTTACCTCACCAAAGAATTTAAGTAAAATTACTCCCTCAGATATGGGGTTTGACATTCAATATATATCAGGTGGTGATACGACCTATCCTGGGCAAATTATCGCTTATAAAATAAAGGTATTGCCTGGCATCCGTATGAACTGGGTAACAGAAATAACACAAGTAAAGGACTTACAATACTTTATTGACGAGCAACGCTTTGGTCCATACAAATTATGGCATCACCAGCATCATTTCAGAGGAATAAAAGAGGGTGTAGAAATGATCGATGAAGTCAATTATGTGATTCCATTGGGTGTTCTAGGCAAGCTTGCCCACTGGCTTTTTGTGGGGAGACAGGTAAATGCTATTTTTGATTACAGATACAAAGTATTGGCTTCATTTTTTAACACCAAGAACAATTTAAGCACGTATTAAATATATGGATTGGATTACCATTTTAATTTGTGCCATCATAGTAATAGCCACATTTCTTTTCTGGGAATTTGTAGCTTGGTTTACTCACAAATACATCATGCACGGTTTTCTTTGGGTATGGCATAAATCACATCATAAAGTGCATGATCACACCTTAGAGAAAAATGACTGGTTTGCTGTTGTATTCAGCCTACCCTCCATTGGCCTATTTTATTATGCAAGCCTAGTGTCCTACAATCCCTATTTATTGGCAGTGGGTTTAGGTATATTCTGCTATGGACTTTTTTATATAATTTTTCACGACTTTATTGTTCATCAAAGAATCAAATGGAGGCCAAAAAAGAAAAGTCAATATTTGAAGAGAATGATCAACGCTCATTATATTCATCATAGCAAGCACAGTAAAGAAGACTGTGAAGCTTTTGGATTTTTATACGCACCCAAGAAATATGAGCCAAAGGATTTCAAACTACGGAACGAGCGAAAGGAAACGCAGTAAGATTTGAATCCAAAATATTTATATCTAATAATTGATTTAGCTGCCGTTTCGCTGCCTCTCCTTTTTAGTTTTCATCCCAAAGCCAATTTTTCAAGAAAATGGAAATACCTGTGGCCTGCCATCTTATTACCCGGTGCATTTTTTTTGATTTGGGATGAATGGTTTACCAGTATGGGAGTGTGGGGTTTCAACCCTAAATACCTTACCGGCATATACTTATTTAGTTTACCCATAGAAGAGATTCTATTTTTTATCTGTATTCCTTATGCCTGCGTATTTACCTATGAAGCCGTTGGTTATTTCTCTAAAAAAGACTTCTCCCTATTTACGGCCAATAAGATTACCATTGTTCTATTAGCGCTACTTTCCATCACTGCCTTCTTAAATATTCATCGTTGGTACACCCTTTCTACCAGCTTCCTTTCTTTACTCTTTCTACTCTATATTCACTTCAAACTCAAGCCCTCTTATTTAGGTAAGTTCTATTTCACCTACCTTATCATTCTGATCCCATTTTTTATAGTCAATGGTATCCTCACGGGAACGGGAATTGAAGGCCAAGTTGTATGGTACAACAATGCTGAAAACTTAGGGTTGAGATTAGGAACAATTCCTATTGAAGACGTATTTTATGGGATGCTTCTCATTCTGATGAATGTTGCTTTATTTGAAGGATTACAAGCCAGAGGTAAAAAGGCTAAAGGCTAACTATAGGCCACTTTTTTTCCATTCTACCCCTTTTTTCAAAGCTTCAAAATCACTCTCCACTTTTTCTAATCTGTTTTTCAATAATGAAAAGACCTCCAGTTGCTGGTCAGTAGGAGGAAAATCAGCACTTGCTGTTTGTCCTTCCTTTGCTATTGCAAAAATGCGTTCCAAAATTCCAGCAGGGTTTCTGAAAATATCTTGACGAGCTCCCGTCAAATGGACATCAAAAATTTTCCCTTCGAGGTTATAAATCTTATCCTCTAAAGGCTTTGCTGTTCTCGCTGTCTTTGGATCCTTCGACTTCTCCAACAATTCCGTCCTGGCTTTTTCCATTTCATCAATTAACCCCAAACAAGTATTAACTGATTTATAAATCTCCATTCCAAATGCATACTGTTTCCCAATATCAGCCAATGAACTTTTTGTATTGGGGTCTTTTAGTACCTGTACATTTTTCTTTACTTCCTTTCCGTTTGTTTTAATCACGATTGAATATTGTCCGGGAGGGACAAGGGTAGGTGCCATACCAGGGCCAATATCCAAATCATAGATAAACATATCTCGCGTTCCCTTATCACTTAATTGTACCCATTCTTTATCACGAGGCTTCGTTCTCAATTTAGGAAATTCATAATCTTCGTGTCGGAGGTTCCACCAAATTCGATTTACTCCCTTCTCCCCTTTTTCTGCCAGCTCTTTAATCACATTCCCTTTCGCATCCATGATCTTAATCTTAACACTGTCTGCTGAAGCTTCTTTCAAATAATAGTTGATAGAGACTCCATAGGGAGGGTTCTTTCCATCGCTAAAGCTCCCCTTTGATTTTATTGCATCTATTTTTTGAAACCTATAAGCAGTACCTGGAGTGAAAAAATAGAGATCAGAATTTTGAACTGCTTCAGTAAATTCTCTTATTGGAGTGATATCGTCCAGAATAAATATCCCTCTTCCGTATGTCCCTATTACCAAATCGTTGAAGTGAGGCTGAATGGCAATTCCAAAAACTGGTGCTGCAGGTAGGCCATGCTTAAAGCGGATCCAGTTGACTCCGTCATCAGGTGAGAAATAAAGTCCTTTGTCCGTTCCCATCCATAACAGCCCCTGCTTTTCAGGATCTTCTTTGATCTGATGAACGAAGTTAGAGTTAGAGGGAGGAAGGTTTACTGTTAATCTTTTCCAAGTCTTTCCTAAATCATCTGTTTTATATACGTAGCTACCAAAATCCCCATCCTGGTGCGCATCTACTGACACATAGCAAGTAGATGCATCAAAGTGCGATGGTTCGATATTTCTAATGGTTCCCCACTTTGGCAGCTCAGGCATAAAGTCGGATGCTTTGAACCAACTTTTTCCTCCATCTTTAGTTACATGCACTAATCCATCATTACTTCCAGTCCACAAAATTCCTTCTTGAACGGGAGACTCAGCCATTGAAAATAAAGTACTTCCGTCAAATGTCATGAGATTATCACCAGCCATTCCTCCGGAACTCATTTGGTGTGTTTTATCATTTGTCGTAAGATCCAGACTTATCACCTTCCAGCTTTGTCCAGCATTAGTAGTCTCATGTACATATTGACTGCCAGCCCATACCTTACCTCTGGTATGCTTTGATAGTACAACCGGAAAATTCCAATGCCATCTGTATTTTAAATCTGAAGGGGCGAATCCGTATCCTGCCTCAGGCCATGCACGCACATCACGCATTTGCATGGTGGTTAAATCAAATACATCCAAACCTCCATCATAACACTGGGACCAAACCACGTTGTTATCAAAAGGATCTACTTTGGCATCACCACTCTCGCAACCCCCTACTCCATGCCACACACCTAATGGAATACTCCACCCACCGAGGTATCTACTAGGGCCCCTGTAGGACCATGCATCCTGACGGTTACCGTATACATAATAAGGTACGCGATCATCAACGGAGATATTATACATCTGTGCTATAGGTAAGTTGATATTCTCCCAACTTTTACCATAATTGAAGGACATATTAAGGCAACCATCATGGGCTACTAAAATTCGGTTAGCATCGGTGGGGTCAAACCACATATCATGGTTATCGCCACCAGCATCCCAAGGCCCCAGCTCATCTGACCAGGATTGACCTCCGTCCTTAGACATTTTCATCGATACGTTAACAGTGTATACTCTGTTCTCGTCCTGAGTAGAAACTCGCACTCGCGTATAATAGGCTGCACGCTGCGCCATAGAATGATCCTGTTGCATCAGCTTCCATGAATCACCACCGTTTTCTGATCTGTATAACCTTGGCTCCTTATCTTCCACCAATGCGTACAATACTTTTGGATTGCTGAAAGCTACATCCACAGACGTTTTTCCCACTGGATGAGTGGGTCCACTCTCCAATCCATTTCTTAATGGCTCCCAGGTTTTTCCAGCATCTTTAGACCGATAAATTCCACTTCCGGGCCCTCCACTTTTTAAATTCCATGTTTTAATCTCTGCTTGCCACATGGCTGCATAAACGATGTTTGGATTTTTAGAATCTATGGCCATATCAGAAACACCAGTAAACTCGTTGACGAACAACACGCATTCCCAAGTTTTACCCCCATCCATTGTTTTATACACACCCTTTTCTTGTTGTGGTCCATGTGTATGCCCCAAAACCCCTACATAAACAATATTGGTATCTGTTGGATGAACTATCACCCTGCTAATACGGAAGCTGTTTTTTAAACCCATATGCCTCCAAGTCTTACCAGCATCAGAAGACTTATAAACTCCATTTCCCACTGCATGAGCAGGTCGTATAATAAAAGTTTCACCAGTACCCGCCCACACTTGCTTATGATTGGAAGGAGCAATGGCCAATGCCCCTATTGACGAATCATCTACATCATCAAAAACAGGCTTCCAGTTGATACCACGATCTTCTGTTTTCCAAATACCCCCCGAGGCAGCCCCTAAATAAGATACGTCAGGGTTTCCAGGTTCCCCTACTACTGAAATTGCTCTGTTGCCATCCGGTCCAATAAACCTGAATTTTAATTGAGAGAAATTTTCATTATTGAACGATTGAGAGAAACAGGCAGAGTTGACTAAAATTAATAAAGAAACTATAGGAAGGGCTTTCATATCCAAGTAACAATTAGTTAACTAAGCTACAAATTCTAAATACAGAACCAGTATGTCACTTATGAAAATTATAAACTGCTAATTACCAACGGTATTATTCTAACCTCCATACCTAATAAATTGACGCTAACAATATTAAGTACTTAACAATGAGCACAAAAAAAGCCGGCTCATCAATGAGCCGGCTTTAAGTTTAAAACTAACTATTGAATTAATCAATCAAAGTATTAGCACGTACTTCTGAAATTCCAATAGGGAAGAAAGTAACAGCATTCATTGCATCACTTGAAGGAATCCAATAAGGAGATGGATCATCAAAACGATAATGATCAATCAATCTTCTTCCTTGCAAATATAAATTTACTCTTCTCTCATGAATAAGTAAATCCTGAGCACTAACACCAGATGTTATTTCATCAACCCAAGGAGATAGTTCCGTATTCATAGCTCTCAATAAATTGATGTTGGTAGTAAATCCTGGTACATCATTCGCTGCCAGCGCAGCTTCAGCCAAGATCAAATACATCTCTCTTTCAGAAGTCTGAGTAAAGTCAGGATAAAGCTGAGCTGTAACAAAATCTACAACTGTCTTATACAATACAGGATCAGGAATACCATCTATAGGATCCAACAAGCTAATGCTTTCTGTGGGATCACCACTTGATATTTTATTTACAGAATTATTCGTAACAGGGTCAACAATAATATAGGCATCTGACAAACGTTGCTCTTTTCTGTCGTTAACTTCACTACCAATTGGTAATCCATTAATTACATCAGGCGTACTACTATCCACATCTAAAACATAAGCAACATTTCCTGCGGTCAAAGCAGCATTAGCAGCTGCAACAGCTGCAGCATTATTAATAAGTGCTGTTGCTGCATTTCTTGCTCTCGCTTTCGACCAGGCTTCCTTGCTCCAATGCGCTCTAGCCAACATTCCTTGTAATTGACCAGTCAAACCCGATTGATTCAATGCCACTGCTTTAGTCAAATAACTAATAGCTGTGTCATACAAACCATTCATATTGGCAGGGCCAATTGCAGGTCCCGACTCTAGTTTGTCAGAGAACACAAAGTCCGTATACATATCCGCAATGGTGATATAAATAGTTGCGCCATAAAGATAGGCACGTGCCAATGCAAGCTCATCACCAGCATTAAGTAACCCATCAGTTTGAAATGCTTCTATGCGAGTGATTACCTCATCAGCCCACCACCTTGCTTCTCCCGTGTAAGCAAATGCTGCATCCGTAAACTCATTTTCAAAGTCGGATAACTGACCAAAATTAAGCTGCTGCCAGTCATCTCTTGACCCAGACCACACCATTTCATCAGATGAAATAGAGTACGGAGTCAAAAGGTTTGCAATTGCACGCGTCACCGTGGCCTGCGACCCATTAGCCATAGGTCTTGCTGCCGCAGGATTGGATAAATCGCTTTCCACCAAACTATTTGGGTTTTCTGCATCCAATATGTCATTACATGAGAACACAGTAAATGCCAATAGTAAGGTGAATACCTTTAACATTTTTGTTTTATATATTTTTCTGTTTTTCATAATCTTCAAATTTAGAATCCAACTTTTAGAGTGAAGATAATTGAAGTAGGGATAGCCCATCCGAATGCCTCAACTCCCTGACCAAAATTTTGATCAGTATTACTTGTTCCACTTCCACTTCCACCTCTACCAAATACGTTGATTTCAGGGTCAACTCCAGAATAAGGAGTCCACAATGCAAGATTCTTTGCCGAGGTAGTAAATGAACCATTGCTTAATCCTAATTTATCAGTAAAAGATCTAGGGAACTTATACGTTAAACTCAACTCTCTCCATCTTACAAAATCAGCTTTTTCAATAGTATTCATACCAGCAAAAGGAGAAAGAGCTAAGATTTCATTTACCCATTCCTCAACCGCTGCTGCTCTCACCTCACCGCTTAATTGTGGGTTGAAGCTAGCATCTACACCTCCAGTGTAATAGTCTCTTTCTACACGGGCTGAGTTCGGAAGGTTACGTCCAATAGTACCATTGGCCTGACGGAAAGCGGCAGTAAGGTTATTCACATAGTAATTTCCTGTTCGGTATTCAAAATTAGTCCGTAAAACAAAATTCTTGTATGTAACGGTTCCTCCAATCGCCCCTTGCCAATCTGGGGTTGTCTTACCCAGGAAATGACCAGACACCGATTGCTCGCCTGCAGTGGTATAATTTTCATCCAGCATAACAATTGAAGTAGTCGTAGGTAGTGAAGCCCCAAGAGGCAAAGTTCCTAAATAACTAACTACTTCTGCTCTAGAGTCTGGGTTACCATCGCTATTATAATCCAAAGGCAAGAAGCCATCTGGAACATCAAGTAGCTTTACACCAAAATTGGCTCCAGGAGAGTATCCTTCTACCAAGAAGTTTCTATATCGTGGGTAACTTCCTCCTACTTTTACAGGAGGTGCACCACCCAAACTAATAACTTCCTCATTCAGGTAGGCGGCATTAGCAAAAATATCAACTTTAAGGTCACCTGTATTAACAACCGTGGCTGTTAGCCCCAATTCCATACCTTTTGCTGCTAGCTCTCCAATATTTACAAGTTGTGGCTGTCTCCATCCACCGGACAATGGGAATTGCTGAGCAAACAAGGCATCAGTAACCGTTCTATCCCAGTAAGTGGCATCAAATGTCAATTTACCGTTCCATAAACCAATACTTGTACCCACTTCCAACTCTGCTGATACTTCAGGCTTCAAATCGGGGTTACCTAAGTTTTGAGGAGCAATACCCGCACCGGTTGTAGAAGCAATCGCCCTGTAGGTTGTTTGGGCATCAAATGCTCCAGGCTGAAGACCAGACTGACCAAAAGATCCTTTGAACTGTAATGAGCTAATCGGGCCTAAATTTCCAGGCCAGTAAGGGGCATCAGATACTACGTAAGATGCAGCGACCTTTGGATAAAACTGTGCATTGAAATTAGAACCAAATGCACTGTGTGCATCTAAACGAGCACCAAGTGTTATAAATAAATGATCATTAATGCCTATTTGCTCCTGAGCATATACTCCAGCATTAATCGTTTCCGAAAAGAATTGATAGATATCCTTGTTAGCTCCTGCTCCGGCAACGGCAAATCCAGGGCCAGGAAAAGCAACTCCATTTCCAGAGAAAATGCTGGTCTTTTGCTGTATCAACTGCGAACCGACAATAAAGTCAGATTCGATATTGTCACTGATTTTATTTGTTGCAGACGCATTGAACTGCATTGAAGTGGCAATAAAATCGCGATTGGTATAAGCTTTTGAACCGTCTGGCTCGCTGTTACCAAATGCATCAATATTCCAACCGAACGGTCTATAGTTTTCAGCAATAGAGCTCGAGTAATCGACCCCAACAACAGCATCTAAAATCAACCATGGAATAGGGTTATAGTTAACATTTACACTTCCATTATAGTGATTTACATTTTGCGTAACTGTTTGCTGCATCGACTCGTTTACCGTTGCAAATGCTGCAGTTCCTGTTAGATTATTAGCAGCAACCCTTTCTGGCTTACTAAACTGCGCCAATGAACCTACAGCATAAATGTTGTTGTTCGTTTGAAGTGACGAGAATGCAGTTTTATTGTAACCAGTAACAATGTTGATCTTGGTCTTACCAGATGGAATAATACCCACATTGGCATTCAATTGAACACGCTTCATTAAGTCTTCAGCCAATGTTGCTTGCCCAGGTTTATAGCCTCTATTATCCTTACCTCCAAACGGACCATCCTCATCATAGAATCGGCCAGTTACATAATAGGTAACTGCATTTGTTCCGCCAGAAGCAGCAACTGAGGCTTCTGTGTTTGATCCAGTTTCAAATAAATCCTCCGTAAAGTTTCTTTCTACTAATTGGTAGGGTACAACAGTTCCGCCCAAAACAGATTGCATTGTTGATGCCTGTGTCGCATCTCTTGCCCACCCCACGTTATCTGGGTAGCGATTTTTTGGATACGTTATGATACCCTTGGCTAACTTTACATCAAACTTAGGGGCTCCTGTAGCTCCTCTTTTTGTAAATATCTGGATTACACCATTACTTGCTTCTGTACCATATAGAGTAGCAGCAGCAGCACCTTTTAGAATCTCAATACGAGCTATCGACTCAGGGTTGATGTCGTCCAAACGAGAAGTACCGCCTCCACCGTTTCCGGCAAATCCACCAGCACCAAATCCACCGCCATTGTCAATACGAACTCCATCAATAATAATGATTGGCTCGTTCAATTGAGATAAACTGGCAGATCCTCTAATTCTGATCTGAGCTCCTTCTCCAGTCAATCCACCACCTGGTATAGAAACCATACCCGGCTCACGACCCTGAAGTAAGTCAGAGAATGAAGTGATGGGGGCATTTGAAAGCGATTCAGTAGAAATAATACCTACCGCGTTACCAATCTTCCTTTTCTCCATCGGGCCACCTGTACCTGTTACTACAATTTCGCTCAATTGTGTAGTACTGGTCTCCAGTGCAAAATTCAAAGTTTGAGAGTTGTTATTCACCGAAACATTTTCTTCCATGTTGCGGTAACCAATAAAACTTCCTACCACTTTGTAGGATCCGTTGGGAATATCAGAAATCTGATAAGTTCCGTCAACGTTCGAAAGCGTACCCTTTGCAAGAGAAGGAATGAAAATATTCACTCCCGGTACCGGATCTCCGGTCTCCGCATCGGTAATCGTACCCGATATTGAACCCTGGGCCAGGGTGGCGAAGCTTGCAAAGCTCAATCCTACCAAAATAAGGAAGGAATTGAACAACTTCTTGTTGTACAGTTTTAACATAGTACTTGGGTTAAGGTTAATAATAAAAGATGAGGTGGTCACTGTACCATATTGGTACAATCATCATTGATCGACAATGCCCCAGATGCTAGGGCATGCCAATGAATTTCAAGCTATTTGGATTATTCATTTGATGTAAGGTTTAGGTTAGGTTGATATGAATTTAAAAATCAAAATCTTCTATAACAACCTATTTTAGCATTATGTGAATATTACTAATGGTAATTTAATGTAATGCAATTTCTGTATTTTAAGAAAGCCAAAATAATAACACGATTTGGGGGGGTACCGTTTTATGCCATTTTAGACCGTATAGCGATAAAATGATGCCGCACGTACCACAAGTGGTAGTATTCTCTCCACATGGGCTTCACGAGGCTTTTTCTTAATAAAAAAAATAGATATGAAAATTTACCGAGGGTATTATTTTGCCACTAAATAATGATATTTTGATTTACTCATATCGAAGAGAGTGGACAGGGTTTGCCCGAGCAGCTTTGATTGCCTGGAACCCTACAGTGGCCCATGCCACTGCAAAAGCGATCATACCACTAACTATAAATATCAACGGGTTGATGCTTATCCGATAGGCGAAATCTTGCAACCAATTACTGGTAAAATAGTATCCGGCAAGAGCAGCGGGAATAAACGATATCAAGACTAAAATTGTAAATTCTCTAGATAAGAGTAGTGTAAGATTGGGAACTGTAGCCCCCATTGCCTTTCTTATCCCGATCTCTTTGGTCCGCTGTTCAGTTATAAACGCTGCCAAAGCGAAAAGACCGAGGCATGCTATAAATACAGCTAGTCCGGCAAACAGCATAAAGATATTCTTTAGCCTTTGCTCTGCTCTGAAAAGGGCATCAAAGTCCTGATCAAGAAAGGTGTATTCAAATGGGTCTCCTCCAGCCTGTTGATTCCATATACCCTGTAGCGAGTTGATTACAGTCTCCGGAGTACCAGAATAGCGAACTAATAAAAAATTAGATTGTTCGGTAAATGCAATTATTAGCGGGCGTACTTCAGATTTTAATGACTCAAAGTTAAAATTCTTAACCACTCCAATCACTTTTAGCGTTTGAGGTTCTGGGCCGTTGAAACTGATCAGTTCTTCATTCACAGGATTTTCCCAACCAAACTGCTTTACTGCTGCTTCATTTACAATCACCGCACTGCTATCACTTAGGTAATCGCGGGAAAAGAATCTGCCGTCCTTCATTTCAAACTTTAGGACATCAAGGTGATCATAATCCGCATAGTAGGTTCCGGATAATTGCTCCTGCTCAGAACCTCTTGTCTTAAACACTGTAGTATTATTTACCCCTGGGAAAGCATTGTTGGTGTAACTGGTAATTTCCACACCAGGTATTTGCTGCACACTATTTTTGAAAGCTTGACGGCTGTTCCCCAATTTGCGGGCATTCTGTACGATAATTACATTTTGTTTGTCAAGGCCCAGGTTTTTGGATTGCAAATATTCTAATTGCTGAAGTACAATAGCAGTAGCGATGATCAAAAATATGGAAATGGCAAACTGAACTACAACCAACGAACTTCTTACCCCTTTACTTTTCATGCCTGCACGTAGTTTTCCCTTAAGTACTTCAACTGCATTAAATGAGGTGAGATAAAATGCAGGATAACTTCCAGCTACTAACCCCACAAATAAAACCATTACCACCGCACCAATAATCAATTTGATATTAAAAAGCGATTCGAAAGAAAGCTGCTTACCTGATAAGAGATTGAAATAAGGCATCAACAAATAGGTAAGGCTCAATGCAATGACCATAGCAATTAGGCTATAAACAACTGACTCCGCCAAAAACTGCCAAATCATTTGAGACCGTAAAGAACCAAGTGTTTTTCTTAATCCCACTTCCTTTGCCCGACTTGAAGATTTGGCAGTGCTAAGATTCATAAAATTAATACAGGCAATAATTAATATAAACCCTCCAATAAGCGAGAAAATATAGACGTACTTCATTTCACCATTAGGTTCCATGTCATCTTGAGTCGGAGAATTGAGATGCGTATCAGCCATAGGATACAAGTAATACTTATATTCACCACCATTCTCTTTAAACTCTTTAAAAGTAATACCCAACCCCTGCTCTACCTCTTGCCCCACATACTTAGCTACAATATCATCCAATTTAGTATTGGTCTCACTCATTGTAATTTTGTCGTTCAACTTCACATAGGTCTGTAGCGAATTCCCAGTCCAACCCTCAAAAAGTTGACCCTTTGCAGTCATAAACGAGATAATTGCCCCATAGTGAAAATGGGAATTTCCTGGGGCCGGAGCCACCAATCC
Organism: Cyclobacteriaceae bacterium; assembly: GCA_020436125.1. Lineage (GTDB taxonomy): Bacteria > Bacteroidota > Bacteroidia > Cytophagales > Cyclobacteriaceae > ELB16-189. Next base: position 43,103 of record JAGQYK010000005.1, on the reverse strand, counting down.
AGTAACCTTTAAGGCCCTGCCATCCGTTCCCATTGATAGTATTTTTCCAATTGGATCTTCGTCTCCAAAGTATTTACTGGCAAAGGTTGGCGTTAGCACAATTGAATTTGGTTCTTTTAGCACAGTGCTAGGGTCACCTTGCAATAGATTAAAACTGAAGAACTCAAAAAAATTGGAATCAGCGTAAATTATTTCCTTTTCAGAAAAAGATTTATCCTCATACTTAAAAACAATTGGTAAAGACCGTGGCCATAGCCTCAAGGATGATTCTACTCCAGGTATTTCTTCCTGCATGGTCTCTCCTACCGGCCAACTTGAACTCGCAGTATTAAACTCTTGGCCTGCCATTCTTCCGAATAAACCCACTCTGTAAGTTTGATCAACATCCTTATGAAAGCGATCATAACTTAGCTCATCGAACACGTAGATAAAAATGAAAAGACAACATGTTATTCCTATTGATAATCCAAATATATTTATCGCTGAAAAAAATTTATATTTTAATATATTACGTACAGCAACCTTTAGATAGTTTCTTATCATGGCATTAAAACATTAATAAAATCAATTAGAAAACCACTTTGCCCTAAGACGCTTAACCTTATCGATACGTTACAGAGATTTTAATATTTTTTTTACTCGTCTCTTAATGTCTTAGCGGGATTCATCCTGGCCGCATTATATGTTTTAAAAACAATAGACAAGAATGAAATAAATAACATTAAAAAGACAGAGATCAACAGGGTAGAAATTGTAGCCGGGAGATAATAATCCCATATACTACCCATCAATGCTTTAGCCATATAATAGCCTCCTCCTATACCAAGTACACTTGCAATTAGTAAAATTATTGCAAACTCCATATTAACCACCTTGGAAATATTGGCGATGGAGGCCCCAAGCACCTTCCTTACCCCGATCTCCTTCATTCGCTTAATAATATTCAAAGAAAGCATAGTGAACAATCCAGTAGCAGAAAGTAGCAGCGCTACAATACCAAGAAAAACAAACATTTTTACGATGTTATTATTAACTGTATTTGCTTCAACAATCTCTTCATCCATGTATCTCCCCCTGTACATTTTGTTTGGGAATAATTCATTCCATGTACTTTCCATATAACGGTTGATATCAACAATTTTTTCAGCTGGTCCGTTTACTACTATATAGCCTATCCTATCTTCAGTCCCATATCTAAACATGGTAGGCTCCAATTGGTCCCAGAGTCCGTGACTATAAATATCCTTAACAACTCCAATGACATAAAGAGATACGGTATCCATCCATATGACTTCCTTACCAATTGGATCTTGCCAATTAAATTTCCTTGCCAGTCCCTCCGTCACAATTACTGATTCCTTTCGGTCTGTCTCCGAATCTTTTTTGAAATTTCTCCCTTCTAACAAAGTAAGGCCGATGGTCTGCATATAATCATCTCCAACATTCAAGATGTCAACTTCAATTTGTTCTTCACCATTCTTGATGGGGTCATTATAATAGCTGGAAAAAAAATGATGCTCGGTACCACTGATTAGCTTTATATCCGAGTTCTTAGATAATTCGTTTTTATACACCTCATAGTCACCTTGATTTTCAACTCTGGAGTACACCACTCCACTTTTATTAAAACCCAAATCAAATTCACGTTGAAATTTAGCATTTTCAACAAATGCAAAGCTGCACACTATTCCGACTAACGAAATAGCAAATTGAAGTGTAAGCAAGACCCTGGTAAAAGGATTTGTTCCACCGAATTTTAACTTCCCTTTAAGTATTTCTATGGATTGAAATTTGCTGATATACAATGCTGGATAGCTACCTGCAGCGAGCGCTACAAAGAACAAAGTGCCCACCATGAATAAAGTAAAATCTGGAGTTTCAAAATAATTCGTTTGCAGTTTCATGAACTCCCATAGTTCATTAAATGCAGGGATGAGGAAAAATTCAGCCAATAAGCCTCCAAGAATCAAAGCTATAAAAGTGATGAACACCGTCTCTCCCATAAACTGCAGGATTAAATGCCTGCGCTCGCTCCCCATCACTTTTCTTATCCCAATTTCTTTGAGCCTTCCGGAAGAAATCGCAATCGAGGTGTTAGTAAGGTTAAAACAGGCGATCAAAAGAATTAATATCCCCATCATGCCTGTACCGGCTACTGCTGCCAATGGAGAAGCTTGCCGGGTCCAGCTACCAGGCACTTCATTATAACTGTCCCTGACGCCCATCCCTTCGAACGGATCAAGTTTAAATTCTTTAATAATAAAATCTTCCCTCACCCTATTATTATTTTCAGTCAACGGTTTGATCTGGCCTTCTACTGCAGCTATGCGTGATGCATCATTGATTTGAACATATAATTGACTTCTTGATTTCCAGCTGTTTTCATTGAAAGATGGATCAGAACCATCAAACCAATTGTCAAACAAAACATAGGTTCCTTCAAATCCAAAACTGGAATTCTCAGGTTGGTTTTTATATACCCCACCAATGAGGTATTCCTTTACCTTTCCACTATCAAGTACTTGCGTGATTACCTTTCCCACCACAAGGACCTCATTAAAAAATTTTCTAGCCTGCCCCTCACTGATAATGATCGTTCCCTTTTCGGCAATAGATGCTCCTTTGCCATCTATAAAATCGAAAGTAAACATGCTGAACATGTCGGGGTCAACATATTGTAAGGGTTCAGAAAATATTTCATCACCAATTCTAAAATCCGCTCTATCAGGATAATAACGAGTAAGTTGATCAACGTCTGGAACGGTTTCTTTAATAGCGTTACCTAAGCCTATAGGCACATAACCGTATGCCGTTGTTTGGTTTTGAAATTCCCGCGTTGAGTTAACCCGATAAATAGAAGATAGGTTTTTATGATTGGTATCAAAAGATGCATTGAAATCGTAATTGTAATACGAAACGATACATGTAGCCACAGCTATGGCTAAACCCGAAATATTAATGAAGATGTGAAGTTTGTTCTTCATCATACTTCGAATGGTGATCAGAAAGTAGTTTTTTAACATAAGGCCGACATTTGCATCTAAGACATTGAATCAATGGGAAGGTTGCATTCATGAAAGTACCTTGCAATACCAAGTATACAATCCAAAATAAGGCCCTGAACGCTGGATCAGGGCCTTATTCTAAACCTAAACCTAAACTAAGAGAACGAATCAGGATGATCAAACCCTGAACTCTTTGATCAATCGTTTTTACAACGATTGCTCCACATTAAACGTGGAAACGTTCCTTGATATTTTCAGTTACTACCTTACCGTCAAATAAGTTGACAACGCGGTGTGCATAATTTGCGTCATATGGAGAGTGCGTTACCATCACAATGGTAGTACCCTCTTCATTCAATTGAGATAATAATTTCATTACCTCTTCGCCATTGGCAGAGTCAAGATTTCCAGTTGGCTCATCCGCCAAAATTACCTTCGGTTTTGCCACAATGGCTCTTGAAATCGCTACTCTTTGCTGCTGACCACCTGACAATTGCTGTGGGAAGTGATTTCTGCGATGCATGATATTCATTCGCTCAAGAACTTCTTCTACTTTGGTTTTCCTTTCACTGGAAGGAACTTTCAAATACAGCAATGGAAGTTCAACGTTTTCAAATACGGTAAGTTCATCAATCAGGTTAAAGCTCTGAAACACAAAACCGATAGAACCTTTTCTTAATTGGGCACGCTGACGTTCAGAATATTTAGCTACCTCATGTTCACCGAAATGATATTCTCCATTACTAGGGTTATCCAG
>JAGQYK010000005.1:0-39242 GCA_020436125.1 Cyclobacteriaceae bacterium | reverse complement strand
CAATCCAAGAATATTCAACAAGGTAGACTTGCCACAACCTGAAGGGCCCATGATAGCCACAAACTCTCCTTCTTTAATTTCAAGATTAATGTTGTTAAGGGCGGTGGTTTCTACTTCTTCAGTAGAATACACTTTTTCTAAGTTTTTTAGTTTGATCATAGTTTGTTACAATTAGATATTGATGGTTTTTGATTTAAGTTCGAATATGAATACTCCTGTTGTTAATAAAAGTTACTCAGCTTATTCCGATTTTTTTATTAGACGCTATAAATCTCAAATAGTTGCACTAATCCAATATTAAAACCTCATTGTTTCCAAAATTCTCATAAGATGAGGTAATAATTCTGTCCCCAGGCTTAAGCCCTTCCAGTACCTCAAAGTGTTCGGTATTTTTTCTTCCCAGTTTTATATCCCTTCTCACGGCACGGCCACCACCTTCTTCCACTACAAATACCCAGTTTCCACCCGTATCTTTATAAAAACCTCCAACAGGTAAAAGTAATTCCTCAGAGGATTGACCGAGCTCAATTCTTAATCGCATCGATTGCCCTCTTCGAATGCCCTCTGGGGTCTCACCGTCAAAATCCATATCTACTTCAAAGCGTCCATTGGTAATGGTAGGGTAGATATATGTAATGATCAGAGAATAATCTTTACCTGCGAATGGAGTGGTTGCATGCAACCCTGTCGATATTCTTGGCAAGTAAAGCTCATCTATAGGAACTCGTACTTTATAACTTCCCAAAATATCGACCTGACCAAGACGTTGCCCTTGAGTGACTGCCTGTCCGACTTCCAGCTGTGGACGAGAAAGCTGACCTGCTATAGGAGCCCTTAGTTTTAAGTTGTCTAATATCGTTCCAACACCGGCAAGGTTCTGACGCATTTTAGCTTCAGAAGCATCAATATCCTTCAGTGCATCAATTCTCGCCAAAGAGTCTTTGCGATATACTTCATAGGTAATTTTCCTGCGCTCCAGATTATATTTGTAGTCAGCCTCGGTTCTTTCGAATTCCTGTTTTGAAATAAGTTTTTTCTCAAACAAAGTTTTCTGTCTTTCATACTGAGGACCAAGTATAGCCAACTGATTATCAATCTGTGCCAACGCATTGCGCTGCTCAAGATCGTTTCTTGTTAAACCTAATCTGGTATCTCTTGAACGGTTGATACTTTCTACTTGCTGCGCTTCTTGCTGTAATACAGAAAGCTCTCTACTCAAGTTGGTCAATTCAAGAATTAGATCACCTTCTTTTACCATGGATCCACTCTCCTTCCATATCTTTTTTATATTTCCACCTTCAATCGCATCCAGATACACAGTTCTACTAGGTTCAACTGTTCCAGTCTGTGGAATAAATTCTTGAAATACGCCTCTCTCAACCGTTGAGATGGTTATTTTTTCTGTTTCTACTTTTAATTTAGATCGCCTATCGGCAAACAGAAATTGATAGCTCACAAAGAATACCAACAATGCGATACCTCCATAAGTAGATATTCGCTTTACTGTCCATTTTTTCTTTTTTAATTGTTTATCCATGAAATGGCGAAAAGTTTAAATTCTGAAGTGCTAATTGCCAACAAACGTGCCAAGGCCCAAAAAACTGTTATTGGATGCAGAAAGCCTCAATTTCATGCTTTTTCACGTTCACAATTGAACGTGTCTGTTCGCATACGGACAAATTTATATTAGATTTATTGCCATTTACAGCCTATTGAAGGATTTGAACCATTTTCTGATTTCGGTATCAATATTGCCCATTCCCGGACAGGTCTATTCGGTATTGGGATAAAACCGGAGCGAAATGGGCCACCAAAATTCCACTGAAAGAGAAATTATGACTGAAACAAAATCTGGTAAAATTCTAATAGTAGATGACAATGAGGATTTACTTAAGGCAGCCAAAATGTACCTTAAGCGCCACTTTGCTCAGGTCGATACAGAGAAAAACCCCGAGGCCATAGCTAACATATTGAGTAATGATAGTTATGATGTGATCCTACTCGACATGAATTTTACCAAAGATGTGAGTAGTGGCAGTGAAGGATATTACTGGTTGGAAAAAATTCTCGAAATAGATCCATCAGCAGTAGTTGTCTTAATAACAGCCTATGGCGATGTGCAGATGGCGGTAAGAGCGATCAAGGCAGGCGCAACAGACTTTGTGCTTAAGCCATGGGAGAATGAGAAATTGTTGGCCACTATTTATTCATCGTTAAGGTTAAGGGAGTCGCGAAATGAAATTGAATCCCTGCGAATAAAAAATAAAGAAATCAATCAGGCACTCAATGAAAAATTCAGTGACATTATTGGGCAGAGCCAGCCTATGCAGAGAATTTTTCAAACAATAGAAAGAGTGGCTCATACTGATGCCAACGTACTCATACTAGGAGAAAATGGCACTGGTAAAGAACTGATAGCCAGAGCTATACACCGAAATTCATCCCGCAAACACGAGTCGTTTGTAAGTGTCGATTTAGGATCTATCACAGAGACACTTTTTGAAAGTGAACTTTTTGGTCATAAGAAAGGAGCCTTCACAGATGCCAAAGAAGATCGTGCAGGCCGCTTTGAACTTGCAAACAAAGGCACACTTTTCCTTGATGAAATAGGAAATTTATCGATGCCTCTCCAAGCAAAATTACTTGCTGTTCTTCAAAACAGAAGAGTAAGTCGCGTAGGTGCAAATAAAGAAACCGCAGTTGATATCAGACTGATTTGTGCCACCAACATGCCACTCTATGATATGGTCAAAGAAAATAGATTTCGTCAGGATCTACTGTACAGGATTAACACCATTGAAGTCGAAATACCACCTCTTAGAGATCGTTTCGAAGACATTCCCCTACTGGCAACTCATTACCTAAAGCACTACTCTAATAAATATGGGAAGGGGCTCAACAAACTGAGTGACGCAGCCATGACCCGATTGAACAAACACAATTGGCCTGGCAACATACGCGAACTCCAACATGCTATTGAACGGGCTGTGATCCTAAGTAACTCATCCGTGCTTCAGCCGGATGACTTTAACTTCAATGTAAACTCTAATAAGGAGAGTGAGCAACAACTGAATCTCGAGCAATTCAACCTGGAAGAAGTAGAGAAAATTTTAATTCGAAAGGTTTTAAAGAAATATAATGGCAATATTACTCAAGCAGCTGGTGAACTGGGGCTTACTCGATCCTCACTCTATCGCAGACTAGAAAAGTATGGCCTTTAATGACTTTAGGTTCCGTGTAGGAATTAGGATTGTATTCATTGGTCTAGTAGTAGCACTTATCGTGTTTATGCTATCTAAGCCCAATATGTTCTTTGCGGCTTCCCTTACGTTTCTTATTCTCGTAATTCAATTTGTTGAACTCTATCGTTTCACCTCGCAGACCAACCGCAAACTCACTCGTTTTCTTGAGTCCATAAAGTATTCAGATTTCATCTCAGGCTTCACTAGCGATAACCAACTTGGTCAAAGTTTCAAAGAGCTCAATGAAGCTTTTAACGAGGTACTGGAAGCCTTTCGGAAAGCTCGGTCTGAAAAAGAAGAGCATTGGCAATACCTTAATACAGTTGTGCAACAAGTCAGAACTGGCATTCTATCTTTCGATGATGAAGGTGAGGTACAATTGATCAATGCCAACGCTAAAAAATTTATGGGAGTTTCCAGCATACAAAATCTGGACGAGTTAATAGAGATCAACTCTAGGTTATACAAAGCGATTTATGATGTAGAACCTGGTAAAAGCACACTCTATAAAGGAAGTAGCGATTTGCTACTCACTATTCAAGCGACTGAAATGAGATTACGTGGCGATACCGTAAAGCTGGTAACCCTCCAGAATATTCAAACAGAACTTCAACGCCAAGAACTCGAGGCCTGGCAGAACTTAACCAAGGTATTAAGGCACGAAATAATGAACTCCATTACGCCTATTTCATCGCTCACCTCCACCTTAAGAGAAATTCTCGAGCACGATTTAACTAAAGTGAGTGAACATTATGAATTGAAAAATGAAGGAGCTGAAGATCTCAAAGAAGGGTTGGATACGATTGAAAGCCGCAGTAAGGGCCTAATCAAATTCATCGATGCCTATCGAGAATACACCTCGCTCCCCCACCCCAACTTTAAAACGGTTCATCTCAAAGATTTACTTAGCAAAGTTGAAAACTTAATGAGGAATGAAATCAGAAAGGGAGGAGTAGTTTTTGTGATAACACTTGAGTCTACTCACCTGACAGTAGAGGGTGATGAAGAAATGATCGAACAAGTTTTGATCAACCTAATAAAAAATGCTATTGAGGCCTGCCAGGGCATCAAAAATCCGAAAGTAGAATTAAAGACCAGGTATATAGATGAGCACATTCTTATTGAAGTAATAGACAATGGCCCTGGAATTATAGGAGAAGCGTTGGATAAAGTCTTTGTTCCCTTCTTCTCTACAAAGAAAACAGGTTCAGGCATTGGTTTAAGTCTATCGAGACAGATCATGCAAATGCACAATGGAAACCTTTATGTGAGTTCAATACCGAATGTGAAAACTGTGTTTACATTAAGGTTTTAAAATTCCAAGACCACAAAATAAAAAAACCGGGAAAGCAAATGCCTCCCCGGTCAAACCCAAATACAAAGGTTTTTACTATTATAGTCTACTATTTGTAGGCATCGTTCTGATCCAAATTAGGATTGGTTTGTGTATCCTTACTTGGGAAAGGAAATACCTGACGATCCGGATCTCCAAGGGAATAAGTTGTACTACCCTCAGTTCTTGTGATGCCTGTAAGTGTTGTTAGAATTCTTCCAGTCCTGATCAAATCAAACCAACGATGTCCTTCCGCAAAGAATTCCTTCTTACGTTGATCCATGATCTCATCCATCAAATCATTAACAGTGGCTGCCGTTGTAGCACCCAACCCTGCGCGATCACGAATCTCATCAATATCACTTTGAGCACCAGCAATGTCTACAGTAGTACCAAGTATTCTTGCCTCAGCTCTGATCAAATACATTTCAGCAATACGGATAGCTTGTATGTTATTATCATCATTGGCAGTTGGCCATTTGGTAGGATAGTATACCGTTGCACCACTAGTAGTTGTTCTAGCATCAGTCATCTGATGTCTTTCATCCAAAGGATCGGCAGATAAATCTGCATAAAAAGCCTCATGAAGTGCAGTCCCACCACGTGCTCCGGCAGAAGCTGGATAATACCAGTTACGCATACCACTGTTATCAGTCAAAGTAAATTGAACTTCGAAAATGGATTCAGTCGTATTCTTATTGTTGAAAATATCTGAATACGGCCTTACCAAAGTATAATTAGCATCATTAATAACATCGGTAGCATATTGTGCTGCCAAATCGTATTCTTTCAAATACAAATGTAGACGAGCTAACATAGCACGTGTAGTGGCTTTTACCAATCTTCCTCTTAAATCATTACCCGACCTTGTATCAGGCAATAAACTCAAACCCATTTCAAGGTCTGTTCTTGCTTGGTCATAAGTTTCAACCAAAGAAGCTCTGGTGGCGTAAGAACTCTCATCTATTCCTACCGAAGGTTGCGTTCTAATGATAACACCTTCAGTCCCGTAAACTCCAGGGATTCCTCCCCAAAATCTTGCTAATTCAAAGTAGGCAATACCACGAATTCCATAAGCTTGCCCTTTGAAATCATTTTTCAAGGCATCTGACAATTCGGGTACATTATCCACATTAGCAATGATGGCATTACTGATGTCAATTAACCTGTATAAGATAGCGTAGAAATCCCCAACCTCAGAGTTATCTGGTGTTACAGCAAACTCATCAATATTGATAAGAGCATCCCATGTGTCGACTTGCTGAGATACATCAGCAGCAACATCGGACAAAACCTGTACTCTCCATTCGTATACACCCTGAAGGATGTTATACATCCCATTTACTGCACCTTGCGCACTATTAGGATCAGCAAAAGCAGCATCCGTTGAAATTTGAGATCTCGGTTCTTGGTCCAGTGTATTGCAACCGAAGACCAAAGCAACCAGAACTACTAGTGAATATTTATAAATTGTTTTCGTCATGATCGTTGTTTATTAAAATGTGATATTAACACCGCCCATAAATACTCTTGGTTGTGGCATTACAGCCAAGTCAGTTCCACTTACAGTAGAACTACTATCCACGGTAGACTCAGGGTCTAAACCGGTGTAGTTAGTGATGGTGAACAAATTCTGACTAGATACATAAAAGCGTAATCTGCTCATTCCTACTTTTGAGGCAATTGAAGCTGGGACGGAATATCCTAGGGAAATATTCTTCATTCTCAAATAAGAACCATCTTCCACATGGCGTGACGGACGATAACTTGTACTGTAATTAATGTTAGCCATCCTTGGAATATCTGTAACATCCCCTGGTTGCTGCCAGCGATCAAGCTGCTGTGAACTATAACCAGTAGTTCTTTCACCGCCATGCTCGAAGAAGAAACGGTTGTAATTTAATATGCTGTTACCGTAGCTAAACTGAAGCAATGCAGTAAAGTCAAAGTTCTTCCAGTTAACACTATTGGTTAAGCCACCGATAAAATCAGGCTGCGCATTACCAACAATAAATCTATCTTGGCTTGGCTGAAAAGTATCATCACTTCCTGTGTTCCAAATTACATTACCAGTTTGTGGATTCACACCCAATTGTTGATGAGCATAAAACGAAAATAATGGATACCCTTGCTCTACCCTCACATATTCACGTGTAAACTGATTGAATGGTGCAGGTATCTTTGTGATCTTATTACGGTTACCTGAAATATTAAAATTCACATCCCAGCGTAAATCAGGTGTACTTACAGGAGTTGCGCTAATCGCTAACTCTAACCCCTTATTCTCCATTTCTCCATAATTCTGGAAAAGTGTAGAGTACCCTGTTGACAATGGAACAGGAACATCCAATAGCAAGTCCTTAGTTTGCTTGTTGTAATAGTCAAGAGAGACATTCACCCTGTCCTGAAGAATAGCCATATCAAATCCGATATTGAATTGATAGGTTGTTTCCCACTTCAAATCAGGATTCTCCAATTGATTGGGAATAAATCCAGGGGCAGCTCCGTATGCCGCAGCAGCTCCAGTGTTATTTAATTGGTTGGTACCTCCACCACCGTTCAATCCACCAGCCTGGCCACCCCACAATCCTCTGGATTGAAAGTTATCCAAACCATTTTGGTTACCCGTTGCACCATAACTAGCTCTGATTTTCAAATCATTGATGGCATTAATACCGCTCATGAAATTTTCATCAGAAAGCCTCCATCCCAATGCTACTGAAGGGAACGTTCCCCACCGATTATCCTTTCCAAATCGAGAAGAAGCATCAGCACGAAGATTGAATGTTAACATGTACTTCTTATTCAAATCATAGTTGACTCTTGTAAAGAAGGATGAAATTCCCCATGAGGTTTCTTCAGTGCTTGCCTGTTGAACAGCAGCAGATGAAATTTGCTTAAAAGCATCCCCAGGAAATTGCTGGCCACTTGCTGAAGCCAAAGAGTTGATAGATTCTTGCAAGGTATTACCCACTAATAGATTGAAGTTATGAGCATTATTGAGATTAAATTGATACGTCAATATATTCTCATTAATCCAGTTATTGTCAGTTGTTATATTGCTTGAAGCATTACCATTAACTGATTTACCATCATTTAGTTTGGTATTGTCATAATTGTACTCATTAACCAAGTTGTTATCAAGGCTCCAGGTACTTCTAAATGCAAGTCCAGGGAAAATTTCATACTCTGCGAAAATGCTACCAATCAAGCGCTTGGTCTTCATGGTGTAGTCTGTTTCATTGGCTACAGCCACAGGGTTCTCCCATAAAGGCTTGTTATAAGTACCATCGGCTTTATAAATAGGAATATTCGTAGGGTAGAAAAATGCAGTTGTCAATGAACCTTGAATGTCATTTCCGTTTGCGGATCTATTTCTGGTAGTAGCAGAGTACATCATACTCGTACCAAATTTCAATTTATCTGTCGCCAAAAAGTCCAGATTCAATCTACCACTCGTCCGATCAAACTTTGAAGGCCTGATTAACCCTTCCTGAGAGAAATTAGAACCAGACACCATGTATTGAATTTTACCTTCACCGCCAGATGCGGAAACATCAATGTTACTAATACTTCCACTCTGGAAAATTTCATCTAGCCAGTTGGTATCCATTGCTGCATCAGGATTTGAATACGGTGCAACAAAAGGAGGTTGCGGAGTAACGGCATTTCTGTCGTTCCAGTTATTCAGTGCTGCTTCGTTTTGCAATCTCTCGAAATCAGGACCACTCACCCTTAAATCGTTAGGATCCTTCCATGCAGAAGAAGTACCTGCATATGCGTTAACAGAAATTTTAGCATCACCCGTTTTACCACGTTTAGTTGTAATCAAGACTACACCGTTGGCCGCACGAGCACCGTAAATAGCTGTCGCTGATGCATCTTTCAAAATTTCCATAGATGCAATGTCTGCTGGGTTTAAGTCAGCCAAAGCATTAGTGGGTTGACCAAAAGTAGTCTGTGCAAGGTTTCCTGCCACAATCGGCACACCATCTATTACATATAGAGGATCACTTGCTCCTGCACCTCCAATTGAGGTAGAACCACGAACTCGTACCATCATTCCGCCACCTGGTTCACCAGAATTAGCAGTTACTTGAACACCAGCAGCTCTTCCCTGTAGTAATTGGTCAGGGCTTGGCATAGGTACGTTTTCGATGCTTTTGGCATCAACAGAAACTATTGAGCTGGTAAGTGTCTTACGATCTTGTTCACCGTATCCAACTACCACAACCTCAGAGAGTTGCTTAATATCTTCTTCCAATTGAATATTTACCACAGATTGGCCATCAATATTGGCTTCCTTGTTGGCATACCCTATAAAAGAGAATACAATAGTATTGTATCCCTCTGGCACAGAAAGTCTGTAACTCCCATCGATATCCGTAATGGTACCTTGGGTAGTTCCTTTCACAACAACGTTAGCACCAGGTATGCCGTAGCCATCTGATGCTGCTGTTACTTTACCCGAGACTTCACGGCTTTGCGCAAACGCAACATTGCCGATTAGCCCAACGAGGCAAATAAATAGAAGTACACTTTTCTTCATAAGCATTAGTTAAAAGTTTAACTGATTATTTTCAATGGCGAACTTACACATTCACCATTAACAGTTAACTGAGTTGAACAGAGTGGAGTTTGTTTTTTTATTTCAGTGGTAAGAAGTCGCTGGTTAGTGGAGACCACTTAAGTAATCAAAAAAATTAAGAGTTGAGTTAATTGATTTTTAAAGAATAAAATTTTGTTCGCGATGAGTGGTAACAACATTTTAGGGTTACTACCTTAATTTTTGATAACGTAAATTGCGAAAACCCAATAAAAATTTAGTCGGTCCACATAAGTGAGTAATTATTACCCACTTTAGTTTTATGTATACTTTTTTGGATGAATAAATCATCATCTCGACTCGCAACAAAATATTTAGGCAGCAAAAATATTTTTTTGCCTATAAAGCAATAATCAAAGTGAACTTTTAACAAATTAAAAACTCAATAATAATCTTTTAACGAAATAATATTCCTAATCGTTTAGAGTGATTGTCGCTTAAGTGGGAGATGTGCAGATAAAAATTTACCATGCACATAGGGGGTATGTCTTAACTACCTCACCAAATACTCATCCCATTCATTTCCCAACCCGCTGTTGTCTCGCAGGAATAGAGAGTAAGATGGTTTGTAAGGCTTTCGAATAAGTTGCATCCCAGCTTGCTCTGGGGTGTAGTTGCCCTTTTTGGCATTACACCTTTTGCAAGCTGTAACTAAGTTAAGCCATGAATGAGGGCCACCCTTCGAACTGGGGATAACGTGATCCAACGTCAGGTCTTTACGAGTGCCACAATATTGACATTCATTGTTATCCCTCCTAAAAACATTTTGACGGGTTAGATTAACACCTTTATAAGGAGCTCGCACATAACGGTTGAGTCGAATAACAGACGGCATGGCAAAACTATGGGTAACAGTTCTCAGCTTATGTCCATTGGCAGGGCGAATCAACTCGCTTTTATTAAGGTATACCAAGATAAAAGCGCGCTGTACTGAACAGACCATAAGCGGGCTAAAATCCTGATTTAATACAAGCACCCTATTATTCATGATATGAAAGATAGCCCGATTCCTCGTTTTTAACAAGAACAGAGGAATAAGCAGGGTTAAGCTATCTAATTGCTTGTAATTATGCGCCTGATACCGGCTAACGAATGGGTGATTACTTTACTTTCCACATCAACAATTCCCTCTTCTATGAGTTGATCAACCCTTACTTTGCCGGATGCATGAATAATTCTATGGTCCTCTAGCAAGATGCCAACATGGCCAATGGTGCCACTTTTGTTATAAAAGAATGCAAGATCACCAGGTAAGCTATCATCTATTCCTGCAACACCTCTACCGCACAAAGCCTGCTGGTTAGCATCACGAGCAACTGAATAGCCACAAATTTTATACACCATTTGTGTGAACCCTGAACAATCAATTCCAAAAGGACTTTTACCTCCCCACTGGTAGGGAGCATGCAGATACTTCGTTGCAATGGTGCTTAGAAACTCAAACTCCCGTTTCTGCCCAAGGCTTTTGGCTTCACCATTGAACGCGAACTGTTCTTCCATCTTGAACAACTCTGAATTAGAAATAGGGACAATGCTTCCAATAAGAATAGTAAGTGGGTTCTTTTTATATAAAATACCAGACGCAATATCTGTAGTGATTTTAAAGTTGGCATGATTGATTTGTTCAAAGTAGTCAGGTGTAATTGCATGGTGTTGCTTTGCATCAATCCAACCCTCGTAGCTGTCAAAAAAGATTTTTATAAAAAACCAGTTTTTGTCACTTGACGAATCCATTATCTCATAGTGATCCCCAAACAATAATTGAGTTGTTTGCTCCGATCTATTATCAGGTTCCTTTCTTACAGGTACTAATGCAAGACGACTTACTCCGAAACTTCTAACGTCCATCAATTTGTTGTTACTTAAACTTTACCCTTGCAAGCTCTCTTTTCAAATCCTTCTCCTTAATATTTTCTCGTTTGTCATGAGTCTTTTTCCCCTTCGCCAGAGATATTTCTAATTTCGCAAAACCACGATCATTAATAAATAGACGTAGAGGAACAATGGTCAAACCTTTCTCCTCTGACTTAGCTTCCAACCTTCTCAACTCAGCGCGTTTTAACAAAAGTTTTCTTTCACGCGCAGCTTCATGGTTATAGTGCGTTCCCTGATCATATGGGTTGATATTAATTCCTTTAATGAACAACTCGCCATTGTTAAAATAACAGTGACCTTCCTGAAGACTGGCTTTGCCCTCTCGAATGGATTTAATTTCTGTACCCTTCAATACCATCCCTGCAATATACTTATCCAGTAATTCGTACCGATAACCAGCTTGTCGGTTTTTTATATTTATATCATTTGAAAATCGCTGCTTCACCATACCTAATTATTCTTGATAAAAAGCTTATTAAGCCTATCCTTTTTTAGCATCCTCTGGCCTGTTTTTCCTTTGGCTACTACTCTCTCCCCTACTTTAACTTCAATATCACAAATCAATTCATTTCCAGTTAAGCTAATAACCTTAGCCAAGATTACTAACTCTTCTCCTACAAAAGCTGGTGCCAAATGATCAATACTTAAGTGCGTTCCCACTCCCTCCTCATCGTGCTCTTTCATCTCTAGAAAAAAAAGTCTGGATGACCACTCCATATCCCTTGCCATTGCAAAAGTGGAGTAAACAGTATGTAATACCTCACCATTAAAAGCAGCAACGTCAGCTTCTTCTATCCTCTTTTTGTAAATCCGAACATCACCTATTTGGGGTAAATTTTTCATTTTACATCTAATGGCATTCTTGCCATTGGTGAAACACTCAAATTACTAAATATTTCCTTTTTGTATTTGTAATGGGCCACTATTGCCACCATAGCTGCGTTATCTGTGCAATATTGAAAATCCGGAATAAAAGTTGTCCAACCCAATTGTTCTCCTTTCTTTCTTAAACCATCCCTCAATCCAGAATTTGCAGAGACTCCTCCTGCAATTGCAATTTGTTTAATGTTTGTTTGATTGCTTGCCTTTTCCAACTTATCAAGAAGCATATTAACCAAGTGTTTTTGAATACTTGCACAGATATCATTTTTCCTGGACTCAATAAACAAAGGGTTTTTAGCTACTTCATCTCTTATAAAATAGAGAAAGGCCGTCTTTATACCACTAAATGAAAAATCCAATGAAGGCATACTTGTTACTGGGAACTGAAAAGCATCTGGGTTACCTTCTTTAGCCAACTTATCAATCATTGGCCCTCCAGGATAAGGGAGCCCCATTATTTTGGCAGCCTTATCAAATGCTTCCCCCACCGCATCATCGTGAGTTTCGCCAATTACCGTTAGGTTCAGATAATCCCTGACCAGGACAATTTGAGTATGTCCACCACTTACCGTGAGGCAAAGAAATGGAAACTCAGGTTTAGGCTCCTCAATAAAATGAGAAAGTACATGAGCCTGCATATGATTAACCTCAATAAGAGGAATATTTAACGCTAGCGCCATGGATTTGGCAAATGATACCCCAACGAGAAGGGCACCTAATAACCCTGGGCCTTTTGTAAAGGCTATCGCATCTAACTCAGTCTTGTTTATACCAGATGATGTCAGTGTTTCGTTGATTATATGAACAATATTTTTTTGATGGGCGCGACTTGCCAACTCAGGAACTACCCCTCCATATTTATGATGAACCGATTGCGAGGCTATAACATTATTAAGTACCTTGCCGTTGCTTATTACAGAGGCAGAAGTCTCATCACAAGATGACTCTATGGCAAGAATTTTGGGGTCCATTATAGATTGAATGAACCTGCAAGTTATCAAAAATCGGATTCTTTTATGGCTAAAGAAAATTATCTTATATAGCCTGTACTTCCTATTAGCTTTTTTTCTTGTCGGCTTTGGAATATTACAGATTCCGCCAGTTCAAAAAACGATACTTCAGCACTATACCGAACGTCTTTCCAATGTCTCTGGCTTTAAAACAACGTTTGGTTCAGTTCATCTAATCTGGTATGATCGCTTTGAAATAGGAAATCTCCTGATTATCGATCCAGAAAACAATGTAATGATCGATGCCAACAGAGTGAAAGTAAATTTCAGGATAAGTTCACTGCTAGTTGATAGTAACATTAACATTGATGCCGCCACACTGAATGGTACTAAAGTCAACTTAATCAAGATTACTGAAAATGATTCAACAGAGGATTTGAATATCAATATTTTCATTAGAAGATTAGCTCCACCTAAGAAAAACAAAAAGAAGGCTTCCGCTAAAGTGAACATAGGAGAAATCGTAATCAATAAGTCAGCATTCAGCTATAACGATCAAAGTAGTGACTCTCTTGCTCCAAAATTTGACTACCACCATTTTAATGTAGCCCTCAATGATGGGCTCATTCAAAATTTCAAAGTCATTGGCGATACGATTCAATTCAGGATTAACTCACTTTCAGCTATCGATGAGCAAACTCAATTTAAAGTAAAACAGATAAGTACATTCTTCCGGATATCTCAAAGTTCGATGGAATTTCTCAATCTAAATTTGGATGCAGGCAATAGTCATATACAAGACACAATCATATTTACTTACAGTAGTTTAAAAGACCTTAACGATTTTAATAATCAAGTCCATATCCAATCAAGTATCAGGAACACGACAATTGACCCACAAGATTTAGCAATGTTTGCGCCTGGTATTAATAAAATAAATGAGAAGATCATTTTAAGTGGCTATTTCACGGGAAAAGTAAATAAATTCTTTGTCAGGAATCTAGCCTTAAATCTGGGCAATTCTACACTCACTGGAAACCTAAACATGGATGGGTTACCAAGGATCAATGAAACATTTATAAATATGAGCTTAAAAAAAAGTAATGTTGATATTAGGGATTTAAAATTCCTATTTCCACCAAAAACATTTTCAAGACTACAGCCATTGGGCGAATTTCAGCTACTTGGAAATTTTACCGGATTCGTTAATGACTTTGTAGCCAACGGAACTTTCAATGGAAATTTTGGTCAAATACAATCAGATGTCAACCTGAAAATTAATGCAGAGGATCCTGCCTTATCACAATACAAAGGAAACATTCAATTAACTGATTTTAAACTTGGCACCTACCTCACCGATACAACACTATTACGAACTGTATCAATGACTGGTCATATTGACGGAAAAGGTTTTACTGAAGAGTCTGCCGACTTCCAATTAGACGGGAAAATTTCACACCTCAAAGTCAAAGATTATGACTACAAAAATATTGTTACTAATGCGCAGTTCAAGTCCCAGTTTTTTAATGGAAGTATTACCATCAATGACCCCAATCTAAAATTTCAAGCGGAGGGATCTATTGATTTACGTAAGGATATTGATTTGGTAAAAATGAAGGCCAGACTAGACACCGCCTTGATACATAACCTCGGCTTTTCAAAAGATTATTTCTCTATTCAATCTGTAGTTGACATTGACTCTAAAGGACTAAATATCGATAGTATTTTTGGGAACGCATTTTTAAAAAATACCAAAGTAAAATATAAAGAAGAGTCATTGGAAATTGACTCCATTCAGGTCACATCAAGTAAGTTAGCAAAAGGCAGAAGCTTACTTCTTAGGAGCTCATTCGCAGACATAAACCTTCATGGTGAATACTACTATTCTACTCTATTCACAGACCTAAGTAAACTATTTAAGGAATTCTACCTGACCATAAAGAATGATCGAACAGAGTTGAACACCTATTACCTCACAAAAACAAAAGAATCTCAAGAATATGATGCAAATTTCAACCTAATTCTTAAAGACATAAATCCAATTATCAAGGTTGTTGGAATTAATAGTCAGCTTTCAAAAAACACAAGAATAGAAGGAAAATTCTCAAATGGGTATACATCAATACTTAATGCTTATTCCACTATTGATTCTATCACCTATGACGGAAAAATATTTACTCAAAATACAATCGAATTTAATGGCTCAAAGATTAGAGACAGCACCAATATACTGGCGATGCTCAACATCAACTCAGCTCAACAAAATCTATCCAAAAATTTCAATACAAAGGATCTATTTGTAGAGGCCATATGGAATACTGATCATATTGAAGTGGGTATTGATATCGATCAAAGTGGAAGGGAGAATTATGCTAGAGTAAAAGCTGCCGTGGACTTCCTCAACGATAGCACTCGTATTAAGATTTTACCTTCAAGCATCAAAGCTTTAAATGAAACGTGGCAGGTAAGTCAGGACAATTACACAATACTAAATGGCAATGAATGGAGAATAAATCATTTAGCCATTCAAAATGATGATCAAAATGTACTCCTTGAGGGTTTCATCTCACCAGACTCCAGTAAATCACTCTTACTCAACGTAAATAATCTTGATCTAAGCTTTTTAAACAGTATAAGCAATCAGCGATTCACAGGTACATTAACTGGATCTGCGGAAGGAAGGGACTTGTATAATAACCCCTACATTCAAAATAATCTTACTGTCAATAGCTTCACCATTAATGAATTCTTAATTGGGGATATTAGTGGTATAAATATCTGGAATCAAAGAGATCAACGATTTGATATCAATTTTTCCATTGATCGACTTAAAGTTAGAACAGTAGATTTAAAAGGTTTCTATAACCCCGGAATGGAAGACCCACTTCAAATTTCAGCACAATTTGAAAAAGCAAACCTTAAAATTGCTGAACCGCTTTTAGCCACAATATTTTCAAATATGAATGGCACTCTCACTGGTAAATATCAGATTACCGGATCATTTACAGATCCCAAAATAAGTGGCAACGGTTCAATCGAAAATGGTCAAATTATGATCAACTACCTCAAAACTCTATACAACTTCACTGGCGAGTTTGGAATGACTCCCAATCAGCTGGTTTTTAACAATTTCAAACTGACAGATAAATTCAATAATCCAGGAACACTAGATGGGTTTATTGCTCATAGAAGCTTCAAGGAATTCAGTCTTAATTTAGATGCTTCTTTTCAAAATCTTCAACTGCTAAATACCACAGCAAAAGACAACTCGCTATTCTACGGACAAGGCTACGCAACGGGTAATGCTAATTTCTTTGGTCCCTCTTCCAACTTAAAGATTTCAGCAACGGCACAAACACAAAAAAATACCAGAATCTACATTCCGATGAGTTCAGTTGAAACTGTAGATAAGAAGGATTTCATCAACTTTGTAGCCTTTACAGATTCGCTGGCTGTTGAGATGGATGAGGATATTATTAAGAAAAAAAGGACGGTTGAATCTTCTGGGATTTCGATGGATATCAATTTAGACATTACTCCTGATGCTTACACAGAAATTATTTTTGATATAAAATCTGGTGACATTATAAGAGGTCGTGGGAATGGAGACATTAAACTTCAGTTAGATACCAAAGGTGATTTCTTCATGTTTGGCGCTGTCGAGTTTACTCAGGGTGCCTACAATTTCACTCTATATGATATCATTAACAAAGAATTCGATATACAACCCGGAAGCAGAATATCATGGTATGGAAGTCCCTATGAGGGAACTATGGACATAACGGCAAATTACAGGCAAATGGCTTCCCTAAGTCCAATCCTAAATGACCAATCAGAAGAGGTTGTTAGCAACCCACAAGTGCGGAGAAAGTACCCAACCTATGTTGAATTAAAATTGGAAGGCCCTATGTTGTCCCCAAGAATAAATTTTGATCTGGATGCCCAGGAGCTGCCTGAAAATATTCTACTTAGTGACGGACGAACAGTACAGTTAAACTTCGTGTTTGAATCCTTTAAGTCCAGACTTGATGAACAAGAACTAAAACGGCAAGTATTCAGCCTAATTATTCTTCGAAAATTCTCACCTCCTGATGCTTTTAGCACAAGTGGTACATTATACAATAGTGTTAGCGAACTTCTGTCCAACCAACTCAGCTACTGGCTTACACAGGTAGATCAAAACCTAGAAATAGATTTAGATTTGGGAACATTGGATCAGGAGGCCTTTAATACTTTCCAGCTTAGGCTCTCCTATTCATTTCTCAATGGACGACTTAGGGTTACTCGAGATGGTAGTTTCTCTAATCAATACCGCCCTGCAGACAATATCTCATCCATAGCCGGAGACTGGACAGTGGACTATTTATTAACTCCAGATGGAAAATTCAAAGTGAAAATGTACAGTCGATCAAATGTAAATCAGCTTACCAATACACTAGGTACTCAAAGTGCCGTTACCACTGGAGTCAGTTTGTTGCACACACAAAATTTTAATGAAATCAAGGATCTTTGGCATTCAGCCCGAGAGAAAAACCAAAAAGACGCCAGTGAGATTCCGCTACCCAATGGAGAAGCAAGAAAAGAAGATGAGGATGGAGGAAAGTAAAAACTCTACTCCTTCAGGTAGCGATCCTTTTGTCAAACTACTTATCCTAACGCTATTTCTTTTTGGCGGAGCGCTGTCAAAAGCCCAACCTTTTGATTCCATTAATCATAAAAAATTAAATAGACTCATCATAGGAACATCTGTAGGTTATACTTTGGCGATGGTTAGTCTCAGTGAGGTTTGGTATAGTGACTTTGACAAACAATCTTTCCGTTTTTTCGATGATTCTAAAGAATGGTACCAAATGGATAAATTGGGTCACTTTTATGGGGCCTATCAAATAAGTAACGCCAGTTCAAATGCTTTAAGAAAAACAGGTATCCCCAAAAAGCAAGCTCAAAAAATAGGAGCGCTTGCAAGCTTCGCCATGATGAGTTCCATTGAAATCTTTGACGGGTATTCTTCAGGATATGGCGCCTCTGCTTCTGATCTGCTAGCCAATGCAACTGGTACTGCCTTTTACCTGGGGCAGCAATGGCTCTGGGATGAAACAAGAATCTATCCTAAATTTTCATTCCATACCACTTATTTGGCTCATCAAAGACCAAGTGTGTTAGGAAGCAATTTTAGTGAGAAGCTACTCAAAGACTATAATGGGCAGACCTATTGGCTTTCAATTGATATGGATCGATTTATCACCTTTCCAAAATGGATTAATATAGCCATTGGCCATGGTGCCCATGACTTTATTTATGCATCCAAGGGAACCAATCTTGCTACTGGATATAATCCCTATAGACAATACTACCTCAGTCTCGATTTCGACCTTACAGCCATCCCGACCCAATCCAAGGCATTGAAATCGCTCATTTATATTGTTAATATGATAAAATTGCCGTCTCCTACCCTTGAATTCTCAAATAACGGGTTAAAAGCCTACGCTTTCTATTTCTAGACTTGACAGCAATTCATTTTCATTTTGTACCTTCATTGCCCTGAACCAACCTTACTATTATGGACTTAGTTTCTTTCATGAAGAGTTATGCCGATGAAATTGGCGGTCAGTTTACCAGCTACGATAATATCCACTCGATCATCATTGTTCCATTGGCCGGAGGACGTTTTCAATCTGTAATCGGAACCATCAAAGAGAACAAGTTGTACAGCAGAAATATGGTAACGTTTACCTCCAAAATATGTAATTATAACTCGAGCCTTCCATTAAAGAACCTCCTTGAACAAAGTTCTCTTTTCAATTATGGCCGGTTTATCATTAGCGATGATTTCTTGCAAATTGAAGCAGTCGCTTCTATGGATGGAACTCCAGAAAGCTCCGTCAAGGAAATGATCCAGGAGGTGGCCAACCTTGCAGATCAATATGAATTTAAGTTAACCGGGTCTGACGTTCATTAGCCTCCTACAATTTCGACTACAATTCCTGTTCATTAATCACTAAATTTGTATTAATGCAAGCCGTCTTATCGCCCCGACTTGTCGGGGAGGAAAGTCCGGGCAACATTGAGCATCGTACTTCCTAACAGGAAGGTCCGCCAGCTGGCGGAACAGATAGTGCCACAGAAAATAAACTACTCTCGACCGACTTGTCGGCCGGAGAAAAGGTGAAAAGGTGAGGTAAGAGCTCACCGCCTCCTTGGTGACAAGAAGGGCATGGTAAACCTTACGAGTTGAAAGACCAAATAGGTCCCGAACATGAGCCGCTCTGCTCATCCATTTATGGAAGTCGGGATGGGTAGGTTGATTGATCCTGATGGCAACGTCAGGGCTAGATAAATGATAAGACGCTGACTGAAAAGTTAGTGACAGAACCCGGCTTACAGGCTTGCATTTTTTTTGTTATTCAGAAAACCTAACATAACCTTCGGTTGTAAAAAATCTAATTCATGCCAAAAGTATTACTGATAGAAGATGAGGCCAGCATTCGCGCTGTACTGAAAGACATCATCACTGACCAAAAAGAACTCAAACTAAAAGTAGACGAAGCCAAGGATGGAGTTGAGGGCTTGGCCATGTTAGAAAACGATAACTATGACCTCGTTTTCTGCGACATCAAAATGCCGAAGATGGATGGAATGGAGGTGCTGGAAAAGGCAAAGGAGAAAGGAATCAATACGACCTTTATCATGATCTCAGCGCATGGCACCACTGAGATGGCCGTGGATGCTACCAAAATGGGCGCATATGATTTCTTACAAAAACCACCAGACCTCAACAGATTGCTAATTACCCTGCGGAATGCATTGGATAAAACCAATCTGGTAGCAGAAACAAAAACACTTAAAAAGAAAATCGCTCATAAACTGGACATGGTAGGAGAATCTGAACCTATCGCTGAAGTGAAAGAGATGATTGAAAAAGTGGGACCGACCGATGCCCGTGTTTTAATTACCGGCCCCAATGGTTCTGGAAAAGAATTGGTAGCCCGCTGGGTCCATGAAAAGAGTAACCGGGCAAGTGCACCATTTATTGAGGTCAATTGCGCGGCCATCCCTTCCGAGCTAATAGAAAGCGAATTATTTGGGCATGAGAAAGGATCGTTTACATCAGCCATAAAGCAACGCATTGGCAAATTCGAACAAGCCGATAATGGCACACTATTTCTGGACGAAATTGGTGACATGAGTTTATCTGCTCAAGCTAAAGTCTTGAGGGCCTTGCAGGAAAATAAAATTACTAGAGTAGGTGGAGATAAGGACATACAGGTCAATGTGAGAGTATTGGCCGCTACAAATAAGGATCTTAAAAAGGAAATCGCAGAAAACAGATTTAGAGAAGATCTCTACCACCGCCTTGGTGTTATTATCATAAAAGTACCCGCACTCAACGAACGAAAAGAGGATATACCACTATTGGTAGATAAGTTTCTCAATGACCTGGCACTGGAACAGGGTGCGAAGGCTAAAAAGATAGACGATAAGGCACTAAAGGAAATACAGAATTATAACTGGACGGGCAACATCAGGGAGCTACGAAATGTAGTCGAACGACTAACAATAATGAGCGGGGAGAAAATCGGACTCGAAGAGGTTAAAAAGTACCTCTAAACGGCCTAAATACGGTTTTCGGTGTTGCTTTCCTTAATGTCTTTCTTGCTGTATGTAGGGCAGGTGTATTGGCTGCAAGCACTTAAGAAAGCTACTAAGGCAACAAAAGCTAAAATTTTCTTCATTTTGTAGTGTTTGAAAGTATCAAAATTATCAATCTTTTCAATTTCAGCAAATTTAATCAGGTCTAAATGGCCATTTATCGAGTTTAATGGCTACCCAACCAATAGGTTACAGCCCCTGATATCCGAATTATCAATACGCCCAAGTACCTCAAAACTACCATCTTGCCGAATTCTACCTAAATCTTGAGTTTCAACGAATGCGCAAGTATAAATATTTGATAAATCGATAACATTTATACCCCCAGTTTTACCCACTTCCAACTGCTCAAAAGGATCATTGATACTTCGAACCATTACTTTCATCCCAGTTGGTGTTTTAAAGTAACCCTTTTCTGTGGCATAAGCCTGCGAAAAGAGCTCTGTCATTCCATATTCTGAGTGGATCACAGTATTCCATCTGCTCCCTAAATACCGGTGGAGTTCCTCCCTTGTTATCTCCTCTCTCCTCCCCTTCATTCCGCCTGTCTCCATTACAATACAATTGCTAAGGTCCAAATCTTGTTCTTCGGCCAAATCCAAAAGTGCAAATGTCACACCCCATAAAATCACTTTTCGGTCCAACTGATCGATTCTCTTAAGGGTGTGAATCAGTTCCTTTTTGTTATCCAGATAAAACGAAGAGTGAAGTGACTTACTATGTTGAATAAAGTAATTGACCATTGCTACCAACGAAGAACCCTCCCTTTCCAGATAAGAAGGAAGCAATGCCAGAAAATGGAAGTTGTCGACAGCTCCATAGCAACTTTCAAAAATCCTTTTCGCGTTGCTCAAATAGGCGTCTAAACTTTGTACAAAGTGCTTACTTGGTGTTGCACCTGTCGTGGTGCTGCTATAAAAAATAGTCTCCTCCTTCCATTGTCCCGACTTAATGGTTTGCTCTTTAAAAAAAGATATGGGCAGAAATGGAATTTGTGTTAGTTGGGTTATGCCCTTAACATTTACCCCCAAATAGGTGAGATACTTTTGATATACTTTGTTCTCTTTTGCCTGCAGTTGAAACAACTCCAAAGCAATATTATCGAAGTTAGTATCGTTTACAGAGGATAAAACCTTCTCAAAACTTTTAAATGTGTGCAAGCGTTAGGTAATTTACAGGGTTCTAAAAATAGGAAATGAAGTTCACTTTGGGATTAGGTTTGGTGATTGTATTGGGGCTGGGGCTATCTTCTTGCTTTGATCCTCCCGAATATTCCAATATTCCTGAAATCGAATTTGAAAATCTGGTTTTCAAAGAGACCCCTGATCTCTCAGACGCTGACTCTCTCATTCTTTTTATAAAATTCAGAGATGGTGATGGAAATTTGGGCCTGCAGCCAAGTGAAATAGGCTGTAACCAAGATCAAACCATCTGTTATAATGAAAAGTTCTATTTTAACTTGGTCGATGGTGGTTCACCAGTAAATTATGAAGTTAAAAGGACCAACCCTGATTTAAATTTACCCGACTACGTCCCTCCTTTCGACTGCACCAACTGGGAGCTTGTTTTTGATAATAGTTCTGCGCCACAGGTCATTGACACCGTTTATTTTGAGTTAAACCCTGATCATTACAACATTTTTGTTGATTTTCTTGTCAAGCAAAATGATGGCTCTTTTGAGGAGTTTGACTGGAGAACCGAATTCTGCACCACTTATGATGGCCGCTTTCCTATCCTTGCAAAGAATTCAGATTTAAGTCTCAATAATTCAATTGAAGGAACACTTAGGTATGCCATGCTAAGTACCGGATTCAAACTTCAGTTTAGCATCAAAACACTTAAGCTTAGAATTCAAATTCAAGATAGATTGCTCAACAAGAGCAACATTATTGAAACTCCGGAATTTCAGTTTAAGTAATGATTGGAAACCTTAATAAAGTGGAGGAAACCTATCGGGCTCTGCTTCACTCATTACCTCATAGACCTTATCAAAAACAATTTCAGAATTAGGTTTTGAGAAATAATCTCCGTCTGATCCATACGCAGGTCGATGCTCATTAGCAGCAATACAAACTGGCTTTGAATCCAAATACTGATAAGCATCCTGCTCTTCGAGTACTTTCTGCATCATAAAGGCAGTGGCTCCGCCCGGAACATCTTCATCTGCAAAGATGACACGATTGGTCTTTTTTAAGGACTCAACTATTGCGTGATGGCGATCAAAGGGCAGTAAAGTTTGTACATCGATAACCTCACAAGACACTCCCATTTTTTCCAGCTCGTTCGCTGCATCCATAACGATACGGCACATCGATCCATAGGTAACAATAGTAACATCATTACCTTCACGAAGCATCTCAGGAACACCCAGTGGTACGCAAAACTCCCCAACATTATCAGGCAGCTTTTCTTTTAATCTATACCCATTCAAGCATTCGATAATCAATGCAGGGTCGTCAGACTTTAGCATGGTGTTGTAGAAACCTGCTGCCTGAGTCATATCTCGGGGAACAAGCACATAGATACCTCTCAAGCTGTTAAGTATCATTCCCATTGGCGAACCCGAATGCCACACACCTTCAAGCCTATGTCCTCTTGTTCTTATAATTAATGGCGCTTTCTGACCTCCTTTGGTTCTGTATTGCAAGCAGGCTACATCATCACTCAATACCTGAACGGCATAAAGCAAGTAATCCAAATATTGGATTTCCGTGATAGGTCTTAGTCCTCTTAAAGAAGCACCAATCCCCTGCCCAATTATAGTCGCTTCCCTTATCCCAGTATCAGTAACTCTTAGTTCACCATACTTTCCCTGAAGTCCGGCAAAAGCCTGATTGACATCTCCTATTTTGCCTACATCCTCTCCTATCGCAAAAATCTTAGGATCCCTCTCCAGGGCTTTATCAAAACAGGCATGCAGAATTTCTCTACCATCGAGTAACGATGATGACGCTGAGTATTGGGGAGAAATAGCCTCCACATTCAATGCTGAATATTCAGACTGGCTGTATAAATGGGAGCTGTACCTTTCCCAGTTATCATCCTCATTTTTTCGTATCCAGGATATTAATTCGTTTCTACCTTCCGACTCCCGACCTCTTAACACTCGCGAAACCTTCTTTGCCGCTTTAAATGCATCAAGGCGCAAGGGGTTAAGTGTGGACACCAATTCTTCCTTTATCGACTTAATTTCTTCGTTATCCTCTTCAAGCTTAGTCAGAATAGTTACTAGAGCAGATTGAGCTTGTTGAATGTCTTTATTGAAAGCTTTCCATGCCGCTTCTTTTGCAGATTTTGCAGTTACTTTGGCCTCTTTTTCAATCGTATCCAATTCATCTGGATTACTTATCCCTTGATCCAAAATCCATTCTCGCATCTTTTTAATGCAATCGTGGTCCTGCTCCCAACCTAGTCTTTCCTTACTCTTATACCTTTCATGAGAACCTGAGGTACTGTGCCCTTGTGGCTGAGTTACCTCCGTCACATGCAGAAGAACAGGAACATGTTCTTTTCTACAGACCTCTTCAGCTTGTACATAGGCTTTACAAAGTCCATCATAGTCCCATCCTTTGGCGACAATAATCTCGAAGCCCTTTTCGTCCTTAGTCCGTTGAAAGCCTTTTAGAATCTTCGAAATACTTCCTTTTGTCGTCTGATACTTTGCTGGTACTGAAATACCATATTCATCATCCCAAACGGACATGAGCATGGGAACCTGAAGCACACCCGCTGCATTGATGGCTTCGAAAAATACTCCCTCAGAAGTAGATGCATTTCCAATCGTACCGAAAGCAATTTCATTTCCTTTGTCGGATAGCATAGTGTACTCTTCCAATAAAGGGTTTTCCCTAAACAGCTTGGAGGCATAAGCCAAACCAACGAGCCTGGGCATTTGTCCTGCAGTTGGAGAAATATCTGAACTACTATTTTTTAAATTCGCTAAATTCTTAAAATGACCATGCTCATCAAGCATCCTCGTTCCAAAGTGTCCATTCATCAGTCGGCCCGCTGATGCTGGCTCTGCTTCCACCTCCGTATGAGCATACAATTGTGCGAAATATTCCTGAAGTGTTAATTCACCAATGGCAAACATGAAAGTTTGATCACGATAATACCCCGACCTATGGTCTCCATTACGGAATACCTTGGCCATAGCAATCTGTGCCACCTCTTTGCCATCTCCGAAGATGCCAAATTTAGCCTTGCCCATGAATACTTCCTTTCTACCAATAATACTAGCTTCTCTGCTTTCACAGGCCAACCTATAATCGGCTAGAATAGATGTTGCCTTTTTGGCCGAAACACCGGATTTTATGCTTTTTACTTGCGTCAATTTTTAATGGCTTTGAACTCAAAAATAATCAAAAACAGGGAGGGGGTCAAAACACAATTTGACACCGAATAATCTACTTTTATTCTTTCTTCCCACCAAAGAATTCAACCCAATCTCCACTTTCCACCTTAGAATTACCCCCTGACTGCTCAAACAAGTAAATGCCCACTTTTTCATCATCTACATCCACCCATTCAAAAATATACCCCGCATCCAATTCCATTTTGTGAATATTTTGAGCAGTATGAGCATTCTCAATTTGAAAAATTTCCACAACTACCGAATTGGACGCATCGGCAGACTTTATCACATATGGGTATTCTTCCAGGGCAAACAGTTCATACCCTAAAATTCTCCTTGTTTTAATATACTTTAAATCAGTTTGATAAATAGCATAATTCTCCATTCCCCTGCGTAAGGAGCCATAAAATGCGAATAGATTAGTTCCTGTCATATTAGAGCAAAAATGGGTAATTTGATCCTTTGCTATTGTATCCTAGTGCTATATTTACGGGGTTTTAAGAAGAAGCTAAAATTGAAATACAATGATTATAGGAGTTCCAAAAGAAATTAAAAATAATGAGAACAGGGTTGCTTTGACCCCTGCCGGATCGCAGGAATTGACTAAACGTGGTCATACTGTTTATGTTCAATCCACTGCCGGGGTAGGAAGCGGTTTTAATGATGAAGATTATACAGGCGCTGGAGCAAAAATCCTTTCCACCGCAAAAGAAATCTTCGACATCGCTGAAATGATCATGAAGGTAAAGGAGCCTATTGAAGCAGAGTATAAACTAATCAAAAAAGACCAATTGGTTTTTACCTACTTTCACTTTGCCTCCTACGAGCCACTCACAAAAGCCATGCTTGAGACGGGTGCCGTGTGTCTTGCCTATGAAACTGTAGAAAAGGATGGCGGGTTACCTCTTTTGGTTCCAATGTCTGAAGTAGCGGGAAGGATGTCAATTCAAGAAGGAGCTAAGTACCTGGAAAAACCTTTGAAAGGACGTGGAATTCTTCTTGGAGGAGTCCCCGGAGTAATGCCTGCTAAGGTATTAATCCTTGGTGGTGGTGTAGTTGGTACCAATGCCGCAAAAATTGCTGCAGGAATGGGTGCAGATGTAATCATTGCAGATGTAAACCTTAACCGCCTTCGTTATCTTGATGATGTGATGCCAAAGAATGTTTGCACCATGGCTTCCAATGAATACGTGATTCGCGAACTGGTAAAAACACACGATCTGATTGTGGGTGCTGTACTGATACCTGGTGCTAAAGCGCCAAAGCTGATATCAAAAGACATGTTAAAAACAATGCGTCCGGGTACAGTGCTTGTTGACGTTGCTGTTGATCAGGGTGGATGTATCGAAACTTGTAAACCTACCACCCATGAGGATCCTACCTATATCATTGATGATGTTGTACACTATTGTGTGGCCAACATGCCGGGTGCTGTTCCTTATACCTCTACCCTGGCGCTTACCAATGCAACCCTACCATATGCAATTAAACTAGCTGGTCAAGGTTGGAAAAAAGCATGTAATGATAACGAGGATTTGAAGTTGGGGTTGAACGTAATCAACGGCAAAGTAGTATACAAAGCGGTTGCTGATGCCTTCAACTTGCCTTACACCAATGTAGATGAGTTTTTGAAATAGACTTTCTGTAAAATACGGAGAGGCGATTCGATGCACATCGGATCGCCTTTTTTTAGAAGTCAGGAAACTTATCGAGAAAGACGGCTTCTTTACCCAACTCTGGGGCACGCCAGCAATAGTGAACCATACCATTAGTTACCGCCAAATAGGTTGCCCCAATAGTCATATTGTAGACCGCAATTTGGTTGAAAGCATTTTGGGTTAATTTAATAGCATCTGATTTACATTCAACGAGCATCCATGGTTTACCTTCTCTGTCACGAATAAGAATATCCGATCTCTTCTGCCTCCTATTATAGGTCAGGCTACTTTCAATTCTAAAAAGGGCCTTTGGGTAGTGAAGATTTTGAATCAAATGCTGTACAAAATGCTGCCTCACCCATTCCTCAGGCGTAAGTACAACATATTTCTTCCGAATGATATCGAAAATAAAAACTTTTCCTTGCTCTTTTTTAAGGTTAGGCGTGATTGACGGAAGATTAAGTTGATTCACGGCCTCAAATTATTAATTATTATTGTATGAATTGACTGATCTCATCTTACGTTATATTGTTTATGCTGAAAACTGAAGATTGAGTCTGGTCATTAAACATTCAAACGGGTCAAAATGAAAACAAAAAAGGAAATTGTAGAAAACTGGCTACCGAGATACACCGGTGTAGCACTTGAGGACTTCGGAAAAGACATCTTACTGACTAATTTTGATAATTACGTTTACAAGTTTGCTCAATGGCATGATGTGCCTGTCAATGGAACCGACAAAGCCATGCTTAGTGCCACTGCTGAAGGAATAACCATCATTAACTTTGGTATGGGTAGCCCTAATGCAGCAACCATCACCGATTGTCTGTCAGCCATCCAGCCCAACGCACTCCTCTTCTTAGGTAAGTGTGGTGGACTAAAGAAGAAAAATGACATTGGAGACCTTATCCTTCCCATTGCTGCAATACGAGGTGAGGGTACATCTAACGACTATATGCCACCTGAAGTACCTGCACTGCCTTCATTCGCCCTCCAGAAGGCCATATCAACCACTATAAGGGACTTTAACCAAGATTATTGGACTGGAACCATCTACACCACTAACAGACGGGTATGGGAGTGGGATGAGCCTTTTAAAGAATACCTCAGAAAGATAAGAGTAATGGGTATCGATATGGAGACAGCTACAATTTTCTCCACAGCTTTCTTTAATGAGATCCCCGCTGGAGCCCTACTTTTAGTTTCTGATCAGCCAATGATTGCCGAAGGAGTAAAAACAGAAAGTAGTGACAAAGAAGTAACAGACGGCTATGTCGATCAACACTTAAAAATCGGAATCGAATCGTTGAAACAATTAATCAATAAAGGAATTACAGTCAAGCACTTGCGGTATTAGCCTTTTTTAGGTGCTCTGATTTCACTAGTGTTAGCATTAGCATACCCGCTACAAAAAATATAACTAAAACTAATGCACTGTTTCTCATACTTCCAGTCAATTGGTTGATAAGACCAAAAGAAAAAGTGCCAAACACGATGGATAGATTATAAGTAACATCAAAAAAGCTAAAATAAGAGGCATGATCGATCGTAGATTCTGGAATCAACTTGGTATAGGTAGCCCTGGCCAGCGCCTGAACACCACCCATTATTAGCCCTACTACAAACGCCAAAGCATAAAATTGATATTCTGTGGATATAAAATAAGCGGCTATACAAACCACTATCCAGACACCAATCATAACCATTAACGCCACCTTATTACCATAACGGGTCGAAAACCTGGCCGATAACCAAGCCCCAACAGCCGCTACCATCTGAATAAGTAAAATAGTCATGATCAGTTTACTGCTGTCCAATTGTAAAACATCAGTACCAAACAGCGTAGCCAGGTACATCACAGTCTGCACACCCATATTAAAAAAGAAGAAAGCGGCTAAATACCTTTTCAAATTCGGTGAAGCCTTCAAGCTTTGCCAAACTTTCAATAGTTCAGCGTAACCTTTCGTCCAAATATTTCCGGTCGCTTTCCGTCCGTATGGGTTTTCAGGTACATATCGAAATGTGATCAACGAAAAGCCCATCCACCAGAAACCCACCAGCAGGAATGTAAATCGCACTGCATCGCCCTCAGTGTTAAAACCAAATGAATTGAAATAAGTAATAATGAACAGGCAGATCACCATGAGAATTACACTTCCGTAGTATCCCATGGAATAGCCCCTTGCACTCGTTGCATCATATCGATCCATAGTAACAATTTCAGGCAGGAAGGCATCGTAAAATACAAGACTGCCAGAATAGCCAATGCTTGCCAGAATGGAGCAACCTATTCCCCATTCTAAATCACCAACATCACGAAAAAAGTAGAGCCCGATACAGGCAAGGCTGCCAATACTTACAAACATTTTCATGTAAGTCTTTTTCTTACCTGCATAGTCAGCCATTCCAGATAGCAAGGGTAAAATCAATGCGACCATCAAAAAGGAAAAAGAGAGCGAATAGGTGTAGAGAACGGAATTATTAATTGAGAACCCCAGAAATTGAACCAGGTCACCATTTCCCTCCACGGCTACAGCCTTGTAATAAATAGGAAAGATGGCAGAAGTGATAACAAGGGAATAGACTGAATTCGCCCAATCATACATGCACCACGCAGTGACAGTTCTACTATTGTTGAGGTGGGGAAGGGTTGCAGAATTCATAAATCAAAAAAAAGCCCCTTCCTAAATATTCAGGAAGGGGCCTATTTATTTCAAGTGAAAAAACAATTTTTACTTTTCTGCTTTCTGCAAAGTAGAGTACAGTATCTTTCTGGCATTCGCCTTTCTCAATTCTGTTTCTACGTCTGCGATAATACCGCGTTTTGCTTCACTGTCCACTTTCATGGCGATAGTCAATTGCTCACGCTCGTTTTCAGGAAGTTCATCCTTTTTACGATTCACCCACAAAATGATATCACCTGGCTCAATGAATGTATCATCAGCCTGAATTTTTGGTTCAGCACCAAATTGTTCTGACTTCTTTGGTTCTCCAATATAAAGATTGGTTACCAATGATTTTCGTTGCAACTTCCTCAGCTGGGTAGCTTGTGGAATACGTTGCATTACGTCAACCGCAGTCTTTCTCAATTCGGTAGTCACCATAAAGAAGAACAGCAACATAAATACCACGTCAGGCATTGATGATGTTGGTATATCCTGCTTTACTTTCGTTTTCTTTCTAAACTTTGACATAATTCAAATTTTATCAGTTTCCAACCTTAGTAGGTTCAGCGATAGATATCGCCATTGGTATCCCCTCACGGCCTTTATCGTAGAGTCTTTTATTTTCAGGATCATTCAGATCAGAAGCAATCTTTCGGAATTCATCATTTGTTACTCCTGCCTGATCTGCGTAAATATCATAGTACGCAGCCTGCATAATGTCCAGAATCTCAACGAAACGCTTATGAGTGGTTCCCCTATCCGTTTTAAACGAAACAATAGCCTTTTCAGGACTATCTGAACTGGTAGGGTCTGCTCCGTTATTAAGTATGAACTTCTTGATCATGTCTTTCAATCCACTCACATCCTCCATAGGCTCTCCTTCTACAAGAAGTGCATCTGAAGAGTTAACCTGAATTTTAAACATGTTTCTCTCCTGAATTTTTATATCCTCCGGGGGTTGTGCTTCCGGGGGTGGAGGAAGTTGCATACTCAATCCTTTGTCATTGGGCATCGTTGTGGTAACCAAAAAGAAGGTTAACAACAAGAATGCAATGTCAGCCATTGATGCATTTGGTATTTCAGGTAACGATTTTGCCATTACTTAAGGGCTTTACTAATTTCTGAAAACACTATTCCAACCAGTGCGGCAGCAAATACAATGTAAAACATTGTTAAGCCAGCACCGATTAATTTCGAGCTACTTTCACCAATTCCTTGTGCAGTATACTTGGCTGTAACCTCAGATCCGGCAAGGCCGAATGAAATAAGGAAGACAACCAATAGCGCACCTATACCCATCCCTGATTTTACCAACTCCTTAGGAGATTTTAGTGCATTAATCAAAGGAAGGATAACAGCAGCTATTATTGCTACACTAAATAGTCCATAGCCTACATATAATCCTATATCTTCCATATTACTTTACAATTTTGTGCTTCACCAAAAGATCAACCAAGGTAATGGAAGCGTCTTCCATATCATTCACCAGGCTATCGATTTTGGAAACAAGGTAGTTATAAAAAACTTGCAGGATCATACCCACAATAAGACCACCTACAGTAGTCAACAAGGCAGTTTTCATACCACCAGCAACAACTTGAGGCGAAATATCACCAGCAGCCTCGATCGCATCAAATGCACCCACCATACCAATTACAGTACCGAAGAATCCAAGCATTGGACCGAGTGATATGAACAATGAAATCCAGATCAAACCTTTTTCCAAACGTCCCATTTCAACACCACCATAAGAAACGATAGATTTCTCAACCATTTCCATACCTTCTGATGACCTCATCAATCCTTGTGTAAAGATTGAGGCAACAGGGCCTTTGGTATTTTTAGTTACATCTTTTGCAGCCTCGATTCCTCCTTTAGACAAGGCATCCTCAATACGAGCCAAAAGTTTCTTAGTATTTGTTGTCGCAAGGTTTAGCGTAATGATTCTTTCAATTGAAACAGCTAATCCGAAGATCAAACAGATAAGAATAGGCCACATAAAGCTGGCACCACCCTCAATGAATTTTTCTTTGATTCTTTGGTGAAAGCTTGCCTCATCTGAAGCTACATCTGTAGCAACGTCCATCATTGGCGCTTCTTCCTGTTCTGAAGTAACAGCTTCAGTCTGTTCGCTCGCAGTTTGAGTGGAGTCTCCTTCCTGAGCCTGAGCTAAGGTGAAAGATCCAAAAATCAGGACCCCAAATAGAGCGAGAATAGCAAATTGTTTTTTCATGGTTTAAGGTTTAAGATATAACTTGAAGTGGCCAAAATTAAACGTTTTGTTCATTTCTAAGCAAAATTTCCAAAAAAAAATACAAAATAATCTTCAGGCTTTATCACCCACTACCATAGAATGCTCAATCAATCCGTTAGTCACACAGAATTTTATTTGTTGGTAAATTTTACATGCACCTAAATGATCAAAAACTGAACTTGTGCAACGATTTTATTATCCATTTCTTTGTGGCCAGATTTTTCGGAGAGGTGGCAGAGTGGCCGAACGCGCACGCTTGGAAAGCGTGTTTACGGAAACGTAACGAGGGTTCGAATCCCTCTCTCTCCGCTCGAAAAGGCTAATTGAACTAATTATTGATTAGGACAATTAGCCTTTCTTCATTTCAGGTTGGTATGGAATTCCATCTTAAAGTGGATTCTAAACCTCCTGACCCATATTAGGTTAGGGTAGAACAGAAAATAGGATAAATTTTAATTTTCAGTTAATTCCCCAGCTAAAGACCTTCCCATCCACTGCCGGGCATGCTCGACCCCACCTTCACCTAATAATAACATTAGTTTAGTCACTGCCGACTCTGTAGTCATATCAGCACCGCTTATTACACCTATATCCTCCAGGGTCTTGCTGGTTTCGTACCTTCCCTGTGTAACCATGCCTCCAGGACACTGAGAAATGTTGATAATGAGAATATTGTCAGCTATTGCCTTCTTTAATACAGCTAAAAACCATTCTCCACTTGGTGCATTCCCTGCTCCATATGTTTCCATTACCAAGGCTTTTAACCCAGGGGTACCCAATACGGCTTGAATTGAATTGGCACCTATACCCGGAAATAGCTTGATCAAGGCTACATTAGTATCGAACTTGGAAAGCATAGAAAGTGGGCTTTCTGAAGCTGGCATTATGGCCTCCACGGCATAATCAATCTTCACTCCTGCTTTTGCCAATGATGGGTAATTCTCTGACTGAAAAGCATCAAAACGCATGCTTTCAACTTTTTTTGCCCTACATCCACGAATGAGTTCATAATCAAAATAGATGCATACTTCCGGTACAATTGGCTTACCCTTAAATTTTGCCGAAGCAATTTCAAGCGCAGTGATTAAATTCTCCCTTGCATCAGAGCGTGGTTCGCTTATGGGCAGCTGAGCCCCTGTAAAGATCACTGGCTTAGCCAGCCCTTGGAGCATAAAACCAAGAGCTGATGAAGTGTAGGCCATGGTGTCTGTTCCGTGAAGCACGACAAAGCCGTCCTGATCTTCATAATTTTCAAATATAATTTTTCCTATAGTTTGCCAATGCACGGGCGCAATGTTGGACGAATCTATCGGCTGATCGAAAGCAATTACAGTAATATCCAGCAGCAAACTTCGCAAGGTGGGCAAATGCTCCAGGATGTGATTGAAATCAAAAGGAACAAGTACTCCGTTTTCATCATGTGTCATACCAAATGTACCTCCGGTATACACTATCATTATCCTTGCTTTTGGATGAGCTGGTAGCGCTGTGTTGATATTGATCTTTTTATAATTCATTTAGCAAATAAATTTTGCGCATTGGTAGAAGTAGCCAATTGCAGTTCTTCTAAAGGTATCTTTTTTAACGCGGCTACTTTTTCGGCAACAATTGGAATGTAGCTCGGTTCATTCCTTTTTCCTCTGTACGGGACAGGGCTCAGGTAAGGGCTATCGGTTTCCAGTATAATAGACTTAACATCTAAATCCGGAATGACTTTATCCATACCTCCATTTTTAAAAGTACTCACCCCACCAATCCCTAGGAAGAAACCTAATTTAGTAATTCGATCAGCCTGCTCTGCAGTTCCTGTAAAACAATGAAATACGCCTTTTAATTTATCATCGTGAAGCATCTCGACTAAGGCTATTGTTTCGTCTATCGAATCTCTGCAATGAATCACTATAGGCAAGTCATATTGCTTAGCCCATCTTACTTGAATCGTAAATGCTTCCTTTTGTTGTTCCCAGTAAGTCTTATCCCAGTAAAGATCAGTTCCTATTTCTCCAACAGCTGCAAAAGCTCTCTTAGAAAGCCAGGACTCAACTAAATACAATTCTTTTTCAAAATCCTTTTTAACCGAGCAAGGGTGTAGTCCCATCATGGAGATACATTGATCAGGACGCTTTGCCTCCACCTCAAGCATACTGTCAATAGAAGTGTGATCAATATTGGGCATATATATTTTTTGGATATTCCCATCAATACACCTTTGTATGACCTCCGTTCTGTCGTGATCAAATTCTTTCAGATAAATATGTGCATGACTGTCTGTCCAATATTTCATTTCAATACTCCCTCAATAGCTTTGTTTAGCAAATTAGTCTGACCTGAACTTCCTGCAAAGCCGGTGTAGTTCTTTATTTCTTGAAGTGCTTCCTTAAGATCAAACTCATTCTGATGTTGGCAAAACGCCACACCCTTCTTCATCAGCTCAAACCCTAAGTATTCTTGTTCAGTTTGACCTGGTGTAGGTACGAATATTACTTTCTTCTCAAGCATTGACAAATCCATTACTGTGCTGTAACCTGACCTGCATAGCATTAACTCACTCCTTTGAATCAAGTTTTGTAGCTCTGCCCTTTGTAAATAATTAATAATGATCAAATTCTCATTATCGGTTGTCATTACGTCAGCATCAAGCTTACCTCTGACAAGAATGGATTTTATGCCGATGCCTTCAAGCTGGGCTAGAATTTTTTTCTCAAATAGTGATCGCTGTGGCTCGGGCCCCGAAAGAACAACTGCCAATTGGTAAACTCTATCAATCGTATCATTTCTTTCGAAGCGTGACAGCACGCCTATCCATTCTGCATTGGGAAGGGACGGATGAGATAACTTTCCAGTTAGACTACCTGAAGGGTCATCCGGGATCCAGCATTGGTCAAACAAACTAATCCACCGATGGTTAAAGTAGTTAATTACAGGAGCAAACCATGCTAACCATGGAGGCATGATAATATTAAGCTGATGGCAAATAAAAACAGATTTAACATTTGAAGCACGACATCCATATCTATTGTCAGAAATAATCAGATCGTATTTATTCTCATTCGCCAATTCTTCAATGGCTGTTTTTTCCTTTATGATGGTGAAGAGAAACTTTGGCAATTGAAGAAAAACTTTGAGCATGAAAGGCAAACTTCTGCTGTACCGCACATTATAAGAGGGTAGCGCATACTGTTTTAGCTGTGGAAACTCTAATTGCATTAACCGTTGTGCATCTCCACTTGATGCCACATGCACTTCATATCCTTTATTTAAGAGGAGGTGAATCACTGGAATACACCTCGTAGCATGCCCTAATCCCCAATCCAATGGAGCAACAAGTATCCGGCAAGTTTTCATTTACGAACTTTTATTTAAGCTCTGACAGTGACTCGAACTTATAGCCTTTCGGTGAGAAATGATCTAAAAAACGAGGTAACGCATAGGTCATATTTTTTTCTGCCTTATAACTATCGTGGAAAACAATGATTGACCCAGGTCTGGTGGCCTTAATAACACCCTGAAGGCAACGGTCACTGTTCATCGTACTTGAATAATCATACGACAACACATCCCACATTACAATCTTGTAGTTATCCAATTTTTTTATTTGACTTCTTTTTATTCTGCCGTATGGAGGCCTGAATAGATTAGTGTCTTTAATTGTCTTTTGACAACTCGCAATATCATTAAGGTATTCCTCATTTGAAGTGCCCCAGCCTTTCAAATGATTTTGAGTATGATTCCCTATTGCATGACCTTGGTCTGCCAATTGTCTAAATAGAGATTCGTTTTTTTTCGCATTGTTTCCAATACAAAAGAAGGTTGCCTTAGCATTAAATTGTTTTAATTGCTCCAATACAAAATCAGTTGGGCCCGGAACGGGACCATCATCAAATGTCAAAAATATTTTTTTTTCAGTAGTAGGTACTCTCCAAATCAATGAAGGATATAACAGAGGAAGTATTGTTGGTGTCCTAAAAAACAAATTGAAGTAAAGTTAAATCACCCTACAAGAGAGCATCGTAATGTCATCTTTGTAGCTGTTATTGCCTTTAAAACCATCCAGCTTTACAATAATATCATGATGCATGGTTTTAAGGTCTTTATTAAGATTCTCTTTCAGGTACTTTATCAACGTTTCTTGTCCGAACTCTTCTTCCTTCTCATTGATGGTTTCTGTAAGTCCATCGGTATAGGCAAACAAGAAAAACTCCTCCAAGTCAGTTATAAATCCTTCATTAATAAATGGCAAGGGATGCATAGCTCCTATTACCGTAGATCCCTCCTCCAGCAACTGCAAGCCATTCTTCTTAGTGTACAATATCGGAGGATTATGACCCGCATTGACAT
Source organism: Cyclobacteriaceae bacterium (assembly GCA_020436125.1). Classification (GTDB taxonomy): domain Bacteria; phylum Bacteroidota; class Bacteroidia; order Cytophagales; family Cyclobacteriaceae; genus ELB16-189. Next base: position 3,434 of record JAGQYK010000005.1, on the reverse strand, counting down.
ATACCATCGTCTTTAGGCTTAAATCATAAATAGCTCCAAAGAAAGTTATAAATTTTTCTCCCTTAGTATTTTCAAGCACTTGGTAGTTTAATGCCTCTAAAATTTCCGTGAGATTAGGTGTGTGCCTCAAAAGTGTTCTTAATGAAGCTTGAAAATTAGACATGAGTAATGCAGCCGGTATTCCTTTTCCACTTACATCGGCTACACAGATTAAAAACTGATTTTTATTGATGGGTATATAATCATAGTAATCACCTCCAATAAGGTCATGCGGAAGGTAACTGGCCTCAATTTTAAGCCTGTCGGTGTTGGGCAGTTTTTCTGGAAACAAAAATTGCTGTACATCACTGGCAATTTCAAGTTCCTTTCTAAAAGCCTCTTGCTCCAACTGCCTTCTGGCTAATTTTTTATTCTCAATAGCAACAATGATAATATTGCTGAGCGCCTGAATGAATTTAATATTTTCATCACGGTCGTGATTCGACTGCTTGTTCTCCCCTCCACCAACAAAAATTAATGCCAACGTACTGTCTTTGTGAGCTACAGGAATCACAATATCAAACTCATGGAAGGCACATTTCTCAAATTCACTCATGCTGTGAATCTTCCTGATCATTTTAAAGTGATCATCAAGAGTTACCTTAAGAAAGCTTTTTTCAGTACCAAAATTGACTTTACAATTCCAAACCTCATCAAGGACAAAAAGAGCCAGTTTATTGATATTCAGATTAGATCTCAGCGTAAAATTGAAAATCTTGTACAAAGAATCCTCGGGAACATTGCTATTAATGGCCTGAGTAATCTCAAGGAGTGCATTCAGTTCTAACTCCTTTTTCTCAATTTTCTTCTGTAAAGTGATTTCGGGCATAATTGGATAGCAAAAATAGAAATTCCCCTCCTGCTATCACATTTTATGTGATAAACTTCTACCCTTCCATTGGTAGGACATGCCCTGAGACATAATTCCGATTGCAATAACGTACAAAGGATAAATTAATTGCAACAGGAAGAAGGCGATCCATGACCAACTTATTGCCAAAAACCTGGCTACGGGATAGATAACCAATATTTCTAATAATATTTTAGCGGCAATCAATGAAACAATAAGCCCAATTGCATCAATGTGAAGGAAAGCCATAAGTATCAACCCCATGAATACTAGCTGAACCAAAAGAATTTGAACAGCCAATAGCTTTGATAACCAGGATGAATTGTATTTCCATTTTCCAGCCCACCTCAACCTCTGATGAACAAAAACTTTTAGGGTTCCTGCTGGCCGTGACATCACCACCGCTTCTTTATCCCTCATAAAGATTATCGAACTCGGGAATCGCGTTAAAATTTTCCTTGCCAGAAACTCATCATCACCTGATGGTATTTCCAGGTTGCCCTCATATCCACTGACAGCCTCAAAGGACTTCTTCCTGAAGGCTAGATTGGCTCCGTTACACATGGTAAACAAACCCAACCCCAAAGTGGCAGCACCAGATCCGATCAAACTTGAAAATTCAATAGCCTGAAGTGTAGAAAAAAACGAAGTCCCCTTTAAGCTGACTCCACCAAAAGCCATTTGAATGGCATCATTTTCAAAACTAGCATTAATGGTATGTAACCAGTTGGGTTGAACCACACAATCAGCATCAGTGGTGACAATTAATTCACCTTTCGCCAAATTAACTCCTTTTGTGATCGCGTTCTTCTTTCCCAACTTATCATCATCAAGATGAATATGTGAAAAGTTGGATTTGTCGTGTATCAGTGACTTGACTACATTTTCAGAATTATCATCGGAGTGGTCATTTACAAGTATAACCTCAAATCTATCGGCTGGATAATTTAAATCAGCCAGCGACCTTATCAAGTGATGGATCTGATTCGCTTCGTTGCGAAAAGCGACAACTACAGAAATAACTGTTTGTTCACCATTCCGCTTACCCATAGGCGCCAATTTATTCCAACCATAGATCAGCAGCAGTAGCAGTGAAAAATAAGTGGTCATCACAACCGTGAAGAATGCGATCATTCCATCATTGTAGTTAAATTGCAGAGGGAAAGCAAAATGAGTAAAAAAGTTGTTAAAGAAAAAATAATCCTTGGCCTTGATCCTGGAACTAATGTAATGGGTTATGGGATCATACTTGTGAAGTCTGTAGATCTTACTCTTTTACAATTTGGTGTTATTCATCTCAGTAAGCTTGAAAGTCATGAACTGAGGCTTAAAAAAATATTCGATAGAGTTCTATCCATTCTGGAGGAGTTTAGTCCGGATGAGGTAGCCTTAGAAGCGCCCTTCTATGGCAAAAACGTACAGTCGATGCTGAAGTTGGGGCGTGCGCAAGGAGTAGCCATGTCTGCCGCCCTGAGCAGGGGAATTCCGATTGTAGAGTATGCTCCCAAAAAGGTAAAGCAATCCGTTACGGGTAATGGCAATGCCAGCAAAGAGCAGGTGGCTAAAATGCTGATGACAATTTTCAAGTTTAAGGAAACGCCAAAACTAATGGATGCCACGGATGCTTTGGCTGTAGCCTTATGCCATCACTATCAAAATGGTGCTGATAAAGGCAAAAAGAAGAGCTGGGCTTCTTTTGCTAAGGAGAATCCAGGGAGGGTGAAGTGATTAGGTTCTAATTAATAGGGCATTGATATTTTTTCAGAAGAAGCACTAATCAAACTATTATACTTATTTACTGCTTAGAGTAATTCTCAATTAATTTAATTGAAGGTTCAAAATTCCTTTTCTTTGCTGGAAATCAAATTTAATGATCAAATCATTCAATACTTGGAGTAACAAATGGTCTAAAACAAGACGTTATCGGAAGACCATGGAGTTTATGAGCTCTTCTATTAAAGTCAATTCCACAGTGCTGGACATCGGGACACCCAATAAATTTTCTCACATCATGGCTGAGAACGGACTGAAAGTGCTCAATACCAAAGGAGAAGACCTAGATCAACACCCAGAGGCAGTTGCTCAGTTTGAAACTGAAATTGCAACAGCTTTCGAAATATTCGAACACTTATTAAACCCGTTAGGTGTCTTAAAAGAGATCAAAGCGGAGACGCTCTTTGCAAGCATTCCGCTATCACTCTGGTTTGCCAAAGCCTACAGAAACAAGAATGACCGATGGGACCAACACTTTCATGAATTCGAAGATTGGCAATTTGATTGGCTCCTTGAAAAAGGTGGCTGGGAAATTGTGCGAAGAGAGAAATGGACAAGCCCGGTGTTTATGCCAGGAATACGCCCTATCTTCCGTCTGATCACGCCTCGCTATTATATTGTGGAAGCCAGAAGAAAGAAATGAAGTCCATACTCATTATTGCATTTAGCGACCTTAACCATGACGCTCGCGTAAATAGACAAATCAACTTTCTCAAAGACACCTATGATTTGTCAGTGGCGAGCTTCAGTCATTCTTCCGCTAAGGGTGTAA
>JAGQYK010000059.1 GCA_020436125.1 Cyclobacteriaceae bacterium | reverse complement strand
ATAATAACTCGGATGTTTGTATCCGAATTAAAATTCTGTTGTATCTTGCGCTTGGATAATCACATTTGCAATGTTTTCGAAATCTTGTGAATACGGAATTAAGGCAACAGCATTTATTGCAGTGGAAGGTGCCAAAAACAATAGGGTCAGTTTGAAGGCGATTGCGAAAGCGATTGATTCACCAGTTGCGTTTACAGCCAAAATTCTTCAATTGCTGGCGAGGACCGGAATAATTAACTCCGTTCAAGGTGCCGCTGGTGGGTTTGAAGTGGATCAATCAAAAATTGATAGCATTACCCTCAGTCAGATAGTGGCTGCCATTGATGGTGACAATATATATAAAGGGTGTGGGCTCGGCTTAAAGGCATGCAATGCCAATAAACCATGTCCAGTGCATGATAAATTTGTAATTATTAGAGAAGAACTAAAAGCTATGCTGGAAAGCACCACAGTGAAAGATCTTGCATTGGGTTTAAAAGACGGTCTTACCTATTTGAAGAGGTAAAAAAAATTTAAATATAAATCGGATGAGAACATCCTATTTAAAAGCAAAAAAAGTTTATTTACGCACTTGGCTATTATCATCTGAGGTAGGCAAAAAGTCGTTCGTACCACTTAATCAAAAATACACATGGAAAAGGAAAACTATTTGCAAAGCTTGATCACTGCCACCCCTATGGAAGGAAGAGAGTTAGCGATTAAACTTGCACGTAAGTCGATCGCAGCGATTCAAACTGATCCGGAAATCAGAAAGAAACTAAGAGCGGACTATGCCAATGATACCAAGCAGCTTATTGCCTCTGCTGAAGTAATTGCTATAGAATTTCAAACCATTGCCGCTGCAAACAATTATTGGAGAGGGGCAATAAATTAGAAAGTATTAGTCTTCAGTAACATCATATTAGAAAATAATTAAATTATGGAAAATGTATTAGAAAGAACAATTGGAGAAATTGTGGCTGCGGACTACCGCACTGCCCAAGTATTTAAAGATCATAAAATAGATTTCTGCTGCAAGGGTAACAGAGGTATTGAAGAAGCAAGCAGAGAGAAAAAGGTTGATATCAATCAATTGATCGAGGAACTGGAAGCAGTCCAACAGGTAACAACAACGGATACATCAGATTTTAAAACCTGGCCTCTGGATCTGCTTATAGACTATATCGAAAAAAGGCACCACCGTTATGTGGAAGAGAAACTACCTATATTAAAGCAATACCTGCACAAACTTTGTCAAGTACATGGTGACCGGCACCCTGATTTGTTTAAGATTAACGAGGAGTTTAATCAATCTGCCGGTGAGTTAGTGGCTCATATGAAGAAAGAGGAGTTTATATTGTTTCCGCATGTAAGGAAAATGGTGGTGACCAGGAAAAACAAAACCCAGCTGGAGGCTCCTCACTTTGGCACTGTGCAGAATCCTGTGCAAATGATGATGAATGAACATGCGGTAGAAGGTGATCGATTTGCCAGAATTTCAGAACTCACTAAAAGTTATACACCCCCTGCTGATGGTTGTACTACTTATCGGGTGACGTATGCATTACTGAATGAATTTGAAGAAGATTTGCATCTTCACATCCACTTAGAGAACAACATTTTGTTTCCCAAAGCCATTGAGATGGAGAAGCAACTTTCTCTACAGGTTCAAAGTCAGTAAGAACTATGGATCGACCGCCACCACTTAAAAGAAAGGAGGAGCTGGTACCTCTAAGTCATGATCATCATCATGGTTTGTGGCTTTCGCTAAAAATCAGAACTGGATTTAAGAAGGGAGTTGCGCCTGCCAGGATGAAGAAGTACACAGATTGGTTTTTTGAAATGCACCTATTACCGCATTTTGAATTGGAAGAAAAGTATGTCTTTCCAATTCTAGGAGATGAAAATGAGTTGGTAAAAAGAGCACTAAGTGAGCATCGGAAACTGTGTAGGTTATTTTATGCTCAACAGGAAGTGGAGAAAAATCTTGTGCTCATTGAAGAGAAGCTAGAAAGCCATATTCGGTTTGAGGAGCGAGTGCTCTTCAACGAAGTACAAAAGGCTGCAACCCAAGAGGAATTAGAAAAGGTGGCAACTGTTCACCAAACCACCACAGCTGACATTGTTGCTATTGACAGTTGGACGGATAAATTCTGGAGATGATATAGTTATTTATTGGATTAGCTTAATTCGTTCAGTTTTCCTGATTTGAAAAGCATTTTGCCTAGTCCATATTTACCACCACCAGAAAGCAAAAAGAAAATGCCAAGAATGAAGTAGAGTAGTGCCTTTTCTTTTGTTCCGAATGGATCGTCAGCATGTCGAATGAAGCCAGCGGTAGCCATTGTGCAAATGAGGAAGAAGGCAGCGGGACGAGTAAATAGGCCGAGGGCTATTAATATACCACCAAGGAATTCTGATAATCCGGCCATCCAGGCAAAAAAAGCGGGCATTGGAAAACCAAGCTTTTCAGCACCCCCGATGAATCCTTCTGAGGGGGGCATTTTGCCAAGACCGTGGCCGAATGCCATAAAAAGTCCTGTACCTACTCTTAATATTAGTAATCCTGCATCGGTGTATGTCTTATTCATGGGTAGGGTTATAATTAATCCAGCATGAAAATGGGAAGAAGTAAATTTTGGTAGTGTATTTTTTGTGCAAGCGGTACTATAGCACCTTAAACTGACTGGCTTGTTAAAAATGTGTTAATAGATCTACTTGACGAGCTTCTTGGCTTTAAGTTCTTGGGCAAGTTGGATGGCTTCATATAGATTGATTAATCCTCCAGTGCTGCTCATCTGACTAAATTCCATTTCTCCCTTTCCTCCAGGAATATTGATTTTAAGGTTATCAAATTTTCTTGTGGATTGGCGGATAATGTCTTTTACCTCCAGCGCTGTAAACTCAGGGAAATAGGACATGATAACGGCAGCTACTCCGGCTGTAACCGGACTTGCCATACTGGTGCCGTCCAAATTTTTGTATTTGTTATCGGGAAGTGTTGAGTATATCTCTACGCCAGGGGCAAACAGGTCAACCGATTTTTTTCCATAGTTAGAAAAGCTTCCAACAAAGTCCTTATTGGCTCCCCATGATGATGCGCCTACCTCTATCCAGTTTTTGGCTTCCGATCCATCTGCATAAAACCGGGTGGGAAAATTCTTTTCAATATCAATGTCGTCCGATTCGTTTCCTGCAGCATGAATAAGAAGTACGCCTTTTTGTGCAGCGTATTTCACTGCTTTATCTACTACTTCTTTTCTTGGGGAGGTAGATTTTCCGAAACTCATGTTGATAATATGAGCGCCATTATCTACAGCGTATAAAATAGCATTCGCAACATCCTTGTCTCTTTCATCTCCATTGGGTACGGTTCTTACAGACATGATCTTTACATTATCTGCAATGCCTTTTATGCCGATATCGTTTTTTCGGTCTGCTGCTATAATGCCGGCAACATGAGTACCATGCATGGCATCAGGACCTTTTACGTCATTGTTGCCATAGCCTTTTTCGTAAGGATCATTATAGTTATCTCCAACGATGGGCCGGGGATCAAAATTTTCATTATAGCCATACTCCACGATCTGCTGAAAATGCTCTGATGCTTCCCTAAGCTCAGAGACAAATTCTTCTATGCTGTTTTCGGGGCCGATATTTCTAAAGATGTTGAGCACAAAACCTTTCGCGAAAAGCAGATTGGGCTCAGACGATTGAAAACTTTGGACCAGTTCCTGAGTAAGGGAATCAGTCATGAGGAGTACTTTGAGTGTATCTACACTTAAGCTTACGTTTTGGTAAAGGTTATTATAGAGTTCATATTGCTCCTTATTGTCCGCTACCAGTTTTTCAAATTTTTGTTTTGCTTTCAGGTACTCTTCGTAAGCCGGTTTTTCTTTTTTACTGATTTTTTTCTCATCAACTCCTTCAAACTGTTTTTTGAGTTTGACATACGCTCGGGTAAATTCATCGGTATCCTGATTGACATTGCCATCCTTTCCTCCGATAAAATTCCATCCATGCACATCATCGATGTACCCATTTTTATCATCGTCAATACCGTTATCCGGAATTTCATCCTCATTGGTCCAGATCACATTCTTCAGATCTTCATGATCGATATCAATTCCTGAGTCAACCACGGCAACAATGATAGTTCTGGATGGTTGATCTTTTAAAAGCGTCTGATAGGCCTTTTCAGCACTAATACCTTGCACGCGATCTGTTGCAGGATCTTTTAAAAACCAGTCCTTTGGAATAGGCCCGTTTTCTAATTGTTGTGAAAGGGCTGGAAAGGTGATCGAAATCCAAAATATTGAATAGAAGAGGTGCTTTATCACTCGATTTATCATGAACTTTCTTTATTTAAAGATACTGGGAATGTGCTAATAAGATGCCAGAAATTGGTTTTAAGCCATTTTTTACACCTCTTGGAGGGTTATTTTTCTTCTAAAAGTGAAAAGATATTACCCCTGTCATCTGCTTTCATTGCTTACGCAACTTCAATCCTTCAAGTTTTACAAATTGAATATGTAAACGAAAAACGGCTATGTTCTATATCTTCTTTTTGTCTGTTGTGCTTTTCTTTGTGATGTTTTTTTCTCTGGCTGCGAGGTATATAAGGCAATTTGATGGGCAGCCAGTCGAAAATAGCAAGTGGGCATGGCCCAACTTGACGCACTAGCAGCTTAATGTATAAGCTACCGGAATAGGAGTGATGGATACAGAGTGCCGAAGGCGGGACTCGAACCCGCACAGCTTACGCCACACGCCTCTGAAACGTGCGTGTCTACCAATTTCACCACTTCGGCCTAAGTAAAATGGTGCCCAGGACTGGATTCGAACCAGCACACCTTAACGGCACTACCCCCTCAAAGTAGCGTGTCTACCAATTTCACCACCTGGGCATTTCATGTTAACAAGGGAATTTGCCGCGTTCGGCAAGGGGGCAAAAGTATAAAGGATTTAAAACTTTACCAATGCGTTAATCGGCCTGTTTTTTCTTTGCCAGCTTCTTTGTCAGATAAGATTGTACTTTGGGGTAGTTGGAGTATTCCCGAAGTCCTAGATTCAATTTGAAATTATCATCAAATACGATTTCTAGCTCTTTAAAGGTGGAGTTTTTCCCTGTTTTTACAATTGATTCTCTCCAATAGGCGACACGCCCTAGTGGATAGTGCTTCCTAGTGTTCTTCACAGGGTACTTAATAGTAATTTTTTCATTGCCCAATTCGATTACCTTGTAATTAATAAAAATGCGATAAGCAAGGAAAAGAGACAACGGGGTAAGTACAACAAGGATCAGGTATGAATACCACGCAGGTTGTTGATCAGAAATAATTTCGATCAGACTCATGCCAACTAACGCAAATGAAATGACAAGGAATAGTCCAAAGGAAAAAAGGGTGTTGGCGAGTGGTTTTGATATAGTCAATTCGTTTGTAGTAGTTAAGACAAGGCAAAGATAGAATTTTAACTAGTTCTATGTTTTCACCATGTAATATGAATTAGAGCATCATTATTCTTCATTTTTCTTACATGTCAGTGCAATTTTTTTTATTGAGAGCTAAGAATCTGAGTAAAAACTTTATATTGAAACTATGCTCTCTAAGAAATGCAAATACGCGATCCATGCACTGGTTTATCTGGCCAGAAGATATCAGCAAGGTCCAGTGCATATACAAGAGATAGCAGATCGGGAGAAAATCCCCAAGAAATTTTTGGAAGCAATTCTGCTGGAGCTTCGAAAGGCTAAAATTTTACAAAGTAAAAAGGGTAAAGGGGGCGGTTATTATCTTTTAAAGAAACCAGAAGAGGTCAACCTTATAGAAATAATCAGGCTGATGGATGGCGCCATTGCCATGCTGCCTTGCGTATCTCTCAATTACTACGAGCCTTGTGATGAATGCAAAGATGAAGTAGTCTGTAGTATACGTACAGCGTTTATCGGTGTTCGAGATGAGACACTTCGCATTTTGGCAGAGAGTACATTAGATAAAATGGTAGCCAACAATCCTCAATTGGAGTAGCTCGCTTTATCAATTAGATTTTGAATGTATTTCTTTTCGGGCTGGTGACCAGTTAGAGTGATCGCTTTTTGGTAGTGCTGTATGGCCAGTGGGCGTTCGTTTTTTTTATCCAGAATTTTACCCAAGGTGACGTGGTAGATGTGGTAATTATGGATAAACGTATTGGTGCCTAAATCATTCATTTCTAAAAGCGCTTCACTGAGGTGTCCTGCATAGAATTTAGAGATAGCCAGATTAAGTTGAATGAAAGGAGACTCATTGATGAGATGGAGTTGTTGATATAGAGATACAATCTTTCCCCAATCTGTTTTCGCAAACGAGTCAGCAGTACAATGGAGATAAGCAATAGTTGCTTCAATATGATATTTTGAAAGTTGTTTTGCTTTGGCTTCGTAAAGGTAATGTGATGCCACCTTGATCATTTCGCTATTCCATGTTGCTCTATTTTGATGTTCCAGGTCAATCAAGTCGCCTTCTTTTGTAAACCTTGCTTCGAAACGTGAAAGGTTAAAAAGCATAAGTGCGTACAATGCCTTTGCATCCGGAGTAGATAAAGTAGGATTCTTGAGTATTACTTGTGTAAAGGATAGTGCATCCTCACATAGGGACGTGTTTAATATTGATTTTCCGCATGAGGTTTTATAACCCTCGCTGAACATCAGGTATAAGATATTAAGAAGAATAGTTTGGGATGTCGCAGTAGGTTGTTCAGGGGAAAATACTAGGTTTTCGGTTTTGATTAAGAGCTTTATTCTTTGGAGTGTCTTGGTGATGGCCTCCGGTTTTGAGAGTAAAATACTTGCAATTTGATCTACCTTAAAACCTGCGCTGTAGCGCAAGGCAAAGATTACTTGCTGCTTTGGAGAGAATCTCGGGTGGGCACAAGTTAGCAGCATCTCAAAGGCAGGATCTACTTGTGTGTTATTAGTTTCTATTGGAATGTAGAAGGCTTCTTCAATATTACTGTTGACTGGTTCGTTTTTAAAATGTCTTAACGCAATATTCTTACAGACTTTGAAAAGCCATGCCTTTGGATTTTCTGGCATAGCTTTAGTCCATTGTAACTGTGCAGCCAGAAAAGTTTCCTGAACAATATCTTCGGCAGTGTTTATGTTTTTAATCCCGATGGATCGGACCAGCCCCCCAACCATCTTTGCAAATAGATTTTTGTAAAGATGGTCGAGAGAGGTAACTGAGGGCATATTTTAAAATTCCATGATGGGCCTAACTTCCATTTTTATCTGCCCCGTATGAACTAGAGGACAGGAAGAAGCAATCTCCGAAGCCTGCTGAAGGGATTCTGCCTTAATAATGGTAAAACCGCTAATGGCCTCTTTGGCTTCAATAAACGGCCCATCAGAAATGATTTCATCTTTTGTAACGAGGGTCATTCCATTTTCTAAAGGATCACCCTGTACAAAGTTGCCAGACTGTGTGATCTCCTCTACCCAACCAACCATTTTTTGAATGTCAGCTTCGGATTGTTCCTGCGTCATTTGTTCAAGCAGACGAAGATCTTCACGTATAAGCAGCATAAATTTTTTCATAATTATAAATTTAGTTATTCATTGAATTTTTCAATACCCTTTTATAGTTGAATCTGGTCTCGTTTTGTTGGCCTTCTCCATCATTGATAACTACATACATGTTGATCTCATTGTTTGATATTTTCTCAAAAGTAAAACCTTCAAAATAGACCCTGTTCTCAGTTACCTTTACTAAGCGAAAATCCTGCGTTACATTTTTTTCTTCCCAGCCCTTCAAATCTTGGTGAAAGTGTTTGAGCCTTAGCATGAGCGTGCCCTCTTCTTCGGTGATCGTGGTGATTTCATAAAACTTAATCTGATGCTCAACTACTAACTTAAATGCGCACATCATAGAATTGCCCAAGGGCGGTGTCCAAATTTCTTCGGTGATACCTCCAAAAGCATTGCCCTGCCAATGCCCTTGAATCCAATTAATATTAGAAAGAGTTGCCTTGGGTGATCCCGCTTCCTCGTTAAAGTTTAGCGTGTTTTTATGGGTTTGACCAAAAGCAGAAAAGGCTATTGCCATCAGACAGGTGGTGATCTTGATAAAGTTGATTTTCATGAGTTGTTTTTCTAATAGAGTGTACATTTATGACTTAAAGTGGACAAGCTGTTAGTATTATTTTTACGAGAAAGTGTGTGCAATGCGGGTAATTAATCAAAAGTTTCGCTCCAGTCTTTTATTTGCATCAATTGTATTGATCCATATAGCATGCAGTTCTCCAGAAAAAAGGAATCTGGAAACGCCAGAAGGTATGGTCACAATCCCGGGAGGTTCGTTTCAGATGGGTGGTAAAAGTAATCAGGCCTATGCCGATGAATTTCCAGTACATGAGGTGAGTGTTTCAACATTTTACATGGATGAAACGGAAGTGACTAATGAGCAGTTTTTATCGTTTGTTAAGGCTACAAACTATTTAACTGTGGCAGAGCGCATTGTCAATTGGGAAGAACTGAAATCTCAACTACCTCCCGATACACCAAGACCTCCCGATTCCTTGTTGAGTCCTGGGTCTCTTTTATTTAAACCCACCTCAGGTCCTGTAGATCTATCAATTCCGGTATGGTGGGTGTGGACAATTGGAGCAAATTGGCGACATCCGGAAGGACCCGGTAGTACTATTGAAGGAAGGATGGATCATCCTGTAGTACATGTAAGTTGGGAAGATGCAAATGCCTATGCAAAATGGACAAATAAAAGGCTGCCAACTGAGGCAGAGTGGGAGTGGGCAGCCATGGGGGGCTCAGAAAATGCAATTTATCCATGGGGAAATGCGACTGTTGAAGAGGCGTATGATAAAGCCAATTTTTGGCAGGGATTTTTTCCCTATGAGAACCTTGAAAAGGATGGCTATTTTGGTACTGCTCCGGTGAAGTCATTTCCGGCCAACGGATATGGTTTGTATGATATGGCTGGAAATGTATGGGAATGGTGCAGTGACAAGTATCATGTCAATTCATACGATCTATCAAAACGTGAAGGATTAGTTGAAAATCCAAAAGGGCCTGATGAGTCTTTTGACCCTATGGAGCCATATACCCCTAAGCATGTATTGAGAGGGGGGTCTTTCCTGTGCAACGATAGTTACTGCAGTGGATATCGGGTTGCCCGAAGGATGAAGTCAAGTGAGGATTCGGGATTTAACCATACTGGGTTCAGGTGTGTTAGAGATATAGCTAATTAGAGAACCGGTTGAATTTTTCACCTTACGTTACTGTTCAAAATCGATAAATTGCACCATATGAATAATGCTATTGAAAATACACTTATTAGTAAGCCTCTTTTAGATCGATTGATTTCAGAGGGTACATTGAGAACTTTTGAGCCAGAAACGGTTATTATCGATGAAAATGATTACATCAAAAGTGTCCCGATTGTAATTTCCGGATCTATTAAAGTGTTAAAAATTGATGAAGATGGTAAGGAGGTGCTCTTATACTACATTAAGCCTGGCGAGAGCTGTGTGATGTCTTTTCTTGGAGCTACTTGCAATCAAACGAGTAAAATAAAGGCTATTGTCGAGGAAAAGGCAGAGGTTTTGATGCTACCTATTCATAAATCATTTGAACTTATTAAAGACAATCCGGCATGGCTTGAATTTATTTTTCAATTGTACAACCGGAGATTTGAGGAATTACTTGATGTTGTCAATTCTGTAGTTTTTCAGCATGTGGATGATAGGTTATGGGATTTGCTTAAAAAGAAAGTGAAGATGCTGAAAACAAGTGAGCTCATCCTTACACACCAACAACTGGCTGATGAGCTGGGAACAGCAAGAGAAGTGGTCTCCCGTTTATTAAAGCAATTAGAAAAGAACGATCAAGTTAAGCTTTCCAGAAATAGAGTGACAGTACTAGCGGATGTGTGACTAATGTTACGTTGACCCGGTCAATGATTCATTAACTTTGCATATCAGTATTCATATTTAAGTTATGGAGTTAGCAGGATATGTAGCAGCCATCATTATGGGTTTATCACTAGGGTTAATAGGTGGTGGTGGTTCAATACTTACTGTTCCTATCTTAGTTTATTTATTTGGCGTTGATCCCGTTACCTCTACAGCCTATTCCTTGTTTGTTGTGGGGCTTACAAGTTTAGTGGGATCGATTAGTCATCTGAAAAACGGAAATGTCCATTTAAAAACTGCTGCAATTTTTGGTATCCCCTCGATCATAACAGTCTATTCTGTTCGGAAGTTTGTTGTTCCGGCTATTCCAGATACTTTGTTCTCAATTGACTCTTTCTCTCTCACAAAGCCTTTGTTTGTGATGGTACTTTTCGCAGTACTTATGCTTTTAGCTTCTGTTTCCATGATTAAGGATGCAAAGAAAACTGAAAAAGAAGAAGGTCAGATTAAATACAACTACCCTTTGATCTTTGCAGAAGGTATTCTTGTAGGAGGAGTAACTGGATTGGTAGGAGCCGGAGGAGGTTTTCTCATTATCCCTGCTTTGGTGCTTCTTGCTGGCTTACCAATGAAACAAGCAGTGGGAACTTCTCTACTGATTATCGCAATGAAGTCATTAATAGGATTTACTGGGGATTTAGGCTCTGAGCTTATAATCGATTATAAGTTCATGATGATTTTCTCTGCATTTGCAATAGTAGGCATTGTTAGTGGTGCCTATTTATCAAAGTTCATACCCGGAAAAAAACTAAAACCTGCTTTCGGATGGTTTGTTTTGGTGATGGGTCTCTTCATTCTGGGTAAGGAATTGTTTGCCTAGTTTCCGTTAAAATTATTTTTGTTGTTATAGAATTGACGTTGTTATAGATTGAACAATGGTTGAAATAATCAAACAGCCCTGGACGTGGTATGTGGCTGGAGTACTCATTGGACTTACTGTACCCGCATTACTTTTATTGGGGAATAAGCACTTCGGTGTCTCCTCCTCACTAAGGCATATTTGCGCTGCATGTATGCCATCAAAGATTCCGTTTTTTCAGTACGATTGGAAAAAGGAAGCGTGGAATTTATTTTTCGTTGCCGGTATGTTGTTGGGAGGCATTGTGGCTACTCAATTTCTAAGTAATCCTGACCCCATTCAAATATCATCGCAAACGGTGCAAGACCTTCAAGCCTTGAATATTGAAGTAGACCATAACTTAATGCCTTCTTCGATATTTAGTTTCGACAATCTTTTTACAATGAAGGGTTTAATATTTTTCGTTTTAGGTGGTTTTTTAGTTGGTTTTGGAACACGATATGCGAGTGGATGTACATCAGGACATACCATTATGGGGTTGTCTAATTTGCAATGGCCTTCTTTAGTAGCTACTTGTTGTTTTATGATTGGAGGTTTAGCCATGACTCATCTCATTTTTCCATGGATAGTCAAACTCTTTTAAAAACAAAATTAGACATGCAGTTAGTGGAGAATAATAGAAAGAGCAAACCAGTTGTTGTGGATCATCCGATAGCGTGTGAAGCACAAAATGATCAGCTCTCAGATGAATCTTTGATAGGTTCGAATATTAAATATTTATTGTTAGGAATACTTTTTGGAATTGTATTTGTAAAGGCAGAAATAATTTCTTGGTATAGAATTCAAGAAATGTTTCGATTCCATTCATTTCATATGTATGGCGTAATAGGTACCGCAGTACTAGTTGGAATGACCTCGGTATGGATAATTAAAAAGTTTAAGATTAAAACTATTCAGGGTGAGACAGTGGTGTTTCATGATAAGAAATTCCAGTGGGGTAATGTGATTGGATCCACTTTATTTGGGCTTGGATGGGCCATTACTGGAGCATGTCCTGGCCCAATTTTCGCGCAAATTGGTAGTGGCTTCACTGTTGTAAGTATAACATTACTAAGCGCTATTGCAGGTACTTGGGTATATGGCTTGGTGAGAGAGAAACTTCCTCATTAATTATTAAGAGTTCTTTATGTTCTGTGATTAGGGTCATGGCCATCTGTGATATGGGTCACTGACATTGATTTATCAATTGCGTTCCTTTGTATTGAAAAAAGAAATAAACTTTCTTTTCCACTTTAAATACAAATATTATGGAATTAATAGAAACAACACAGATGCCTCGAATTGGTGATAAAGCGCCTGATTTTGAAGCAATGACCACTACTGGTCAGATTAAATTTTCTGAATATATAAAGGATAGCTGGACACTACTATTCTCTCATCCTGCAGATTTTACACCTGTTTGCACAACGGAAATGTCCGGGTTTGCCAATGAGCAGAAATACTTTGAGAGCAAGAATACCAAATTAATTGGTTTGAGTATTGATAGTATTCATGCACACATCGCTTGGGTAAATAATGTTCGGGAAAAGACAGGAGTCTATATGCGATTTCCAATTATAGCGGACATTGATATGAAGGTGGCAAAATTGTATGGAATGCTTCAACCTGGTGAAAGTGAGACTGCAGCAGTTCGAGCGGTTTTCTTTATTGATCCAGTAGGTAAGATTAGACTTATTATGTACTACCCGCTCAATGTAGGTCGCAACATGGATGAGATCAAGCGTGCTTTGGAGGCATTACAAACTTCAGATAAGTACAAAGTGTCAATGCCTTTGGATTGGAGACCTGGAGATAAAGTAATTGCTCCTCCACCTAAAACAGTGGATGCGCTTGACGAGCGATTGGCTAGTAAATTAGAGATGGTAGATTTCTATTTGGCTAAAAAATCATTATAAAAATTAAACTGAAATAAGGATATGTTTAATATATTTTCATCACGTACCAAGGAGTATGAAGATCTTGATGGTGTGGAATTCAAAGAAAGGTTTTCCAATTCTAAGGGAGCAACATTAGTCGATGTACGCACTTTGGGTGAGTTCAAAGAGGGGACGATAAAAGGGGCGAAGCATATTGATTTTATGTCATTTAACTTTAAAAATGATTTTTCTAAGTTGGATAAGAATAAAGAGTACTTTTTGTTCTGTCGTAGTGGCAATCGTAGTGGACAAGCTTGTAATATTCTAGCAAAAGAAGGTTATAAGGTGTTTAATTTAAGAAGAGGTATTGGCGATTGGCCGTTTTAAGAATTTGTTGGATGTAAGTGGGGTAGCAGGCAGTCTGAAAGGGCTGCCTGTTTTTTTATCGTGAATTTCTTTTACCGAGGAGTACAAGGAGAATTCCACCAACAATAATTACAGAACTAACTATTTGTACTGCAACCACACTTTCTTTGAGGATAAGGGCGGCAAATAGTGCACTAAAAACTGGTAGCGTATTGTAAATGGTGGCTGCTTTTGTAGAGCCAATTTCTACAACGGATCTGTTCCATAGGTAATATGAAATTACTGATGGACCAACTCCTATATATACAAGTTGTAAAATTGAGGAGGTATTAAATTCAAGGGATACCGCTGGACTCATTATTTCTATAATGAAGAATGGCGCTAGCATGACTATACCTAGAACAAATGTGGCTGCTACAAATGAAAGATTACCAATAGCAGGGTTCTTTTTTCTTAGCAGCACAGAGTAGAATGCAAAAATGCTTGCAGCTCCCGCCATCAGTAAATCCCCTTTGTTAAATTCAAGTTCAAGTATTTTTTCAGGGTTTCCTTTGGAGAGTAATGTCAGCAATCCAACAATGAGTATGACAAAACCAATAGTCTGCCTGGTGGTAATAGTTTCTTTATAAAATAACCAGTTAAAAAGAACAACATATAGCGGAGCTGTGATCGCAAAAAGAGATAGATTAAATGCAGAAGAAGTATGGGCTGCAAGGTAGATTAATGTGTTGAAAATGGTAACTCCGGTAAAAGCCAGTACTACCATGAGTCGCCACTGGGGAAGTATTAAACTGATATCGCGTTTCAGATGAGGAAGCGCAAACGGAAGGATAACTACAGTTGCAATCAGCCACCGAAAGAAAGAAATCGAAATAGGAGAAAAAGTAGTGTTTAAATCTCTGGCGACAATGAAGTTTCCAGCCCAAATAATAGTGGCCAATAGGGCAAACAGGTATCCAGAATAGGCTTTGAAATCTCTCATTGACGCAATCAAAGCGGCAAAGATGGTCAATATTGGACTCAACTGGAATTGTTCTCGTTTGAGGCTGGAAAAAGAATAATTACTATTAATTTTCTAGTATGTAACCTTTTCTTGCTAGCCCGGTAATCAGGGCAGAAACAGACTCGAACCAAAGGACTGAATGACTGATGAGCAGATAATGGAGGCCGTTAAAAACGGTGATCTGGAGCAGGCCTCCATCCTCTATGCGCGCTACCATAAGCGAATATTTAATTTTCTTGCTCGCATGACCTTTGATAGAGAGCAGGCTGAAGATTTGACTCAAAACGTTTTTTTGAGATTACTGAAGTATAGGAAGTCCTATAAAGACGGGTTACGGTTCCAATCATGGATTTATCAGATGGCCAGAAATGCCTTCTCAGATTACTATCAGGCCCATAAAAATAAATACAGTCAATTTGTAGATGTACAACAAGTAGGCAACAGGGCCTCATCAGCACAGGAGGATATGGAGCAGACAGAGAAAGAGGAGTTATTGAATAGATCGATGGCCTTGCTCAGTGAGGATCAAAGAGAGTTGTTAATACTAACCCGATTCCAGCACATGAAGTATGAAGAGGTGGCCCAGGTAATGGATACTACGGTGGCGAATATAAAAGTGAAAGTGCACAGAGCAATAGGCAAATTAAGAGAACATTATTTCCAACTCGAACAACTTTAAAACAATGGAAAAAGAAAAACTAGAATCTTTATTGATCGAGTATATCGATGGCACATTATCCACTGCAAAGTCCACTGAGGTTGAAAAGCTTTTGTTAGAAGATAAGGAAGTAAGTCGGCTGTACGAGGAATTAAAGGAAGTGATGGGCGCTATGGATGAAGCAGAATCATTAGATCTTAATCCTGGACATGAAAGAATGTTTGAGATTAGTTTAAAGAAGGAGATTGAAGATCAGCATCCTAAAACTATTTTCTTTAGGCCCGTAATCTATAGGGCAGCGGCTGCTGTTGCCTTGATCATGTTAGGCCTTGCTGGTGGATTTTGGTTAAACAAGAATATTCAAAATGAAAAGGAACTGGCCGCCTTGCGCAAAGAAATGGAAGTGACAAAACAAACCATGATGGCAATGCTCAATAATGACCAGTCAGCGAGCCAAAGAATGCAAGGAGTAAACGTAGCACTTACTATTTCTTCACCAGACAGTGACGTGGTTATTGCTTTGGAGAAAGCAATGATGTCGGATCTTAATACAAATGTGAGACTGGCTGCACTTGAGGCGTTGAGCAAGTTTGCACAGGAACCTTCAATAAGAAAAATATTAATTGAGTCACTGTCAAAGCAGGATGATCCGATGGTTCAGATTGCCCTCATACAATTGTTAGTGAACCTGAAAGAAACGGGAGTGGTCAATGATTTGGAGAAAATTATTGAAAACGACAAAAGCATTGAAGCGGTAAAAGATGAGGCTTATACCGGAATAATAAAACTTTCCTAGTAACCTTTTAGAGGGTGGAGGGTAAATCGAAATAAAAAGAAAATGAAAAAATTATTAATTGTGTTGGCTTTGATACCCTGGATGACGAGAGCTCAGGAATTTAAAGTAGCAAAGAACAGTGGTAGATTGGAGGTTCACCTTGGCAGAGTTCTAATAGAAGGCTACAATGGTAATGAGATTGTATTCTCATCTGAAGATGGTAAAAGCTCAAAGGATGAGCGAGCCGAAGGATTGCGTGCGATAAATGGTTTGGGACTTGAAGACAATACCGGATTAGGTATCAATGTTGAACAAACTTCCAATTCAGTTGTTGTGAGACAGCTAAAAAAAGTGAGTTCTCCTCAAATAAAGATTCTTGTTCCTAAAGGTATTATCGTTTCATTTCAACACGATTCTCAATATGGAGGAAAGGTGCTGTTCAAAAACATGGATAACGAGATTGAGGTTTCAGCACAATATAATAGTGTTGAGTTAGAGAATATTACCGGGCCTATGACAATAAAGTCAATTTACGGACATGTAGAGGCCAATTTTAGCTCAACCATCAAAAGCCCCATCTCTATTGTATCGGTCTATGGTTATGTAGATATAACGATTCCATCAGTCATCAAAGCCAATTTGAAAATGGATACTTCGTATGGCGAAATATTTGTTGCTCCTGAGTTGAAATTTGAAGTGAATAGAGAAGGAAGTATGACCAAATACAGCGATAGGGTGCAAGGAAAACTGAATGGAGGTGGTGATCTAAATATCGATCTCAGTAGTAACTATGGAAAGATTTACTTGAGAAAAAAGTAGAGATAGAAAATTGATTTAAAAAAAATAAAATGAAAAGACAATATTTATTCATAATGGTGGCCCTGGTGTTCACCACAAGTGTATGGGCTCAAGAGTTTAAATTAGCAAAGAGTACTGGTGAGTTAAATATTCAGGAGGTCAACAATGTGAGGATAGAAGGTTATAGTGGTAATGAAATTGTATTCACCTCCAGTACTTTCAGTAGGGATAGGGATGATAGGGCAAATGGGTTACGCGCCATAAGTAGTATGGGACTGGAAGATAATACTGGATTAGGACTTTCTGTTGTTGAAACGAATGGAACAATTGAGGTAAGGCAGTTGAAAAAAATGGATGGCCCCAATGTTTTGATAAAAGTACCTCAAGGAGTGAATGTAAAATATGTTCATACTTCACCATATGGGGATGATGTGACAATTAAGAATTTTGCTGGGGAGTTATATGTATCGACTGTTCACAATGACGTGCAACTAATGAATGTGACTGGTGAGCTTACAATAAGAACTGTGCACGGAGATATAGACGCCAGCTTTAGTTCGCCTATAAATAAGACTGTATCCCTTACCTCTACACACGGTCATGTTGACGCTGCTCTGCCTATAGCCACCAAGGCAAATCTAAAATTGAGTACCTCATGGGGTGAAATTTTTGTTGATCCTGATTTCAAACTTGAGTTTGATAAGTCGGGAACCATGATTAAATATAGTGATAAGATGACTGCGAAGATTAATGGTGGTGGTACTGAAATTACATTATCATCCACACATGATAATGTCTACCTGAGAAAAAAATAGTTAAGGAATCCATTAATTCAATATAATGAAAATAAAATTTATTCTGGCGCTTCAGCTCCTTTCGCTGAGTCTGTTTGCACAAACACTAGTCAATAAATCAGTAGCGATAAAGAAAGGTCAAACGATTTTAATGAAATTTGACTATCCTGAGTTAATCAGGGTAAGTACCTGGGATAAAAATGATATTTCAATTCAAGCTAATGTGAGTATCAATAATGGTGAAAATGATGATGCTTTTGAATTATCGATAAACAATACCGTCAATAGTGTGACTGTTGAAAATAGAATAGCCGACATCAAGAATTTACCACAGATGATTACTGTGCGAGATGGGGCAGAGCGGATTGTATTCAGGTCGAAAGAGGAATACAAGAAGTTCAAGGCTGAAAATGGAAGATCATTTGACAGAGTCTCATGGGGCGTTGACATCGATGTGATCATCGACATTAAAGTGCCAAAAGGAATTGACACCAACATAATTTCGACATATGGAATGGTTGAGGTAAGTGACTTTGAGGGACCGCTTATGGTTGAGGCTCAATATGGTGGAGTAGATGTTGCTCTGAATGAGAAAAAGGTGGGGGAGCTCTCAGCGGAGACCAATTATGGGCAGATATACTCTAATCTCGATGTTCCGTTTTCAGGTAAGGGTTTACAAGAAAAAGATTTTTACACTTTTGTTAGCGCCAAGCCAGGTTCAGGACCTCGATATGATTTCGAGTCCAAATATGGCAATGTCTATTTGAGAAAGAGGAACTGACTTGTTACGTTATTCCTCCTCAGATGTAATACCCCCTTGTATCCTTTTACAAGGGGGTATTTTTTTGCATCTTGCGCGCGAATTCTTATTAACTGTTTTTGAATCGTTATGGCACTATTGGAAAAACAATTGTATGTGAAGAAGTCTACTTTACCTGGAGCAGGGAAGGGGTTGTTCACAAAGAAGAAAATAAAAAAGGGCACCAGAATTGTTGAGTACAAAGGTGAAATCCTCACATGGAAGGAGGTTCAGAAATTAGCTGATGATAGAAATGGCTATGTATTTTACATTAATAGCAAGCAATGTATAGATGCCTGGAATTATAAAAAGGCATTGGGAAGGTATGCTAATGATGCAAAAGGAATTGGTAGAGTGAAGGGTATAAAGACCAATTCGGAGTATGTGGTAGGCAACGGAAAGAAGAAGTGTTATATCGAAGCAATAAAAGATATTCCTGCCAATTCAGAGATTTTTGTCGAGTATGGCAAAGAATACTGGAAGGTAGTGCGCGACAATTTGAAGATTGATAAGGAAAGAGAGAAGAAGGAAAAAAAGAAGGGCAAAAAGGGAAAGAAAGCAAAGTTGCCTCATCACAAGGCAACTAAGCGGTTGTAATTAATTTTTCTCAACTTCAGCTTTCGCTTCCTCTAATGTTGATAACATTATTTCTTTAACCCCCTTAATTTTCTCCATCTGAGATTCGAGGTAAGCCCGTGATTGCTCTGCATCTACAGAATCGGGTAGTGGATTGAATTGGTGCATCCACTCCATCATTGAATTATTAGCAGAGTCAAGAGTCAAAATCATACGCTCAAGTGCTTCTTTTCTTTCCTTTACTAAATCAGGAGAGTTTGCAATTTTCTCCTGCAACTGGGATTTGATTTTGTAGATATCTTCCATTTTAGGCATTACTTCGTCATGAAGATTCATTACCTGATCATATAGTGCCTGGTTAGGATCTTGATTTGCATCCTCGTTACCCATCTCCTCACTATTTTGATCTGAAGGTTTTCCGCAGGCCGCCAAAACCACTAAAAACAGAATTAAAAGCTTGTGTGTCAGTTTCATTGATTGAATTTTGTTTATGTACAAAGGTACATTTTTTACAACTTTTTAAGCCCATCTTAAGAGCAAACGGTAGTTAGGTTGTAAGAAATTTTGTAAAAAAAAGCGGATTAGGTGATTGTACTATATGAATAATTTCCTTTCTTAGCTGCTCGATTATGAACACGACTAGCAACAAGCGATTTTACTTTTACTATTTTATCTATCAGACCCAATCGGGACTTGATCGAGAATCGCTTTGTTAAATAAAATATAAACAGAGAATATTCAGAAAGTCCCGGAACCCCGGGACTTTCTGTTTTTATGGACTTTTGAGATGAACAGAAAGAAAAAAATAAGAGTTGCGATACAGGGAATAGCTACCAGCTTCCATGAAGTGGCTGCGATGCAGCACTTTGGTCAAGATATAGAAACTGTTGAATGCCTCTCTTTTCATGGTTTGTGTGATGCAATAAAAGGTGGAAAAGCAGATTTTGGGGTAATGGCAATTGAGAATTCGATTGCAGGAAGTATTCTTCCTAACTATTTCCTTTTACAGCAGTATCATTTCACTATTCTGGGGGAGGTATACCTTCCGATTCGTATGCACTTGATGGCACTGCCGGGTGTTGAATTATCATCCATAAAAGTCATTGAATCTCATCCGATGGCTATTCGTCAATGCTCTGATTATTTACACCAATTATCAAATGTAGAAATACGCGAAAGTGATGATACTGCATGGTCAGCAAAGAAAATAAGAGAAAATAAACTTTCTGATACTGGAGCCATAGCCAATGAACAAGCAGCCAAAAAATATGGATTAACAATTTTGGAGAAAAGAATTGAAACGAATAAGAAAAATTTTACACGCTTTCTTATTCTATCAAAGAAGGAAGGAATACAAAGTGGAGGTAACAAGGCTTCACTTTCATTTGAGGTAGCCAATGAGGTGGGAAGTTTGGCGGATGCACTGATGACTTTCAAGAATCAAAAAATTAATCTTTCAAAGATTCAATCTGTTCCTATCATCGGAAAACCTTCAGAATACACTATTCATGTAGATGTAGAATGGGGGAGAAGGAAAAGTTATGATGACGCCATCCATCAACTAATAAGGCAGGTGAGGAATTTGAATATCATGGGGGAATATAAAAAAGCAACTATAAAGTTTTAGTGGGATGATTGAGTTAGCAAAACGTATTGAAAAAGTGGAGGAGTACTACTTCTCAAAAAAATTGCAAGAAGTAAGAGGTCTCGATAAACCTGATTTCCCTGTTATCAATTTGGGAATAGGAAGTCCGGACTTTCCGCCAGCAAAAAACGTAATCGAGTCACTTCAGCAAATTGCCGACCAGCGGGGAAGCCATGGCTACCAGAGCTATAAGGGAATTCCTGAATTCAGAAAAGGGATAGCTTCTTTTTACGAACGAATTTATGGTGTTGCTCTGGATCCTGACAAAATGATTCTTCCCTTAATGGGGTCAAAGGAAGGTATTATGCATATCTCCTTAGCTTTTGTTAATGAAGGGGATGAGGTACTTATTCCTGATCCTGGGTATCCAACTTATGCTTCCGTGTCGCAGCTGGTAGGTGCAAAGGTGAACACTTATCAATTAGATGAACGCACTGATTGGCAGATTGATTTTGAACAGTTGGAAAAGAGAGATCTTTCCAAAGTAAAGATCATGTGGATCAATTCACCACACATGCCAACAGGAAGTGTCTTGTCCCTTGATGATATGAAACGATTGGTAGCATTAGCAAAGGCAAACAACTTTTTGCTTGTCAATGATAATCCTTATAGTCTGATACTTAACGATTCTCCCCAAAGTATTCTATCGATAGCAGGAGCGGAGGATGTGGCGTTGGAGTTAAACTCTTTGAGTAAGTCGCATAACATGCCTGGATGGCGAGTAGGTTGGTTGGCGGGAAGTGGCGAGCATGTGGATGCCGTACTCCGCGTAAAGAGCAATATGGATTCGGGAATGTTTTTAGGTATTCAGCATGCAGCAGAGCAAGCTCTTGATCAACCTGATAGTTGGTTTGAGGAGTTGAATAATCTATATCGTCTACGTAGGTCTAAGGCTTTTGAAATTATGGAATTATTGTCCTGTTCATATTCCGTTAACCAGGCTGGTCTTTTTGTTTGGGCAAAAGTACCTGACACTATTGAATCAGTAGAAGAGTGGATCGATACGATATTATATAGCGCCAAAGTGTTTATCACACCGGGATTTATTTTCGGAAAGGCTGGACAGCGGTTTATACGAATTTCGCTTTGCTCTTCAGTTGAAAAACTTCAAGATGCGTATGATAGAATCAAAACTTCAAAACAACAGAATTTTACGGAATTGGAATTGACTAAAGAAGAGAACTAATGAGAGTAGTGATAATAGGTTTGGGGTTGATCGGTGGCTCAATTGCAATTGATTTAAGGAAAGTGGGAGTGGCAACTCAGTTGATTGGGGTTGATCAAAACGATGATCATGCAAACGAAGCACTAAGACTTGGAATCGTAGATGGGGTTATGAATTTAGATGAGGCAATAAAAAATACAGATTTGATCATCTTGTCAATTCCTGTGACAGCCATGGTAGGTGTCATTGGAGACTTATTGAGTAGAGTGTCTTCAGATGTTACCCTTATCGACATGGGCTCAACAAAAGCTGCAATTTGTAATTCAGTAAAGTCACATGAGAAAAGAAGCCAATTTGTAGCTGCCCACCCGATTGCAGGAACTGAAAACTCAGGACCAAGCGCAGCCTTCTCAGGATTGTTTAATAATAAGACAATGATTGTGTGTGAGAAAGAGCTTTCGTCAGACTCAGCGTTGGAGATGGCGAACAAAGTATTTGCTGCAATGGGTGTGAAAACAATTTTTATGAATCCTGTTGAGCATGATAAACATGTGGCATACGTTTCTCATCTGTCACATGTCAGTTCATTTCTATTAGGGCAAACTGTAATGGATATCGAGAAGGATGAGAAAAATATTTTTGATTTGGCGGGAAGTGGTTTTGCGTCCACTGTTCGGCTGGCCAAAAGTTCGCCTGATATGTGGGCTCCTATTTTTGAACAAAATGTTGAGTACCTGAGTCAGGCACTATTAGAATACATCATGCATCTGCAGCGCTTCCATTATCATTTGATGAAGAAAGACTCTAAAGAAATACATCGGATAATGACAGAGGCCAATGAGATAAGAAGAGTGCTAAGTGGAATAGAATTAAAAGACGAAAAATTAAATAAAGTAGAATCATTAATTGAAGAATAATTATGAAAAAGGATATACAATTAGAAGAGATGAGTACCTGGATAAAAGCAGAAAGACCATTAATCATTAGCGGACCGTGTAGTGCG
>JAGQYK010000058.1:15210-22332 GCA_020436125.1 Cyclobacteriaceae bacterium | reverse complement strand
CACGTTGATGGTGTAACTGCTGGCGTCTGGAGACATCCGTAATGCTCTTGTTCCTGGATTAACAGGAAGCCCGGTATCTAATACTTCAAAGTTTCCGCTAACTGTAAAACTTGAAGCCAAATAAATATTTGTATTTTGACTGGGCGAGTTCCATGTGAAATTTCCAAAAATCTGTCCACTAAACCCGATAGGAGCAGTACCTGTAACACCCGTAATAATTAGATTTGAAGTTGGGGACCAAGTAGCATTAGGTATCGTTCCACCATCAATAGCATGAATATATGTTCCTGTGCCATTAACAGTCATGCTGCCAGCGGTAAGGCTCCCCAAAGTGGCAGTTAGCGTACCACCAGAATTAATGGTTACTGTACTTGCTGCCTGAGCTCCGTTCAGGGAAATGTTATGACCTGATTGGATGATAACTATATCATCTGCATCTGGAATATTATCAGCATCTGACCCAACTGCGATCCAACTACCTGGGGCATTCCAATTACCAGTACCAACATTAGAAGTGAATGTGCTGGATTGAGCACTAACAGACCCCACAATCAACGCAAAGCAAAATATGAATAGCATCTGTATGCTAACTTTCACTATGCTTGATTGTTGAGTTGCCTTCAAGAATTAGCTGTTTATAATTGAATTACACAAACAGGCTGTAAAGCAATGATTTACAACTCTTAAATAAAAAGAAGGCCAAGCTTGATACAATATAATTGATCTGGAGAGGTCGAGGTTCATAGGTAAAGGCCAACTAAAAAAATTAATATCGACTAAACCTTAAAAGTAACCATTTTGGGACTAAAAACAGCTTATTCGAGGAATTTACCTTCCTTATTTACCTTGATAAAGGTCATTTTGGTTTCACCATCCCGCCCTATTGCAAATGTGCCAATAATCCCAATCGATCCATCAGGTAATTCCAAAACAGCACCAATACGATCATCCAATTCACCTCCGAAAATAATCGGGTCATTCCATTCTGGAAATCCACTATTATCTACCTTCATGAGATAAAAATTCTGATTTCCTTCTGACTTATCATTGGTAAGAACCAGAAAACCAGAAGCTTTCGAGGCAAAAACAGAAACATTTCCATTATCAACGGCACCCAGATTTTTACCTAATGTCCTTGTAAATTGAATATCAGAATTACCAAAATTTAAGTCTTTTCTAAGTTTTACAATAAGCACATCTGCATCAGATCCACTCTGTGAAAGGCCCGCAAGCAAGTATCCCTCACCGGATTGAACAGGAGAAGTTATTACGGAACTTAATATTTCATTGGCACCCTGAAGTTGACCTGGTAAAAAATCACTAGCACTAATAGCCTCCCCAGTTGCACCTAAACTCAGTACATAAAAACTAAGATCTCCATCCCTATTGGGAGTATCCGATGTTCCAAAAAAGTAAAATTGATTTGTGCCAACTTCTATTACTTTCAATCCATCGTCATAGGTACCAGGGCCAGTGCCTTTGCGCCATGTACTCGGATATTCTGATAAATCA
The DNA here is from genome assembly GCA_020436125.1 of Cyclobacteriaceae bacterium. Taxonomy (GTDB): domain Bacteria; phylum Bacteroidota; class Bacteroidia; order Cytophagales; family Cyclobacteriaceae; genus ELB16-189. The sequence continues at coordinate 20,820 of JAGQYK010000058.1, read as the reverse complement.
TCATATAACCTGACATGCAGTGCATCCCGAGTATCACCTGCATTGCCACCCGGTATTGTTGGTTTTAAATCAAGCTTACTAGTAGAGCCTGCAACAATAAAACCATCACTTATTTGTGTAATTGAATTAGCAGTTTCATCTGTTGGCGTGCCTCCGTTGTCGAACTTAATGGTATCACTGGCAATAATGCCGCCATCAAGGCTCAGGGTAAGCACCAAAATATCGTGTTCTGTTGGCGAATTCTCAATATCCGCTACTAGCGCCAGGCGGTTATCACTGGTAATTATGAGATCTTTGGCTATCTCATTTCTTGCATCACCATACCTTCGCTCCCAATTGATCAATCCATTGGGCTGGATGTTCACAAGGTATAATTGTTTTCCAAAGTCAATTTCATCAGTCATGCCCAATAAGGTAATCGTTCCGTCCGTATTGACCACAGCATCTACCCCTTCCTGATTTCCTTCGTTTCCATAATATTTCAGGAAAAAGCTATCCTCAGGAGGCTCAATATTGGAAGCCGTATCGCAACTCAAAGCTACGATGCTCAAAACAAACAGATAAAGCCAGCCCTTATTCATTTAGTTGTTATCTTCTCTTGAAATATCTCGCATCACCTTTTTGGTGTTTACCCTCTTAATCTTTCTTGGATTGTAAAGTGGTTTCACAAAGCCAATAGAGAGTGAAACATTATCTAATCTATAATAATCACCCACCCATCTATATCTAGCTGTATTTTGCGAAAAGGCTCCGCCTTCGTCTTGATAATTCTCTTCAACATTGACAAGGTTATTCAACCCAGCCATATAGCGTAAATCAGCAAATATGAAATTTCTTCCCATTTTGTAATAAATACCCCCTCCAAAAAGTAATGATCTATTCAAAAAGATTCTTTTATATCCTATCCTTTCATTAGGTCCCTCAGTAGGCACCTGACTACCTTGTGAACTAACATTTTCTAAGCGTAATTCAACGCTAGATCCAACCAATGCACTTAAGGATATACCTGCATATCCATAAGGACGAATCTTCCCGAGATTATCCCTATACTTTACATATAATGGGACATCAAACCAATTCTGGCGTTCAGTGATTTCTTGTCTATCATCAAGTGAGATTCCGGATTTCTCAATCTTGAAAGATTTAAAGGCATACATTAATCCTCCCCCTACACTCAAGTTATCGCTGATATTCCACTCGATCGCACCACCGAATTGAAAACCTGGCCTTAGCTTATTTTTTCTCTCAACGGGATAAGGCTCAGTATTAATTTCATGGATTGTACGCACCATCGAAACATTACCCCCCACCCTAAAATGAGGGGTAAAAATAGGTGTAGCAGTAAATTTTTTACTTAAGTAAACTAAATCGATTGGATCATTTTCTGGAGTGGCTACAAATTCGGGGTCGGCTTTTAGCAATTTAAGGTAACTGTCTTCTGCAGCGATAGGATCATCAAGAATAAGATATGCTTGTGCTAAAAGATAGTAAGCTTGTACTCTTTGTTCGGTAGTAAAACCGTTCTCAAGACATTCTTTAAGCAAGGATGGAATACCAAAAAAACGTCCTGCACTAAATTCTTCATTAGCAAGCGTCAATGTTTGCAAACAGCCAGTCTCCTGACCATAAGAAGTCAGTGTAAAGAAACTAAGAATAATTGCAACTATAGCTGACCTCACAATGGTTAATTACTTTCCTTTTTTAATCTAAAAATCACTTATCAATAAGCTCTTGCAAGTAGTCTCGTATCCAATACCATTCGCAACATAAATCTCCCATTCCTCAGGAGTCATATTTCTTGTCAACTTAGGGCAAACTTGTTCTGCAAGCATTTTAGGATCTGTCGGCCAAATCCTAATCTCTCCATTGTTACATGAAGCGATTAGATAATTTGAATCTTTAGCAAACCCAATATCCCAAATATTACCATTGTTGTTATCCATCAAAATCGGTAAGTCCTCCTCTTGATCAACTACCCACATCTGCAATTTTCTGTCAAGGCCCGCGCTGGCTAACAGCAATCCATCAGGGCTAAATCTTATGGCCGAGATACCTGACCTATGACCTGACAATTCTTTAGTGACCTGTTTTGTGTTGTTATCAAAGAGTTTGACAGTTCCTCGCACCGGTACTCCTCTCTCACTAACTACCTCCACTCCGTAAGCAATCAGGTTTCTCGTTGGGTGGAAGGCTACTGAAAGTATTCGACTAGGTGCTTCGTTAGCTATAGTTTCATAGGTATTGGTTCTTAGATCAACAATGATTAGCTCCCCAGAGGTTGCCACTCCTGCCAACCAATTTCCATCTCCACTGACATCTATGGCCTTTAAGCTAAAAGGAAGGCTCAACAATTGTTTACTGTCACCAGTGACATGATTAGTATATCTGAGCGTACGATCCGAGGCCGTGGATATAAATCCTGAATTGTCAGGCAAAAATTTAATATCATTAATTGAACCATGGTGTCCTTCTATCTTCAAAGGTCTTCTGCCTTTGTCGAGCGCAAAAACTTGAACAAAACTTGAATCACCACCATTAACAAGATACTTCTCGTCCTTACTAAGAACAACCACACGATTCGGGAAAGGATTAGCACCTACCTGATCTCCCATTTGATGATCTATGAAGTCACCTGTGAAAATTCTACCATCATTACCTGTAGTGTAGAAAGTATTACTGTTTTTGGAAATAGCTAGAGAATACATTCTATTCCGTAATTTACCTGGAACAAATAATGCATTGTAATTAGACCCGTTAAGCTTAGCCAAGGAATAATACAATCCACTAAAAACGTATGGGTCATAGCGTTTTCCTTCAAATTTGGTATGGAACAAATACCCTTGCATCGCCAAAAGTCCTGCCTGTTCCGGGTCATCTATACCAACTGATTTTGCTTCCATGGATTGGGCGACAGAAAGGTAAAGAAGTCGGTTGGCATCTTTTAAGGCGGCTTGAGCAATAATATACTGTTCCTGGAAACCTTGGGTTGCCTTTTGTGCTATTCCAGTTTGCTCCACTGCAATCGCCCGCTGCTGTTCCGCGATCCTTAAGTTTGCTTCAGCTTCAATAGTTTTTAGTTTGGCAATCTTAACTTGCTCGGCTAACTGAATTGCCAATTTTCTTTGTTCTGCTAAAGCTATTTCTGCCCTTTGTCTCTCTTCTTCTGCTATTTTTGTTTGGCTCTCGGCAATGTCCCTTGCTTCCAACGCTATTTTCTGTTGCTCCTTCGCATTCGCAGCTTCTCTCTCTGCCGCAATCTGTTGTGTCAATCCAAATAAGAAGAAGGCAATGGCTATCAATAAAAAGATAACCAAAACGATATTGGTTGTTCTGGCCCTACGCAGGGTACGCTTCTGAAGTAATTCCTGATTTTTAAGTTCCGCCTCGTAGGTGATCCTACTGGTATCTAAAAAAACAATGGCACGCTCAAAGGCAATATCATAACGCTGTGCCCAGGAACGGGTAGGTCGCTGTTTCTTTTGCCAGTTAAGTGCCAATTGTAAATCTGGTGGCCGCCACAATCCAGTTTTACCAATCTGGTACATGGCTGCTGCCTCTGAAATTCTCTTATAGGTTTGAGCCGATTCGGATTCCTCGTCTACCCACGTTGAGAGGCGATTCCATATCCTCATGATACTCTCATGTGAGAGTTCAATAACCGAAGCATTAGTTAATTTAACCGAAGCATCTGGCATCAAAAACGACCGCCCTGGTTTTCTGAAGTTCTCAACCACCTTTATCACATCGGCATCAGAAGCCTCTGCGATTTCCGAAACAGTTGTTACTCTTACAGGACGCCTCATCCCTGTATTATCCTCTCCTTTTTCAGTTACGTTCTTAAATAAAATTTCTGCTATCTCTTTTTCCTTAGAGGAAAGCTCATCATACGCCTCATTGGCATGAAGTGACAATGCCTGCTCTATCCGACCAATAGCATTATAATGGCGCACATCCATTGGTTCACCAGGCTCTCGGTTGTCCACCCAATAATCCCAGGTACGCATAAGCGCATGCTGCAAAATGGGGAGCTGATCCTGATGTTTATCGATATCCGCAAGAAGCTTTTTGACCAATCTGCCAGATATTTTCCCCCCTCCAACTGCAATTGGCCCTTCAATAGCCATTCGCTTTTGTTCCCTCGTCATTTGAGGAACGAGGTAATTACTGGCATTAATCATTTGGGTAAGCCCTGTAAAAGTCGAGCATTCCCCTATGAAATCGGAGCGCATATTCAAGGCAACGTAAACAGGTACCTTGGTTTGATGGACCGCATTTAAAATCAAGTTCACATAGGCAGTCGCGTCATTAGAATGCTCATCCCCAGAGGATTCATCATACCTGAAGAGCTCTTCAAATTGATCAATCATGAAAAATACATTCTCATTGGCTTTTGACTGAACGTATTTAGCGATTTCAACCAAACCATCAGGGCTACTTCGTAGTACTGAAGAGATTATTGCTTTGTGAATCTCCCTATCAGATTCGTCTATCTGTTGCGTCTTGACTTGATAATCAATAATCGCATTGGCAAGATTGGCTATGGGTGCGGTTCCAGGTCTTACGGTAATAATATGCCAATGGGGCCCTGTTTGAGTCATGAAGCCTCCATAGAGAACAGGAACCAAACCGCAATGCATTAAGCTGGATTTACCACTTCCAGAATAACCCATAACAGTCACTGAACGATGAGCCGAAAGTTTTACCAGGATATCATCGACCTGACCTTCTCTTCCAAAATAAAGATGGCTTTCAGCTATACTAAATGGTCTTAATCCTGGGAATGGATTAAACCCAAATCCTCCGTGCGACTCTTGCGGGCCTGGAGCATCATCATCGAATTCGCCAACTTGGACAGAGTAATTCAGCATCGATTCAAATAATGGAATTTGAAATTTAGTAAAGTAGCACTCGAATTACGAATATTCACCGATGTAAACTGAAGTTTAAAAAATGCTCCAAAAGGCCTAAAAATTGGGTATTAGCCTAAAAATCTGTGAAATTTAGCCAAAATCAGATATATTCCAAAACCCTATCCGCCAGCTTAACATTATCTGATAACAGTTCATAGAACTGATCCTTATTAAATGCAAGTAGTATAGTCTCCTCTTTTGCAATTAAAACATGGGTATTGACGAAGGAGGGTGATGCTACCATTTCTCCTATAAATTGGCCTTTTTCATACTCTCCACCCACTTTTCCCTTCTCAAAAAACTCAACTTTTCCACTGTAAATGATATAGAAATTATTATTCACTTTTCCATCAATTACCAATGACTCGGCACTATTGAGTTTCACCTCCTCAGAAATATCTCCCAGATTAGATAGCGCTAAACCTGGTATCCCTTCAAATACATCAATAGACTTAAAAAACATCACCTTGTCGTACACCATTTGATGCGTTTGGTGCTCTCGGTGGTAGATAACCTCATCTAATTTACGTTTTACATCTTCACCTAGTCTTCTTGAATTAATTTCGTATTCCTCCTGATTAATTTGATTTAAAGCCCAAGCCGCAGCCTCTCGAACAAGGGTGTCTTTATTAAACAGTTGGGCGATGAGATCAAGTTTGAAATCTTTGATTTTCTGGACACCTATCTGGTGCAAAACTGC
>JAGQYK010000058.1:0-15110 GCA_020436125.1 Cyclobacteriaceae bacterium | reverse complement strand
TTTATTATCGAGGTCTGCTCTTGGATAAAACGTTTCCAATCGCTTTATCTTTTCTGCTACTGACAGTTCATCCAAAACAGGAATTACACGCTGCTTTAAAGATTCTGATAAGAACACATCCAGCAACTCAACAGCATACGTTGTTCCCTCAGTGGTACCACTTTCAATATTCTCCTTTACGAGTTGAATAGATCGTGTATCATATAACATGGCAAGGAGCATATAGATATGCTCAATGTCATTTTGAATCTCACGTTCAAGAGCTTGTTTAATAATTTTAGCTTCACCACTGGATCCTACTTCCTGAATTGCATTCAAGTTCCAGCTGATATCTGCTATATCTGATTCAATAGCATACTTGATCCTGGTGATCTGAGACACACCAGCCTTAAAACCGCAAACACCCAATGATAAAAGTACCTGAGATACAATCATCTTATCCGGATAATCAATCTTATTCCACAATAAATCCTTCGCACGCTGGCCTCCTATTCTACCAATTGCTTGAACGATTTTTATAAGTACCTGTGTATTGTTGCTGTATCTATAAAAAGCATTCTCAAGAAGATTGAGGGATTTTCCTCCAATCAATACCAACGCACTCATTGCCTGGTTTCCAAACAATGGATACCTCAAATTATCGATGAGTGCCATTATAACTTCATCGTTATATTTTTGGATTGCAGTTTTGATTGCTGTACTTCTAACACTTGGGACTGAGTCATTCAGCAGCTCCATCAAGAATGAAATATTTTCTTCAGCTGAAGAATGTAATAATAATTCCGCTGCATACTGTCTATCCTCTTCAGAAGAAGATCTGGTTAGTTTTTGAATTCTTTGCTTAGTGATGTCACCACTATTTTCAAGTATTTGAGCAAGATCCGATTTGGTGAGAATGTTTTTATCAGACGCCTTAGTCTGATTCGGATTTATCCTAATTACGTATCGATCAGAAACGGACAATCCTTTAAGCTCATTCATTTTCCTCTGTGCATATTCACGTGCATCCTCATCCTCATTTTTCATGAGGTTATTTATCCAAGTAGCGATTTGCGCTGGATTGATTTTTTCTAATAACTTAAATGAAAAAACTGCTTTTGAGGTCTGATTGATTCCTAACAATGTTTCCAATTTGCTAGTGATCTGGGTATACCCAATTTCAAGTTTATCCTGCTGGAAATCAGTTGATTCCAGTTTAGCTCGAATCTTGTTCTTATATCCATTATACAACTTGCTACCAACTATAAAATAAGCACCCACTAGCAATAAAATGATTCCAGGTATCCACAATAAATTAAAGAACGGAATAAGGGCAAATAGAAAAATGGAAACCCCTGCAATAAATCTTCCAGATTCATTCACCACTCCCTCTACCTTGGCCTGAATACCAAAACGCAAACTGTTATCGAGTGGGATAAATAATAGTTTATATACAGGATTTTCAAGGGAATCTCTCAAAGTGGCATTAAATAATCGGGTTAATGCCATGAATAAAAAGAAGAAAATAAATGTAGTCGGAGTGAGCGCTAAATCGTATCCGAAAATCACTCCGGTAAAAAGAGCACCAATCGCAAAAATGCCTACGATTACTGGCAATACGTAGAGGGATACTTTTATCCCATAATTTCCAATGATCTTATCATTGACAAAAGTTTGCATCAGCAAACTGAGAAAGTAAATTCCTCCATTGAAATACGCAAGAAAGTCAGTAAGCTCTCGTTGATCTGGGTATTGCTCATTGATCAAGTCCTGAAAAGCATACTGATTAAAAATAAAAGTGATCATTGATATCATTAAAAAGATACTCAACATCGTTACATATGGATCTTTGAATATCCTCCCAAAAGAAGTCTCTTTTCTTACGGTGGATTCAAATTCGCGAGGATCATTTTTGGTTAGGGGAAACCTAAACGATATAATGATAAAAAGAATGGCCGAGAGTAGGATACTTACGGTGCAAACGATAAGATAATTGGATGTCTCTGTGAAAAAGACAGCGGTCAATGGGATAAGAAAGAATGCAAGAATAGACGCCACCAATTGACCTGTATCGATCCATCCAATTATTCTTTTACTCTGCCTAAAGTTGAAAAGTCGTCCGAAAATTCCCCAATAACATAAAAGAAGTACAGCCGTCATTGGTCCGGTAAGGCAGTACATTGTAAAGAGCACCTCATCATGGTAAGCCGGGTCACCAAAATTATACATGAGATACACCCCTACCGTGAAAAACACAATGGCCAAAATACTGGAAGTGGTCAGCGTACTAAACTTGATTCTATTTTGAAGGGAGGAGAATAACAAAGTAGAAACAATACCAAACACACCCGAAGCCAGGAATGCCTGATCGAGCTGGCCTGCTAATTGATTAAGAAAAAGAGATTCAGCAGTTACCGTATAGGTGGCAATAAAGATACCCATAAAGAATCCTGTACTAAGCATAAGTAGCACCTGCTGTTGCTCCTCGGGCTTCACATTCAATACGGCAAGCAAAGATTTCATCCTACTTATAGTTCATCCCTGTCAGTACAGGCCAAAAATACAACTCCTTGAAACAACCAATAATCTGAAAATTAAAACATATCAGTCAAAAAAGGAAAAGCCGGTATCTTAACCGGCTTTTTCTTTAACATTTACTAGAACAGGAAAACTACTTAACCTTTGTCGAATCACTCACCTGAGTGTCACCCTGGTTATAGCTCTCATTCAATCCTACAATCACATCTTTCGTAATATCTATCGCATCTCCCGCATAAAGCAGGTCACTTGTCAGGTCAAACTTAAGTACAGCTTGTATACCGTTTTGAGATCCGTACTCCTTCAAGTAAGCCGTAATTCTATCATATAATTCCTTATTGAATTTGTTCTCTTCTATAGCAAGTTCTTGTGCTAGTCTTTCCTGATAAACCCTTAAGTTTTGTTGCTTCTTAGTCAAATCTTCCTCCAAAGCCATGGCCTGCCCTCTGGTTAAAGAACCAGCAGTATTCTGATAGGACGTAATCTCACGCTGCAATCCCTGGGCGCGGCTATTCAAGTCTGCATCCAATTTTTTACTCTTAGCTTCCAGTTTATCACGGTTCACTTTATAATATTCGTAATGTGTCAGCACTGAGTCTGCATTGATATAAGCTATTCTTAAATCCCCCAGCACACCAGTCGCATTGGCTTCAGGAGTAGCAGTAGAATTTTTGCTGCTAAAATGGAGGTAATACAGCACGGCTAGCGCAACTGCCAGTACCACATTTATAATCATCGAGGCTTGCTTCATGTTTATTCTTAAAGTTAAGGGCGCAAATATATACGAGTATCTCCGATATTGAAGCAATGGGAAGGCCAGATTTGTCAATAATCAATCATTTCACGCGAAATAAGTGAGATCAATAGGTCAAATGATTTGAATCATTCAGCTTGACTTTATGAATTTAAAATGAGTCTTTGCCATCATATATCAAAATTATGAAACCAAGCTACCTACTCCCTATACTCCTGACCTTAGTTACTCTTTTTCAATGCACTGCTCCCGAAAAAGAAAAGGATGATAATCAACTGGACCCTCAGATAGCTGAAATGATAAAACAGATTTCAGCCGACAGTATAAAAAGCTATGTTGAACACATGGTGAGTTTCGAAACCAGACATTCACTCAGTGATACAGTAAGTGAAACCAAGGGAATCGGTGCAGCAAGAAGATGGGTGGCATCCAAGTTTCTTCAATTCCGCCAACAGTCAAATGCCAACATGACGGTGGAGTTGGATCCTTATGTTATTGATGGCGGTACTTCTCGTGTTCCCTATTCGGTCACCATGAAGAATGTAGTGGCTACCTTAAAGGGGACTGACCCCAATGATGACAGAGTGATTTTAATCAGCGGGCATCTGGATTCGCGAAATAGCGACCCACTTGATAGCATTAATGCAGCTCCTGGAGCCAATGATGATGCCTCTGGAGTTGCGGTGGTTATTGAATTGGCCAGGTTATTATCTCAGCATCAGTTTCCCTGCACACTCATCTTTATGGCAGTGCAGGGTGAAGAACAGGGGCTTTTAGGGGCACGCCATATGGCTGTAAAGATGAGGGAGGAAAATATTAACCTCATCGCCATGTTGAATAACGATATTGTGGGTAATTCTATCGCCAGTGAGACCAATGACAAAAATGAGAAGACCATACGTATTTTTAGTGAAATGATACCAGCCATCGAGAGTGAGCAGGATACAAAAAACAGGTCAGCAATGAAATCGGAGAACGATAGTCCATCAAGACAATTGGCGAGATACATTAAAGAAACTGGGGAAGCATACGACTTCGGTTTTAGTGCCACAGTGAATATGAGACCCGACCGGTTCCTGCGCGGTGGAGACCACACGCCATTTCTTCAAAATGGTTACACTGCAGTAAGGTTTACAGTATTCAACGAAAATTATACACAACAGCACCAAAACGTTCGTGACGAGGAGGGTATTGAATACGGTGATAAGATTAAGTTTATGGACTTTGATTATGCTGCTAACGTGGCGAGGATGAACCTGGCAACCATGGCCTCACTGGCAAAGGCACCGGCAGCTCCCACTGAGGTAAATATGCAGGTTAATCTGAGCAACATGACCAACCTGTCCTGGCAAGCACCCACTACCGGCCCTAAAATCAAAGGGTATAACGTACTCATTAGAGAGACGTACCAACCTTTTTGGGAAAAGAAGATTTATGTAGAGGATACCAAAGTAGAACTCCCCTACTCTAAAGATAATTACTTCTTTGCTGTACAGTCAGTTGGGGACGAAGGTCACTTAAGTCAAATTGTAATCCCAGTACCAAAAAGGTAACTATGACTCATTGAACCACTCTGCATACATGGGGTAGTTCTTCGCTGTACGATCAATCACCGCAATCATTTCTGCGCTGATGTCCTTCACCTTTTTGGCGGGCATACCAGCATAGATAGATCCTGATTCTACTTTCGTTCCTGCAAGCACTACAGCACCTGCAGCAACTACTGACCCCGCGCCAATAACGGCATTATCCATCACAATGGCACCCATGCCTATCAATACGTTATCCTCAATTGTGCAGCCGTGGACGACAGCCGTATGCCCTACTGAGACATTATTTCCAATAACAGTCTTGGACTTCTCATAGGTACAATGAATCACAGCGCCATCCTGGATATTTGTGTTATTTCCAATTGTAATGGTGTTTACATCACCTCGAACCACGGCATTGAACCAAACGGTGCAATTATCACCCATAATCACATCGCCAACTACGACAGCATTATCTGCTAAAAAGCATTTGCTACCCATTTTAGGTGTAAACCCACGCACTGATTTAATAATGGCCATTTTTCAAGAATTTGAAGCAAAAGTACGATAAGGAACGAATTCCAGTTAAAAAATGCTGGTTTCCATATTAAGAACATGACAAGATGTCACTTTTAAAGACTAAAAACATTAAATTTGCGTCCTCAAATGAGAAACATGAAGGATTTGATACAGGATTTGGATGTAATTGATACTGCTGGAGTGGAGCAGTGTGAAATAAAGGTATCACCAGATAGTAATTCAGGTCACACCAGAAAGCTGTACATCGAAAGCTACGGATGCCAGATGAATTTTTCGGACAGCGAAATCGTAGCATCTATTTTGGCAAAAGAGGGGTATGATACTACATCTGATATTGATCAGGCTGATCTCATATTTTTGAATACATGCTCCATCCGTGAAAAAGCGGAGCAAACAGTAAGGCACCGGCTAAAACATATAAATGGCTTTAAAAAACGTAAGCCCACACTATTGGTTGGCGTGCTGGGCTGTATGGCCGAGCGATTAAAAACAACCTTGCTTGAAGAAGAAAAAATGGTTGATCTGGTAGCAGGTCCCGATGCCTATCGCGATTTACCCAAGCTAATTCATCAGGTTGACGATGGGCAAAAAGCAGTGAACACGTTTCTCTCACGAGAAGAAACCTATGCCGACATAAGTCCAGTGCGGCTCAACTCGAATGGTGTTACAGCATTTGTCTCTATCATGCGAGGGTGTGACAACATGTGCTCATTTTGTGTTGTCCCATTTACACGAGGAAGGGAACGCAGCAGGAATCCTCACTCTATTGTAGCGGAGGCTCAAGCATTATTTGATCAAGGGTTTCGAGAGGTCACTTTATTGGGGCAAAACGTAGACAGTTATAAATGGAGTGAAGAAGAAAACAATAAAGCGCGAATAGAGAAAAAAGGAGTTAGCCAAACTATCAACTTTGCCCATCTGCTAGAGATGGTAGCAAAGGTACATCCTGATTTAAGAATCCGCTTTTCCACTTCACATCCTAAAGACATTACAGACGATGTGTTGCATACCATGGCCAAGTATGAAAACATTTGTAAGAACATCCACCTCCCAGTTCAGAGCGGTAACAGCCGAATACTGGAGTTAATGAACAGAGGTTATACAAGAGAGTGGTACCTCGAAAGGGTTAACAAAATAAGGGAAATACTTGGCGAGGATTGCGGTATATCCTCTGATATGATCATTGGGTTTTGTTCAGAAACAGAAGAAGAACATCAGGACACACTTAGTCTTATGGATATCGTGGAGTATGACTTTGCCTATATGTTTTATTACTCAGAACGCCCCGGAACACTGGCTGCAAAAAAGCTATCAGATGATATTCCATTGGATGTAAAGAAGAGAAGGCTGAATGAAATAATACGAAAGCAAAGATTGCATGCGGAAAAGAGCAACAAAGCGGACGTAGGCAAAGTATTTAAAATTCTAATTGAAGGCACCTCTAAAAAATCTGATCAGCACCTGCAAGGTCGGAGCTCAAACAATAAAGTAGCTGTGTTTGAAGCACAAAACAAAAACAAGGGCGAGTATGTCAATGTTTTAATTACAGAGTGCACAGGAGGAACATTATTGGGTAAGATAGTAGCGTAAGCATTATGACAATTAAAGATTCGGAAATACAAAGTATAAAGCAACGGTTTGGAATTATCGGTCACTCCACATTATTAAATAATGCCGTGCGGGTGGCCATGCAAGTAGCTCCTACTGACATGTCTGTACTAATTACAGGAGAAAGTGGAAGTGGTAAAGAATCGTTTTCTAAAATCATTCACCACTTAAGCCCTAAAAAACATGGACAGTTTATAGCCATCAACTGTGGATCTATTCCTGAGGGCACGATTGATTCTGAGCTATTTGGCCACGAAAAAGGTTCTTTTACCGGGGCTCATGAAGCACGCAAAGGATATTTCGAAGTGACTAATGGAGGAACAATTTTTCTGGATGAGATTGGTGAGATGCCACTGGGTACGCAGGCAAGGTTGTTAAGGGTATTGGAAAATGGTGAGTTTATTAAGGTAGGTTCGTCCAAAGTTCAAAAAACAGATGTCCGTGTAGTAGCTGCCACCAATGTCAACCTCATGAAAAATGTTGAGGATGGAAAGTTTCGAGAAGACCTCTACTACAGACTAAGTACCGTGCCTATCTACGTTCCACCACTGCGTGAACGAGGTGATGACATAGAGCTTCTGTTTAGAAAATTTGCATCAGACTTTGCGGAAAAGTATAAAGTGAAACCCATTACACTTACAGATGACGCAAAAGTTCTGTTATTAAAATATCGTTTCCCCGGAAATATTCGGCAGCTCAAAAATCTGGTGGAACAAATCTCAGTATTATCACCAGAGGAAAAAGAGATCGACTATCAGCAACTACAAAAGTACCTACCCAAGGACTCCATGTTACCCGCCCTTTACAAAACTGAATCATCAGAAAACATTTCTGAAAGAGACATCCTCTATAAGGTTTTGTTTGAAATGCGAAAGGATGTAAACGACCTGAAGAAGATCGTGTTGGAAAATGCTACCAATCCATCCGATGCAGCTCAAATTGTAAAAGACCATGCTGATTTATTTGAAGGAATTGAAGAGGAGATAAAGCCAACTTTAGATTCAGTAAGGGTATTAAAGCCAAACAATACTCCCATTGAAGAAGAGGAAGAAGTGCAAGACATTAGTCACGTTACAGAAGACGATTCTTTGTCTATAGAGAAGAAAGAAAAGGAGTTGATCGTAAAAGCATTGAGAAAAAATAACAACAAAAGAAAATACGCGGCACAAGATTTGGGGATATCAGAGCGTACCCTTTACCGAAAAATAAAACAGTACGAACTTGAAGAGTAAAGTGAAGCACAACCTTGTGACGCTAACTGCACTATCCTTCATTATTTGGGGATGTGGTGTCTACTCCTTTACAGGAGCCTCTACCGCAGCTGATACCATAGTAGTCGCGGAGTTTTTTAATAATACTGACCTCGCTCCTGCCAATCTCGCTCAAAATTTCACCAACGACTTAAAGGATTTCTATCAACGAAACTCAAGTCTCAGTGTGGTGCAGGATAATGGCCAACTTAGAATAGAGGGTACTATTGTGGAATACACAATCCGCCCCATTGCACCTGTCTCTTCGGGGAATAATCAGTTAGCAGATGCAGCTGCGCTCACCCGCCTGACTATTGGCGTCAAAGCCAGCTATGAGGACACCCTTGAACCAAAGAATAGTTTCAAGGACAAGACATTCACTTTTTACGCTGACTTTCCCAATACCCAGGATATTACCAGTGTACAGGAGCAACTAGAGAAAACCATTTTCGACCAAATACTGCTCGATATATTCAACGCTACAGTAGCCAACTGGTAATTTCGCAAGGCTCGATTGACCTCAATGGTTGCTTGAAGTACCAAATTGCATTACATTTACCTTCACTTCATTGCAATGGTTTTGGATAAAAGTAAATTCTTGTTTCTACTGGTCAATAGCCACTCTCTCTCCTCTGAGGAGACAGCAGCTTTGCAGTTGCTCCAAGATGAATTTCCATACTCTCAGGCCATTCACAATCTGGTAGCTCGTGGATCTCAGCTCAATGATTTACACCAGAAACAAACGAAATTGAATAAAGCAGCGGTATACGCTACGGACCGCGCCATTTTAAAGGCGTTCATAACAGCCCCTGCAGAAGAAAGACAGTTGAGTAAAAAGGAAGAAGTTAATGAAGTATCAAAAGAGGCTGAGAAGATAGATCAGATAGAAGAGGTGACCGCACCGCAAAAGGCTGCTGTCTCAAACCAGCCAAAGGAAAAGTTGGTAGAAAAGATGGTTGCAAAACCATCAGAAAAGCAACCCTCCCATCCGGCCACTACTACTACCGAAGAGAAAAAAGAGGAATTTATTCCTTCGAAACTTAGTGGTGATGAACTATTAGATGAGTTATTTCAGGATTTAGACAGACTGAAGAAACTAAAGCATGGATTCGAGGTCGCCTCGGCCAATTTCAACGCTGTTCCTGCCTCTAAACCTACCCAACAGCCAGTAGAAGAAGTAAAGGACATCTCTACTCCAACCAAAAAACCAAAAGCTGTTGACAAGGGTATAATTGCCGAAATTAAGAGCACTAAAAAGAAGATTAAGCCCAGCGATCCAAAGCAAAAAGAACAATTGGATATCATTGATAAATTCATCAAGTCCAAGCCTAGCATATCAAAAGGTAAAACCAGTTCTCCTGCTACTCCGGCTACCGATTTATCAGAGAGCAGCAGTGTTTTCACTGATAATATCGTGTCTGAAACATTGGTAGAAATACTGATCAAACAAGGCAAAAAAGAAAAAGCAATTGAAGTGCTACGTAAGTTGATTTGGAAGTTTCCGCAAAAAAAAGCTTACTTTGCGGCTCAAATTGAAGAATTGACAAATTAAGCCATGTATACCTTATTTATTAGTCTGGTTATTGTTTCCGCTGTACTCCTTGTTTTAGTTGTATTAGCTCAAAATTCTAAAGGAGGAGGATTGTCAAGTCAATTTGGCGGTTCTGGAGCCAGTAACCTTATTGGTGTAAAGAAAACTGGAGATCTTTTGGAGCGCCTTACCTGGGGATTTGCCATTGCGATTATGGTTTTTTCTTTGGCTACCAACTTTACCACACCTAAGACTTTCAACCAATCAGATGACATTCTGGATCGTGCTAAGGAGCAGCAAACAGCTCCTGGACTTGATCTTAATAGAATCAACCCTGCTACCCCATCTGATAGCACGGAATAAGCTTGAAAAACATTTAAAAAAAGGCCTCTTGATAAAAGAGGCCTTTTTTTTATGCCGCCTGTGATACCCGTTTCACCAATATTCGCTTCGCTACTGGGATAAGGGTAGGTGTAAATGGAAACTTAAGCTTCGATTGAATAAGAAAGGTAGCTGGATTAGGCATATCCTTAAACTGCTTGATCAGTTTGAGTTTTATCCTCTCATAGCTATTACCAAGTGTCCGTTTTTCTTTCAGTACATAGTTTAAGTTAATCGCCTTATACTCATCTGTGCTATTCCCAAATATAGTAGTGTGGTACCTATACACCGTAGTCTCGGTTTGTGGAGGTTCGGTGATAAACAAATAGCCCTCATTGAGCATTAAAGAGGTTAACCCAATAGGTTCAATTTCACATTTAGACTCCACATATTCGTATATAGCAGAGCCCTCTTCCAAGTGTACCTTCAATTGAGGAATGGCAAAATTGATAATCGACTCAATTTCCTTCATTACTACATCGTCTTCCATAATCGTCCTGTAATTCAACTCCAGATTTTTGATGTCCTCGTTCGAAAGGGCTTTGGGGAAGGCATCAAAAAGCAAGGATTTGTTGGCTTCTATGGATTTTAAGTTGCGGTAATGATAAACCATATCAGACAAAAATGGATAGAGTTCCACCCGATGGAACGATTCCTTTACCTTCTTCAAATAGGCCAATAGCACATACTTTTTGTACTCAAAGTCTATGAGGCCTTCAGTCAACCAATTCTCTTGTAGTTTCATAGATTTTGCATGTTTTGTCTGGTACTATTATACGGAAAAAGCAGAAAATATGACAATCTGCCATTTTGTTAGGCTCTTTTCTGACAGGCAATGCAATTTTCATGACCTTTGCCGCCCAATGCTGCAAAACTGTCTGAAAAGAAGCCCTAAAAATGATGTGGCATAAAAATGGACAGTTGCAGCTTTTGTTAAACTTTAACTTTTCAAACAAAAATTTTAAATCCATATGGCAAAGATCAACTTTAAACCCAACGAGGATAGGGTGCTTGTAGAAGCAGCCGAAGCTGAAACTAAAACTTCCTCAGGAATTATCATTCCGGATACAGCTAAAGAGAAGCCTCAAAAAGGTAAAGTAATTGCGGTAGGTGATGGCGTAAAAGACAAGCCTGTAACGGTAAAGGTTGGAGACAACATTCTTTACGGCAAATACGCTGGTACTGAAATCAACATCGATGGGAAAGAATACCTCATCATGCGCAACTCTGACATTTTTGGAATTATTTAATTAAACCACAAACACTAAAGAATTATGGCTAAAGAAATAACTTTTGATGCCTCAGCGAGGGACAAAATAAAGAAAGGTGTAGATAAATTAGCGAATGCTGTTAAGGTAACGTTAGGACCTAAAGGAAGAAATGTAATCCTTGACAAGAAATTCGGTGCGCCAACAGTAACCAAAGACGGTGTGTCTGTGGCTAAGGACATCGAATTGAAAGATGCAATTGAGAACATGGGGGCTCAGTTGGTAAAAGAAGTTGCTTCTAAAACTGCTGACGAAGCAGGTGACGGAACAACTACTGCCACTGTACTCACACAATCAATTTATAACCACGGAATTAAGAACGTAGCAGCAGGTGCTAATCCTATGGACCTAAAGCGCGGAATCGACAAAGCAGTTATTGCCGTTGTTGAAAACTTAAAGAAGCAAAGCAAGAAGATTAAAGACTCAAGCGAAATCGCTCAGGTTGCTACTATTTCTTCTAATAGTGATGAAACCATTGGTAAGATGATTGCCGATGCTATGGACAAAGTAGGTAAAGACGGTGTAATCACTGTTGAAGAAGCTAAAGGAACTCAGACTGAAGTGAAGACTGTAGAAGGTATGCAGTTCGATCGCGGATACCTATCCCCTTACTTTGTAACCAATACAGAGAAAATGGAGGTTGAATTGGATAGCCCTTATGTCCTGATCTACGACAAGAAGATCAGTGCTATGAAAGAGTTGCTTCCTATCCTTGAGCAAAGCGCACAAACAGGCAAGCCATTATTGATCATCTCTGAAGAAGTAGAAGGCGAAGCATTGGCTACACTTGTTGTTAACAAAATTCGTGGATCACTCAAAGTAGCTGCTGTAAAAGCTCCTGGATTTGGTGACAGAAGAAAAGCCATGTTGGAAGACATCGCGGTGCTTACAGGTGGAAAAGTTATTTCAGAAGAAACTGGAATGAAACTGGAAGATGCAAAATTGGAAGACCTTGGCCGTGCTGATAAAATCAACATCGACAAGGACAATACCATCATCGTAAATGGAGCTGGTAAAAAAGCAGATATCCAGGCACGTGTTGGACAGATCAAAGCACAAATCGAGACGACCACTTCTGACTACGATAAAGAGAAGTTGCAGGAACGTTTGGCTAAGCTTTCAGGTGGTGTGGCTATCCTTTATGTGGGTGCTGCTACTGAAGTAGAAATGAAAGAGAAGAAAGATCGCGTAGATGATGCATTGCACGCTACAAGAGCTGCTGTACAAGAGG
The DNA here is from genome assembly GCA_020436125.1 of Cyclobacteriaceae bacterium. Classification (GTDB taxonomy): domain Bacteria; phylum Bacteroidota; class Bacteroidia; order Cytophagales; family Cyclobacteriaceae; genus ELB16-189. The sequence continues at coordinate 2,501 of JAGQYK010000058.1, read as the reverse complement.
GTATCGTCCCAGGAGGTGGAGTAGCTTACATTCGTGCTATTGATGCATTGAAGAACATCGAAGCCCTTGGATTGTCCAATGAAGATCAAGAGACAGGTGTAAATATCGTGAGATTGGCATTAGAGTCTCCTATGAGAACAATTGCTGAAAACGCAGGTCAGGAAGGTTCTGTTATCGTGAATAAGGTTCGCGATGGCAAGAAAGACTTCGGATACAATGCACGCGATAATAAATTCGAAGCATTCTTTGATGCAGGTATTATTGACCCTACAAAGGTTACTCGCCTTGCACTGGAGAACGCAGCTTCAATTGCTGGTCTGTTATTGACTACAGAAGCTGTAGTCTCTGAAATAGCTGAGGATAAAGAAGCAATGCCTCCAATGCCTGGAGGTGGTGGAATGGGTGGAATGATGTAATTCCTAGCTCATCAATCAAAAAAAGGCTTCATTTTACGATGAAGCCTTTTTTCATTAATTTTAAGCTCAATCACATTCATCTAAATATGGTTATTCATAACAGTTTTGCCGACTTCGTATTATTTCTCTACATCCATATGGCACACGCTGATGGAGAATACCATCCTTCTGAAGAAGAAGCCATACTCAACAAAGTACCTAAACTTTACCCCACAGAAGGAGACCCAGTGGGAAAATTGAAAGCCGCTTTTGCTTCATACAAGGGAGTAAAACACGATGACATCAAGGGTATAATACATGATACTTTCCATCACTTCCCACACATCAAGTTTTCGCAGAAGTACAAAGTGTATACCGATATGTTTGATATTGTTCATGCCGATGGCAAAGTGCACGAAGCAGAAGAACGCGCTTTAGCTGAGCTCAAAGAAATTATCGATGCTGGATCTGAAGTAAATAAGGGTTAAATCAGCCCCTTCTCTTTTACTCCACTTTGGCTTTAGCAAATCGGAAGACGATATAAGCCATAATGCTAAACATCAAAATGGCTACTAAGTCACCCCCCTCTGGAATTACACTGTGAACGGCATGGTGAATAATTGCAATTACCGATTGAGGCCCTTCGCTGGTGTCTACATTGGTTCCTAATAGTACCGCAACCAATATACCTGTTAGAGACCCTCCTGCTATCAAACCGGAACTAAATAGTGCTCCCGACCCTACCTCCGATTCTCCTTCTTTTCTCTTAGTAACTTTATCGGCAATAAGCTTAATCATACCTCCAACAAATATGGGAGAAGTAGTAGATAAAGGAAGGTAGGCGCCAACAGCAAAAGCAAGCGAACTCACACCACACAATTCCACAACAGCGGATAGCCCCATGCCAGCAATAACCAATCCCCAAGGCAAATTTTGACTTAATAACCCTTTAATCACAGTCGCCATAAGCGTAGCCTGAGGTGCAGGTAGTGGATTAGGATGCGCTTCAGTGACCACACCAATCCCTAAGGTATCATTCAACAAAAGCAAAGTAAAACCAATGGCCACCGTTGATACGAGAACTCCTATCAACAAACCTAATTGCTGTTTGGCAGGCGTGGCCCCTACGATGTAACCCGTTTTTAAATCCTGAGAAGTGGCACCTGCATTAGATGCCGCAATACAAACGATAGAACCAACCACCAGGGCAATGGGTTGATAAAAATCTCCGGTCCAACCTATACCAATAAAAATCAAACTTGTGGCCATCAACGTGGCAATCGTCATTCCTGAAACAGGACTTGAAGACGAACCAATCAGGCCTACAATTCTTGAGGCTACCGTCACAAAGAAAAATCCAAAAATCACGATCATGATCGCGGACAAGAAATTCGTAGGGATATTTGGCAATACTGACATAAGGATAACCAACCCTACAGAACCTACCACCACGTATATCAACGGAAAGTCCTTTTCTGTTCTAAGTTTAGAAGCCTCTGCTTGCGGATCCTTGGATCTCAAGTCCTTAAAGGAGTCACGGAAGGCGTTCACAATGGTCGGCAGGGTTTTTATTAGGGTTATAATCCCTCCAAAAGTCACAGCACCTGCGCCAATATATCGGATGTATTTATTCCAGATTTGGCTGGGCGACATCTCTGATATCAGCATGGTAGTTTCAGGAGCCAACGGAACCGTGAGACTATCCCCTATTAGCGTAATCAAAGGAATGAGCACCAACCATGAAAGCACTCCCCCTGCCACCATGATACCAGAAATACGAGGACCAATGATGTAACCTACTCCCAATAATTCCGGGGTAATCTCCGCATTGATGGTACCATTAGGCAATGATGATTTTCTGCCGAACACATACTGTGGCACATCTTTCCATAGCCCCACGATAGACATGAGTCCTTTGTATAGAAATGACAAACCTAATCCCAAAAATACGTTTCGTGCGAGCTTCCCTCCCTTTTCCCCTGCCATCAGTACGTCAGCACATGCTGTACCTTCGGGGTACGGGAGATTGTCATGTTCTTTTACAATTAGGGATCTTCTGAGCGGCACCATAAAAAGTACACCCAGTACCCCACCAACAAGCGCCAG